>CANFEB010000004.1 GCA_947445775.1 Oligoflexales bacterium | reverse complement strand
TGAACCCTGAGCGTCGAGATCTGTTTGACGAGCTGCTGCCAACAAGATCAACGGAGCTTTAATCGTCGAGATCCCTCGCTACGCTCGGGATAGTTTCTGGCGCTTTTGCGCCAGAAACTAGTTATAACTAAAGTATCGTGTAGGTTGGAATGGTTTATGGATCGCTATCTATCCAAATTCATTAAAAAAGATCTGGAAAAAAAGCTGGTCCTGCTTGCTGGCCCAAGGCAAGTTGGGAAAACCTAGTTGTCAAAAAATTTATATCCCGCAGACCAGTGCATGTACTTGAATTTCGACCGTGGAACAGATCGTTCTGTCATTAAAGCAGAGACCTGGAACCGTGATGCCGACCTGATCATTCTTGATGAGATTCATAAGATGCGGAATTGGAAGACGTGGATCAAGGGTATTTATGACACAGAGGGAGTGCGACCGAGGCTTCTGCTAACTGGCTCTGCACGCCTTGACATAACACACCGGGGCGGCAGTGAGAGTTTAGCGGGGAGGCATCACCTTTACCGCCTTCATCCACTCAGTGTTAAGGAACTTTCAGGGCACTGTGATTTTGGATCAGCATTAACCAAGTTAATGCAGCGCGGGGGATTTCCGGAACCGTTTTTTTGCGCCGACCGAATTGGATGCCGATCGCTGGAGGCTGTCACACCTTGACAGCATGTTGCGGGGGGACTTGCGTGACATGGTCGTCATTCAGGACATCAAGAGCCTTGAGTATTTAGTGGACCGGCTTGCGGCCCAGGTGGGCAGTCCCATTTCCTATCAGTCACTCGCCGAGGATGTGGGAGTCTCTGCTCCAACCATCAAGCGCTGGATAACGACTCTTGAGTCTATTTTCGTTATATTCACGGTCCAACCTTGGACACGAAGAATTAAGGGATCACTACTAAAACAGCCCAAGGTATATTTTTTTGACACGGCGCGAATTCCTGAGAGTTTGGAATCTGCGCGTTTTGAGAATTTGGTGGCATGCAGCCTTCTCAAGCATCAGCAGTTTCTCGAAGACACGCGGGGCATCAAAGGCTCGGTGCATTACCTTCGAAATAAGCAGGGCAAGGAGGTTGATTTTTTGGTGGTGGAAAAAAACATTCCAACCTTGATGGTCGAGTGCAAACTTTCGGCCTCTGACGACCCCAATTTTGGTGCGTTCTCAAGCGTCAATCCCAGAAATCGGCCGGTGCTGCTCACGCGAAACGATGGGCGAGAGCTTTCCCATAAAACATGGGACCTCAAAAATGCGGCAGCCTGGTTAGCCAAGCTCGACGCTTAGCCACGTCGGAGGGGGCGGTTGTGTACCAAAGACTCATTCAACTATCCAATATTATCGAAAGAAAATCAGATTTCGTGCGGGGCCCCCGGCAAACCTGAATTCGAATACCGCGAATTCAAGCAGCGGCAAGGCCAGCGTTTTGCGCGCATGGCGGCGCGACGCTGCGCCCTCACCCTGAGGCGAAGCCGAAGGGCCCTTTCCGCGGAAAGTCACCGGGGCATCAATGTGATCAATATCCCTTGACAGAAAAAATCCAAGTTAATCACGCATGTTCGCCGCAGCCTGGCTGAGTAGCGTTTTATCGCTTATGCACCGCCTAAAAGCAGCGCAGGGCGTCGCGTTAACAATCAGGCGACGGGGAAAATGGCCGGAGGCTTTTCGGTCTTTCTAGGTGCCTTTGCGTCATCCAAAAAATGCCGTGGTAAGAAATTACTTGGGCGCAAAAAACATGGATCACTGATGTGACAACGAGTGATTCAACAACGAGTGATTCAACAACGAGGGGCAGCCAATGAAAATTTCAGCCGCAAAACAACTTTCCGACAATGATTTAACCGCAGCTCTTGAATTGGCGATAATTTCGGAACGAAACAACGTTGCTGCCTCTATCGCTTGCCTTATTGAGATAACGGCCCGCGATCTGCATATTCGCCGTGGCGCTTCGTCACTTTTTGTCTATTTGACGCGCTTTATGAAACTGTCAGAATCGTCGGCATCAAAGCGCTGCGCGGCTGATTGCCTTGGCACAAAAAGAAACCCAGCGCGGACTAGAAAAAGTATTGGCAATGGAATTTCCGCAGTCTGCAAAGCGCGACATCATACGTCCGGCCGTTTATTTGTCGAGGGACGCTCAAAGAACACTTTGTGGAAATGTTCAGAAAAACGATGGCACCCGTGACAAGGCAGAAGAAAAAGTCGGTGAAGACTGCGCGGGGGAGGCAAGGCCAGGCTTTTTTTTCGAATCGGAGACTGGCTCTACTCAGCCACCAACGGCCCAGCCACCAACGGCCCAGGTACCATCGGCCGTCCGTGTGCATGTCACGCTCAATCCCGAGGCCTCGGCGGCCCTTGATTTTTTGGGCCAGGCGATGCCAGGAAAATCTGCTTCAGATATTTTGTCCCTTGCGATCTGCGAGCTTCGCAAACGTCGTGAGACGGCTGCCGGAAAAGCAGTCAATTCGAAGCCCACGAAGCCCACGAAGTCAGGCTCCAGAATTTTGGCTGTGGCCCGAGTCGGCCATAAAGACGTTGAGCCTACGGAGAAGGACGACAGCGCAGGGTCACTTTTGGCCAAAAGGTATATTTCCGCTGCGCTGCGCCGGGAGGTGGCTCAGCGTGATGGCCACCGCTGTACCTATGTTGCCCCCGCTGATTCCGGGCCCGACGGCACCAGGCGCTGCGGCGCCATCCACCAACTTGAGTTTGACCATGTAACTCCGCGGGCGTTTGGCGGTCAAAATTCATTGGAAAATTTGCGACTGCTTTGTCGAGCGCACAATAATTTGGCGGCGAAGGATTTTATGGGAAAAGAATTTATCGAAGCGCACTTTCCGCGGAAAGTCCGGGCCCGTCGTTCTGAGGGGGAGCCGAAGAAGCCCGTCCTGCGGGGGAAGACGGGACCCTTCGCTGCGCTCCAGCCTTTCGGAGAATAGACACTTTCTTCAAATTGTTTAAAAAAAACGCGACCGCTATATTTTTTATGGCAGAAATCGGAGAGCAGTAGGCGACAGAACACACCGATCAGGCATTAGCCTGGTGCAATTTCCCTAAATTGTGACAAATCGCCATCAATTGCCATTCACCGTGCCGGGGGCAATTATGGAATCATGGAATCATGGAATCATGGAATCATGGAATCATGGAATCATGGCAATGGGGGGCGTCCAAGAGCCGGTTTTTTGTTTGCACATGCAAAAGGTCAATGAGGGTGATGGGATTTCCGGCATCCATATATGGATAAAAGCCGCACTACAAATGCTGAATTTCACGAAATTCTACATCTGTAGTGCGGAAAATTCGGGTGCGCTCCAAGTGAGAAGCGGACACAAAAGGGTTTTTAGCAGGACTTAAAGCGTGCAGGTCGTTTCCAGAGCCTTGTTGATGGCGCGCTCGATCTGGGCTTTTTCAGCGGCTTCCCAATATCCAACCACGACATCTTCGCGCTCGCCGCGGCAGTTCACAATGAACACCTGGGGAATGCCGTTTTCGACTTGGAGTGCATTGTACACCTTGCGTCCAACGTCCTTCACCACCGGGTGATTAGGATTGTGGCTCTGGATCCACTGCGTGAAGGCACTGGTGGAACTGTCGAGGCCAAGGTCAATCACCTGGACGCGGGCATTATCCTTGAACTTAGTGGCTAAGGCATCAACGTTTGGTGCGTTTTTGTTGCACCAGCTGCAATTGATGCTGAAAGCCTCAAACACAAAAACTGCATTCGGGTGTTCCGCCATATTGTAGGTGGAGTCGGCCTGCTTGGCATTCATCCACGGAAATGATGTCGGAGCGATCTGACTTGCAAATGCTGTCGATGCCAGAAAACTGGCGGCTAATACGAGTGCTGAAAAAATAGTGCGCATGGTTGACTCCTCGTCTTGCAAATGTTGGCACTGGGCTTCAACTGCAATTATCGCACATTTTTTTAACGAGAAGGAAGACGATGCAAAGGAAGGGAAGCAATAAATTTCTGACCTGCTGGCCAATGGGCGGCAAGCGCAATTTTCCGCGAACTCCGGCGTGTAATTGCCTGCCAATGAAGAGCAAAAAGCCTTGGGGATCGGGCAGATACATCGATTTTTGTTGGCCGGCGGTGAGTTGAGTTAGGCGCCAAATCTGGAAATAAAAAAGCAAAATAAAAAAAGACAAGGATGCGAACCCCGGCCTGCCGCTGGCGATCAACGCCCCGGTGGCAAACAAAAACCCAAAAGCGGCGTGGGGGCGACGGCAGTCCAGGGCTGCGTGGGCGGCTTGATTTTGCGGAGAGCTTGTCGGCGAATTTGTCGGCGAGGCGGTTGGCAGAGTGATTGGCAAACAATCCAAAAGCGCATAAAGAAAAAATGCAGTTACCATAACCATTACGCCAAACCAAGGCAGCGAATCAGCCGGGCGGTTTAAGCCCGCAATCAAGGTGGCAATCGCGGCGATCAGGATGGCCAGGCGCTCTGGGGTCAGGCCGGGGAAAGGTTTGGGAATCAGCCCGGAGCGCAATAAATTGCCCGGGAGATTTTGAATTTTTTTTGCGAGCGTCATGGAGGTTGGTTCCGCCAGATTAATTGAAAACCCAGCGTTTATATTCCCACGTCCACTGTTCTGGATACAAGCGGATCCACCGCTCGATCTCGGCTGCGCACATTTGCGAAATCTCTTTTTCTGATTGGCCAGCCGCCGCGCCAGGATCAAAAATCAATCGCCCAAGAACCCGGTAGCGCCGTGGCCCCGTCCTGACGGTTGCCACCGAAATAATTGGCGCATTGCAGCGCAAACTCATCGCCGCCGGACCCGCGACAAAAGCAATTGGATGCCCCATGAAGGTCACCGTGTCCCCAGCCCGGGCCTCTGGCTTCTGGTCAATCACCATCGCCAGATGCTCGCCCTTGCGCAAAGTTGTCAGCATGTCGCGAAGCAGTGATTTTTTGTGGCTCCACAAGACCGACATCCCCATGCGGCGGCGGAGCCATTCCAAAGCAGACGACGCGCCCGGGATTTTTGGTGACTTTGCCAAGGCATGGACGTGGCGGCGGCAGGCGCGCGCTATTACATTGCCAGTGATTTCCCATGAACCAATGTGGGCAGCTGCAAAGATAATTGGTCGACCCTGAGATTCAAACTTTTCGACGAGGGTTTGCCAATCGTGAAAGCCATCAAGAACGACGGACCGCGGAAAGACAACCTCGCGACAAGTGTCGATGAAGCAACGGACTTGAGAAGCAAAAACCTGGCGGTAAAACGTCCTGGCAAACGAGGTGTGTGGCGGCAGTCCAAGGATCTTGTCGACATTGATGCGCATCAGGCCCAGGCGTTTGGAGTGCAGGGTTGCAGATATTCTGGCGATAAAGCCTGCCAGAAATTCGGTGGCATAGTCCGGCAAAATTGCCAGAACATGCACCAGAATGCGCAAAACAAAACTAATCACAAAATTTTGATCCCAGTGGCTTCTTCGTAAAACTCGCGGGCACGAAATGAACTACGCACCAGCGGCCCCGAAACGGCAGCCTTGAAGCCAATCGATTTGGCGTAGGCGCCAAGATGGTCAAATTCCTCGGGGGTCACCCAGCGTTTAATGGAAAGGTGTTTTTTTGATGGACGCATGTATTGGCCGATCGTTACCAGGTCGATATCGTGGTCGCGCATGTCTCTGAGGGCGGCTTCGACCTCGACGATTTCCTCGCCCAGGCCAAGCATCATCGCGCTCTTGGTCAGAACTGGATACGGGGCAAGTTCCTTGACACGGCGTAAAACCGCCAGGGATTGACGGTATCCAGCCCGGGCATCGCGCACGCGCGGCGTGAGGCGCTCAATGGTTTCGATATTGTGGGCGTAGACTTCCGGCGTGGAGCTGAGGATCGTCATCAAGGCGGCGTCGCTGCCCCGGAAATCGCCGGCGAGCAATTCGATTTTAATCCCTGGATTGCCTTCGTGAACGGCTTGAACGACCGTCTTGACGTGGGCAGCGCCACCATCATCGAGGTCGTCGCGATCGACCATCGTGATGACGACGTATTTGAGTTTCATCACGCGGGCACTTTCCGCGACTTGGGCTGGTTCCGCCAAATCAAGCCAACCGTTTGGATTGCCAGTCTTGACGTTGCAAAAACGGCACCCTCTGGTACAGGTGTCGCCGAGCACCATAAACGTGGCTGTGTTCGTGTTCCAACACTGTGCAATGTTGGGGCACTTGGCTTCTTCGCAAACGGTGAACAGTTTTCGGTCCCGCAGGTCCCGTTTGACGTTGAAGTAAGTCGCCCCGCTTGGAATCGGGGTTTTCAGCCAAGCTGGCTTGCCAATATGCAGTGGTTCCTGATCAGACACGGCGAACCTCGCAGAAACTTTGCTAAACTAAGAGTCAACGTAACGTGTTAGCACCAACTTCGGGGCAGGTCCAGTCATGACGCAATCCAAAAAAACTCATAGTAAACGGACTGTTAAGCCCGTAAGACGCCCCGCAAAAACCGTAAAACACCCCGCAAAAGACGCAAAACGGCCCCTCAAAATTGACCGCCGCATGGTGGGTGGCGGGAGTGTCGAAGTTCCGTCGGCTGTTTTGCGTTCCTGGAAGGAGCTTGCGGTCGTCTCGGACCCCGTAAAAGCCAAACAGAATGCGCAAAAATTCCGGGAACTCTGGAAAATATTCAACAAAGGGCGGGAACAGATTTCCCGGGAATTATTACAAAGTCAGGATACGGCCGAAGCCTATGTACTGGGTTTTCATTTGCCCAACGCCGCCCGCGCCGCATTGCTGTGCCGCCGCATCGCGCAGCGGGTTGGTATCACCGCAGGATCAAAGCCCGGTGTCGGCTCAGGGATGCGGCTAGGCGACTGGCTCGGCAAGTCTTTTACCCAACAACGGATCTTTGATCTCGGCTGCGGCTCTGGCGCGTGGTCTCAAGTTTGGCTTTCAGAAGTTCGCTTGAACCGAAACGCCGTGTACTTGATCGACGCCAGCAGGGCATTGCTTGAAATGGCCGCTAAAGGAATTGCTGCCGTTAAGTTGGCTGCAGGGAGTAGCGCTTCGATTTACGTCGAAACTATTCCCAAGGCGATTGCTGCATTTAACTTTGCACAGTATGACGCCCCTGGTCAGTCACTCGACGTGTACATCATGGGCTATGTTTGGAATGAATTGATCAACGACCGCGCGGCACAGGCGCACGTGATGGCGCGGCTGGAATCGTGCGTCACATTGAAGCGTGACGCTTTGCTGCTTTTGGCCGAACCAGCCACCGATGAATTTGCTTTGGGAGCCATGGCCCTGCGTGACGAGTTGTGCGCCGCGGGCTGGGTGGCAATTTATCCGTGCCCAACGGGGGCGCGTGCCTGTCCCATGCTCAATGCAAAGGGCGGTGTTCGCGATTGGTGTTTCAGCGAAGGCGGTTGGCGCAAGCCTGATGAGTACATGCAACTCGAAGAGGATGCGGGGATCGGCCACAACAAACTCAATTCGGCGATGTTCGCACTGGCTTCACCGGAGTTGGCCCTGCGTTTGCCGAAGATGGCGCCGGATTTGAGGGATCAAACCCAAGTCGTCGTCGGCAAACCTTTGCTTCCCGGTGGTCGCCCCGGCCTTGAAAAAGGTTTTAGCTATTTGCTGTGCACACCGGATGGTTTGGTGAAAACTTCGCCGAAAAAAATAGAAATCAAATTTGCAAAACCACGAGGCTCAACAGTTTCTGGTGCGCCAAAACTCGCAGAAAAATCATGGGAAAAATCAGGTGAAAAATCAGCCACATCCAAGAGAGGCGGATGAGTGGCCGAAGGCAAAATAAAATTTTGCCGTGCCCATGTCCGGACTCTCGGCGGCCTGACGCTGCTTGGATTTTCTTTGGGATCATGCGGCAGCGGCGGTAAAGCCCCGGTTGTGCCGCCTGGGCCTGAAGATCCAAAACTTCAACCGGCTGTTTTGCCGGCCTATGCCACCCTTGATGTGATGAGTGAGCGCAACCTGGCGCGTCGCTTGGCCATGGAACTTAATGACTCGTTGAATTTTGCTGCGATCGAGGCAGCGATTGTCTCCGGCGGCAGCCATGCCGGGATCGACGTGGCGGTGGCATCAAACCGCTATGTGCCTGCCGTTTCTGCTTTTGTCGGCCGTGCTTTTGGGGTGGAATCCGGCGCCCTCGATGACCTTGATGTTATCGCCGCGACAGATCCAGCGGTTGCGGCATCATTGACCAATCAATTGCGTTACGAAATAGCCGCCGAGCCAGCCTTGAAGTTGGCGAACTTGGTCGGTGATTCTTCGTCGGCGTTCAGTGATCTTTTTCGGGGTAACACGACGGTGATGGCCGCGGACGCGGCCACATTCTGGGGGCTAGCGGGGGCTCCGCTCACCTATAACGATGGACGTCCCGCGCTTGGGATTTTGACGAGCCAGGCATTTTTAGCGTCGGCCTCAATATTAGGCGGGGGCATCGATCATCCAGGGATGCGTTTAGGTGCGCATGTTCTTGAACGCCTGCGTTGCGTGTCGTTGAATCGTAGAGGGGCCCATGACTTCAGCAGCCTTGATGGTGGATCGGTGTCGGCCGCTGCTCTAGCCGGATTGATTGACAGCTCCAACACTTGTGCCAGTTGCCATGCCGGCATGAAGGCTGCTGGTAATGCCCTGCTAGGGCTTGGCAATCCTGGTGGCATCAGTAATTACAAAACATTTGATACATCGGACGGTGCTGCCTGGCCCGAGCATTGGTTCGGCAGCAGCGTGGTGGGGTGGAGTTCGCTGTCATCAGCGCTCGCGGCAGACGAAGGCGTACAATCGTGCCTGACCCAACGAATTTTTGAAGCCACATCCCAGCGGCCAGCGACCTACGGCAGGGACATTCCGCGAATGGCGCAGATTGCCGCCACACTGTCAGCATCAGGATTTAAACTTAGTGATTGGTTGAAATCAATTTTTCAGTCACCGGCCGTAACATCTGGCCCGACACTGACGACGAGCAAGGTTTCGGGGCTTGAGGGACTGGTCGCAAAATCCCGCTGGATGGAGCCTCGCAAGATGCTGTCGGCCTTGGCGGAGTATGCACCTCTGGCGGCGGCGGATTTGACGGGCATGGGGTTGGGTTTGGATCCAGCTGAATTTCCTGGAGCAAAAAACTCCGGTAGGTTGGTTTTGCCCCTTGGATATGCGGAACAAATTGTCGGCCTATCTGGTTCTGCTGCGGTCGCGATCGTCGCGCGGGAATTTGCTGGAGGCGTGGCTCAAAGTCAGAGAAGCATGTTCAGCGGTGTGGCAGATTCTGCAGCTTTGACGCCCGAATTTGCCGAGACCGAGGCGGCGCGCATTTGGGCGGCGCTAACGGGGGCCGAAGCATCGGCGACACGCAAGGGAGCGCTTGGTGATGCCTATGACGTCGCGGTGGCGGCATCAACGGCGGGAACGGCGGCAGGACGCGCGCAAGATGGATTGGCGGCGATGCTGATGTCGATCCTGATCAGTCCCTATTTTTTAGCGTATTGAGGATGAAGATGAGGATGAAGATGAGGATGAGGAGCCTGGTGCAAAACTTTTTAAATAAATTTTTTCAGGGAATTTTATTTCGGGTATTGCCCTGTTTCCTTGGTCTGATCACGGTAAATGCCAGCAAAGCGATGTCTGGCACATCACGTATGGCTGCGCCAAAAGTTTTTCTCCATTTGATCTGTGACGGTGGACTGGATTCAAGCATGGTTTTTGATTGGAAGGGTGGCGCAGCGAATTCCTATGCTATTGAGGCTGGCGCTGCGCAGAGGACTTCTTTGTCGGGACTTCAGCATGTGTCCCACGGGGCGCGACCATCTGTAGATAGTTTTTATGATCAGTGGGGCAGCAGACTTGCTGTGCTCAATGGCGTCGGCGCACCGGACTTAGGTGCTGGCGCAAGGCATGGCCCCGCACTGGAAGTGGAGATTTCGGGGCGTAGGCGGCTGTGGTTGTCCGCCTATGTTGAAGATGCCGGCAAGGGGCGGGCGGTTCCGGTGGTGATTTTTCCGGGAATCAAGCTTGAGGGAACTGTCGCTGAAATGGCGCTTGTGGGACGAGTGCCGGCGAATTTAATGACGACTACTCCGGCGGCGGCAATTTTTCCAGCGGCGGTACGCGAACGTCTATTTCGGGATTTGCGGGTTGATTTTTCTGCCTATGGTGCGCAACTGCGTGCTGGCAGCGGCGACGCGATCAAGGGTCGAGGTTATGACAAACAGTTCCGGATGCAGCAGGTGTTTGACGCGAGTGTGCCAGGGATGTGGACGGCTGTTTACAATGGTGCACAACCAGATTTCGTGAATCAGTCTAAACTGGCGCTGGAAATGTTTTCTTCCCAAAAAAGCTTAGCGGCATTCGTCAGGGTTGGCGCGTCATCGGCGTGGGCATCGAATGTGGGGCATTTTTCGGGGCAGAGTATAAATTTGGAAAGTTTATTTTCAGGACTCGACGCGATCCTTGATCATGCCTACACCCTCGGTTTGCAAAATCAGTTGGTGCTGGTTGTCTCTGGGCAGTACGGCCGCACGCCTTGGTTCAATGCGGCGGGGGGCAAGGATCCTTGGCCGGTTTCAAGCATGATGTTTTGGGGCAATGGTGTTCGCAGTAAGGTGACGGGCGCTACGGACGATGTTGGGCGTGGGATAAAAATCGATCCACGATTCGGGACAACAACGGGGGATGTTATCTCTCTTGATTTTCAAAATGCCTACGCATCTATGTTGTTTTTGGCAGGAACAAACTATCGCAAGTGGACCGCTGCGCTGCCTGTGTCCGGATTGTTGGAGGCCCGGTGATGCTGATGACGATGATTATGCTGCGCAGCCTTCATTTTTTAAAGATCGTGGCGGCTGGTTTTATTTTTTTGGCGATAGGATCTTGTGGCACTGGAGGAAGTGACAGCGGCGATGTCGAGACAGTCCCGTTAGGGCCTAATCAGCCATTGCCCATACCGACATCCATTGATTGTCCATCTGGCACAAATCTAACTTTTCAAAATTTTGGCGGACAATTTTTGCGCCGGTATTGCAGTGGATGTCATTCCGTAAATCTTTCGGGGTCAGACCGGCACGGGGCTCCGGAGGATATCAATCTGGATACGGCAGCCGATGGGCTGACTTTTAGAATCGACATGATCCGCTATGCATCTGGTGATGAGGCTAGTATGCCGCCGGGCGTGGCTGTCCAGAAAGACGAGCGGACATTATTCCGCGAATGGTTGAAGTGCGGGGCGCCGTCATCCTGAGGCGAAGCCGAAGGATCCAGCCTTCAGGAATTCTAAGAAGTTTGGCGGCAACGCAGCCTGGACTGTCGCAGGCTTTTCGCCAAGAACTGGTATAAAGGTCAGCCGGTAGGCGTGAAGAAAATGGTGCACCGCAGCAAGGGAGTCTAGCTCTGCCGCCATGGACTTGCGCTCGGGTTGATAGCGCTTGTCGCCAATGATCGGAAAATTTTTGTGGGCTAGGTGGACGCGGATTTGATGGCTGCGCCCCGTCTCCGGAAGGCAGCGGATCAAGGAAATGCCGAGAGCCTTGTTGGACTCAAGGACTTCAAATGTTGTTTTTGATGATTTTCCACCCGACCGAACGACGCTGACATTGCCAGATCGCTTGTCGATATCGGAAAGAAAACATTCAACGGTAAATTTTTTCTCTGTTGGAATGCCGGCACACAAAGCTAAGTACTCCTTGGTTACCGTCCGTTCCCGAAATTGACCCGTGAGAAATGTCACCGCCTCCGCACTGGTCGCCAATAGGACAACGCCGCTGGTTTCCTTGTCCAACCTGTGGACTAGAAAAACCTTGGCATTGGGATTCCCTAGAACGGCCAGATATTTTTTGACCGCAGCCTCCAGATGAACAACAGACTGGTCCCGAGTTGCCTGGGACGGCAGCCCCGGCGGTTTGTTCACGGCGATGACGTGATGCTGATTAAACAGCAGATCAGCCGGCAGAATTTCGTAGTCCCGCTGTTTGATTCGCTTCAGGTTTTCTAAGTTGTATTGCATTTCAATGACGTCGCCCGGATTGACCGGCCGCGATGCAATGCGAGCCCGCTTACGGTTGATATAAACCCCGCCGGCATCAATGATTTCCTTGACCTTGCGCTTGGACAATTCAACCCCCTGCAGGGAGATAAAATGGTCAAGGCGCATCCCGGCAAAATCTTCTTTAACTTTGAGGCGATAGGATTTCATTTGCAGGAATTCACTTATAGGTTGTCATATATTTTCAGGTGAATGGCGGCAGCATCAGGTTCTGGTCACGTGGGACCCATTCTTCCTGCCGGGATTGCAAGTAATCCGTAAGGTCACTGAGCGTCTGGGTCAATGGCCCCGTTCTGGCCTTTTGATGAAGCAAACTTGTCAGAGCCAAACCCAAATGAGCCGGATTGTAACCCGCCGAAACTTTCACAAAGCAAGTAACCGAAGGCTCATTTCCTTTGCCTGAAACTCCCGCCGAGCCTCCGGAGCTGCCGGGCAGAGTTTGCAGCACCAGCAGGCCGTCGGCCCCCTCCTTAGCCAAAAGGCGATTGGGAAAGGCCTCCATCAAATCCGAGTCGAGGCGTTTTACCCCACCGACCAAGCGAGGATTCGCCAACCAAAGCTCCTTGAGGTCGATCACGCGCGGGTCGCTCGAACGTGCAAGCTTTTCCCACAATCCCAAATAGCCATCAACCGACATCGCCGCCACGGGAAGACCGCAACTGTCGGTAAACCATTCAAGGCGTTCACTGGCCTCGCGTCCGACTAGATTATAGACGCGCTTTTGCAACGGGTGATCTGGGCTGAAATAATTGCTGAGCGGGTAGTCATGCTGCCTGCAAGCAGCAAGCATCATCAAATGCTTGCCAGAACAGGGATGGAACATTCGTGTCTGGGTATCGCCGCGCATGCGCATGGCAGTCGACGTCAACGGATCTAGAGGCCAGGACCGGGGGCAAATCAGGTCGGCCTCGCCGGCACCAGCCTTTTCGCTCAAGGCTTTAAGGGCATCAAGGTGCGCGGGTTGGGCGGAATGGCTGGCAAATCCAACGGCCCAGAACGATTCGCGCGAGCCGATGTCAGAAGCAATATACTGCCACGGTTTCAGTAGCGACCTGGTCACGAATTGCATGCTCGTCGCGGCATTTGAAAATGTCCCGCCGCCCGCCTCGCGCAGGGCGACCATTCCTTGAACGGCTACTTCCGGGACGGCATTGCGCCCGAACATGAACAACGTGGGAAGTCGATGAAGCATTAAAGATTTTCTCTCATTGAATGCTGCCGGAAAAATCAGGCGCAACAGTTTCGGCAAACAGGCGCATCTGCTGACAGATCGCTGGGGAGTCAGACTGATTGAATTCAAACCACAGCATCAGGCGGTCGTCATGATGAAACTTTCTTGGATCATCCGGAGACAGTTGCAAGCCGATTTCTCTAGGATCACCAATCAAAGCCCGGGACATGAGGGTGTTTTTATCGGGCATGGCCGCCGTGCCGCGCATGGCTTCGATATAGATGTCAAAACACTCGTTGGCGCGCGCGTGAGCCCGCCTGCTGGATTCATCAATGAAAACCAAGACGGTCCTTGGCATACGGTTGCGGTGCCAGATTCGGTCAGAATTTTCATAGCGGCGATGCATCCCTGCGTGGAGGGCTTCAATTTTTTCTGGGGCTGTGAAACTTAAATTGAAAATGTCACAGTCAGACCATTTCAGGGCGGCCTCTTGCACCATCGGATCGTGAGAACCAAGCACAAAGGTAACAAGTTGTTTATTTGCCGGTAAAAGCTCCGGAACCAATTTCATTTCGTCAAAACACCAGCGAGGATTATAGGGTGTTTTTTCATCGCCAACCGTCCATGGAGTCAGGTCTGTCGAGCTGATGGTCTCACCATGGAAAAGGCGCAAAAATATTTCAGAGGCCTCGCATAGGATTAAACGCGAGTATGCCTGCCAATTTTGGGCCTCAAAATCATTTCTGGGGGCAATGCCGAAGGGACGATTGATGAACGGAAAGCGGCCCGAGGCTATGCCAATATCTAGTTTGCGAGGCTGGCTTGCAAATTGATTGAGAAAAGCCAGGGATACGATTCTGTCCGCTGCAGCAATCGGGCCGCCATTACCCCCGACGATATTATAGATGGCAGTCCCGAATCCAATGCGCTTGGTTTGCGACAAGATGAGCTGAGCCAGTTGCGGCGAGTCACAATTCAGTCCAATTTCACCTTGGTAATTCGGAACAACGGGAACTTTGTGGCGTTTTTGAACCTGTGTTGAAAAGTGGGACTCAGCGGTCCAAATGGTTCCAAAGTCGAGTTCATCTGCCAAGCGAACTTGGTCGAAAAATCCCTCAAAAACCTCGCGGTCCGAGAGCCTCCTGGGTAAGGAGTCAATCCGGCCGATGGAATGAAAAACGTCAAATTTCATGCGAGGTTCCTATCCCCGGTGGTCCAGCCTGTCAGAGATACCGCCGCCCGGACATTCATGCCCAACAGCGAAAATGGCCAAGATGCGTCCGGTCAATGAATCCCGTGGCGAACGTAGCTCTTAATATCCTTGGTTTTACGGCTCAATGCCGGCACCACAACGATCGGATGCTTGTCGGTTTCATCCTTGACACTGGTGATGCCGCCCGACAACTCTTTGCGCTCGGCCAGATATTCCTTGGTGTAGACCCATTTGCCACCGTTGGTTCCAACCATGGCATATTCTGGCCCGAGGCGAATCGCGTCCACGGGGCAGGCCTCTTCGCAATATCCGCAGAAAACACAGCGCAGAATGTCAATTTCAAAGCGGACTGGGTATTTTTCCAATTCATTGTCTGGATGATTGCCGGCCTCGATATGGATGCAATCGGCCGGGCAATTGGTCGCACACAGAAAACAGGCCGTGCAACGGACTTCGCCGTCATCGCGCAACGTTAAAAAATGTTTTCCTTTGAAGCGGTCGCTATAAGTTGAGGGTTGTTCGGGCCATTCAAGGGTGTTGGTCTTTTCGATCTTGATCAATTGCTTGATAAAAATGGCCAAGGTCATCCACATCCCCGACGCGATGGTGGTGATGTAACCCCATCCAGCGATAAAGATATTTGCGTCTAGCGGTGGCGGCGCAACCTTGATGACTGTCACTTTACTTATTGCCATGAGTTGGCCTCCAACCTTTGAGCGCAGCAACAATTTCACTGATGTCCCTGCCATCCACAACTGGACAGGGGAACGGTGCTGCCAATTCACCGGATTTTCCGTCGTGATTGGTGAACGTGCCTTTTTTCTCGGCAAAACCCTTCATCGGGATTGCATGCTTCGCTTTCTTATTATCACCAACCGTCCCGGCCAAAGTCCAGAAAGACACGAAATCAAGCTCTGTCAGGCTCTCCAGCTGGCGATTCAGACTCGGAAAGGTAGAGGGCACTTCCGGGGTGATGGCGATGACGATTTTGGCGCCCGATTTTGCCACGAAATCGAATTCATTTTTCACTCCGCTCCCAATGCCGTTTTGCTTGAGTGCATCCTGCAAGCCACGGGTGTTGGCGTTGTGGTCGCCGCGGTAGAGTAGCCCGTCAAAATCGTCGATTTTTTCGGTTGGCTCGCGCCATTGATAAACATTCTTGATGCCGAGATCGCCAACAAAATAATCAAACAGTGACTTGTATTCTTCGTTGGTGTGCTGCGCAGAAACCAGCAGGGCAACATCACTGGCTGGGTTTACCCCCGCAAGGCGTTTTCCCAAACTCTCAATAGCTCCTGCAAAGTTGGTGTCCTGACGATGCCCCTTGGCGTCAGTCGTGAACGCGCCGCGCAGGCGAACATCCTGGTTCAGGTGGCGATAGGTTTCGCGGCCCTTGTCGCACATCCAATGGCCGTTGGCTTCGCCCTGGCGGGGTTTAAGGCGGAAGTACGTCCGGGTCTCGGGCTTGCCGTAAACGTTGACGCTGCATCCCGTGGAACAACCAGGGCAAATAGCCGGCTTGTCTTTGAGGAACCAGACACGTTGCTTGAACCGGAAATCGCGGGAAGTGAACGCGCCTACTGGGCAAATGTCCACCAGATTGGTCTGATAGTTGTGATCGATTTTCGTTTCCGGGTAGGTGCCGATAATGGCGCGGTCACCGCGATCGAAAATTCCCAAGGCGCCCGTCTTTGTGACCTCTTCTTCAAAACGCACGCAGCGCGTGCACAGGATGCAGCGCTCGGTATCGAGCACCAGATCGCGGCCAACATCGAGGATTTTTGGTTTGAGAACTTTGGGGCGGGTCATCTGGCTCGGATACTTGCCCACCGACATGTAATAGTCTTGCAGGCCGCATTCGCCAGCCTGATCGCAGATCGGGCAATCCAGCGGATGATTGACCAGATGGAACTCAAGGGCCCACTTGTGCGCGGTCTTGGCTTCATCGGTGTCGGTTTTTACATCCATGCCGTTGGTGGCTTGCAGGTTACAGGAGATTTCCAGTTTTGGACGACCCTCGACCTTGACCATGCAAAACCGGCAGACGCCAGCCACGGAAAGCCCCGGATGCCAGCAAAAGTGGGGGATCGCAACGTTTTCGCGGCGCGCAGCCTCCATCACCGTGGTTCCCTTGGGAACCGAGACGTCTTTGCCGTTAAGCTTGAAAGTTACCGTCTCGCTCACGCCCTGGTTCCTCTCTCAATAAAATCGGCGATCTCAGCGCCGAACTTGGTCACAATTGATTTCGTCGGCATCGCCGCCGCGTCACTGAGGGCGCAGATGGTCCGGCCTTCCATGTTGCGGGAGATCTCGAACATTCGCTGCAAATCATCTTTTTTGCCCTGGCCTGCCGCGATGCCCGTCATGATGTTGGCGAGCCAACCGGTGCCCTCGCGGCACGGCGTGCATTGACCGCAGCTTTCATGGTGGTAAAAATCCACGGTCACTTTGAGAAGCTCGACCATGCTCATGGAATTATCAATCAGCATGATGGCGCCAGAGCCAAGCATAGAACCTTTGTCGGCAATCGCCTCATAGTCCAACGTCAAGCCCTTTAATTCGTCCGCAGTTAAAATAGGAGCGGACGATCCGCCGGGAATGCACGCCTTGATGCTGTAGCCAGGCAACATCCCACCAGCATCTTCGTTGATCAGTTTTTCAATTGGATAGCCGAGGGGCAGTTCGAAAACTCCCGGTCTTTTTACGCGTCCCGACAGACAAAAAAGTTTTGTCCCCGGGGATTTTTCCGTTCCCATGGTTTTGTATGCAGCGGCACCATTGGTGATGATCCAAGGAACCGAGGCCAGTGTCTCAGTGTTGTTAACGATGGTTGGGCGGTGCAGGTATCCCGAAATCGCCGGAAATGGCGGCTTGAGTTTCGGTTGCCCTTTTTTCCCTTCGAGTGACGACAGCAGACCAGTTTCTTCACCACAAATATAAGCGCCCGCGCCCGCGTAATGGTCCAAATGAAACTTGAAGCCGCTGCCCAGAATATTGTCGCCGAGAAAACCGGCATCGTAGGCTTCACGGATCGCGATTTCCAGCCACTTGATCTCCTCAAAGAAATCGTAGCGGGTGTAGATATAGCCTTTGTTGGCTCCGATTGCGAAGCCCGCGATGATCATTCCTTCGACGATCATGTGAGGATTGCACTCGGTGATGTAGCGGTCTTTGAAAGTGCCGGGCTCGCTCTCGTCGTTGTTGCAGATGATGTACTTCGCGCCCTTGTCGTCTTTCGGGACGAAACTCCATTTCATGCCCGTCGGAAAACCAGCGCCGCCCCGGCCCCGCAGTCCGGAGGCCTTGACTTCATCGATTATCTGCCCTGGCTGCATACCAAAGGCTTTTTTCAAGGCGCTGTAACCACCCTGATCGACATAGGTTTTCAACGCGCGGGCATTGGGTTGGCCTTCGAACGCGGTGGTAATTTTAACTTTTGTGAGTGTGTCGCCCATCAAGACGCCCTCTCTTATTTTTCAGTGAATTCAACAGAGCCTTAGCCAGAACCTCAGCCGAAGCTTCAGCCCGGCAGCGAGGCATATTTTTCCAAAATCGAATCGATATTTTCTTTGGTAACCTTGAGATGCCGGTCTTTGTTGACGAGCATGGCCGGGGCCCCGTCACAAACACACAAACAAGGCACTCCTTCCACACTGAACGGTGGTTCAACGCCTTGATTTTCGTATTTCTTGATGTGCCCCTTGATTTGGTCGATGACCTCGTTGGCACCCACCATGCAACAAACGATGTTGTTGCAGAATTGAATGGTGTGCTTGCGGGGCTTTTTTTGGCGGTAGGCCGAATAGAATGTCAGCGCCTCGCGCACCTGAACGCGGTGCAAGCCAAATTCCTTGTCAAGGATCTCGATATGCTCGTTCGCGATCCAACCCAATTCATCTTGAATCGCGTGCAACGCCGGCAAGATTGCCGAGCGCTTGGTTTCATAGCGCGTCAGGAAACCTTCAATCTGTTTGCGCAACGCTGGTGTGAACGCCGGCGCTGGTTCCACAGTTTCCCGCGCGGATTCAGCCGCAGAATTATTTGGTGTCTTGTCGTGGGCGTGGCTCATTACGTTCCTACTCCGAAAATCTTGTTCCAACGTGTAACCGTGTTGCTTTTAGCGGTCCAACTCGCCGGCGATGATGTTGACGCTGCCAAGGGCTGCGATGGCGTCTGCCAGCATCTGGCCTTCCATCATTTCCGGAAATGCCTGAAAGATCGCAAAGCACGGCGGCCGACATTTGACGCGATATGGTTTGCCGCTGCCGTCGCTCACGACATAAAAACCCAATTCGCCATTGGCTGCTTCGTAACCGCTGTAGATTTCCCCGGCTGGGGGTTGTACGCCGTTGATGACCAGCATGAATTGGTTCATCAGACCTTCGATGTTGCCGTAGACATTTTCCTTTGACGGCAACGTGATGCGCGGGTCGTCGACTGCGATTGGGCCCGAGGGAACATTATTGAGCACCTGGCGAATGATCCGGACCGACTGACGGATTTCTTCCATCCGCACCATGTAGCGATCATAGGAGTCGCCGCGTTCGCCGATCGGAATGTCAAACTCAAGCTGGTCATAGCCGTAGTACGGATTGTATTGACGCATGTCGAGCGGCTCGCCTGCAGCCCTCAGGCACGGACCCGTGAATCCCCAATCAATGGCAACTTCTTTGCTGATGGCTCCGGCGCCGACCATCCGTTTGACAAAAATTCTGTTCTTGGTGAGCAGCGTATCCACTTCAGCGTGGGCTTGTTCAATCACTTTCAGGGTGCCTATTGCCTGAGCGATCCAACCATCGGGAAGGTCAAAGCCCATGCCGCCAACGCGGGCCAGCGACACCGTCAAGCGCGCGCCGCAAAGTTTTTCGAAGAGGTCGTAAACTTTTTCGCGGGCCTGGAAACCCAGCCAAAAGTTTGTCAATGCGCCCAAGTCAACCGCATTCGTGGTGATGCAAACAAAGTGGTCGATGATACGCGAGAATTCATCGAGGATGATGCGCATCGCCTGCGCTTTAGCTGGGACTTCAATGCCCAGCATCTTTTCAATCGTGCGACACCATGCGTGGTTGTTCATCGGTGACGAACAGTAATTCAGCCGGTCTGTATAAGGGATGATTTGATTGTAGTTGTGGGTTTCGCACATCTTTTCAAAGCAGCGGTGCAGGTAGCCAATCTCGACGTCCAGCTTCTCGATAGTTTCCCCAGACATCACTGCCATGAACCGAAGCGTTCCGTGGGTTGCCGGGTGGGCCGGGCCGATGTTGATCCAGACGCGGTCGGAAAGATGATCTTCTTCCTCGGCCATCATTCGAGCCCGGTCTTTTTCAAACGAATGGCTCAGGGGCGTCCGCAACTCCTGATTGCCATCCACCGGATAGTCTTTACGCAGGGCGTGGCCGACGAAATCCTCGTGGCACAGAATTCGCCGCAGGTTCGGATGTCCGGTGAACTTGATTCCGAAGAGGTCAAACGCCTCGCGTTCAAACCAATTGGCGGCGCGGTAGATTTTGGTGACGGAGGCAATCGCCTGCCCTTCCGCAACCGGCGCCTTGACGCGCAGGCGCCTGCTCGTCTCGGGATTCATGTAGTGATAGACGACATCAAAACGCCGGTCGCGTTCGGGATAGTCCACACCAGCAACATCCATAAGATACGGAAAGTGTGGTTTCAACTCGCGGGTGACTTCTGTCACGCTGCCGGCATCAACGATAAAAACGTCTTCATCGTCGTGAACGGGGTGCACAGTGTGCTGGATTTTGGATGCAGGAACTCGCGCGCCTATATCGCGTGCGAGGGTGTCAAAGAAAGTGCGGTTGTTTGCATCATGCGTAGCCGGCATGGATTCTATTCTCCCCGGTGGCAGCTTGGCCTGTTAGGGTCAAAACGTTAGCATGCCAAGTGCCTGATAACTAGGGAATTTGCTGGGTGTCAGGGCCAGACGCTGGGCCAAGTTTTTTTATTGTATCTGTGCAAATTTTAAGCTCAGCAGAGTCTGCCGTGCTTTCGGACGCAGCAGCGAGGGCCGTCCAGGTCCTGCGCCAGCCATCCAATGAGTAATGCTCCCAATAGGTCTGCCACGTGTTTGCTTCGAGGGCCGCCAAGACGGGCTGGGAAAAATGCTCGTTGATCCTGATCATCGCCGAATGGGGGGGCATTTCAGCTTCGTTTCCGGTGGCGACCGGTAGGATGAAGCTCGCCACAGGATAGCTGGTGTCGATCAAAGCGTTCATTCCTGGGAAAACTCCAGCGCTTAAAAAAAGGCGGTGGTCCCGAAGGGCCGCGAACAGGATTTTCTGCAAAATCTTGAAGTCTTCGTTCGGGGCCAAAGGAGTCATCAGCAAGGCCGCGGCTTCTGGAGAAATTTGAACGCCCGATTCTGCAAGGAATTTCAGGGATTGCCTGCGGTACCAGAGGCTGGGCCATAGACCGGTCTGGATAACGACGGGCTTTGGCGTCATGGTGGCTGTTTTGTAAGTAAAACCGAAGAAATCTAGGTCCGTGTTGGTCACGATCCAGGGGGACTTCGCTTGGGATTTCGCTTGAGACTTCTGCGGCGAAGCGCTTCTTGGTGAAATCAACACCTGTTGAAGTGCTGCCAAGGACGCGCTCAAGTGGGTGTCGGCCAAAGTTTCCAAGCGGCGATTGCTGGTTTTGAATTGCAGCAATCCATGAAGCCCGATCACAATAATCAAGGTTGCTGCGGGCGCATGGTGCCAACGCACCGGCAAATTGGCGGGTAGCCTCGCTTGCAATCGCGCCAGGCCGATGGCAATGGCGGGCGCCAAAAAAATCAGCGGCAAGGCGCCAAAACGCCGCATGATTTCAGCTGTGTCCGAGGCGGCTTCCATCCGGAAAAGCATCGGCATGACGATGCCGGTGCTGAGAAAGGCGGCGAGGCATGCCCATTCAAACTTTCTGAAAGCGTTGATGCCGCTGAAACCGCCCCAAATCGCCACGGCCAACCAGATCCACGACAGGCTCTGGCCGTAGACTTTCAGCATGAAGAGGGGGCCGCTGAGCCATCCCCCATCGGCGCCTGCTTTCAAACTTAAAGTCCCGTAATCACGCCGAAAAAGATGATTGTCCAGGCGCGAAAGAAAGTCGCTCCAATCGCCCCAAACAAAGCCTGCGGTGTTGTTGCGTTGGGTGGCAAACCAGACCAACGGTAGGAGGCCCAAGATAAACCCGCCGGCAGCCGTTGTCAGATTGGTCCGTAAATTTGTCCGGGCCGATATTGTCATGGCGGAAGGGGCGGCCAAGGCCAATGCCGGCAGGGCCAACGGGAAGGCGAAGGCTAGTGAATGATGATTGCAAAAAGCCAGGCCGAAAACCATTCCGGTTGGGAAGGCAAGGCCTTTGCGCCCGGCCAGAGAAGATGCCGCAAGAAACATCAGCCCTGCCCCCATCAGGTCATTGAGGGCAAAGGGTTCAAGTCCGGTGCTGGCCCGCCAAACGGGGCTTGCCAGCATGACGATCAGGGTTGCGGCAGCGGCCAATCTGGGACGATTTTGCACAGTGGTGATCCCAACCCAAATCAGCCAGGCGGTGGCCATCGACATGGCGACCGACATGACGGCGAGAACACCGGGGGCGGTGACATCTCCGGAGGCGAACCAGCGGGCGAAGGCCTCATGCCACCCGCGCAGCATGGCGCTATAAAGCGGATAGCCAGGCGGGTGGGCGATGCCCCCGCGGGCGGCGATCAAGGCAAATTCAGCCCCGTCCATGTCGGTGATGGTGCGCGGCAGAGTCAACAGGCCGGCTAGGCCGGTGGTCAAAACCACGATCAGGCCCGGAGTCCTGTTTTTTAATGAAAGAAGGTTTGACAATGGGGGTTCGACTTCATGACTTTATTTTGTTTTAATCCCTGCCGTTCAGGGCGGCGTTGACCGTTGATGATATTACCAAAAAAAACGGGCAGTCGTTAATCTTCGAGCGGCTTCCGGAGGCAGCACATGACTTCTGTATTTGGATCGGGCCTTGGAACTGGCGTACAACGCTGGCAGCGTTCCCACAATCTTGGCGAGCTTAACGCGGACCATGCCGGCAAGGAAGTCATTCTAATGGGGTGGGTTCACCGGCGACGCGACCACGGCCAATTGATTTTCATGGATGTGCGTGACCGTTTCGGTTTTACCCAGGTTGTCGTTGACCCAGGAATTGTTCCGCAACTTCTGGATGCGGCGTCGGCCATTCGCAATGAGTTCGTCATCGCATTAAAGGGCATCGTGCAAAAGCGCCCCGACGGCATGATCAACAAGGCCATAGCCACGGGCGCCATCGAAATTGCAGTGAAAGAATTGCGTATCCTCAATGCCTGCGACGTGCTGCCCTTTCCCGTCAGCGAAGACGCCGAAACCAGTGAAGCGCTGCGCCTCAAATACCGCTACCTAGATTTGCGGCGTCCGCGCCTCAAGGACAACATCCTCAAGCGCATAAAGTTCGTGAAGTCAATGCGCAGGGCTCTTGAGGGCCAGGGTTTTCTCGATATCGAGACGCCGTTTCTTTATAAATCAACTCCAGAAGGGGCGCGGGAATTTCTAGTTCCTTCGCGGATTCATCCTTCGCATTTTTATGCGCTCCCACAGAGTCCGCAGCTATTTAAACAGGTGCTGATGGTGTCGGGTTTTGACCGCTATTATCAGGTGGTCAAATGTTTCCGCGATGAAGACTTGCGTGCGGACCGGCAGCCGGAATTTACCCAAGTCGACTGTGAAATGTCTTTTGTTGATGAGGAGGCAGTCCTTGCGACCTTCGAGGCGATCACCCGTCAGGCGGTGAGCGAATTTTTTGATGGTCGGGAAATTCCAGCGTTTCCACGCATGTCCTACGACGATGCCATGGAGCATTACGGCGTCGATAAACCCGACACGCGTTTTGAATTGAAGCTCCAAGACGTGTCCGATTTGGTTGCCGCCAGTGGCTTCAAAGTTTTTGCCGAGGCAATCAGCACGGGCGGCATCGTGAATGCACTGGTGGTGAAAGGGCAAGCTGAGGCGTTCAGCCGCAAGGACATCGACGAATTGACTGATTTCGTTCGTCAATATGGGGCTAAGGGCCTGGCTTGGGCCAAAAAGGGCGCAGGATCGGGGCTCGCCGGGTGGCAGTCTCCGGTTGCCAAGTTCTTCTCGGACGAGACGGTGGATGCGATCGACAAAAAGCTCAATTTACAGGCGGGCGATCTGGTTTTGTTTGGAGCGGGTGGTTATGACGTGACCAAGGCTTCGCTTGGGGCATTGCGCAATCAATTGGGAGCGCGACTCAAACTTTATGAGCCCTCGCAGCTCAACTTTTTATGGATCCAAGGATTTCCGTTGCTGGAAAGAGACGCGGGTGCCAACCGTTGGATCGCCAAGCACCATCCGTTTACGTCGCCGCGTCCGCAAGATATCGGGCTTTTGGACAGTGACCCTGCTGCCATCAAGGCTTCGGCTTACGACCTCGTGCTTAATGGCAATGAAGTGGCGGGCGGTTCCATCCGGATTCATGATCCCGAAGTTCAGAAAAAGGTTTTTGCAACTCTTGGCCTGTCGGACGAAGACGCCCAAGCCAAGTTCGGATTTCTTCTGGAAGCACTGAAATTCGGCGCTCCGCCCCACGGCGGGATTGCCTTTGGTCTGGACCGGTTGACGATGATCTTGACAGGATGCGATGCAATCCGCGATGTCATCGTATTCCCGAAGACCCAAAAGGGCACTTGCCTGATGACGGGTGCGCCGGGCGAGGTTTCCAGCGATCAATTGCGCGATTTGCACATAAGGGTTCAACGTCTTGAATAATGATCACGCCGGTTTTAATTTCAATTCGTTTCCCATGGGTCCGGCGCTGCGGCGTTACCTGGGCATCACGTCAGATTATCGTGGCGACTTGTCGGCCAAGGTGAGCGATGAGGCGGCGGCGGCCTTTGGTCAGGCCCTGCTCGCTTATGCGCAGGATCATCAGCTCGACGGGCGCGCTGACAATGTTGGCGCCGCAAACGTTGGCAGCGCAGTCTTGGTGAATATTCTTGAAGAGTTGGTCACCATGGACATGCCGGCAGCAGCCCTGCAGATGTATGCTGCGCACCGTGACCTGTTTCCTGTCGCCGATTTTCGTGCCCAGTTTCATCTTGGGAACGCCGCCATGCTCGCTGGCAGTCTGGTGCAAGCCGAACAGGCTTTTATAGAAGCTCAGAAATTGGTTCCAGGCGAGACCGCCCCCTACATGAATATGGCGCAAATTCTAATCCATGATCGGCGTTTCGATGAGGCACGGGCCTGGATTGAGGCCGGTTTGAATGCCGATGCCAACCACTGCGGCCTGTGGGAATTGCTGGCCTGGGTCTTTGAACAGATGGAGATTCCAGACCACACGAAGTTGTTGGAAAAGCTGGCGGGCGAGAACAACTCCTGGGCTGGTTTGTCGATGGTCGCCGAGCTCGTGGCACCAGCTGAACCAGAGCGCAAATTAAATGCCTTGGAAGCTTTCTATGCGTCGTACAGCGACGGCGCCGCATCCGAGGAATTTCTGGTTGAATACACGGCAGTCCTGGGTCAATGCGGTCTTTATGACCGGATCCCAGCGGTGATCTGGCGTGTGAAATCAGCCCGCGCAGGCAAGCCTTTGTCATGGAAACTCCAGCTTCATCTGGCCCAGGCGCAAATCGCGATGGAGCAAATGTCGGAAGCCCGGGCGAGCCTCGAGGCCCTTCAGGGGATGAAAACCCTGCCGGCAAGCGTTATTGATACGGTGATCCCAGCACTGATGGCCGAGATTAATGGAATTAATGAGTCCAACGTCATTTCCACTGGAGCAAAAAATGAGCATCACTAAAAAAGCCATTCAAACGAGCGCGGCTCCGGCCGCCATCGGTCCCTATTCACAAGCCATTCATGCAGTTCATGGCGGAGGCCTGCTGTTTGTCTCGGGTCAAATCCCGTTGGATCCAGCTAGTGGAGAGCTGGTTGGCAACAATGTGGAGGAGCAAGCGGTCAGGGTTTTAAAAAATCTTCGCGCCATCATCGAGGCTGCCGGCGGCACCATGGGTCATGTTGTGAAAACGACAATCTTCCTGAAAAGCATGGGGGATTTCGCCAAGGTTAATGAAGTTTATGGCACTTTTTTTGAAGCACCGTTTCCGGCCCGAGCGACGGTCGAGGTGAGTCGCCTGCCCAAGGACGTCTTGGTCGAGATTGATGCCATCGTTAACCTTCCGGCCTAATGAGCCGAATCCTAAATTGGGGGTTGGCGTCGTCATGGGGACCATGCTAACCTTGGAGAAAGTCAATAGATTTTGTCTGGCCACCAGGGACCTGAAAATGGGTTTTGGCGCAAAAACTATCGCCAGATTAGCGGGCAAACTGGCCCCACTGGCACAAAAATTCCGGACAGCCACGCTGCTGATTCTTCCGGCTTTGCTTATTTATTTGGCGGCATCTCCGGAACTTCCTGCAGGATTTTCGCGTCAGGCATTTCGCACCCACGTGGAAATTGAAGGTGTCGATTTTGGCGGGTTTGACGGAGTTGTCGGCGTGGACGACGAATCCGGCTCTTCCCTCAATTCAGGCCAAGTTCGGCGCGTCGTTTTGCAGCGCGATTTTGTTACGGACCCCTCCTTGTACTTGTGGGCCAAAAATACAATGAAAGAGCGTTCGGGTCTTAAGGACATCCATCTAGTGATGGAAAATCGCGATGGCGATGAGATCGCCCGTTATGTCTTGAAATCCTGCCAACCAGTATCTTGGTCGGTAGAGGCTGCCGCCCTCTCCTCCGGCGGTTTCCATGAACGGATCGAGCTCGCCGTTCAGGGAGTCGAGGTTGACTAGGCCGCATTTTCTTCTTCTTGCATCGCTAGCCGCATCTTCCTTGTCCGCGACAGGATGCCGTTTAACTCCAAAAAAACAATATGACGCACTCCCGGCCTCCAGCTCGGGTGGCAACCCCTCAGCGCTGCCGGCAGCCATTGCTTCCCGTGAGGCAGCGGCTCAATGGTTCAAGCCTGAGCCCGTTGTCGCTGTGGTTGGATTAGATTTTGCCAAAAAAGAGGTGGCGCGACTCTTGGTCTCCAGTTGCCGCAACCCGGCGGGCGGCGCCGCACCATTTCACTCGCGCTGGGAAGTCGACCTTGCGACGCCGTTTGGCATGCGCCCGGTTCGCTTTACGGTGAGTCGTTATGGAGTCAAAGTTCTGGTCCGAGGCTACCTCGGTGATGAATCAACTGAGTTCATATCAACCTCTGCGGTGCCCGACGAATGGATGCAGGCTGCCTGCGCCGATGTCGAGGCCCCCGCGGATGTTCCCATCGCTGCAACCCCCGAAGTTGTCGCGGCCATTGGCGGTTGGTTGGCAGGCTTTGCCCCCGACTGCAATGCTGGTTTGCAGCCAGCAGCCAGTGGCACTGCCGGTTGGATCTGCCAGCCTGCCACGCCCGACGTCCCAGGGATTCATGTGGCCCTTGAAAAAACCAGGCAGGCAATGATTTCCGGTTGGACTCGTCAGCCCTATTTGTTGGCGCGCCGCGTCGCGATCGGTCTCAACATCACCACGGCATTGCAGAATTCTTTGGTGGAAGTAGATCCAAGGCCGGCTCTGAAAAACACCTGCGCGATCATTCGCCGTTCACTGCGCCCGGAATTGCCACTGGTCCTCGATGATCAACGAGTTATTGACACGTTTTGCGGTGAATTGGCCAAGCCAGATGAGGCCAGAGCCATGGCTGCTTCAGTGGCGGCAAAAATAGCCGGCGAAGTCAGCTCGTTGCGTCAGATTTTTGAAAATACAAGTAAAATCGGGGCCTTGACCGTCAGCTTGCCTGCGGCTGACCAGGCCAATTCGACCTTTCTGGTGACCCTTAAGCCAGAAGAAGATGTCGTATTGGGTCTGGCAAAATTCACTCAAGCGATGCTGATTGAGCGCCAAAATGCTTGGCGTGGGGCTGGAACTGGGGATCGTCGCACCGGGGGCGGACGTCGCCGGGCGGCCGTCGAGACACCATCATCAAATATGGCCACGGATGCTGTCCACGACGCCGGGTCAATCCTTGGTTATGCATGCTGGCATCCCCTTTTTGACGGCAACCACCAGCGCCTTTTGATTGCCCAGGAGCTCGGATTGGTCACCTCTCCGAACCAGCCGGCTTGTGTCGGGCGGGAAGGGCCTGGAAGTGGCGGCATCGATGATGTGACCTGGACGCCCCAGCGTTACGTCGCAGAAAGCATCACCAGTGACACCGAGTTTCTGGTCGCCAACGGCGAAACCAAGGTCCTGCGCCTACCGACTGGAACGTATTCGTACATCGTCCAAGTTCTGCAGCAGGCTGCCTCCGCCATTGAAGATTCAGCCATGCCCGCAGCCCCCATCGCCGAGGGTAAGATTGAATGGCTGTCGGCGAAGCCACGGCCTGTTATCAAAGAATCGCCAGGAAGCTGAAACACCCGCGCAGCAGCGTATTTGTGCCAGCAAATCCGGGACAAGCCCCCAATTTTGGTCTATAGAACCCCATATCAGAATGGGGTTCCTTTACGATGCTCGATATCCTTTCCAATGGTTTTAAACAGGCGCGCGACCAGTTGAAGGGCGTCTCGACCCTCAGCGAAGAAAACCTCAAAGAGGCGCTCAACTCTGTCCGTCAAAGTTTGTTGGACGCCGACGTTGAGTACGGTGTTGCGAAAACGTTTTTAAAACGCATCCACGACGGCGCCCTCGGGCGTTCGGTCCAAGTTCGCGCTGGCAGTGGCGATGCGCGGCTGAAGGTCCGCCCAGGCGACCACTTTGTGGAAATCTGTCGCCAAGAACTTGAGAGCCTCATGGGGCCGGTGGATACCAGCCTTAATCTGCCTTCCTTCCGTCCGGCAACCGTGATGATGGTGGGCCTCCAGGGCAGCGGTAAAACTACGACAACTGCTAAGATTGCGCGCCACCTGCAAAAATCCGGGCGTAAACCGATGCTGGTCGCGGCCGACATCTATCGCCCCGCTGCAATTGAACAATTGAAGGTCTTGGGGCAGCGCCTCGGGACTCCTGTTTTCTCACTGCCAAACGCAGACCCGGTTGAGATTTGCCGTCAGGCTCTGATCGCCGCACCGGCGCAGGGTGCAGACGTTGTTATTTTCGATACGGCCGGACGATTGACGATCGACGATACCTTGATGGCCGAGTTGGAAAATATCAAGCGCTTGACCAAGCCTGATAATATTTTGCTCGTTTGTGACGCGATGATGGGTCAGGACTCGGTGACAACCGCCAAGGCCTTTGATTCTCGCCTTGGTATTGACGGCGTGGTCATCACCAAACTTGACGGTGATGCACGCGGCGGCGCGGCCCTGAGCATCAAGGAAGCCACCGGCAAGCCCATCAAGTTTCTGGGTATGGGAGAGGATCTCGAACGCCTCGAAGAATTCCGTCCTGAAGGTTTGGCCAGTCGCATTCTTGGAATGGGCGATATTGTCGGTTTGATGCAAGACTTCGACCGCGTGTCGGAGGGCGACCGCGAAGTCGAAGCCATGAAGATGCTCAAGGGGCAATTCAACTTTCGGGATTTCTACGAGCAGCTTTCAAGTATTCAGAAAATGGGATCTCTCAAGGAAGTCATGGCCAAGCTGCCCATGCAGGGAATGATTCCAAAGAACGTCAACCTTGACGACCGCGAACTGGTCAAGGTCAAGGCCATGATCGATTCGATGACAGAACGTGAACGCTTGGACCCGAACAGTTTCAATGACAGCCGGATCAAGCGCGTGGCGCGAGGCTCTGGTCGGCAGGCGCGCGAGGTGTCGGACCTGATTAAGCGCTTTAAGCAAATGCGCCAGATGATGGGGATGCTTGGACAGGGGATGGGACTTCTCGGAAAAATTCCGGGGGGCAAGGCTTTGGGCCAGCTCAACCAACTGCGCAAGGCGGCCATGGGTGGCGGGCTCGGAGGCCTTGGAGGAGGCATGCCGGGCGGTATGCCTGATCTGGGCGCCATGGGCGGACTTTTTGGCGGTGGTGCCGGCGCCGACACCAAGGTCGCACGTCCGGTAGACCGAGATAAACTTCGCAAGATGCGCAAGGCTGCCAAAACCGCGAGAAAGAAAAATCGCAAATGAAAAAGGTTCACGTCGAGACCTGGGGATGCCAGATGAATGTGGCGGACAGCGAACAAATGCTGAGCATGCTGCATGGTATGGACTATGTTTTGACGGAAAATGAAACAGAAGCAGACTTGTTTTTGTTAAATACCTGCCACATCCGGGAAAAGGCCAAGCACAAGGTCCTCAGCCGGCTGGGGGTTTTGCGTGAATTAAAAGAACAGCGGCCCGGCGTGCAAATTGTCGTGGCTGGATGTGTGGCCCAAGCCGAAGGCGCCAAGCTTTTTAAGGCGGCCCCCCAGATTGACGTCATTGTTGGGCCGGGAAAAATTACTGACCTTCCGGCGCTGCTGAAACAAGAATCCGGTCCAGCGATATCCATTGGATTTAATAAGCCGGGCGCAGAAAAGGCCCGCCAGCATCATGATCATGATGACAATGCCGACGTTCATAGCAGCCCACAGGTGGCTCCGCCGACGTTGACCGGCAAAAATGAAGTCACACGTTTCGTCAACATCATCCAAGGGTGCGACAACTTCTGCACCTTTTGCATTGTTCCCTTTACCCGTGGGCGGGAAGTTTCGCGCCGGGCGGAGGAGATTCTGGCGGAGTGCCGCCTGTTGATCGCCAGCGGCTCTAAAGAAATTATGTTGCTCGGACAAAATGTTAATTCTTATGGCCTTGATCTGGTTGCGGGAGGCAGTCTTACGGCGACCGACGCCGGCCCGTTTGTGGAGTTGTTGCGGCAAGTGGCAAATTTGCCCGGCTTGCAACGCTTGCGCTTCACCACGAGCAATCCCCACGATTTTACGGTGCCATTGGCCCAGTTGTTTGCCGATGATCCGCGTATGGGCAAGTACATGCACCTTCCCGTTCAAAGCGGCAGTGATCGCGTTCTGGAAGTGATGCGCCGCAAGGTGACGGTGGCAGAATACCGCGAGCGCATCCGGTGGTTGCGTGAGGCCGTTTCAGATATTGCGATTTCAACCGATTTGATTGTCGGCTTTCCCGGCGAGACCAACGAAGAGTTTGAAGACACCTTGAAGTTGGTTGAGGAAGTTCAGTACAGCTTCATTTATGCCTTCAAATATTCTTCGCGCAAAGGCACGGCAGCAGCCCGCATGCCGGGGCAGATTCCAGAGGCTGTCATGGAAGAACGCCTGGCGCGGCTCAATGCCCTGCAAGATGGCATCATTAAACGGCAGGTGGCGGCGGAAATCGGTCAGATGCGCGAAGTTTTATTTCTCTACGAGAGCAAGAAATCTCCGGGCGTGTTCTACGGCCGCACGGAGCACTACCGGCCGGTCAGAGTCAAGCCAGAGACATCAGAAGGTCAATCATTTGGCAAGTCATTTGGCAAGTCATTGGTTGGCGAGTGTCTCGCCATCAGGATCACCGGGGGCAACAAGACTGCCCTTGAGGGTGTGATCCACTGAGGCGCTGAGCGCCAATGCAGGTGTTGAGTCAGTGATCCAAAACATCACTGACCCAACGATGAAAAGCAATCCTTCGACGACATACATAGCCAGCATTAATTTTTGATTCATGGCATTCACCTGAAAAACGCGTAGAAGTCGACGGCGATCTCTTTTTGTTGGGGATCCGTGGTCTCAATGAAGAGCTTGCCATGCACGCTGCCGGCCTTTTCCGTTTTGTTCATCAGGTCAATGGCGATCAACTTTTTTAGCTTATCAGTGCTCACTGGATTCATTTTGAGCAGTGACGAAGTGTCTTTCACCCTCGTGCCATTCAAGTTCAGGTCCATCCGGATGTTTTTGATTTCAAAATCTTGCATCCCGGTCACGGTAACCGAACGGCTGCTTTTGGCGGTCGGGGAAATTGCGCCAAATTCCAAATAGCGGGGTTCGATTTCAATGTTGCCGCGCACGGTGGCCCGGACTGGAATTCGCAGTTCCGGCAACGATTTTGAATCATTCTTAATGTAGATCGTTTCTTTGAGGAACCCTGGTGAAATGTTTTTCTTGAGTTCCACGCTCAGTAAATAACCACCATCCTTGGTAAGGGAAGAAACCGCGAGAGACTCCGCGTTGAAGCGGATTTTTTCGATGGAAAATTTTTGGCCCGGTTGTGGCTTGATGAATATCTGTTGCGTGCCGCCTGTCTGGGACAAAACTTCGCCAAAGTCGGCCAGGGGCGGGTTAATTTCAAATTCACTGACGACGGTTGCCTTGATGGACAGGGTGCGGTCCGGCACGTGGCGCTCATTGGTCATCACGGTGACGGTTTTCACGATGCTGCCATTGAAGTCGGTCGTATCAAAGGTGACGTCGATGGCACCGACTTCCTGTGGCGGGTATTCCTTGTCGGTGGCGACTTCGGCTGCGGTGCAACCACATGCAGCGTGGACGCCATAGACTTTAAGTGGGCCCTTGCCGACGTTTTTAAAGGTAAAGCGGTGGTTCAGTTTTTCGCCGCGTTTGACGCGCCCAAAGTCGAATGCGTTTTCGTCAAAGCGGATTTGACCCAGGTGGACCTGGCGCGCAGCCCGCAGCATCGAGTTTGTTTCGGCTTCGGGGTTGGCCTCGGGCGGTGTGCCGGTCATGGAGTCGGTTGAGGAATCAGTTTGGGAGTCCTCGGAAGAATCCTCGTCTGATCCCGTGGCTGGTACGGCTGAAAAGGCAGGAACGGCCAAAAAGGCTGAAAAGCCAATTCCCAAAGTGACGACTAAGACGACTTTGTTGCGCATGGTTTTCCTCGAAGGTGCGTTTCGAATTGCCAAGAATTCTAACATCTTATACCGACCGGCGGCGTGGTCGGAAGGGGAATCTCGGCCATTGGGTCGAACTTGCTGATATGTCGGCAATTTTTGCCTGCTTCAGGACCGCCACGATTCTGCCGAATGGATTGTTAACAGAGGCGTTGGAGGTATCGAGTGCCTGGAGTTTTTCAATCGGCATTGGATTTTTTGATTGCCTTCGAGCTGATCGACCTTCTCACGATGGGGTTTGGTCTTTGCACGGTCTTGATCGTGCTGGGAATGCCTGTCAAGGGGGCCGATTGTACGGATTCCTACGGCGGTTTGAATTATGCCCTGGTCATCGTGATGATCGGCGTTTTTGCAGTGATTGCCTGGCCAAAAATCTGGTTGGCGCCGGGGGGGCAAATTAATTCATTTTGTTTTTGTCTGATGTTGGGCGGCATTGCAGGGATCCGGTGGCACTTGCTTGGACTAAAGCAGTTTCATCTGGTCACTTCCAAATCCCATGAATTAACCAAAGGGGGCGCCAGTGGCAGCAGCAAAACCGGCAAGTAACAAAAAAGAGATTGATCCCAAAATGCGTTTTGCCCATTTGGTTGTTTATCAGGGCCGCCGGGCGTCTTTGATGACGTGGTGCCTTGGAGCCGGAGCCTTCATGGCGCTGGTCATTTTTCCGGTGGCCGCAGGTTTTATTCATAGCTGGTTGACCGTACTGCCAGTCATTGCCGTGATTGCTTTCTTTACGTTAACCATACCGCCGACTGAGGAGTGGGAGTACACTCCCTGGCAGGCGGATCCGGAACGTTATGAGCACTACACCAGAGACTGATTACTACTTGGACCCGGTCACGGGTTTTGTAGTTTTTACGGCTCGGTACCATTTGGCGCGCGGCTATTGCTGCGGAAGCGGGTGTCGTCACTGCCCCTTTGGCGCAGAGCTTCAAAAACAAGAATGCCCGCCGCCACCGAAACGTTAAGGGAATCTGCCTTGCCACGCATTGGGATCATGGCCGTGGCTGCGGCGTGGGCCAGCCACCATTCCGTCAGCCCCCAGGCCTCGCTGCCCATAACAATGGCCGTTGGCCCGGTCATGGCGACTTCATAATGTGGCCGACTGTTTTCGGTCAAAGCAGCCGCCACGGTTGTGATGCCGCGCGCGGCGCATTCAGCAGCAAAATCTGCCGACGTTTGTTGGATGACGGGAATCCTAAATACACAGCCCAGGCTGGCCCGGATGGCGTTGGGATTCCAGACGTCGACCTTGGCGTCGAGGGTCACCAGGGCCGTGACGCCAGCGGCTTCGGCGGTGCGCAACAACGCGCCGAGGTTGCCTGGTTTTTCGATGTTTTGAGCGGCCAGAATCAATGGCGCGGGCGCGGGCGGCGATTGCCTAGAAGCCAGGCCCAAGTCGTTCCAAGTCCAGGTACGTGTTTTGACTGTGGCCATGAGGCCGTCGCGCCCTTCGCGCATCGCGGCCTTTTCAAAAGCCGCGTCGCCCAGTTCAAATACTTGGCGGGAGAAGCCACTTAGAGTTCTAAGGCGCGCTTCGGCGTTGCGTTTATTGTCTGTGTTTCCAGTGTTGCCAGAAAATTCGCTGCGACAAAAATAAAGCGTCTCAATTTCGTAGCCGTTTTCTGCTGCCATCTGAATTTCGCGGGCACCCTCGACCAGGCAAAGGCCGGTGGCCTCGCGTTCTTTGCGATCTCGCAGGGCAATCAGTGCCTTTAATTTGGCATTTTGCGTGCTGGTAATTATTTCCGGACGGTCAGGCACATGGCACCACTGGGAAGAAGGCGTTGGTTTGCGCTGTCGCCGGGGCGGTTGCCGGGGGCGGTCCCATCGCCCTTTTCAAGAATCATCATTTCCTCAACCAGCATTTCTTCGGCGAAATAATCGCACTTCAGTTTGGCCCTGGGGCGGAGCATGTCATGGACCAGGTTTTTAAGGGCCAGCGGGGTGTAGCCATTCGAATGGGCGCAGAGCATCACAAATGAAAAATCATCGGCCAGGATTTTTTCCAGGTCGTCCAAAAGCGGAGGCAGGTGATCTTCAATCTGCCAGATCTCGGCGTTGCCGCCGCGACCATAGGTAGGTGGGTCTAGGATGATGCCATGGTATTTTGATCCGCGCCGGACTTCGCGCTGCACAAATTTGCGGACGTCTTCCACAATCCAACGAATGGGTTTAGCGGCCAATTGGGAAATTTCCGCGTTTTCCCGTGCCCAGGCCACGCTGGTTTTCGAGGAATCAACATGAACGACATGAGCCCCGCCGCGGGCGCAGGCCAAACTTGAGCCGCCCGTATAGGCAAACAGGTTCAGGACCTGAAAGGCGCTGGCCGTGGCGGAGACGCCGCTTGCCGTGACGCGACTTTGCCCGGATTCCACCAACTCCAGCAAACGCGGCCAATTGCGGTCTTGTTCGGCGAAGATGCCGAGGTGCCCAAAATCAGTCAGCTTGACATTCAAGGTCACGGGTCCGCAGGGCAGGGGCCAGTGTACAGGCAATTTCCGGTTGTGGACGGTCCATTTGCCGTCGCCGCCCTTGAAGCGTTCAAAGCTGGCATCGACCAGTTTCCATTCGTTTTCGGAAAGCCTTGGTCGCCAAACAGCCTGGGCCGCTGGTCGTGCAATGCGCCATGGGCCGACTTGCTCCAGCTTCATGAAATTGCCGGAATCCAGCAATTGGTAGCCATTTTCAGATTTGGAGGGTGTTTTCTTGTCCACGTTGTCGGGTCTTTTTTTTTGGTGCTTTTATTGGTTCAAGCAAGAGGCCTGTCTATTATCGCATAGGGCCTCGGTCGGCGACTATTTTATGCCTAGGGCATATTTGTGCTATTTTTAGGGTTTCTAATGCGAGGGCTTTCGCCGATGACTTCAGTCCCAGCCGCTGCTTCGTCCCCCAATGCCCTCACCAAACTTCTTGGCACGCGTCTGCCCATAGTCCAAGCCGGCATGGTCTGGGTGTCCGGTGGAAAACTCGCCGCTGCCGCCAGCAATGCTGGTGTCCTTGGGCTGGTGGGCGGTGGGTCGATGAAACCCGACCTGTTGAAGCATCACTTGGAAAAGGCCAGGGCCTTGACCTCGACACCATCTGGGGCCCCAATGCCCTTTGGAATCAACTTGCCGCTGCTTTATTCAGGAATCGACGAACAGGTCAAAATCGCCTTGGATTTTGGCGTGCGTATTTTTTTTACGTCGGCCGGCAGCCCCAAAAAGCTGACGGGCTTTTTGAAAGGCCACGGCTGCACGGTGGTCCACGTCACGTCGTCGCCTGATTTGGCCAAAAAGTGCGAAGACGCCGGCTGCGACGCCCTGGTGGCCGAGGGGTTCGAAGCCGGCGGTCACAACGGCCGTGACGAGATCACGACCTTGGTTTTGATTCCCCAGGTGGTCGATGCCGTCAAAATCCCGGTCATCGCCGCCGGGGGCATTGCCGATGGCCGGGCCATCGCCGCTGCCATGGCCCTCGGGGCCGCCGGCGTCCAGATCGGGACGCGCTTTGCTGCGACACAGGAATCTAGTGCCCACGCCAATTTTAAAAATGCCATGATCCAATCCAAGGCTGACTCGACGTTTTTGATGATGAAGCAGATTGTTCCCGTGCGTTTGCTTAAAAACCAGTTTTACGAGGAGATCAAAGCCCTCGAGGCCCGCTGCGCCCCCGCCGAAGAAATCATGGCGCATTTGGGTAAGGGCCGCGCCAAATCCGGCATGCTTGACGGCGACCTTGCCAACGGCGAACTTGAAATCGGGCAAATTTGTTCGGCCGTGCGCGACATCCCCAGTTGTGCGGAGCTTGTCGCCCGCCTTGAAAAAGAATATTCAGCAGCAGTGGCTCAATTGCGGGCGAAGCTTTAACCGGATACTGCCGCAACTTATGACTTAAACTTCCGGTTCAGGAATTGTGATGCTTATGACGACGACTGAAAACATCTTTGCTCCGACCCCCGATCGCCGCGTCAAGCGCGGGTGGATGAACCTTCGCGTGGCTCACGTCATCCACGAGACTCCCGACACCGACACTTTTTTGATGGTCGATGCCGAAGAGGGCATCCGGGCGTTTGATTACATTGCCGGGCAATACCTGACGTTCCGTTTCGACGACGTCGCCGACAAACCAATTGTCCGCAGTTACACCATGTCGTCTTCGCCCTGCCAGCCCGACACGGTGGCCTTCACCGTAAAACGCGTGGAAAAGGGCCTGATCAGCAACTGGCTTTGCGACAACGTCCGCACTGGATCCATCCTGCGTGCCCGCGGCCCCATCGGCCGCTTCTGTTACGACCCGGCCAACGACAAAAAACACTTGTTTATGATTGCCGCCGGCAGCGGTGTGACGCCTTTTGTCAGCATCATGCGCGATCATGTGTCGCGCCTCGGTCAAAAGGGCTCGCCCGACAAGATGACCCTTCTTGTCTCTTACCGGTCCACCAAGGACTTGATTTGCTGGGAAGACTTGAACGCGCTGCGCAATATCCCGGGCTGCCGCGTCATCGTCAGTCTGTCTCGCGAACACGCCGAGAAGGAAGGTTTCCTTTACGGCCGCATCAACGAAAACATGATTGCCGAGAGCATTGCCGATGCCGCCTCCGGCGACTATGGCAACATCACCTTCATGTCCTGCGGCCCGCAAGAAATGATGGACCTCGGCCGTGCCCACGCCCTCTCAAAAGGCGTCGTGCCCGATCAATTCAAAACCGAGTCGTTTGAGTCTTGAGTTAGGTTTTCATTGGCGTAGGTTCAGCGGAACTCCTTAAAATCGTCATTTGCAACGGCTCAATGATTTTGCCGGAATCCTTCGCTATGAAGGAAATGGTCCCTCGCCTGCGGCATCAAGGTGACGGGGCCGCGACTTTCCGCGGAAAGTGCGCTTCGATAAATTCTTTTCCCATGAGATCTTTCGCCGCCAAATTATTGTGCGCGCGACAAAACAACGCTATGGGTAGCGCATCGAGATCCCTCGCTACGCTCGGGATAGTTTCTGGCGCGAAAGCGCCAGAAACTAGTTGGTGAATGGCTTCGCAGCGCCTCGCGCCGTCGGGGCCGGAATCAGCGGCGGCCACATAGGTGCAGCGGTGGCCATCCCGTTGGGCCACGTCCCGGCGCAGGGTCGCGGGAATATACTTGCTGCTAAGGGACGGCCTAGGTGTTTTGCTGGTGGCGATCTTCGGAGGACGGCCGCTGGCTGGCGGAAGCTTAGATGGCAGCTTAGATGGTAGCTTAGATGGCAGCCTAGAGGGAGACGGCTGCGCTGATGGAGATTTACCCGCCACCAATGCGCGACGCTTGCGCAGCTCGCAAAGGGCAAGGGACAAAATTTCGGACGCGGATTTTCCTGGCATCGCCGCCATCAGGTATTCAAAGTCCGCTGCGGCGTCGGGATTAAGCGTGATCTGCAGGCGAATCCCCAAAGCTGCCCCGACGTCGGCAGACTCACGATCTGATCCAGATCCCGACGACGGCCCACGCTCAAAAACAAAATCTGGCCCATCCGAATCTATGTCGGACTGGTCGCCGCCAAACAACGCTATGGGTAGCGCATCGAGATCCCTCGCTACGCTCGGGATAGTTTCTGGCGCTTTCGCGCCAGAAACTAAATAAACGACCGGCCTTATGGTGTCGCGCCGTGCTGGCAGCGGAAATTCCAAAGCCAACTTTTTTTCAAGTCCACGATGTGTTTCGTTTTGTGCCCAGGCGATCAGCCTCCCAGAATTTTCGCGGGTTAGGTGGCGCGAGATCAGGGAAATATTTGACAGGTGCAGCCGACTCGATTGCACGAGATCCAATATTTCTGGAAACTGACGGATCGCCCTGACTGCGGCGCAGCGTTTTGAGGCTGACGATTCCGACAATTTCAGGTCACGCGTCAAATAGACAAAAAGCGAGGACGCGCCCTGACGCGTATGCAGATCACGGGCTGTGATCTCAATGAGGCAGGCAATCGAGGCGGCGATCTGGCTGCGTTCCGAGGCGATAGCTTTATACAAGGCTGCGGTTAAGTCGGTGTCGGAAAGTTTTTTTGCGCCTAAAAAATCCATTGCTAAATTTATTGGTATTTCCATTTGCTGCCCCTCGTTGTTGGATCAATGCATCACAGGTTTTGCGCCCAGTGAATTTCTTATCACGGGTTTTTTTGGATGGCGCAAATGGGCCTAGAATCGCGACAAAGCCCAAATCTCCTTTGACCCTCGCCTGATTCACGGCGCATCGATTGGCGATTATTTTAGGCCTTGCGGCGCAGGGAATACGCTGCCCCGCAAGGCTGCGATGCCATTTCGCAAAAGACGTTCCGTTTTTCTGTCAAGTAAAATCGGAAAGATGAGGAGTGCACTTTCCGCGGAAAGTCGCGGCCCCATTATTATCAAACGAAGCCCCGCCGGCGAATCAACCGCTAATATTAATGGGCACCCCGGTGCAGATGATGCTCCCTTGAGTCACAGCAGAATCTTCTATTGCCGCCGCGGCTGCCGCAGAGAATTTGAAGGTTTTATAACTGCTGGCTGAGGTATCAGAGGCGATGAAAAACCTGCCAAGCACGTAGAGCATGTTGGTGGCTGAGCTACTTGTCTTCAAGAACGGAGCTTGTGTGAAGCCTAGTTTGTGGAAATCCATTTGAGCTCGTGTCAGTGGAGCCCATGTTCCGGCCTTGAGGGGCTCTGGCAGAGCTATAGCAGCTAAATAGTTTTTAACGGTATCGCACACATCTGTGATGGTGGCAACCGGGGTTTTCGGAAACGGAGACTCACTAGAGGCGCTATTCGCTGGATTAAAGCCAAAGACGAAGGCCAACGCCATCTGGTCGTCGGCCGTTTGGTAAATGTGGGCCCCAAGGCTAAGGCTATTGCTATTGACATTGACGGTGAATGCAATAGGCGTTGCCGTGACGAGCGTAAATGGACTGTCGGGCTGAGCGCCGACGTTGACGCCTCCGTCGCCAGCGGCGGTAAATCTTTGGACACAGAGGATCATCGCGGATGTAGGTATTGGATCGTCAGTATCCGGAGGTTGGAAGCTGTTGGGAAAATGCGCGACTTTGTTTTCATCTGCCGTGGCAGTAGAAATCCAAAAATTTTTTTCTGACCCGCCAAACAGGCTTTCCGCTGCAAATAATCCATTGCTGCCAGTGCCACCCGTGACCTGGGCCCAAAATAGCTCTTTTTCATTCGCGAGAGCCCATGTCCCCATGTCCACATCATCCCTGGTGGTTTTGGCGTTCCTGCACATCGTATTCGCGTCTGCCCACGACAGGATTTTGGCTAGCGCACCGGTGTCGTTATTGCGCAGTAGCATCCACTTGTTTGCGGTTGCAGGATCAAAAAATACTTTTGCTTTGGCAATAGGATCGGTTGCGTTCGTATTTCTATCGGTCACAGAAAAATAATCGCCACTGCCATTCGAGAGCTTGTTCCAACTCGATCGCGGTACCGCGTTTCCGATCACGCCAGAAATTTGGACTCCCGCCTTGATGTTTTCGGGTATCAGGAACTCATTGCCAGTCAGGGTGAATCGCTTGAACAAGGTGTTGGATTGCGTTGTGTAATTAGCCGTTGTGGTGGAAGCCGCAACTGTCGTGCCAATCGATGAGATCGAGAACTTGTACGGTTTGCCGTCGTCTCCAAAGAGGGTGTATTCTTTTTTGCTGCTCGTTGAGGTGATGCCGCTGTAATTGGGGAGCCCATCCAGCGTTAAAGCGGTGCCCCCTAAAATGCTCAGTTTTGTGTCTGTTGAGTTTGCTGCTGGCCACTGGCCGGTGACTCCGCCAATGGTGACGCCCTTGCGGATGTTTTCGGGCTTCAAAACTGAGGTTGTAGATGCGTCAACGGCCTTCAAATTTCCGCCGGATGGCACGACGCAATTGATGCTGCCGTCAGCCGAACAATTGCCTAGCACGGAAGTTTGTTTGCCAAGGCAATTCCCGTCTTGGCTCGTGCCTGTCGTGGCTTTTCCAGTTACGGCATGGATGAAAGAGATGTTGTTGCAAATCTGATTCGCATCGGTGGCGATGATCACGGGCGAAGTTTTGTCAGCAATGGCCACAAAATAATCGCTGGCAGATTGAGCGAACAAAGTTCCAGTCCCAATGAACCATGATAAAACGGCCAGTTTTAAAAACTGTTTTTTCATAGCGGATTACCTCCGCCGCCCGTTGGCGTGACACAAAGGACCATGGCATAGGCGGCACCCGAGTCCAGGGTCACCCCTAACGCTGAATTGAACGTCACCGTTTTATTGGTGGAGGTGCCGCCACTGTCTTCCTTATACCAGACGCTGAATTGGAAGGGGGGAGATGATAGCAGCCCTGGCCCGCTGGTGATACCGGTTTGAAGGGCCCATTTTAGGTCCATGCCTAAAGCTACATGTCCAGCTGAGCAAGAAACATTAGAGGAATTTGCTGAAGCAGTGCCAATTTTCCATTGGTAACCGGTGGCGGAATCGGTCCAGGTTGTCGTGCTATCAACAGTGGCGGCGGTCCAGTAGGACCTCATCAACGCGGTCCCTGCAACGCCGAATAATGTTGTGCCTGCGGAAATATTTGCCGGTATCAAATTATTGGCAACACCGGTGATCTGGAATGGCATGTAAAGGGTGTTTGTTCCATCTCGCGTGATGTCGTCCTTTCCGGGGGTCAACGTGTCGTTTGCTGCCACCCGCAAAAGATTGATGGTGAAGGGCTGGCCGGCGGCATCAAAGAGTTTCATGGGCAGCGGCGCTGTGTCTGACCTCGTACCGGGATAACTCGCAATGCCTACTGCGCCCGCGTCGGGCAGTGGATTGTTAGCGCTCGGAAAATCCCCGGTAACTTTGCTGATTGTTATTCCCTTTTTAATGTTGCCTACGACCACCCGAGCCGAGAGGGCGGCTTTAAACGTACCCTCGATGCGGCAACCTGTGTAGAGATCAGAATTGCATGCAACCTCCTGTGACGGGCGGCCCGTGCAGTTCGTGGTTCCAGTTCCAAGGCGAGGGGTGCCATCGCCGGCGATGAATTCCTGACGCGCGCAAATGGCTTCGGAATTTAGACTAAAGGCGTTGGCGTTGGCTGTTGTCCCGGTGTCCAAAATCATCACATTGGTTTCCGTTCCAGATGATCCTTTCTGGCCAAGGCTGATGATGAACATGCCGCCTCCGCGACCGGGAGTGGTGGCGGTTTTGGTGGCGGCGATCAAGTCTTCCTTCTTCGGCAGCTCCAATCTAAAGGACTTGCCGTCGCTGGATTCTGTGAGAGACAGTTTGCGATCTTTGATAAAGGCTCTCATACCCGTCAGGTTTTCTCCCGTAATGGTGACTGTTCCGACGGGCGACACAACAAAGGGCGTGCGAGCGGTGACCAACATTTTGGGCAGGGTTTTGACCTCGTTGTTGCGTTCCGGTGGTGCTTCGGCGGTGGTTTTGACCAGGCGTTCGACGGGCTTCTCGACTTCTTCGCTGAATTTGATTTCTACCAACCGGTAACTGCCCCAAGTCGACGTCTCGAATGTGGCCTTGCCGTCTTTGAAAGTAATTTCTTTGTTAGGAATTAAACCAACGGACGTTTTTTTGGTCATCATTTTCAGTCCGACGTAGGCCACAGCATACTTCGTGGTGTCTTGGTCTAAAAAAAGTCCTGTTAGACCCCCGGAAGTGGGAAGTGGCAAGCTGAGCGACATTGGGACAACGGGATCGGTATTGGCTGAAGTCGCGACGTAGAGCGACGATCCAACCCCAGTTGCAGATGATGAACTAAGCCCAAGCTGCGCCAGAACGTCAGAACTGGCAGCGTCGGCCCCCTCGCCAAGGATGATCGAAGCATCGATGGATAGCGACCCTGGTGGAAAAGTCACCGAAGCGCCCGATACCGCGGAGTTGGCTGCCGCCAGGATCACCTGATAGCGATTCGCGGCAGCAGTGAATATACCCGTGACGTCTCCGGCATCTTCAGTGGTTTCCATGAACGAGGTCGCGGCTTCGGTCTCGCCCTGCTGCAAAAATCCGGGGCCTTTTAAACAAGAAGAAGCCAGCGTTGCTGCCGTGAGGGCAACGCCGAGGCGCCCATAGCGATGAAATCTGAGCATCATCCAAAATTCCTCTTTCATAAAGAGGATCGGCGTGATGCAGCCGGGCTTTAGGAGTTTTTAAAGATTATTTCGTGACGAGATTTTGGCCATGACTAAAAAATCGCCGAAACGAATTCGGAAGCGTCAAAGGGCCTGAGATCATTGACTTTTTCGCCGACCCCAATGAACGCAATCGGCACCTGAAATTGGTGGGCGATCCCGACCAAGACCCCGCCCTTGGCCGTGCCATCCAATTTGGTGGCGACCAGGCCAGTTAACTTGACCACTTCGTTGAACGCCCGGACCTGCTGAACGGCGTTTTGACCGGTGGTGGCGTCGATGACTAAAAGGGTCTCGTGGGGAGCTCCCGGTAGTTCCTTGGCGATGCTGCGGTTGATCTTGGCGAGTTCCGCCATCAAGCCTTCTTTGTTGTGCAGACGGCCGGCCGTGTCGATGATGATGACGTCGACATTGCGGGCTTTGCCGGATTTTACCGTGTCAAAGGCAACGGCGGCGGGGTCTGAACCCGGCTGTTGTTTGACAAGGTCCACCCCCACGCGATCAGCCCAGGTCTGAAGCTGGTCAATGGCCGCAGCGCGAAACGTGTCGCCGGCGCCCAGTAAGACTTTTTTCCCTTGGGACTGATACCAGGCGGCAAGTTTGCCAATCGTTGTGGTTTTGCCAACGCCGTTGACGCCGACAATTAAAATGACATGGGGCCCTGCTGGGGGCGGAGTTTGCGGCGAGGTGGAGGTTGATGGGGACGCCAAGGTGGACTTCAGGGCCGGGCCTTGTGGGGTAAACAGCGACTGAATTTCCGTGACGAGTAATGGGCGAATTTGTTCCCAGGTCAAAACCGCTGTTTCATTGTTGTGGGCAGTGTCGTGATTTTTGGCGTGACCTTGAAATTTTTGGCGCAGGCGGTCCACCAAAAGGTCGGTGGTTTGAACCCCAAAATCGGCGCGGTAAAGGGCTTCGTGGATTTGTTCGAGGAGTTCCTCGCTGAATCGAGTGCCCAATCCAAAAATGCTGCCAAAGCTGTTGGCAAAGGCGGCACGGGTGCGGGACAGGCCGCTTTGCAAACGGTCGGACCAGGATTCTGCAACGAATTCGGAAGGGGCTTCTGGACTGGATTCTAAAAGAGATTCTGCTAGCCCCTCCGACAGCCCCGCCCTGTCCCGGCGCAGCTTGATCTGGCGTAAGATCAGCCCCCCGACAAAAACAGCGCATAGCAAGAAAAATACCGCCAACATGATGGCGATAAAGGGGTCACCCTGGATCAAGGTCGAAAATGGGTCGTTTGCCTGCATGGTCGTGATTTTCCGGCTATACTGGTTCATAGAAACTTCTTACGGGTCTAGTGAATGCTCTTTAGCAGAAAAATTGTCAAAGCCATGGTGGTTTCCGCCCTCCTTGGATCTACGTCCGCCTGGGGGGCAGATGCAGCGCCTGTCCGGGAATTCAGCCTCTGGGACCGCATGGTCCGGGGCTTTCGAGGAGAACACAATTTCGCCGCGACCACGGGCTACCTTTCTGGGAGTTGGCAGGTTGGACGCTTTGGACCCCTGAAAAGTACCCATATTGGCGATGTCGGATTCTGGACACGTTGGGAGTACAGCTATCACCTGCAAATTTACCAGGGGCTTGGTTATTTGGTGGGAAGCAGCCTCGGCGCAACCTACACGCGCACTTCGGACTCGGCGCTTCTCAAGCCACCGACTTCATTTATTTTCCCTGGAGTTGTCGCCGGACTTGTTTACAACATATCCCCAAGGATCAGGCTGCTCGGGGCTGGCAGCATCAACCTTGAGCGTTTCGATGATTTAAAGGCAATGCCAGAACAGCCAGAGGCCGGCGAGGCTTCGACCATTTCGATCACAATGGAATCCTACGATGGGATGGCCGCCATCGATATTTTTGCGGCGATCAACCTGGCGATCCGCATCGAGGGCCACGAGCGATTTCAGCTTTACCGCAAGCCGCGCAACGCGGAGGACAAAGCGGTCAATGCCGATCTTGAGAGGTTAGACCGGTGGTACGGGGCAGGCTTGGTTTACCACATGCTTTAAGGGAGGTTTTGCGTCATGGCTAATGATCAAAGCAATTCGGATGACAAAGCAAAAAAATCTATTGCCAAGTCTAAGGGCAAGAGTTTTCTAACGGAAAAAGTCCGGGGAACCCAAGATGATATCGAGGTGATGACGTTGATCCTTGATGAAAATCCAGCGCTACGTCAGCGTGTTTTGGACAAAATCAAGTCGATCCGAAAGTTGAACAAAATATGATGAAGGGGCCGGTGGCTATGGTGGCAATTGCGATGTCTGGATTTAGAGTTTTTGCCCGTGTTTTGGCCGTTGCCGCCATCACTGAGACGGTTCTGTTGATCGGAGGATGTGTTTTTGTCGGCGCGCTTTTTGGGCCGAAAGTCTTGGAAAAGAGCAAGGAACAAACGCCGCCCTGGGTTTCCGTCAAGCCATCCCAATTGCTTTGGCAAGAATCTGGATTCCAGTTTCATGCGGTTCAATTGGATGAAATGGATTTGCCATTAGGTGTGAAAAAAGCCCAGCTCGGCGCGACGCAGCTCAGTGAGATTGCGATCATTGACGCTGCCCGCATCAAAGTTCGCGGCGTTTGCAAATTGAAACCAGATTCCGGCAAGGGTAGTCCAGCGGAGCGCATCGAGGCCGCTGTCGCCAGTGCGGTTAAAAAGCAGTTTGGCGCGGCGGTTCGCCTGGCCGATATTTACTACGAAAAGGTCGAATCCCCGGAATCGGGCGAGGAAAAGATCGTTCGGGCGGGGTATGTTTACAACATTCACGTCCTTGTAACCTTCCCCCGGGAGCAATTTGAGGCTGCCCTGGCGGATGCCGCCAAAACGATGAGGCGTGAATCAGGAGTAGAATCGAGACGTTGCGGCGATGATCTGGCAGCCAATTTGAAGCAGCCTGCAAGCCGTTGACCCGCCCGCTCCGGTGTGTTTCCTTATGCCCCATGATCGACCTCTCAAAAGATTTGGCTGAGAACCTCGTGGCTCGCCCGGGCTGCGTTGTCCTGCCTGTTTGGCTGGCCGCCGCCCTCGTGAAATCATGTGGCGCGGGTCCAGCGATGAATTTCGGCAAATTGCTGTCCGGCGGAGCTTCGGATCATCTCACACAAGGCGCAATGCCCGTGGGCTTGTTGCCCGATGACCTTGAGCTGATGCCGCATGTTCTTGCTGAATGGCTTTCTCAAGTCGAGGCCAAACCTGATTCGGTAAACCTCCATATTGATTCTACGGCTTTGCGCCAGCGCCTGCCGGGCGTGAGTGCAGAGCGGGTCGATGCCTTTTGCACGCGATTGTTTGGCTTGCGTCTGGTGCATGGCGGGGCCGGTGTTACGGGGCCTTTTTTTGAAAATGAAATCATCGAGAATTTCGGGGCTGGCGGCTACGTGGCGTCGCTGTCTGTGCGTCGCGGAATGCTCGTGCCTTTGCTAGGTTTTGGCACGCAGGCATTGCCAGCGATTATCGTCCCGCGCAGACTTTGGGACGATCTTTCGGTGACGGAACGCGGTTGGTTGATTGTGGTCGAGGCGGCTGCGCGCTGGAAATTTTCCTGGGTTCGTGAAGATGGCTGCGTTGAGGTTGAGGTCGCGCTGCCGCCGGAGGAGTCCCTAGCTGATTCGCTGAAACCACTTGCGCTGCTGGGGAGGAAGCTCGTCGACCATGGCTGGCTGGCTCCAGCGTTGGACGATGCCCCGGTGTTGTTTGAGTCCCATGACGGTGCGAGCGCCCTGCGGTTGATGTGGGTTTTGCATGCATCGCGAGCCGTGCTGTCGCAGCAGAACCTGCCAAAACCATTGCAGGCGCAGGTTTTGGTGCCGCAAGCGCAGGCAGAGGTGAAGCGTCGGGAACCGCAAGTGGAGGCTGTTTATGACGGCATGCTCGCCAAAATGCGGCTTGTTGCGGCCGAAGAATTGAAAAAAATCCGTTCCGGCACCTCCGGACAGTATTTAAAACTAAAGCAAAGATACTTTGATTCACTCGATTCTCATGGTCTTCAGATTATTCGCTGTCTCGAGCAAACGCTTGCCCCAGAGGTCCTAGAAGAGCATTTGCGTCACGGTTTGGTGCGCTATATGTGCGAACATCCATCTGCGTGGCAGAGCGCCGGATCAGAAAAACATCCGCATTGATCAGTTTGAGTCTTGATTTTTCGATGGATGCACCTTATCGTTTTCAGATCACGTTTCATCTGACATCCATGGAGGAGCTACAAAGATGGCGGCAAAGAAAAAGACGAAGAAAGTCACGAAGCTGGTAGTGAAGGCAAAAACCACCAAGACGGCAGCAAAGCCGGTTAAGGTTGGTCCGATTCCGAATGCTTCACGTCCACGCACCAAGAGCGACATTTTGACCATCATTTCCGCTCAAACTGGTTTGACGCGTAAAGATGTTGGCGGCATGTTCACGACCCTTGGTGAAATCATGGGCATGGACATTGGCAAGAAAGGCCCAGGCGCATTTGTGATCCCAGGCCTCATGAAAGTTACCCGGGTGCACAAGCCAGCCACTAAGTCTCGCAAAGGCATCAACCCGTTCACTGGCGAAGAAACCACGTTCAAAGCCAAGCCGGCTCGTAACGTTGTTAAAATTCGCCCGTTGAAGAGCCTGAAGGAAAAAGCAAACCACTAGTCTCACGACTGGTCGTTTGCCAATTTCCAACAGATTTGAATTGGTAAAAAAAAAGCCAGGCAGCGATGCCTGGTTTTTTTGCGTCTACGTCATCCTTAGCGATTATGATTCTTGCGTTCCTGATTGCGAACGTATTCAAGGAAGGCAGCCTTGTCTTCCATCACATTCAGCGACGCCGCGTGGTTGGCGTGGCGCTTGTTCATGCGCCCGCCGCCGCCGCCGCCGCCGTGGCGGTTAGGGGCGCCGCTATTGCTGCCGCCTCCACCGTGCCGGTTGGGGGAGCCGCCGCTATTGCCGCCACCGCCTGAGTGGCCTTGACGGACGTTGCCTTGGCGTTGGTGCTGCTGGTGTTGCTGTGTGCTTCCAGCGGCAGGTCCGGCGCCACCGCGCATGGCGCTTTTACGCTCAACAATTTCCCATGCACGAAGAACCAGGCCTTCAGCCAAGAGTTCAGACGCCAGGTCCTGGACCGTTACGCCTTCGTCGCGGGCGCTCATTTCAAGACGCTTTTTGAGTGCCTTGGAAACCTTTAGGCTCAGGCTCGACGTGCCTGATTCAGTCTCGGCGGGTTCTCCGGAATTTCCGGGAGCAAAATCCGCCTCGTTGTGGATTTCATTATGGATTTCATTGCGGATTTCATTGCGGATTTCGTTGGGAGAAGCAAAATCTTCTTGGTTGGACATCGAACCCTCTTCCGTAGGATGGGAATCGTTTTGATCTTTGTGAGAATCGTGGCTGGCGCGATTGCCATCCGACTTGGGCTTGCTGGGCATTAAAATCCTCAATTTTCATGACTAAATTGGCTTCGTGGCTGGACGGGAACCGTTCGACTGGGTGCCATTCGATTCGGTTTTACCTGCGTCCAGACTGATTTACAGATCAGGAAATCAGTGTGGTCCTGATTTGCCTTACTCGGACTTTGCAAGTCAAGGGAGAAATCATAGCGGCCACGCCTCATTTTGCTGATATCGACGAAAAAACCAGTGGTTACGTCATTTTCCTTAAACCATCGGATCACGGGTGGGGGGATGGCTTGGGATTCGCTGGGGGCCTCGTCGCCCATCCAAACTTTGGGCATGGCTCCTGCCCGGGCCAAAACGGGATCCACCGTTGCCGTCAAGATAAGGCCCGATGGATGCTGCACTGACACCCTCGCTGGGCCATGGTCAGGGCGGTCCATATTAGAGGTGACCTTGCCCGTCATCTGCAATCCGTAGGCGAATCCGCTGCCGCTACCGAGGAGGCTCTCAGGTGAAAAGGGGATCTCGATTACAGAAGGGATCTGAAAGCGGTCGCGATAAAAAACAAGTTCACTGAACAGGTGGGCCCTGACAAGGCTCCAGAAGGCAGAGTATTTGCTGCCAACGGCTACGATGGTTCGTAGGGGGCCGCTGCGCCAGCTTTCAATGGCGCCCGGAATATCCTTGTAGGATTTGGTGACGGTGGGAAACAGCCATGGTGGTTTGAGCCAGATGGCAAAGCCGCCGTCGCGATTGATGGTTGTCAATCCAGAACCCTTGGCGGCCTCGCTTGGAATATCCAATTGGCCCAAGGCTGCCGGATTAAATTTATTGAACTGGTAGCGGTAAGAAGCCGTGGTGACGCGGCTTTTATCTGGGTTAAAATCAATGCCTGATGCCGGCCGAAGGTCCTTGCTGATCAAGCCACTGATCAAGCTACTGATCAAGCCACTGATCAGCAGAACGGAGGCCTTGTGGGGGCCGGCCGTGATTTCTACCCGCGACATCTGTGGAATAGCGTCTGAATTGGCCGGAGTGGATTCTGCTTTATCCGTGGGCGACCGCTTTGTCAGGTGGGCCAACCAATCCCGTGCGGCGGCGTCGGAGAACTCGCGGGAGCCGCTGAAATTTGCGGGCAATTCAATAACCATTTCGTCGCTGCCGTTGAAACGATCGTCGCCGCCGTTCGCTGTAAAAGGCAAGCCGTGCTCAAGGACGTAGTCGCCGTTGCGGTCACGCTCGTCAATTTGGACCGGGATCTCGCTCCATTTTTTTTCATATCGCACAAAAGCGCGCAGACCGTGTGCGGGGATGGCCGGCATTTTGTGGGTCTCGGGTTTGATCAGGCAAAGGCAGAAGATAGGATAGACGAGAGGGCGGTGCGGCCACCTCAAAAGCGGTCCTCGAGTTCCGCCACCGATTTCGCAATCCCGGCCGTAATGACTTCGTTCCCCGAAGCGGTGATCAGGACGTCATCTTCAATGCGGATGCCAATACCGCGGAATGCCGGCGGAGCTGTCTCATCCGTGGGGTCAATGTAAAGCCCTGGTTCCACGCTGAAGTACATGCCTTCGGCCAATGGCAGGGGCTTTCCGTTGGCGGTGTAGTCACCGACATCATGCACGTCCATGCCAATCCAGTGGCTCGTGTTGTGCGGGAAGAATCTTTTATAGGTCTGTTTCTGTTTGATCTCGTCACGAGATCCGCTGAGCAGCTTGATGTCGCGCAGGCCATCGACCAAGACATCAAGTCCGGCTTCGTGAATCGCCGGCAGACTGCTGCCGGGCTGCGCGGCTGCAATGGCGGCGTCTTGGGCGGCCAAAACGATTTCATACAAGGCCTTTTGTTCCGGCGTGAATCGGCGTCCGACTGGAAATGTCCGGGTGACGTCGGAGGCGTAGTATTCAAGCTGTGCGCCGGCATCAACGAGGAGCAAATCCCCGTCTCGCAAAGGCATGTTGTTGCTGCGGTAATGCAGGACGCAGGCATTGGCCCCGCCGGCAACGATGGAACCGTAGGCTTCCATTTCGCTGCCGTTGCGCAAGAATTCGCCGAGGATGAGTCCGTGCACGTCGCGCTCGGACTGCCCAGGGCGAACGGTTTCGTAGATCTTCTTAAACGTGGTTCGCGTGACGGCGGCGGCGGCGCGCATGCGTTCAACTTCAATGCTGGATTTGCAAAGGCGCATTTGTCCGGCAACGCCCCAGGCATCAAACACCGGCAATTGCCAACCGCGGGTCCGGCCAATCTGACGTTTGTGGCGGGTGATGGCACTGATCACTTGGGCGTCGTCATGGGGATTCATACCGAAGTGGTAATAAAGTTTTTCCGATTCGCCCAACAGCTGCGGCAACATTTCCCACAGCTGGTCAATCCGGTAAGCCTTGTCGCACCCAATCCGTGATGGCGCGGCAGCCGTCCCCGTGCGTAGCCCTTCCCAGAGTTCTGCCACAGGATCTTTTTCGCGGACGAATAACACCATTTGTTGGCCTGCAGGCGCATGGGACAACAAGAGCAGTGCGGATTCTGATTCTTCGAATCCAGTCAAATAATGCATGACGCTGTCTTGGCGGTAGGAATGCTCGACGTTGCTGTTGCGGACTGCCGCGGGTTGCGACAGCACCAGCATGGCGCCACCTTGAACGAGCTCCAGGCAACGTTCCATCCGGGCGCGGTAGTTGATGGGGGACAGTTCGGACGATTTGCTGGGGGCGTTATTGGTCACTGGATCCACCTATATTGATCCTGCTGTTTTTGCCGTTTTTTCCGGATATGGCAAGTCAAAGGAAGAGCCGGGAGCGAGAAGGTCGTGACAAGGTTCGAGGCGGGGCGGGGCGGTGTGGGGGAGACCGGCCCCCCGCAATCGGCATTGCAGAGGAGAGGGGCCGGTCGTGCAGCCTTGGCGGTAGCGGCCCTAAAAGACCGTCACCTCCGTGCCACAGGAACAACAACTGTGAACCATGAGCAGCACCACCTCCTCTCCTGGACCTTGGTCCATGGGGGTCATAGACCCCCACCTCACATTTTAGCAAATAAGTTGGCTTTGTAAAACTTCAGCTCCTCGATGCTTTCCCGAATGTCGTCAAGAGCGCGGTGATTACCCTTTTTTTTGTCCTTTTTATCAAGGATGGCCGGATGCCATCGGCGGGCCAGTTCCTTTACCGTGCTGACGTCAATCATCCGGTAGTGCAGGTGGTTGTCGACGGATTTCATGTAACGCCCGATAAAGCGCCGGTCCTGCCATATTGAATTTCCGCAAAGGGGACTTTTGCGAGGTTGGGTGTGTGCGGTGATGAATTGCAACGTTTGTTGGGCGGCGTCTTCAAGGGTCACCGTGGAATCAAGGACGGAGTTCCATAATCCTGATTTCCGGTGATGCTCGCGATTCCAGTTGTCCATTCCTTCCAAGAGTTCCTTCTCGTGATGGATAACAAGTTCAGGCCCCTCGGCGATAATCTCAAGGGATCCCGTGGTGATGATGGTGGCAACCTCCAGGATGACGTTTATTTCTGGATCCAGGCCGCTCATTTCCATGTCGATCCAGATCAATGGAGCGTGGGTTTCTGCTGTTGGTTGTTTGTTGTTGCTCATAGTTCTTCCATTAGTGCGTCAAAATTAAATTTAAACACCGCTTCTCGCCACGCAATCCATTCGAAAACCTCATTCAATTGTGTGCCTGCGACGTGAACTTTTGCCGCAGAATCTTGAAGGATTTTTTGAATCACTGAACCTTCAGAAAATTCATGGGTGAAGAATTTAGTCCACCCCCCAGCACTGTCACCGGCTCCGAGGCCACCGGATTTGATGACGGCGCTGCGAAATTCCTCATCACTGGATTCAGCAGCTTTTTTGACCAGAATGCTGCCAACCCGGTGTCCAAGGTATTCGGGATACTGGCTATTGCCAAGATTTGCCACCATGGATGAATTGACGGTGTTGGCGCCGAGGTCAATCGGAAGATTTACCAGAAAGTGATACTCCGAGCCGGAAATAACGGCGCGCGCCCAGGCATCCCTAGGGGAGGCCTCGGGAACCGAAAGCCAGAAGGTCACCGTGGATCCTTTAAGGGCAAAATCAGGAAGCTTGATCGATTTCGCGTAGTCATTAACCAGCTGCCGGATTTTGTTCCGGTAGGCTGTCTTTGGATATCGGGTGGTGGTCTCCTCAATCCGGAACATATATTCATTTTCGTCTTCACAGACTTCTACGGCTGGCGCGGGGTCATCGGCCGGCACGCCTTTGCAGGACATTAAGCCTGGTGGGGTTGGATTTTCCGGGGTTGGATTTGCTGGTATTGGATTTGCTGACGCCAAGCTTGCAATGCCCAGCAGCAGTGCTGCGGCAAGGGTGGTGTTCAGTAAGACTTTCAGCTTTTTTGAAACCATTGAGTTGATGCCTCCAGGGACGACAGCGCGGTCCCTAGAGAAGGCATCGGGGTTTGGTTTTTGTTATTTAGAAAAAAATAATTGGCAAATCACGAAAAAACTGGGCTTTTAGCTGTCGGATTAACGGTTTGGTAAAAATCCCAATTATCGAAGCCATTGGTTTTTTTGAGTAGATTCGCCAAGAACTCCTGATAAGATGCTATCTTGTCTCTCTAATTTGATTCCATTTCTACAGGAGCACTCACTGGTGATGACGATAAAGCGAATCGTAAATTCCATTTTTGTTTCCGCCGTTTCGGTGGGAATTTTCTTTGCTGGCAGCGGCGCACACGCCATGGCGTCTGATTCAGATGGCGCTTTCAAGGTCGCAGGCAAAGTTGTGACGATGAAAGAGATCAGGAAGGCGAACGAAGGCGAGTTCTTCGAACTCGACAAGCGCCGTTACGGACTGATTGAACAAGCAGCTCGGGAGAAATACCTTGAGTACTACTGGCAAAAGCTGGCCAAGGACTCCGGCAAGTCCGTGGCAGCGGCCAAGTCGGAATATTTGGAAAAGTCCGCAAAAGTCAGTGCAGATGACGTCAAATCAACTTTGGCGCAGTTTAAAGATCATCCGCAACTTTCAAAAATGCCAAAGGCCGATCAGGAAAAGCAAATCAAGGATTACTTGAAGGGTCGCAAGGAAGAGGAGGCAACCGAAAAACTTCTTGATGCTGCCCGCAAGTCCAAAGACCTTGTCATTCTTGCTACGGCACCTAAGGAGCCTGTGTTCAATATTTCCGTGAACAGCACGGACAAGGTCCGTTACGCGGCGATCAAAGATGGCACCGACCCCACCGCTCCCGCTGGTTGTACGGGCAACGATTGTCCGGTCACCATCGTAGAATATTCGGAATTCCAGTGCCCGTATTGCAAGCGGACTCTGGAAGCCGCCGAGCAGGTCATGACCGAATACAAGGGTAAGGTTCGTTGGGTCGTCCGTGATTTCCCGTTGAGCTTTCATGATCGTGCAAAACCGGCCGCTGTTGCAGCCACTTGCGCTGGACAACAAAACAAGTACTGGCAGATGTACAAGACCATTTTCGACAACCAGCAGAAGTTGTCTGATTCAGATCTTGAGCAACATGCCAAGCAATCGGGCGTGGATTTGAAGGCTTGGAAAGCATGTGTCAAGGAGCCCAAGGAAATTGAGGCGCAAATCGACAGCAATGTGAAGTCGGCCATGAGTTTGGGTGTGAATGGGACTCCTGCTTTCTTTGTAAATGGCAGGAAACTCCCCGGTGCGGTTCCCTATGCGGACTTCCGCCGTGTGATCGAAGAAGAATTGAAAGCTAAAAAATAGACCTAATTCCCTGATATTTAAGGGATTTGGTTTTTTTGCAACTAAACTCCTCGCTACGGATGCCGAATAAAAAGGCGAACGTGACGGGGAGTTTTCATGTCAGCACCAAAAGAAAATCGCAGAACCGCCAGAATGCGCCTAATCGATCCGATGCCAGTCGTCATCAATTCCATGGGGGATAGCGTTGCCTATGAGACATCGACCAAAAACTTATCCCAGACTGGTTTTTTTCTGGAATTTGACCGCCCGTCGCGCTTTCCGTTCAATCATGCCAGCATCCTTGAAGTGCGGATTCAGTTTCCTGAGGGGACGACGATTTTTTTTAACGGCAAGGTTGCCAGGGTGGTGAATGCAGGTGATCCAGGCGCTAAGGACACAGGTTCCGGGATCGGAATTAAGATTGTCCAAATCGACGCCAAGGCAGAAAACGTCCTTCGTGCATTTCTGGACCGCATTTTTTCCGAACAGCAGCGCCGCAATCAGCCCGACCCCGGAACTTCCGAGGGGGCTGCCTAGACTTCGCCTGCCGTGTTAAGATGGATTCATATCTGATCGACATGACATTTCAGGTTTGGAGATTTTGTTGTGGAATGGAAAAACATCAAATTGCCGGTGGGCTCAAAACTTTTCAAGGCTCATAATTTCACCTTCATGAGCAAGGGACATTCTTGGCATCTTGAGGTTGATGAGTTTTCAGATGGCACGTTTTCAGGGCATGGCGAACACTCCACCGATCGCAACAGCTTTATCGAATCGGTCAGTGGTCGTTCAATTGAGGATTGTCTGACGTCCTTGATCGAGCGCATTCAGACTCGCCCATCTTGATCCCATCAGCATAGGCAACAATAATGCCGAATTTTCAGTGCGGCCTAGAAGTCTGGATCGCCAATCCTCGGATCTCTGATTCATGGGGACGCTGCGCTTTGCTGTGCAATCAGGCTTCTGTTACCCGTAATTTTGAGCCGGCCTGGAATGTTGCACAGAGGCTTCTTGGTTCCAGGTTGCACGCTCTTTTTGGGCCGCAACACGGGTTTTACGGCACCGCCCAAGACAACATGATTGAGACTGGCCATGTCAGTACTGCAGAATTTAAGGTTCCAATTTACAGCCTTTACTCCGAGACGCGCCAGCCAACGCCAGAGATGCTTGGGAAAGTCGATACGCTCATCATTGATCTTCAGATTGTGGGCTGCCGTATTTACACCTGGAAATCCACCATCGCTGCTTGCCTGCGCGCCGCGGTCCGCGATGGCAAACGTGTGGTCGTTTTGGATCGTCCAAATCCAGTCGGCGGCACGGTCTTGGAGGGGCGTGTCCTTGATATGGACGCGACGTCATTTGTCGGCGAATTTCCCATACCGATGCGGCACGGTCTTACGGCGGGCGAGGCGGCAAGGTTTTTTAACCAGACGATAGGCGCCCAACTTGAGGTCGTCGCCCTCGAGGGTTGGTCCCCAGAGTCTTGCTGGGAGACCTTGCAGCGGCCTTGGGTATTAACCTCGCCCAATTTGCCGACGATGGATTCCGTTCATGTTTACCCGGGATTGGTCATCCTTGAGGGGACCAATATTTCAGAGGGGCGGGGCACTGGTTTACCCTTTCAGTTCATTGGGGCGCCTTATATCAAGCGTTCTGGCGACCTTGTGGCACGGGTGTGCAGCCTGTTGGGATTGCCAGCTGGCAACCATCCTCCCGGTTTGTTTCTGCGTCATGCCAGCTTTGAGCCGACCTCTGGCAAGTGGATGAAGAGGGTTTGTGCTGGCATTCAAGTCCATGTTGTAGACCCCAAAAAAATCCGGAGCTTCGATTTCGCCGTGGCCTTGGTGAGGGCCTGCATCGAGCTTTCTGACGGCGATTTCGCGTGGAAGGATGCACCGTACGAATATGATTTGGTGACTTTACCGATGAAGTTAATCATCGGGTCGCAAAACGCAGATAAGAAATTTCTGGCTGACGATTTTTCGGTTCAAGATCCCTTCTGGAATGAAGGGTTAGAATCCTTTGCCACGAAGGCGCAGGAAATCCTTTTGTACCGGCGTGCCACGGGCTTGCTTTCCTAAGACTCGTGATCCCGAGCCGCAGGCCTGCTCGCACTCCTAATCTGAACTCGCAGTGGCACCGGCAGTCTCTTCGCTAAATTCGGCAGCGATAATTTCCTGGAATCCAGTCATTCTTTTGATGGATGCGAAGTCCTTGTCGCTTCGGGCCTGTTCTGACAATCGCGGCTCCAGCTGTATTGCCTCGCGCAACGAATAAAGAGCTTCATCCTGGCGTCCCAATAGAGCCAGCGCACATGCCTCGTTATACCGCGCGGAAGCATCACCCGGATCAATTTCCGTTGCCTTCGTGAACTCCGTCAATGCAGCCATCATGTCGGCCTGACGATACAGTGTTAAACCCAGTCCGTTGTAGTATTCGCTGCGTGTTGGCTCAAGGACAATGGCGCGGCGATAGGACTCGGCGGCTGCCCTGTGTCTGCCTAGCTTGTCTGACAAGGCCTCTGCCAAATGCGCATGAATGATTCCCTGGCCTGGGCTTGTTTCGATGATTTTGTCGAGCAGCGTGACCAGTTGGCGATCGGCTTTCTGGGTCTTGTACTCGTTGAAAACAAATTCAATCATGGTTGCCCGGTCCACGGAGGCCTCGACGGCAGATTTAAACGCATCATGGGCAGCAGCAAAATTTTTCATTCGCAAGTAGGCGGCTCCCAAGTGGGCATTGACCATGGAAGGAAATTTTTTGTTGGAGGCCGATTGGTTTGAGGAATCTGCGGGAAGATTCTTTTTGAGTGCCAAAAGTTCGCTGATGGCCAGTTTGGTTTTGCCCAGTCTCCGGTAACAAATCACTGCATCGCTAAACATCAACTTTTGGTATGCAGCATCGCCCTTGTGCAGTCCCTGGTAAATTTGGTGGGCCTCCGTAAAATTTCCGCGCTCTGCCTGTAACGTCGCGATGGACTCTTCAAAGCCCGCGCCAGGAAATTGAACTGACCAGCGCTCCAACTGGCGCAAGGTGGTATTTGCCGAGGATGATTTCGCCTGAGCAACGATGACGAGATAAGGAGCAATAATCCGGCGCAGGCTCCCTGGTTTTTCAATGGCGCTGGTCAATCCGGCAATGGTGTCATCTGCTTTGCTCTGGTCGGCCGATAAACGGGCCTTGCTGAATTGCAGGCGCCATCCACTTGCTCTCTCCATACCTTCGTTGAGCACTGCGAGCGCTTTCGCAGTTTGCCCCAGGACCTCAAGGACCTCAGCCATGGCAACGTAGCCATATTCTTGGTCCGGAGCCAGTTCCAGTGATTGTGTGGCTAGTTCGCTCGCTGCTCGCAGTGATTCAACGTCTTGCTGATCGACCGCAAAAATTCGCAAATAAGTGTGTGAAAGAAGGAAATGGTTGTAGGCAGATTCAGGTGTGGTTTGAATGAGCCGCGTCGCCTCCTTTTCCAGAGACCGCAACGATTCATCATCGGCTGTCCATATCCTCTCTTCCATAGACTCTGGTAGAGACGCCGCCTTGGATCCCGCTGACACTGGTTTGAGGGCAGGTTGAGCGGTACAAATACCGGACCAAATGCCAGCCAGAGCCAACGCCGAAATTTTTGAAATGCTGAACAAAATAAATCACTTCCTATAACAGTCTTTTAATATGATCGGGGCTTTTTAAATAACCATTAGAGTTATTTTAATAGTCTCGACCTTTTTTTATAAAATTCTAATAAAATCATCAGCTTAAAAATTGGGCAAAAAGGCGTTTTTCGACCGGCTGGAGGGCAATGAATCCCCTCGCCTCAAAGGATTGAAATTCCTGACGATACTTTCCGAAGAATCAAGAGGTCTGGAAAGAGGTCTGGAAAGAGGTCGGATGAAGCCCTTTTTTAAATCAATCTATCAACGTGCCAAGGCCCATCGCCGGTTCATTGCCGCCACTGGTGTTGCCGCAATGGTGGGGCTCGCTGTTGGCATTTCAGCCTATCTATATTTTCCCGGTGTTGCCGGGCTGCGGGCGCGTGATTTCATGCCACCTTGGCTGGCTCCGGCGCGCAGTCCTTTGGATGGTAAAGACAATCTTCCAGTTCAAAACCGGTTCCGCGATCGCCAGGCACGCAAACTGGCGTGGCGTGGAACGGACGCGGACGAAGAGGGGGCGCGGCAGTTGGCTCAGGCTGTCATGGCCACGGTGCGCAACTTTTATGTGGATGCGGAGCGCGTCACCGAGCGCCAATTGGGTGAGATCATCGCCAAGGTGATCCGAAAAAAATCCTCTGCCATTGAATTAGTCATGACCGAAAATTCGATTTCAATGGCCAGCAGCCAAAAAAACGCATCGTTTTCTCTGACTTCTTCGGGGCTGGTTGAGCTTGTGACGAATGCTAGCGTGATTCTTTCTGACGAAACGGAGGGATCATCCATACAGAGGTGTCGCGAAATATTAAACCTTCTGGTTGCGGAACTTGATCCGCATTCCTCAGTGCTTTCTCCGGCCGCGTACAATGAACTGCGCCAAGGCACGGAAGGAAGTTTTGGTGGACTTGGGGTCATTGTTGGAATCAGGGGCCGCGTCTTGACGGTCATTAAACCACTGCCCAATAGTCCCGCGATTCGCTCCGGCATCCTCGCGGGCGACCGCATTGTGCGGATCAACAACCAACCGACTTTTGGGATGGCCCTGGAAGACCTCATGGAATTCATGCGTGGCAGTCCTGGAACCCATGTCACCATGCGCATTTTGCGTGAAGGTGCTCAGGCGCCCATGGATATTGTTCTCAAACGGGAAGTCATCCAGGTGGATTCCGTGACGGTGCGTCCGGTTTCCGCTGGACCATTGAAGATCTTGCATGTCGTCATAGAAACGTTTTCAGCGCGGACCTCCCGAGAAATTCTTTCGGCCATGAAGTCCTTTAAAAAAAATCATGGCGCGATCGACGGAATGATCATGGACCTGCGCTCCAATCCAGGAGGGCTGCTTGACCAGGCGGTTCAGGTCACCGACTTGTTTTTGGAGGAGGGCATCATTGTTTCAACCAGGGGGCGTCGGGAAGAGGTCGAAGTCGCCGGCAAGGGGTACGACGAGGTTGAGTTCCCGATGGTGGTGCTGATCAATGATGAATCGGCATCGGCCAGTGAAATTGTTGCTGGCGCTTTGCAGGATCACGGCAGGGCAATTGTTGTGGGTCAGCCAAGTTTTGGCAAGGGATCCGTCCAGACCGTCTTTGAGTTGCCATTTGAGGCAGCACTCAAGCTGACCATAGCTCGCTATTTTACTCCGGCCAATCGGTCCATCCAGAATGTCGGAATCCTGCCGGATATTTGGCTGCAGCCAATGATTTCGAAAACGGAAAACATGAATCTGTTGGGACCATCGCGCTACCGAAACGAAGGTTTCCTGTTGCACAGTTTGGATGGAAAATCTCAGGCCCGCCAACACCTCGTGTCTCTTGACCAACGCATGGCCGAAGCCTGTTGCTCGAAGGCCTACGTCTTGACTGTTCCACCCACACAGTCTGGTGACGAGGGGGATGACGACGATATGGATGCAGCTAAGGCCATCATCGCTGCTGCTCATAAAGCTAATTCAGATCAACAGTTGGATCACGCCTGGAATCCCGAAAAGGCCCGCAGTCTAATCGGTAACGAGGCCTTCCGAGGCAAGATCGATGAACTAGCCGGTGAGGCCAACGCATGGGTGAAGTCTCGCTTTGGCATTGTCTGGAATTTGGCCAATGAGAAAGGCCAGTTTCTGGCGCTGGCAACTGACACCACGAGCTCATCTGGCTCAGTCGATTTTGCCGTTCAAACTATGGGCGGAGATGCGGCGGTATCCGGCGAACAAGCGCGATTTCTGTGGACGGCAACCAATAAGGGGTCGCTCCCGTTGCATAGAATTTCAGTATACCTTCGCAGTTCTGGTAGCTCAGGAATGACTGGCGATACCCACGAAGTTCTCGTGGGATCCATTAGACCAGGCGAGTCCCGGTCAGGTGCAATCAATGCTGTGAGTCCATTTCTGCAGCCAGATGAAGCCTGGGAAGTTGACGTCGGGCTGGCTGTTGACGCCTGGCCCATTCATCCGCTGACGAGGCATTTTTATGTGGATGTCAAAAAGCGCGGGGTTACCTCCGTCAGTTTGGCAAGCACCATCACAGCCGAAAAGGGTGGCGTCGCCAATGGCGTGCTGGACCCCGGAGAGCAGGCCAGCCTGCGTTTGGTTGTCACCAACGATGGGCAAACTGGACTTGCCGGTCTCTCGGTTCATTTGGTCAACCTGAGTGGGGCGCGGGTTTCAATTGGTGAAGGCGAAGTCATCAAACAAGATCTAATGGCTGGTGCCACGGCCACGGTGGATGTTCCTGTGGTTTTTCACGGCAATCAAGCATCAGAGGAAGTCGATATAGGAATATCAGTGGAATCAAAGGAGATGGAAAATCCGGTATCTCGTCAGATTACTTTGCCGGTTTCAGTGATCGCCGGTCGGATTGGTGGGGCGATCTCAGATTTACAAAAATAAAGCAGTGACAGCGGCCAGGGAGGCGGACATGGGAAAAATAGCATTGGTGGCAGGAAACGCAGGGCAATTGACCGTGATGCATGTGTTTTCACAGTTTGCAGGTCAGCATGAAGTTCGGCTTCACGCCTTTCAGGGGAGTGTACCTGATTCAATGCGCATGGCTGGTTTCGCGCTCAATTTGTATGAGGCTGATCCTCAGCGTGCCGGATACATGGCTGGCCTTGAAGAACAACTTGTCGGTGTGGATCTGATTATTGTTGCGGGCGCAGAGAACCTCTCCTCTTTTCAGGCTTTGCGCTCGGCGCTCAAACATAACATTCCCTGCCACTGCATTTCTTTCGATCTTGTTCCTCAACCATTTGATGACTATTCAAATATCCGAGCAATACGCCACGATGTTTTAAGCCGTAGCCAGGTCATCTGGGCAACGGGAGATCGGTCCGTTGAGGCCTTGTTATTTGAAGGCTTTGAGCGTGACCGGATCGAGATTTTGCCAATGCAATTGGACCCCACCATTTTTTGCGTTGATGGACGGCGAGGCGACAAATTCCGCAATCATGTCGGAATCACTCAAGATGCCTTTGTCATATTGTTCCAAGACGAACTTGACCACAAAGGTATCGCCGGAGAATTGGTAAAAGCCTTGCATGCCTTGCGCACAACCGGGATCGCTGGATTTGAGCGCATCGTAGTTTTGTTTTCCGGGAATCGTGAGGGCACGGACCCATTGAAATACATGATTTCCGATTGGCGGCTGGCCAGCCATGTCAGATTTTTGCATCAAAATACGTCCGAATTTTTCTTAGATCTTTTGAACGCCAGTGACATTGCAATTGGCTCTTCTGTCTCAGGTTCCAGCGAGCCGTATTTGCTGGCGGCGATGGCAAGCCTGACAGGCGCTTTGCCCTTGCTGTCCACAGCCCAGGTGTCTGGTGGGTGGAGTCCGATTCCCTGCGCCAATGCTTCGGAATATGCAGGACTTGCCATGGCGAAAGCGCTTCGGCAGGCGATCTCGGACAATAAATCACGAAATGAAATTCGCGACAATTTCGTCGCATCCATTGGCGGTCATTCGTCTTTGGACCAGCAGAATTTTCGCGATGCCGTTGGGATGGCAATAACAAAATCGGGCGAGCGTTGTGGTGCCGCCGACTCTGCCGGCGCACTTGAGGAACAAGTCATTGCGCTTGAAACAAGGGGCAAGGACGCCACGCTTGAGGACACGCTGCAATCGGTGGAGGACCTCCTTTTGCGTGCACCTCCGGGCGCACTCGCAACGCGCGTCAATTTGTGCAAGGGGGCGGTGCTTTATACTGCTGGAAAATATGAGGAAGCCACCGAGGCCTACCGCGCAGCCCTACTTTGCATGCATAGCGTGCCCAACTCTGAAACTTCCCAAGAGCCGCGAGGGCTCATCTCAAATTGCTACCGTGGGCTGGGAAATGTGGCGGCCGCAGTCTTGTCGCATCAAGAGGCGCTGGATCTTTACCGGCGGGCACTCGCATTGGACCCTCAGGACTCGTTGACATGTATGGGGATTGGCAATGTCTACCGGCGCCTACGCCTCTATGAACAGTCCCTTCACTGGTTGGCGAAATCTGCCATTTCGATGCCCGAGGACGAATCAGCCTTGACGAGGTTTTCCCAGACGCTTTTGGAATGCCCCGAGAAGCCCATTGCTGCTCGCGCTTTGATGGAAGTGGTCCAGGTGGTTGGCGAGCATCCACTGTTGGCCAAGGCCATGGATTCTCTTGATGTAAACTGCGCCTCTTGATTGGCTTTTAACTCGGTGCCCCGTGATCATCAGGACAATTTTGAAATGACCCGTAAACCCAATTGGACGTCGCAGGATGATTAAAGGATTTTCCGAGCACGATTTTTGGCGAAGAGAGGAGTTTTGCGCAAAGAAAACGGCCTAATTCACTGGTTTTCGCAACCTTTGGTTTGCCAATCGGGGCCCAGTCCATGGGGCAACCTTCATCAACCGTTACGTCATTGGCATTTGCACGCAGCAGAGTAAGTCGCATTGATATTCATTGTTTCTGTGCCCAATGGCGCTGCCGTTGCGTTGCCACTCGCTGAATAATTTCCTGGTCCCCACACCTGGGTAAGATTTGGCGCTGTGATGGCCAGTGGAGTAGTGCCGCTAAAATAGCTCGCTATAATATTCGGATTGCTGGTTCCGACGTCACCTTGGACGTTGGCTGACACTGAATAGGGCCAAGTGCATGTCCCACCAGACCCACTAGAAGCTTTGCCATTATTACCAATTATATCTATAGACTCGGCAGAAAAGATTCCATTGGCACAGGTTCCTGATGCGAAGCCGGCCAGGAAGCCATCCAGAGTCAAATCCTTCACCCCCCAGCCTAACGGCCTCGTGGACGGCGGGCACTTCCCCGAATTGACCGTCAAAGTGCCCTTTGCCGGCATGCACACCTGGGGCAATGCCTGCTGCAGCGTGACCGCCTTTTGTTTCCAAGTTCCTGTTTGATTATTGAAGCCGACCGGTACCGTGGCCTCGGCCTTCAGTGAGAATGATTTTTCTCCGGAGCTACAAGTGGCCCCGCTGACCATGGGGGTGATGGTTACCTCCACCGCCTGGCCTCCGATGGCTGTGCACTCACTTGCCAATGGCGACAGCGAATCACCCCCGCTCAAAAGGGACTCCAGTTGCGGTAGGGACTTGGTCGCTGGATAGATGCACAGCCGCAGACTCAGGCTGCTTTCATACTGGCTGAATGTTTTGCCAGATTCGATTTCTAGCCGTGCTTTATCGTATACCGAATGGGTGCTGGTGGTCGGAAACCAAAACTGCTTCGAACAATTCACCGCAACAGTGCCTTCTTCAATGAGTTTGGTTATCCAGGCCAGACGGCTCCGCAAATACATTTCAGCATCACGCTGGCCACGGGCTTCAATCTGCTTGGAGACGTCTCGATTAAGCCGCTCCATGAAGATGCCGGCAGGGATCAAAGACACCATGAGGATCACCAAGACCAAGGGCAAAGACAACCCAGATTGATCTGATGGTTTTTGCGATAAAAAACCGGATTTTAAAGCAGAAGACACTTTTCCTAGCCCCCTAAAATCCGGTCAAAGATGAGTCGGTCCCGCATGATGTGTTTATTGCCAAGGCTTGCGTTCGTGTGGAACACATCGATGATTCCTCGGATTTCTCGCAGCTCGGGATGGAGTGCGGCAAAGGCCTGACACGTTTTGGTGGAGTTTGATGATCGATCAACAAATTCCAATAAAACTTGAACCACAACGTAATTGCGCGCCGCAAATGATCCTGCTGAGGTGGTAGCAGAATCAGGCTCAAGGGCGAAACACCAATATACTGACTTTGAACTTGCCAATGAACTTGCAGGAGGGCTCGAGCAATCGCTCAAAAGTTCACCCATCAAAAACTTTGTCCGGACATGATCGAAATCCGGGCTTGTCAGCGGCCTTACCTTCATATTTCGATAAAGTGGCGGTGGCGGACTGATCCCTGCCCAATCTTCCCAAAAATTCTCGAGACTATTGGTGCAAGTTGAAGCTGAAAAGTTATCAGCAAGCTGCGCACTCAAATAGAGGGGAAAGCCTTTGTTAAATTCCATCATTTGATCAACGGAGGTGATCAGGCTTTTCTGCTTGAGAAAATTCAAAGTTGCCGTATAAACCCCAGCCGCAACAAGCATTAAGATGCTGCCGCTGAACACAGCCTCGATCAATGTAAAGCCGGAGTTGCCCCGAAAAAGGCAGCCAGCCATTTTTGGTTTACGGATCATCTCAGCCGTCGTCCTTCACTGATCGATTGGGGAGGCATTCGATTTTACACCAGAATTTCTAAAATTCGGCCAACTCGGGTATTATTTATTGAGCTCTGGTTTATTCCCCAATCCACACATCACGAGGTTAGATTCAAATGAACAGGTCATTAATGACGATGAAGGCCCTCAGAAAACATGCCGCTGGTTTCAGTTTGATCGAAGTGATGGTTGTTTTGGTCATCATTGGGATCATGGCTACTATTGGCATCCCAGCCTACCAGCGCTACACCTACGCGGCCCGTCAGTCGGAAGCCCACACCATGCTTCGCGACATCTTGACGTCCGAGAAGACGGAACTACTGAAAACGGCAGCGTTCAAAGCAATGGCTGCGATGCCGAGCAGTGCGGGTAGCGCATGCGCGCCTGGAGCTGCCGATTTAAGTTGGGCAGCGGACAACTGCCCTGGCCTCAAATACCAATATTCGGTTTTTGTAGACGCGGGCGTCCCCCCAACCAAATTCTTTGCCACTGCGAAAGCGTTCGTAAAAAAATACGATCGAAATCCAAGCACCAGCACTACCATCGGCTTGGATACTTGGGTCATTGACGAGCTTGGGAGGATGTATCAGTGGTGTGATGAAGTAAAAGTTACGAGTGCTGACGGTGCCGGGTGCATTGCATTAAAAACAACCTATGCAAATTTCGCCACAGAGATCGCGCTATTGACTCCGGCATTTAAATAATTAGATTTCGCTGCAAAAAGCTTTCGCTTTTCGCAGCGAAATCGTATCCCGAGCCCGCGCAGCGGGCGTGGGGATCTCAGCGAAAATAGGCTTGTTGGACTTCTCCAAAACAAAGTTCCGAACCAACTTTATTACCGGCAGCCTTCGATGTGGGTGCCGCTGCTGTCGGCCTCTGGCCATTGCCTCAGAACGCTGTCGCGGGTTACGAGGGGCGCCGACCATCCATCCGCGGCAATCCCTTGCTGTTCAAAAGCCGTGAACCTGTTCCAATCCGTACACCACACACCATCGGCCTGGGCAAGGGCTTTGGAAAACGCGCTCTCAGGCGCCGCCAGGTTATAAAGCTCATTGTAGCTGGCTTCAGTCATGCCCAAAAGTTCTGCCAATCCGGATTTCCTTCGCCCTTGAAACGGAGCTCCAGCCGTAATGAATTTGGTCTCGCTGCCTCGGCGGGTTAAATAAATAACTTTTGAGCACCCGGCAGCCTTCAACACTTGGACGGGAGAGAGGTCTGCCCAGCCCCCCAAGGAGATGGCTCCTGCCATCGCCTCGCCTTCAGCAAATTCCGTAAAGGACCCCAGCGAGGGTTCGCGGGGGGATTTTTCCAGGATCTCGCGCCATGTCCGTGCCGATCCTAAATTGATGGCCTTTGTTGACTTGCCGTCGTTTGCTGTGGCTCGCCAGACCTTTATTGGATCGAGTCCAAAGGATGATGACACCCAGTAGCCGAAACTGATGTCGTCAAAGCTCACATTCAATTGGCGGGGCGCACCCTGACCGACTGGGCCAGAGCCCTGGCGATAGGCAGCGTCATATTGACGAAGGGCTGCAATCCCAGGCGGAGAGGTCACCACGGAAGTGATCATGATGTTTCTCAGGTGAGATCCCTGTTCGTCTGCCGCGCGCGATTTACTCTCTGGAGTTTTTGATTTGTGCCAGGTGTCGATCATCTTTGAAAAACGCTCGCCACATGTTCCTTGGGCGGCGGGTTTTGACGTCAAGTCCCGCCAGGTCATCTCTTCAGTTCCACTTGCGCAGGCATCAATAAACGCGGCCATCAGCTGCTGTGATCCACCGTAGCCGGCATAAAAATCCGCAACCCTGCTGATCAAGCTAATCAAGTGGGGAAAGTTGATTAATCCTCGGCGAAAAAAAACATCGCTGTCTGTTGCATCCAGATCGACCAGGGAATTTGCGGCTTTTTTAACCTCTTCAATCCGTGCCTGATATTCTGCGGGGCTGGACGAATTAGCTGCGTTAAGGGCGTCCATGATTTCGGGATTGATCAATTCGCGAAGGTCATCATTGGCAAAAATCCGTTGCAGATCGGTGGCAGATTTCAAAAATTCTGAGGGCGGCAAGGTAAGGGCCGATTCTCCCTTGAGCCTACCGATGAGTGTTCCGACGGCGATCAAGGACTTCCCTTCCGGCGGGTTCATGACATCGTCCGCAAATCCACTGATGGATTTGAGCAGCAGGGCTATGGCTCCATTACGTTGTCGGCCCTGCAAAGTATTGACGGCCGGATTTATCAAGATGCTTTCATATAAAAATGTCGTGATGGTCGCCGAACTGCCTCCGGCCATCGCATGAATTTCGCCCCAGCGGTTGGTGATTTTGGCCAGGGAGGTTGTATGGCTAATGATGTGGGTTCCGTTACCGCGCAAGGCTACGCAACGATCGAGGGGGGCCGAGCTGAGGGTTTTGACCCTAGAAGTCGAAACCCATGATTTGGGAATGCAGGCAAGGGGGACCAACAACAGAGTGAATGCCAATACGCGTAACGCATCAGTCATGGTCTGGCCCCTAGGAAATTGAGAGGTCGAATCTGTGGACGTGTTTCGTCCATGATAGCAGATAGGCCGGTTTTGAAGGGAGTGATCAGACTCCTGTGGAGCCAAATCCGCCGGTGCGTGTTGTGGCCATGGCATGGGGGGCTGCGGATGTGACTGAGGATGTGGCAGTTGCGATGGGCAGCCTCGCGACCAGGTTGCCCACGAGTTGGGCTATCCGGTCACCAGGTTCCACCACGAAGGGGTCCTTGCCAAGATTCAACAGCAGGACGCAAATTTCGTCAGGGTAGTCGGCATCAATGGTGCCAACGCCGTTGGCTAAGGTGATTTGTTTTTTGAAGGCAAGTCCCGACCGGGCGCGGATCTGAAGTTCTGGAATAAATCCTTCGGGGACTTTATCCCAGTCGACTCCATCAATAAAAACCCCCGTCGGCACGCGTCCAACGCTGCCCGGGGGTATCACAAGATGCTCTGTCGATTTCAGGTCTGCGCCGGCACTGGCTCCGGTCATATAGGTTGGCTCGAAGCCAGTGCGGAAACGCAGACGAAACATGATCAGGTTGCCGTAGCGTTTGGCTTTTTCCCAAGGGCATCTTTGCGGCTCAGTTTGATTTTGCCCTGGCGGTCGATCTCTAGGATCTTGACCAGAACTTCTTCGCCTTCCTTTAAGATGTCTTCGACGCGCTCGACCCGGGTGGTGGCCAATTGCGAGATGTGACAAAGGCCTTCGCTGCCTGGTTTGATCTCGATGAATGCGCCGAAATCCATGATCTTCTTCACGGTGCCAAGGTAGATCGCGCCGATTTCCGGCTCGGCCGTAATCGTCCGGATCATTTGTTTCGCGGCTTCTGCCGAGGTCACATCAGGCGACACGATGTTCACCATGCCGTCGTCGTCGATGTCGATTTTCACGCCGGTCTGGGCCACGATCTTCTTAATGACCTTGCCTCCCGGTCCGATCAATTCCCGGACTTTATCGGGCTTGATTTTGATTTTGAAAATGCGCGGTGCGTGCTCGGACAGTTCGCCCGGCTGGTTGATCGTGGCGATCATCTTGCCCAGGATGTGCATGCGACCACGGTTGGCCTGATCAAGGGCCTTGCCCATGATCTCGCGGGTAAGGCCGCCAATTTTGATGTCCATCTGAAGTGCGGTGATGCCGCGGGCGGTGCCGCAAACTTTAAAATCCATGTCGCCAAGGTGATCTTCATCGCCAAGGATGTCAGAGAGAATCGCGTAATCGTTGCCTTCCTTGATCAGGCCCATGGCGATACCAGCGACTGGCTCGGTGATTGGCACACCGGCGTTCAAAAGGGCCATCGTTCCAGCGCAAACCGTCGCCATGGACGAGCTGCCGTTGGATTCGAGGACTTCGGAAACTAGGCGGATCGTGTAACCAAATTTGCTGCTGTCCGGCAGAACTTGGCTGATGGCACGCTCGGCAAGGGCACCGTGACCAATTTCACGACGTCCAGGACCACGCATCGGCTTGCATTCGCCGACGGAAAATGGGGGGAAGTTGTAATGCAGCATAAAGGTTTTCATGACGCCTGGTGTTGCGATCGTGTCCAGGCGTTGCTCGTCGTCACCTGCACCGAGGGTGATGGTCGCAAGGGCTTGGGTCTCGCCGCGCTGGAAAAGTGCCGATCCATGGGGGCGCTTCAGCACGTTCACTTCACAGCTGATCGCACGAACGTCTTCGAGTCCACGGCCGTCGATGCGGGAGTGTGATTTCAGGATCTCGTGGCGCACCACGTCGTACTGAACTTCTTCACAGATTTTCTTGATCGCGCGGGTCTTGGGGACGTCGCCTTCTGGGTTCAGGGTCGCGAGAGCCTTTTTGGTGGCTTCGGAAAGTGCCTTGCGGCGCTCTTGCTTGGTACGAATTTGGAATGCCTTTACGACGTCGTCATGGACAGTGGCCTTGACTGGCGCCATCAGCGATTCGAACAGTTGGTTGACGGGAACCTGACGCTTTTCTTTGCCGATCGCACGCTGAATCTCGAGTTGGAGTTCGAAAATCGGCTCCATCGTTTTATGGGCAAAGGTGATGGCGTCAAGCATTTGCTCTTCGCTCAAGAAGTTTGCGCCGGCTTCAACCATCAATACTGCGCCGGGCTTGGCGGCAATGGTGAGATCCAAATCAGTCTTCTCGTTGATCAGCGGATCAATGATGTATTGGCCGTCTTTCAGGCCGACGCGCAGGGCAACGACCGGGCCGTTGAACGGGATGTCGCTGATCATGAGTGCGAAGCTGGCGCCCATGCATGCCAATGGCGCAGGCTGATGCTGGGGGTCATAGGACATGACCGTACAAATAACTTGGGTTTCGTTCAGAAAACCTTCCGGGAAGCAGGGGCGCAGCGGACGGTCAATCGTGCGTGCGGTCAGGACTTCGCGATCGGTTGGTTTGGTTTCGCGTTTGAAAAATCCGCCCGGGATGCGGCCAGCGGCGTAGAAGCGCTCGAAGTAATCGACCGTCAGGGGGAAGAAGTCCTGACCTTCTTTGGCCTCATCAGAGGCACAAACGGTCACGAGGACTTGGGTGTCGCCGCAGGAGACCATGACGGAGCCATGGGCTTGTTTGGCAAACTTGTTGAATTCAAATTTGATTGTTTTGCCGCCAATTTCAATTTCACGGGTCAGGGACTTGATAGACATGAAAACCTCTGTCGATGGGGAAAGCGAATGGTCGGGGCGCGCAGGCAGCAAAAGAAACTTTCAATAACCGTCAAAAAAAACGCGGTCCCGTTTTGCGACACAGCCGCCACGGTGTTCCGGGGCGGCTGTCGTGATCGTACTACTTGCGGAGTTCCAGATCCTGAATCAGCTTCAGGTAAGAGTCCGGATCTTTCCGGTGCAGGTAGTTCAGCAGTCTGCGCCGGCGGCCTACGAGTTTGAACAACCCGCGGCGTGAGTGATGGTCTTTGGTGTGGATCTTGAAATGCCCGGTCAGCTGGGTCAGACGAGCTGTCACGAGGGCAATTTGAACTTCGGTAGAACCGGAATCACCGGCCTTCGAACCGAACTTCTCTACGATGTTGGCGATGTCTGCGGTTTCAAGCATGGCGGACCTTTGAGCTAAACAAAATGAATCTAATCAAAATTATTCAATTTTTTCAGTGACTTGAACGGCAATAACCGAATAAATTCAGCCACTAGAGGCGGCAAACTAACGAATTGAAAACATAATGGCAATCAAATTGTTGGTTAATTTGGGGTTTCTCATGAATCTCTAATCTTCATCCCGTTGTAATGGTCGGGGTAATGCTCATTCATTAGGGAATTGGATCTGGCAACGGACTGTTTTCAAAGTATTCTAATTATAAATTGACTTTATTAAAGATTTCTATTAAAACACTCGAAGCTTTGGGGCTTTTTAATGAGTCCCATGTACCAAGAAACGAGGTCCCCATGCAATTTAAAATCGGTGACAAAGCGGTTTACCCGGCTCACGGAGTCGGCGTGATCAGAGGCATCGAGTCCCGGGACATCGGTGGCGCCAAGCAAGACTTTTATGTCCTCCAGATTGTCACGTCCGGAGCGACCCTTATGGTTCCGACGACTGGCTGTGAAAAGGCTGGAATGCGTGAACTGATCTCGCGCACCGAGGTCACCAGGGTTTATGACATCCTTAAGAGCCCAGGCCGGGTTTCCCAAACGACATGGAACCGCCGTTTCCGCGAGTTCAACGACAAGCTCCGGACCGGGTCCATGGTCGATATCGCGGAGGTTCTGCGTGACCTCTGTTCCCTCAAGTGCGACAAGGATTTGTCGTTCGGCGAGAAGAAGATGCTCGATAAGGCCTTGAGCATGATCGTTTCAGAAATCAGCGCGGCTCTGGCCAAGGATGAGTCTGAGGTCCAGGCGGAATTGTCCACCATGCTTCTGCCCAACTGACCGGGCTAACCGGGCATGCGCATCATTAATGTCATGGCCGCCAGCCTCGACGGTAAGATTGCCGGACACAGTCTGGAAAGTGACCGCGAGCGGCGTGCCTACGGCTTTACCAACCAAGCAGATCAAGATTTTGTCAGGCACCAGTTGACTACGGCAGATGCTGTAGTGACTGGTGCCAATTCACTTCGTGCCAGCCAAGGTGCCTGGCAGATCCAAAACCAAAAAGGTCGTTTTCCGACTTGGGTTGTATTGACCCGCTCAGGTTTGGATCCCGCCCTCCGTTTTTGGGGGCAAGATGGAGTCGACAAATGGATTGTGACGCCGGATCCACATTTGAGCATTCCGGTGGCCCCCAACAACCGGTTGATTGTGACGCCGCCTGCGGATAACCCCGCGCCTTTCATTGCAAAACAATTAAAAGACGCCGGATTTGAAAGGGTACTTTTGTTCGGCGGCGGTGGTGTGAACCGTCTGTTTTACGAAGCCGGTCTTGTCGATGAACTCATGTTGACCTTGTGCCCCTTGATGTTGGGGACCCCCAACGCATCAAACCTTTTGCTGCCACCACTTACCCGGCCGGTCTTCTTTCGGCTGGAGTCTTCCAACCAAAATGAGAATCTGGTATTCTTGCATTATACCGTTCACAAATAGCATCATATTTAGACGTCGTTAAGAAATGGTGCGTCGCTAAAGCGGCGCCAGCAACAGGCGAGGGAGTGTTATGGGTCTGAGAATCAGAACCAACGTCCAGTCACTGGTGGCACAACGTCATTTTGGCACCGCAACCAAAGGTGTTGCTGCCCAAACGGAAAAGTTGTCGTCAGGATTTCGCATCAATAAGGGTGCCGACGATGCCGCCGGCTTTGCCATCGCAGAGGGACTTAAGGGTGACATTCGTTCCCTTGCCCAAGCGCGGCGCAATGCCAACGATGCCGTGTCGCTCGTTGAGGTTGCTGAAGGCGGATTGGATGAGATCAATAACATTATGATCCGGTTGCGTGAGCTTTCGGTTCAGGCTGCCTCCGATACCATCGGTGTTCGCGAACGCGGCTACTTGAATGAAGAATTCATGTCGCTCAAGGACGAGATCGACCGGATTGCAACGTCGACCGAGTTCAACGGCACCCGACTTCTGACGGGGCAAAAAGAGTTGGATCCGGCCCTTCTTCAGGATCACAACTATTCACCACTCGAAATTCAGGTGGGTAAGGACTATATTCCGGGGCCGGATTCAATTTCGTCCCCGAATCCAATAAATATTATTCGTATGAACCTCGGCAACTTCAATGCATCCACGGAGGGGGAAGATTCCCTTGGCCTTGGCAGTGCCCAGAATTCTGATGGTGCGAGGGTGGACAGCAAGGTTGCGGCGCAAAGTTCCATTGCGGTGATCGAAAATGCCATGAACAAGGTGGCTTCCTATCGCGGGACATTGGGGGCGGTGCAGAACCGGTTTCAGAGTACCGACCGAAACCTTGGCGTCCAAATTGAAGCTCTGACGGCTGCCCGTTCGCGGATCAAAGATGCAGACTTCGCGTCGGAATCGGCGGAGTTGGCGCAGCAAAGTATCTTGCAGCAGGCTGGTGTATCCGTCCTGGCTCAGGCCAATCAATTGCCCAGTATTGCTTTGAAGTTGATTCAGTAAATCCGTTTCTTGGGGCGATCAAGAAAGAAAATCCAAGGGGCTTGCAAGGTGCAACCCACAATTTACATCCGCCGCAAGGCGGATGTTTTTTTGTCAAAAATATGTCGCCTGTATTTTGACACCGGGACGAAATTGCCCAAGCTGTGCCCTGACGCGGTCGGTCAAATATTTGACAGCGAAGTTGATGAATGTCAAAAAAAAATAAAATTCATCAATAGATCTGGGCTGAATCTGCGGAGCTGCCCCAGGCAATCATCCGTCAAATCAACATTGGCCCGAACCTTGCTTTAACAGAGTGAACAACGGCACAAGACTTTTTGTAAGTGGTCATTCATTAAGGACGGCACATGCTTCACGGGATTTACACGCCACTATCCGGTGCCCTCGCGCAGGAACGTGTGCTTGAAATCATCGCCAACAATCTGGCGAACGTGAACACCACTGCATTCAAGGGCGACAATATCTCCTTTAAGTTGCTCGAGAGTGAACCTGAGAAAAACTATGCCAGCCCGTTGCCTCCGGCCAACTTCAAAGTCGACATGCAGGAATACATGCCATTCAAGGGCAATGACATCGCCTTTGTTGGAATTGCCGACGTTGGTCGGGATATCAGCCAAGGTCCAGCGATCGATACGAAAAATCCAACCGACATGATGATTGAGGGTGAAGGTCTGTTTGCCGTCCAGACGCAAGATGGGATCCGGTATACGCGCAGCGGCGATTTTAAAATCAGCCCAGATGGCGTCTTGATGACCAATTCAGGGCACCCGGTCATGGGTGATCGCGGTAATATTTTTATCCGCTCAAATTCCTTTGAGGTCAATCCGCGTGGAGAGATCTATCAGGATGGTGAACTTGTTGATCGTATGAAGATTTATGAATTCGCCGACCAAAAACAACTTGAGCGCACCGGCGACAATAATTTTTTCTTCGGCGGACCGGATTCTGACCGGACCATCGCAGAAAATACCGGTGTGCGCCAAGGCTACCTTGAAGGGTCCAACGTCAACGCGATCAAGAGTCTTACGGCGATGATCATTGCTCATCGTTCCTTTGAGGCTTATCAGAAGGCGATTTCGAATTACGACAAAATGATGGAAAAAGGTTCAAGTACAATTGGTGAAGTCCGGGCTTGATATTGTGTTTTTGAAACAGTGACATCCCCGCTACGGGGGTGCTGGAGGTACCGACTATGTTGCGTTCTCTTTTGACTGCTGCAACCGGAATGGAATCGCAGCAAGCCAACATCGATACGATCGCCAACAACCTGGCGAACGTTAACACCAACTCATTCAAGCGTTCCCGCGCGAATTTTCACGACCTTCTGTATCAGACGGTGCGTGCAGCCGGGCAGAGCGCCACGACGGGCACTGTTGTTCCAAGCGGCATCCAGATCGGCGCAGGTTCCCGCCTTGCTTCTGTGGACAAGTTGTTCACCGAGGGTGGCATCAAGGTCACTGAACGCAACCTCGACTTCATGATCGAGGGACAAGGGTTTTTTCGGATCCAGAAAGATGACGGAACGATTGGCTACACGCGCGATGGTCATTTGGACAAAGACAATACCGGGCGCCTGGTGACGTCTGACGGATTTCCGGTTGTTCCCGAGGTGACGATCCCCCAGAACGCGACGGATCTTCATGTCGGTATGGATGGCGTGGTTACGGTGAAAATCGATGGCGAAACCCAGGAACTTGGTCAGGTTCAGTTGGCAACCTTCATCAACCCGGCGGGCCTGCAAGCGGCCGGGCGCAACCTTTACACACCGACGCGCGCTAGCGGTGAGCCAGTTGTTGGTAATCCCAATCAAGGTGGCATCGGGCGAATCGCCCAGTATCAGTTGGAAAACTCCAACGTGAATATTGTGGAAGAAATGGTCAACATGATCACCGGCCAGCGCGCTTATGAAATCAACTCGAAAGTGATCTCGACCAGTGACCAGATGCTGCAAACGACCAATAACGTCCGGTGATAATGCCGGACCCTGATTCGACAGGGCGTTGCCAATGAGAATTCTGAATTCCGCTAAGCGCAGAATGCCGGATATGAGATGGCTCATTTCCGGGCTTCTGCTTTTGGTGTGTGGCACCGCAGCTGGCGCCGTTGTTGAATCAGCAATTTCAATTGAATTAAAGAGCCGTTCCGAGATTGAAACAACGAGAATCATGTTGGATCAAATCGCATTATGTGTTCCGGCAAGATCCAGTGGCAACGATTGCGCGGAGGTCCTAGCCGTGGATGCCGGCCCATCGCCGGCTCCCGGAAAAACTTTGCGGTTGAATCGAGCTGCCATCGCACAGATTCTTTCCAGCGAATTTCCCGGCGCCCGGATTGAGGTGCTTGGACCAGAAAGTTCGTTTGTGACTTCACGGGGAATTCCCCTTCCCGACGAATCCATTGCGGCTCTTTTCCGGGAACAGATGGAAGAAGTATTTTCCGGCGCACCAGAATTTCGCGTTCAAGTTACTGGACTGCGCATTGAATCCCGCCCGCAGGTCCGTCCGGGGGCGATCAATTGCCGATTTGCCCAGTTGGAGCTGCTGAAGCGCCGCATTATGGATCCTGCTGGCGCTTCGATCGAATCTGACCTCGAAAGCCTCGTTACCCGTATCCACAATGGTGCACAGTTCAATGCACAGTGTGAGCAGGGCGAAGGCGAGCCGAATTTATTTTTGCAATTTCTCCCGCGGATTCTTGTTGAACGTCAACTCCCCGTCGCGCGACATGATTTGCCTGCGAAGGCTGTGTTTCGGGCAGAGGATTCCGCCATGGCCTGGGTGCCTTGGACCCGGAGTTCGGGTAGGTCCCTTCGTGATGCTAATGGCCTTCCAGGCATGTCGCTGGTTCGTCCGGTGCAGGCGGGACAAACGCTCATGCTGCGTGACTTTGAGCGTCCCTTGGCCTTGCGCCGTGGAGACAGTGTTCAGATGGTTCAACGGTCGGGGGATCTGACGATTTCCAGCAATGCCGTGGTCATCACGCAGGGCGCGATTGGTGATCGGATTGAGGTCCAATCGACCGCAACAAAAAAACGCTTGAGGGCCGTGGTTAAGTCGGCCGGCTCTGTGGAGGCGATGTGATGCCGGGATTTGGCATGAAAAACCAATATATTTTTGCGGCAGTCATCCTGTTCGGAGCGCTGCTCAATGGCGGCTGCCAGATGTCGGGCCTGATTTCTGAGCGTCCTGTGGACCCCGTTATAGGTGTGGAACCTGTCATTGTTCACGGCCCAGGAGTTTCGGGGCCCCAGCGTCAAGACCTTTTTGCCCGTGAACGGCGCCCTGTCATCGCGGAACTTCCACAGGATCCTGATGCAACGGGATCGTTATTTTCCCTGGAAGATTCCCGCAGCAATTTGATTGTTCAGAATCCTTTGCGGGTTGGCATGGTGCTGGACGTGAAGGTGATCGTTGCGCGGTCTGCCGCTGGCGACGGCAATGCCAAGGGCAAATCCTCAAAGGGATCTGGCAAGCAAGCTGGCGCCTCTGGTGGGGCGGACGGTCTCACCGAAGCAGTGCCTAAACTTGAGCCAGTGGTGTCGGGCACTGCGCCCCTCAATTCATTTAAAATGCGTTTGGATTCCATCCTTCCGAATGGTGATGGCCTTGTTTCTGTCAGGCGTGATTCGAGTCGCACGGGCGAGTTTCGTGAGATGTACGCCCGAGCTCGTGTCCCCGCAGAGAGGATGATCCCGGGGGCCGGCCTCACGACAGAAGATCTTTTCGACGTTGTTTTATCGGACTTCGATGGAACATTGAGCACAGAGCGTCGGTCAACCGGATGGGAGGATGAGTATTCCTTGCGGTTGAGTGGCTTTGAAGAGCTTCGTTCCAAGGAGGCCGTGGCAGTGGAGGAAGCGCGCCGGCAGGTGCAATCGGAAAAAGATAAAATTGCCGAAGAATCCCGCAAAATAACCGAGGAAAGAGCCCGCTCGGCAAAGCAGCGTGATGAGTTGCAACAAAAGTTGCGGGAGACAGAGGCCCGGATTGCAGAGATTCAGAAGGGGTCTGCTGCGACCGGCGATGCCAAGACAGTAGCAGCGGCCTCGGCAGCACCATCGGCGGTTGCCGATGCTAATGCGGCCAAAGCTGCCAAGGGAGGCGCGGATGAAAAAAAGAAATAATCTCATAACAGTGGCGCTGCTATCTGTGGCGCTGCTATCTCTGGCGGTCTGTTTTATGTTTGGGGCGACGGCACAGGCTCAAGAGGTCCGCTTGAAAGACCTCGTACAAATTCGGGGTGTTCGCGCCAATCAAATTTATGGATTGGGATTGGTGGTTGGGCTCAACGGCAGTGGCGATTCCAAAAAATCACTCGCAACCAACCGGGCGGCTGCCAACATGTTGTCCCGCCTCGGGATGCAAATGAAAGAAGACGAAATCGTCGCGGGCACCATGGCTGTAGTCATGGTTACTGCGGAGCTTCCGCCCTTTGCGCGCAATGGCGATAAAGTTGACGTCAAGGTGTCAACGGTTGGAGATGCCAAGACTCTTGCCGGCGGAAACCTCATGGTTTCACCGCTGCGGGCAGCAGATAGCCAGATATACGCGGTCGCCCAGGGCAGTATCGTCATCGGCAAGGCGTCTGGAAGCGGTGTTCAGGTGCAGACGGTGGCAATCGTTCCGGATGGTGGTGTTGTCGAGCGAGAAACAAGCACGGACTTTGCGAGGAACGGCAGCCTGACGTTGACTTTGAAGGATCAAGATTTTACGACGACTCAACGGATTTGCGACACAATCAATGCACATTTCCGGGGCTTTTACGCCGAGGCCACCGACCCGTCGGCAGTCAAGTTGAAGCTTCCACCGTCCTATGCCGGGAAGGTCGTGGAGTTCGTTTCTGAGCTGGAGGCCTTAAAGGTTGTTGCGGATCGTTCGGCTGTGGTGGTGTTGAACGAGCGCACGGGAACAGTCGTCATGGGCGGTGACGTGCTCGTGAGTGCTGTTTCGATTGCACATGGTGACCTTTCGATTCAAGTGGGCGGGGCAAATGCCAAAGACGCTGCTGGCAAAGAAAATATTGTCAACGTCTCAGGAACGACGGTTGCCGCCCTCGTCAAATCACTGAACGCCATGGGTGTAAAGCCGGGTGACCTGGTCAGTATATTACAATCGTTGAAGGTGGCCGGTGCGCTCAAAGCAGATTTGAGGGTGATGTGATGGATGTCGTGACCAAAGCAGATACAGGCGTTGCTGCGTCAAACCTGGGGGCGAACCAAGTCAAGGTGCCGACACGGCATGATTTGGCCAAGATCAAGGAATCCTCTCAGGAATTCGAGGCAATTTTTCTTGAGTCGATGCTCAAATCGATGCGAGACAGCGTTCAAAAAAGTGGTCTTATCGATGGTGGCAATGCTGAAAAAATGTATGAATCAATGCTTGATTCAGAATACGCAAAGCAGATGTCATCCCAAAGCATGACTGGAATAGCGGAAAACATCGAAAAGCAATTGATGGCCTCGGCTGGATACGCGCCCGATGTGGGTGCATTGCGAGCGGCAAAAATGCAGGGACTTGCCGGGTATCAGGCTGTATCAAAAGGAAAATTCCCCTGATTTTTTCCCTTGATTAAGTCGCATATTGGCCATCAACTTGGCCGGGATTTGAATCAGCGGATTGTTTCACCGCTGGAAACAGGGGACAATGAAATTGGAAATGGAATTCCGAGTGGAATTGCAAAAGGAATAGAAAGCCGAGGTGTCACCATGGAAACACGCAAGGTAGCGACCAGCAAGATACCTGCAGATGTCGCGGGAGCCAAAACGGCAGCGCAGGCACAGCAGGCAGCGTTGGCGGCGTCGGCAGCCAAGCCCAGCGCCGCACAAGCGTCCGCAACAAAATCCCATGCCAGCGCCATGAGCGCTGGCATCAATGTCGCCGTTTCACCTAAGGCCCGTGAGTTGGCGGATGCTCGTGCCAAAGCCTTTGAAATAGCTAAGGCGACGCCGGATATTCGGGAAAATCGAGTTGCTCAAATCAAACAGCAAATTGCTGCTGGAACCTACCAGGTTGATCCGGGCAAAATTGCCGACGGCATCGCGCGCGAGGCATTGCTGGAGTATTTGGCGGAGTCTAAATGAACCAGTATTCAAACCAACCTTTGAACCAATCGTTGAACCAATCGTTGAGTCAATCTGCGGGCCCATTGCGGTCCGTGGAAAATCTGGTGGAATTCATCACTGGGTTTCAGCGTGAATTGGGCACGCTGGCGGCATTCTATGGCCAGCTGCCGGCGCTGATTGCGGCGGAGCATGAGGCCATCACATCCGGGAATTTTAACCTGGTCCGGGATGCATCCGAGGCCAAAATGATGGTCTGTGATCAGATCGCCACTTCCCATGAATCCTTGGTGGGCCTGTCCAAGCGCTTGCCGCGCATGGCAGAGTTAATGACGGGGCATTCCACTACGATTCCTGCCACGCTTTCAGAATGCCTGACCCAGTTGGTGGATTTGGCTGATTCTGTATCCGGGGGCAGCGGCACTGGTTCGATCCAAGCGCTGACGCGCGATATTCTGCAGCGGTTACTATCAAGCAGCACTTCAAGCCTCGAGGCTTTTCTTGAAATTGCTGAGACAGTGAAGCCTCGCATTGAAGGCAACAGGATTCTTTTGCAGAAGCTTTCGCAGAGTTATCAGGACAGTTACCGATTCTGGTTGGAGATGGCCGCCGGTACCCAGGCGCCCTACGATGCCCGTGGAGTCCAGCGTTCTTCGTCTGTTGCTTCAGGGATTCGCATAAAAGCCTGATCACCTAATTGTCGTTGAGGGCCTATGTCGGGTTTGTTCCGCACATTAAATATTGGCAGTGAGTCCCTGTCGACCACCCGCATGGGTGTTGACACGGCGGGCCACAATATTGCCAATGCCCAGGTCGAGGGATACTCCCGCCAGCGAGTCAACTTAAAGGCGCGGGAGCCCCATCAGAAAGGTGGTGTCCTTCTGGGGGCTGGTGCCTACGCTGAAAGCATCGACCGGGCGCACGATCAATGGAATGAAAAACAGTTGAACCGCGCCAATCAGTCGGCTGGCGCAAGTTCTGCGAAGCTGACTGCTCTGAAGTCCATCGAGGGATTATTCAGCCCAGATCTGCAGTCCGGGGTCGACGTCGAGATCACCAATTTTTTTAAGTCTGCGCAGGATCTATCCAACTTCCCGGATGATGTGACGATCAGAACATCGTTTCGCGAGTCTGCCAGAAGCCTTGCGCAGTCGTTTCAGCGTGTGGACGGCGGACTAGAGCGTGAGCGTTTGGATCTAAATCAAAAAATTGCTTTTGAAGTGTCTAGCGTCGATGACTCCATGCAACAGGTCGCACGGCTTAACGGTCAGATTCGCGAACAGGAAGTTTTGCCAGGATCCCACGCGAATGATTTGCGTGATGAACGTGACCGGCTGTTGCGCGACATGACGCGTAAGATCGACATTAGTTATTACGAGAATCAAAACGGGATGGTTTGTGTTCGCGGTCCGGGCGACAGCATGCTCGTTGACGGCGTCATGGCCACCCACATGTATGTCCAGCCGGGTGGCGACAAGGCCGGCATGAATGATGTGATGATTGAAGGTGCCGAAGGCGGCATGGACTTTAACCTGTCCAGGCACGTCGGAAACGGCCAAATCAGCGCCATGCTGGAAGTGCGCGATAAGGTTATTCCGGGGCTTGCATCGAAGAACAATCAGCTTGCGACAGCCATGGGCGGAAGCATCAATGAAGTCCATAGCCAAGGTTACGGATTAAACGGATTTCAAGAATCTGCGGGAAGAAATCTTTTTAAGGTGGCGGTTGATCCGGCGAATGCTGCGGCTGGGATGAGTCTGGAAGACGCGGTCGAGGCTTCGACCGATGCAATCTCATTTGCGAGTACGCCGATGGCAAGTGGCGACAACGTCGTTGGTGCCCGGATTCTGGCATTGAAGGACCATAAAATCCTCGATGGGCGCTCTGATTTTCTCCAGTTTTATTCGGACATGGTCGGTGGCTTCGGCACCGAGGTTGTGCGTGCGGAGCATGTGAATCAGGCTGAGGAAGTCCTGGTCAAGGACCTCCAAAATCGCAGAGAGGCAGTCAGCGGTGTGTCGCTCGACGAAGAAGCGACCAACCTGATGCGCTGGCAGGCCAATTTTGCAGCATCATCCAAGCTGATCACGACGGTCGATGAAATGCTTGACACTGTCTTGAGTATGAAGCGTTGAGTATGAAGCGTTGAGTATGAATTATTGGGGTGACTTTTGAGGGTGACCGACCGATATCGCTATGAAATTGTGGGCACCCGCGTGGAGGCCTCCAAGGGCCAAAATGCCAAGGATCTTGAACGCCTGTCAACTTTGCGCCGCATCAATCGCCTTTCCGATGATCCGAACGGCGTGGCAGCCGGGGTCAACATCAAGGACCGCATAGCCTCCAATCAACAATTCCAGAAGAACATTGAATTTTCCAAGGGCATGCTTGAACGAAGCGAAACGGCCCTCGCTGGCATGCAGGAAAATCTGATGCGCCTCAAAGAATTGGGAATTGGCATGGCCAATGACACCAATGACCACACGAGCCGCCTCGCTGCTTCGGAAGAGGTGCGGGAGATCCTCAAGGAACTCGTGCAGCTTGGAAACACGACATTCAACAATCGTTATATTTTCTCAGGATTTCGCAGTGGCACTCCGTCTCTGAGTCTTGATGGAAAATTTCTCGGTGACGACGGGGCATTGATGCTGCAAGTGGGCGAGAACCAGTTTCAGCAGGTCAATCTGCAATCTCGAGATCTTTTTGAGTCCAATGTCGACGAACGGGCCGCAGGGCATACGAACATGATTGATATGGTCGAGGGCCTGCTTGCCGGGCTGACCAATAATTCGAAGGACGGAATCCGCTTTGCCATCGGCGAACTGGACTTTCAATTGGATAAGGCGGCCAGCTTCCAGGCGAGGGTTGGCAGCGTGGTTTCGGGTTTGAACGGCGCAACGGAGCGGGCGTCTCGAAATGTTGATATGGACAAGGAAACGCTGTCCGGTGTTTTTGACGCCGATATTTTTGAAGCATCGACTGATTTCAAGCGTAGCGAGGCGGTTTTGCAGAGCACGCTTCTGGCGTCCAACAAGCTGTTGCAACCCTCGCTTTTGAACTTCTTGCAGTGATTATCTGCTAAAGTTGAAGCTGTAGTTTTGGTTCTCGTGTGTTGATGAAGTAGAATAAAAAAATGACATAACGCCATCGCGTGTTCCAGGTATTCGCCTGGCGCTTGCGGACAGCCAAGGAGGGTGGGGCGTGCTGGTATTGACCAGAAAAGTTGGCGAAGGAATCGCCATTGGCGACGATATAAAAATCGTTGTCATGCAAATTAAGGGCAAGCAGGTCCGCTTGGGGATCAAGGCCGGGGCGTCGACGATTGTGCATCGTGAGGAGATCTATCAGCGGATCCAGGAGGAAAACCGCCGAGCATCAACTTCCGATGAACATGCTGTCAATCAAGCCTCTCAGCTGATTGGGACTCAGGATCAGACCCCGGCGAGAAGCCCACTTCGCAGGCACGTCAGGCCGCCCAAGCCAACAGATGATTGAGAAACTGCTACTGATTTCAGATAAAAGCTTGAATTTTTCTAGCGGCATGCGGTAAACTAATTATTAGTCATTAAAGATATTTTTTTTGTGTCAATTTGTTCTGTCGCTCGACGCGAGAGGAGCATGTCTTGATTCAGGTCAAAACAACTCGATTTGGCGAAATTGAAGTGCGGGAATCAGACGTGATTGAGCTGCCTAGCGGCTTGATTGGTTTTCCCGAGCTGACAAATTACGTTCTTCTTGATCACGACAAAGAGTCGCCGTTCAAGTGGTTACAGTCCCTGCAGGATGGCGGGATTGCATTTGTTCTGATTAACCCTCTGCTGTTCAACCCCGATTATACGGTTGAAGTGTCCGAGGCTGAAGTTTCCGACTTGCGCCTTGGTTCTGAAGATGACGCGGTGATTTCCGTTATTGTCACGATGCCTTCGAATCCCCAGAACATGACGGCAAACCTGAAGGCTCCGCTGGTTTTCAATTTGAAGAATCGTCGCGGCAAGCAATTGATTCTGAACAACCCTGCTTACACGACCCGTCACAATGTGATGGAAGAGTTGAAAAAGCGGGCTGCTGAAATTGATGCAAGCCAAGCACAGCAATTGATTGACAAGGCAAAGATGGAAGCGTCAGTTCCTTTGAAGGAAGCTGTCGGCGGCTCCAAGCCAGCTAAAGTCAAGGCCACTAAGAAGCGCTGATTCAGGGGCCTTTACTTTCCGGTGATCCAATCAATTCGCGTGCCAAGGTTTCGTGCCACCCCGGCATTGAATAACTGCTCAAATTTTCGAAAAAAGCTCCCGCTACGGCAAGTTTGCAGTTTTTGTCGGCCAATCCTGTCCACGGGCAGGATTCCGCGCAAACTTGATGTGATAAATGCTTCATCAAAGCGCGGGAGTTCATCTGCATGAACGATCGCAATATCGGTTTTGATTTTTGCGCCATTCAATAGATCGATCATCCAGCCCCGCATGATGCCTTCGAGGCCCCCACTTCGTCCGGAGGGTGTCACCACCTCCAGTTGATCTCCTTGGCGTCCAATAAAAAAGATATTGGCGGCAGAGGCCTCAACGATTTCTCGGTCTTGATTAATCCACAAAATGTCGTCAAACCCAAGTTTTCGGGCCTGATTCATGGGCTGCGCTGCGCTGGCGTAGTTGTTCAGCTTTGGGGCGGGATCGCGGCGGGTATAACCAAGGTCCGCCGGGCGAAGGCCGAGTCCCTGTTGCCGAACTAGTTCTTGCGCCTCGCACCAGTCAGGCGGGGGCGGGGTCACGAAGGCATACCAAACAGGCTTAACGCCAGGGGCGGCAGGCATCCCCCAGCCCGATCCACTGCTGACAAATAAGCGCACAAAGGCGCGGGGCAGCCCAGCGGCTGCAACTAAAGACCGGGTCGCTACGGCCAAGCGGTCGCGGGGCCACGGCAGGTCGATGGCAAGGGTAGAACAAGAAAACTCCAGTCGTTCCAGATGCTTGTCCATATTAAAAATGGAGTCCCCAAAAGCACTCATGGATTCCATGGCGCATTCCCCGTACAAGAATGCCCGGTCAAGGGCTGGAATGGCCCATGGGTCCTGGATCGGCTGGCCGTTGACCGCAAAAAGGCCGCAATTTTTAATGCTCATTGTGTCTTCTGGTAGTTGATTTTGTTTCATTGAAATGTTAAAAACCCGCGCGCTTTCTATTATATTTATCTGGAATGTCTATGCCCCAAAACTTAGCCCAGCAATCCCAAAAAGTTCACATGGTGTCACTTGGTTGCGCACGTAACCGGGTCGATTCGGAAGTCATGCTTGGCTCCCTGCTCAAAAGAGGGTGGCAGATTTCCCAGGAACCAGAAGGCTCCGACGTCATTATCATCAACACCTGCGGTTTCATCCAGTCCGCAAAAGAAGAAAGCATCGATCAGATCCTGTCAGCCGCTGCCCTCAAGAAAAATACCCCCAACCTTAAAGTGGTCGTCGCTGGCTGTTTGACCCAGCGCTACAAGTCCCAGCTGGCCCGCGGCTTGCCGGAAGTTGACCTGTTTATCGGAACCGATGAATTCCCGCGTTTGCCGGAATTGCTGGAAGCCGAACTTCCTTCGGGGTCGGTTTTTGCTCGTCGCACTCATTACTTATATAACGAGTCCATGCCGCGCGTGAATACTTTGGCGCGTCATTCTGCTTATGTGAAGGTGGCCGAGGGTTGTCAGCACAATTGCGCCTTCTGCATTATCCCGGCGATTCGCGGGCGCCTGCGCTCGCGCCCCCTAACCAGCGTCGTCGCTGAAGTCGAGCAATTGGCTTTGGATGGCGTGAAGGAAATCAATCTGATTGCCCAGGATCTTGCTGCCTATGGCCGAGATCGCGGGGAAGAAGGGCTTTTGCCGCTGCTCCGGGCTTTGGCCGCAATTGATGGAATTCATTGGATCCGTTGCCTTTATATGTACCCCGAAAATATTAACGATGAATTTTTGGAGTTCATGGCCACCGAACCGAAATTGGTGAAATACCTCGATGTGCCGGTTCAGCACGCAAGCGACCGGATTTTGGCGACGATGAATCGCGGGGTGACCAAGGCGGAACTCGCAGAGACTTTTGGAAAATTGCGGGCGCGGGTGCCCGGAATTGCAATTCGTACCTCTGTGATGGTCGGATTTCCGGGGGAGACGGAGGAAGAATTCCAAGCGTTGAAGCAATTCGTCCGCGACCAGAGATTTGATCACCTCGGCTGCTTTTCCTACTCCCAGGAGGATGGAACGGTTGCAGGTCGAATGAAGGACCAGATCGACGAGGAAACCAAGGCCCGCCGTCTGGATGAAGTCATGGGGCTTCAAAAGGAAATTTCGCGCGCAAACTTGTTGAAGTACGTTGGCCAAGAAGTTGCGGTGCTGACGGAAGGTCCAAGCGACGAGTCCGACCTGCTGTGGCAGGGTCGCATGTCTGTGCAGGCGCCCGAGGTGGATGGTGTGGTGATCATCAATGATGGTCCGGTTCGCAAGGGCGAAATCCAGACCGTTCGGATCACCGATGCCTTTGAATACGATTTGGTTGGCGAAGTGGTAGAAGTTGCCGACGGGGTGCGACGCGAAGCCATCAAATCAAAATTTGGCGATTGTCCAATTCAGCTGTAATCCCGTTGGGGTTGGCGAAGACTGTCCGACAGCCCTTCTCATTGGGTCGAGGCGATCCGTTTGGGATCCGGAATCGACCACCAGAGCAAGATAAGTTCCAAGGGCGGCGCCTCCCAGAAATCCAACGGAAGCCCCGGTTGTGATGTAGCCAAGATTTTTCTTTGGGTCTGCCGTGAATGCGAGGAGGGCCGCACCAATTCCAGCGCCCAAGGCGGTGGAGTATCCGGCGCTGGTGAACACCGTTTCGAATTTTTCCTCGGTGGCCGAATCTGCCAGTGCAGTTCCGAAGGGGCACAGGGACGTCAGCCCGAAAAGAATGACTAGGGCAAGGTTGCGGGAATAAAGTTGTGACAAATGGAACATTTCTGAAGGCCTCCCAGACAAAATGATTGTAACTGGTTGGGCGTTTTGTTACAAACTGGTCCCGGTCAGGGGTCAGACGACTCCAAAGAACCCTACAAAAACCTGCGATTCTCTCCAGACCGAAAATCATAATCCCATACCTGATTAAGTGTTTTCCAAAAAGGCTCCCAGTCAGGCTAATCAGATAGGTTAAAAAAGAGGCGAAATGTCCACAGACACTCCTACTAAAAAGCGCATGAGCAGGCCGTCCAGCCAGCAGACCAACACAACCCCGCAGGCTGCGGACAAGACCGAGGCGGCGCCAGAGCACCCAGCCCCAGTTGAACGTCCAGCCCAAGCCGAGCGTCAAGAACGTCCGGCCCAAGCCGAGCGTCAAGAACGTCCAGCCCAAGCCGAGCGTCAAGAACGTCCAGCCCAAGCCGAGCGTCAAGAACGTCCAGCCCAAGCCGAGCGTCAAGAACGTCCGGCTCAAGCCGAGCGTCAAGAACGTCCGGCTCAACAGCCCCAGCAGGCGCCTATGGAAGTTCCTGAAATCAACCTCAAGGAGTTGAAGGAACGAAAAATTGCGGACTTGAGCCGCCTGGCCAAAGACTTGGGAGTTGAAGGCGCCAACGGCATGCGCAAGCAGGAGCTTATTTTTGCTCTGCTTCAGGCCCAGGCGGAACGCGGCGGCATCGTTTACGGCGAAGGCGTGCTCGAGACCCTTCCAGACGGTTTCGGTTTCCTGAGAGCCCCGGATTACAACTACCTTCCAGGCCCAGACGATATTTATGTTTCCCCGTCCCAAATCCGCCGGTTCAACCTGCGGACCGGTGACACCATCTCCGGTCAGATTCGCCCTCCCAAAGATAGCGAACGTTACTTCGCACTGCTCAAAGTGGAGCGGGTGAACGGTGCAGGTCCAGAGCTTGAGTTCGAAAAGATTATTTTCGACAACTTGACCCCGCTGTATCCGATGGAAAAGTTCAAGATGGAGCACGTAAGTGACAATTACGCGACCCGCGTGATCGACCTTATGTGTCCGATCGGCAAGGGCCAGCGTTCTTTGATCGTGGCTCCGCCGCGGACCGGTAAAACGGTCCTCATGCAAAATATTGCAACGGCATTGGCTAAGAACCACCCGGAGGCGATCCTGATTGTCCTCCTTATCGACGAGCGTCCGGAAGAAGTGACGGACATGCAACGTTCGGTGAAGGGTGAAGTCATCAGCTCGACCTTCGATGAGCCAGCGCAGCGGCACGTTCAGGTTGCTGAAATGGTTATCGAAAAGGCCAAGCGCCTGGTTGAGCATAAGCATGACGTGATCATCCTTCTGGACTCGATCACCCGTTTGGCCCGGGCCTATAACTCGGTTGTTCCTCCATCGGGTAAGATCCTGTCGGGCGGGGTTGATTCCAACGCTTTGCACAAGCCCAAGCGCTTTTTCGGGGCGGCCCGGAACATTGAGGAGGGCGGCTCGCTTACCATCATCGCGACAGCCCTGATCGATACTGGGTCTCGCATGGACGAGGTGATTTTCGAGGAGTTCAAGGGTACCGGAAACATGGAACTCCATTTGGACCGTAAGTTGTCGGATAAACGGGTTTTTCCGGCAATCGACATCAACAAGTCCGGGACGCGCAAGGAAGACCTGCTGCTGCCGAAGGAAGTTCTAAACCGGATGTGGATTCTCCGGAAACTGCTGGCGCCGCTGAATACAGTGGATGCCATGGAATTTTTGCTTGATAAAGTCGAGAAGACCAAAACCAATCAGGACTTCATTCAGTCAATGAATGGTTGAAGTTCGCGGTAGGGCATTGTAAGACGCAGGGTTCCTGCAGCGCAGGTAAACAACTATTGACCAATTGCGGTCGAGTAATTGATCGAAGGATTAGTGCCATGAGAGAAGGAATTCACCCGGAGTATCAGCAAGTTGAAGTTAAATGTGCGTGCGGAAGCACGTTCATGACTGGCTCCGCGCGCAAAGAAATCGAAGTCGAAATTTGCAGTGCCTGCCATCCGTTCTTTACGGGCACGCAGAAGCTAATGGATACGGCTGGCCGTATCGAGAAGTTCAAGAAAAAATACGGGCAGAACTGATTTTTCAATTCTGAACCCCGGAACTGAAGCGAACTATGCTCAGCTCGATGCTTGAAAAACTCGAAGCAGTAGAGCGGCGATTTGTCGAGCTAGAACACTCGCTATCCCGGGAAGGCCTTGACGGCCGTGAGTTGACGCGCCTTTCTAAGGAACGTGCCACCATCGCGGATATCGTCGGGGCCTTTCGCATTTTCAAGGAATTGGAAACGCGCGAGGCTGGTGCTCGGGAACTGTTGAATGAGTCCGATCCTGAACTTCGTTCCATGGCGAAAGCCGAACTCGACGAAGTCCGCCCGTTGCTCGAGTCATCCGAGCGTGACATCGTTGTTTTGACCCTTCCCAGCGACCCCAATGATGTAAAAAATTGCATAGTAGAAATCCGCGCCGGTACAGGCGGCGAGGAAGCCGCGCTTTTTGCGAGCGACATGCTCCGGATGTATACCCGTTACGCGGATATCCGGGGCTGGCGAACCGAAGTTCTAAGTTCAACACCTGCGTCGGCTGGTGGTTTGAGAGAAGTCATCATGCTGATTGAGGGTGACAAGGTTTTCAGCCGCATCAAGTTTGAAAGTGGTGTGCACCGGGTTCAGCGGGTGCCGGCAACCGAGGCTCAAGGGCGCATCCACACCAGTGCCGTGACGGTTGCTGTGCTGGCGGAGGCTGACGAAGTCGAAGTGCAGGTTAATGCAACAGACCTCGAGATATCAGTCTTTCGCTCTTCAGGTGCTGGGGGGCAAAGCGTCAACACCGCCGACTCTGCCGTGCGCATCATTCACCGGCCAACAGGAATTGTCGTCGAATGCCAGGACGAGCGTTCCCAGTTAAAAAATAAAGATCGCGCCCTCAAGATTCTCAAGGCCCGCATCCTCGAAAAAGCTCAAGCCGAGCAGCACGCAAAGATCAGTGCCACGCGTAAGAGCCTCGTGGGCAGTGGGGATCGCAGCGAGCGCATTCGTACTTATAATTATCCCCAAGGTCGCGTCACGGACCACCGGATTAATCTGACTCTTTATTCCCTTCCTGAGTTTGTAAATGGCAAGATGGATGAGGTCCTGGATGCATTGGGGATGCACTATCAGACCGAGATGCTCAAGCAGGAGCTCGAACAAACGCCATGAACTGGACCTTGATGAGTGCCCTGCAATGGTCTGCTGATTTTCTGAAAACAAAGGGATATGAATCCCCGCGTGTGGATGCCGAGATTTTACTTTGTTCGGTGCTTGGGTTTCGTCGGGTAGAACTTTACACCAACTTCGATCGTCCATTGGATGAAGCGGAGCGGGAACGATATCGTAATCTAATTCGGCGCCGCGTCACTGGCGAGCCCGTGGCCTATATTTTAGGTGAAAAGGGATTTTTCGGGCGGGATTTTTTCGTGTCTTCTGCAGTTTTGATTCCGCGCCCGGAAACCGAGCTCCTTGTCGAACGAGTGCTTGCCGCTATAACAGCGCAACTGGAAGTCGACCCTAGTCGCCAGATTCGTGTGCTGGACGCAGGGACTGGAAGCGGCTGTATCGCAATTTCCATTGCCGCTTTTTGGTTGGAGTCACTCGCAAATCGATTTACTGGCGCAAGCCTTGCTGTTGATGCGTGGGATGTCAGCGAAGAGGCCTTGGCGGTGGCGTCCAAAAATGCCGAACGTCATGGTGTGGCAACACTCGTCAGGTTCGCCCGGACAGACATGCTTGATCCTGCGGTCTATCGTGAAGGAGCCGGGGGATCAGGCTGGAATTTTATTGTTTCCAATCCGCCCTATATCGGTGACGAAGAGTTTGCCGGACTAAGTTCTGGAGTCAAAGATTTTGAGCCTCGTTTGGCCCTCTGGGGCCATCCCGATGGCCTGCATTTTTACCGGAAGTTGGCACAATTTGCCCGCCCCGCCACCGCCGAGCTGGGCAAAATTTTCCTGGAAATTGGGTTTCAGCAGGGAGAATCCGTCAAAGCACTTCTCCAGTCTCACGGATGGGATGCGGTTAGCGTAGAATTGGATTATGCGCGACATCCGCGAAATGTGATTGCCGTCAATCCACGCTGATGTTCCCGAACCTAGTGGTTCCAGTTCTATGACAAAAAGTAAAAAAATTGGACTCGTGGTCATTGCCTTGATTCTTTTCGGGGTAATATTCTTATATTTTTTTCGACCTCTTGTTGTGCCGATTGCCGTGGCATCGATGCTAGGTCTGCTGATTTCTCCAGCGGTCGATTACCTTGAGAGGTTGCGGGTTCCCCGTGCGTTGGCGACGTTTCTTTGCTTGTTAGTTTCGGGAATACTTGCTCTAGCATTGATCGGTGGGTTCATTCCTTCCGCAATCGAGCAGATTTCCTACATGCTGATTCGGGCTCCAGATATTTTTTCTACGATGTACGCCTCCGTGACCAGCGAGATCAATGCATCCCTGCGATCTTTTGGGTTTTCTTCGCGCGAGGTTTCCACAATTGCCGGAAGCAAGGCACAAATATTTGCGAATATTCTGGGAAGAGTCGAGACTGGCTTGCTTGGCATCTGGGCGACCAGCACGCGAGTTTTGAGTGGCCTTGTCGATGCGGCTCTGGTTCCGTTTTTCGCCTTTTTTTTGGTGACAGATCGCGATCGCTTGCATCAATTGTTCATCAGAATGCTTCCCGAGGACGTAACAGAAGTTTTTAACGGGATGCTTGTCTCCACTTCGGAAGCCCTTCGCGGCGTCTTGCGTGGACAGTTGATTCTGATCGCGGTCGATAGTGTCTTGTATGTGATCTTGATGGCCTCGCTCGGTATTGAGGGTGGAATCGTTCTTGGAGTTGCTGCCGGACTTTGCCGGCTCGTGCCCTACCTGGATGCAATCGTTGCGTTGTCGCTGGGTGCCATTTCCATTTTGATGCACGGTGGCAATTTCGCGCTCTTGGCCGGGCTTGGCGTTGGCGTATTTGGGATTCAAGCCTTGGACGGTATGTTTTTGACCCCGCGTTTGGTGGGCGGCCGGGCCGGGCTGCATCCGGCTGTGGTTATCGGAACGGTTCTGGCGTTCGGCAAGGTTTTCGGAATTTGGGGTGTTATTTTTGCGATACCAGTTGCGGCGACATTCAAGGCATTGATGGTGGAACTGGTGCCGTATTATTTCTCGTCCACGATTTATTCGAGAGCAGGTCAAGCCTCAACGGCGGCGACTTTTTCGTGGAGAACGCATCGCAGGCTTGCGCGAGGCGTTCACGCGGGCATCAAACGGTGGTCCAAGAGAAATATTAGTTGAACGCTTACTCCTGATTGCGTCCACAATAAGAACGAAGTTCAGTTTGCCGAGAGTCTTGGTTTCATCGACCAGTCTGCCAAGCGGACCATTCAGAATGGTTTCAGCTTCGCCACTAAGGTCCAACGCAAGCGTTGCTTGGTGATCGACGCCAAAAACCTTACAGCAGGAGTCGAGCAATGCTCCCAGTCGGTACGGCGTATCCATGATCACCACAGGGACTCCGCCGTTAGCCCACCCAGCCAGTTTTTTCTCTCGGGCCTCCTGATCACGCGGCGGGAACCCTCCGAAATGAAATTCCCCAAGGTCGAAGGGGCAAACGGCGATGGCAGCCGTTAAAGAACTAGGCCCTGGAATGGTCCGAATTTCTGCTTTTTCAGCCACTGCAACCCTGACAAGATTCCGACCTGGATCGGCAAGGCCTGGGCACCCTTGGTCGCTCATGTAAACCGCGGTTTTTCCGGCCCGCAAGGTTTCTGCAAGGGTTTCAAGGGATTGCGTTTCATCGTGCTCGCTGTAACGCAGGTAATCCCGATGAATGCCGGCAGCCTTGAGTGCGTTTCGGGCGCCGCGGTCTTCTTCGAAAATCAAAAGGTCCGAGGTCCGCAAGGCATCTAGACTTCTGGCCGGAATATCTTGGGATTCACCGATAGAATGGCTGGCCATGATTAAGCGTCCGCAGTCTTTTTTCATGTTCGGTGGCTCCCCCGTTAGTCTTGCGAATTCTGGTAGTTACATGGTTTCTTCCTGCCCGCAAAGAGCATAGACGGCTTGTGGCGCCCTGTGCTACTCACAATGCTTAAAGTTAGAACAGAAAAGTGCCCGCAACCGCCTGCGTTGGTTGGGGATTTTGAGAAGGCTCTGTATTTGACTTCCTTGATGTCTGGACCATATGAATTAAATCCCGTGATTCCCCGCCATGTGGGGATCATCATGGACGGCAATGGCCGTTGGGCGCGCGCCCGCTTCATGCCTCGTATTTGGGGGCACAAACGTGGGGCTGATAGTGTGCGCGAGGTGGTCAGGGCTGCCGCATCTTCTCAGGTGCAGGTTCTGAGTTTGTTCGCTTTCAGCGAAGAAAACTGGGGACGTCCTGTCGATGAAGTAAGCGCCCTGATGGGGCTATTTGATTACTACCTCAGTCACGAAGTCAACGAACTGTTGCGGCAAAATGTCCGATTGAGATTCATGGGTAATCTGGACCGGTTGCCAGAGCGAACCAGATCGCTTTTGATTGAAACCTCCGAACGCCTTTCCCGTTGCACGGGGATGGTCCTGAATCTCGCGGTCAGTTATGGCGCGCGCGCTGAAATTACTGACGCGGTTCGCGGGATTGCCCGGATGATTCGGGAAGGCCTGATTGATCCGGAACATGTCGACGAAAAATTCTTTGCCTCACGCCTTGCGACCGATGGTTTGCCGGATCTCGATTTGGTCATCAGGACCAGCGGTGAGCAAAGATTGTCCAATTTTATGCTTTGGCAATCATCCTATGCCGAGCTTTATTTCACTAAAGTTCTGTGGCCTGATTTCGGTGCTGCTGAATTCAATGCTGCCGTGAATGACTTCGGCCTGCGCCAGCGGCGTTTTGGTCTGGTTGATCCGGAAATCGCGACAGGTCAGTCACAATGTTAATTCTCCGCGTTTTGACCGCTGCTGTTGGTTTGCCGGTCCTGATCTTTCTTTTGGCGCGTGCCTCCCACGAGGCTGTTTTTTGGTTTTTTGGACTTTGCAGCGCCATAGCCGTGCATGAAGCCGCTCTGATGATTTTACCCGAATTTGATGGCCTGTTTGCAATGCATCCGGTCACCCAGCCTGCCGGCTCTACATCATCGAAGGGCCGCGGCCGTAAGCCAGTTGAAGATTTTTCAAAATCATCCTACAGGCGCGCCGCATTGTTATGCGGACTGGGGATTTTTCTGCTTTATGTGCTCGTGGCAGCGGTTCATCCGCAACTTGTGCTTGGCGTCGTTATCTCGGCGCTGGTCGTGGCAATCCTGTCCAGTATTTTTTTGACCAGAGGCGTCGATGCAGAAGTGTCGCGGATGGCCGGCATCCTGGTGACGATCGTCTATGCCGGATTGCCGTGGTTCCTGATCTGGAATCTATATGAATTGAAGTCCGATGCCGTTTTAGTTTTTACACTATTGGCCATCGTCTGGGGCGGTGACACAGGCGCTTATTTTGGCGGACGCTTTTTCGGGAAGCATCAGTTGGCGCCGCAGAAGTCGCCAAAAAAGACTTGGGAAGGCGCAATTGCCGGGATGGCAACTAGCATTTTAGCTGCCATTCTTGTCGAGATGTTTCTTGGCCCGGTTTTGGGTGGCATTTTTCAGGCGATCGTTGCCGGTGCGCTTTGTGGTAGCCTTGGCCAACTTGGAGACCTTGTAGAGTCGGTCATCAAGCGTTTTGCCAGGGTGAAGGATTCCGGCGCACTTTTTCCGGGTCACGGCGGCTTTCTTGATCGGGTGGATGGTCTTCTGGTTGCAGCACCAGGACTGTGGTTGTTGTTTGCTTTGTTGCAAAACTTGCAATTGCCGGCGTTGAGCGGCTGATTTTTTTTTCGCGCGACAGTGGAGGGTCCCATGGAATCATTTCTGTCCCACCCATTGGTGGCCGTAGTGGCACTTCTTGGTGCTCTTGTTTTCGTGCATGAATTTGGCCATTTTATTGTTGGGCGCGCTTGTGGCATCGCCGTTGAAACCTTTTCGATTGGTTTCGGTGCAAAGCTGTTCAGTCTAAGGCGTGGCGAAACTGAATATCGCCTTAGCGCTGTCCCCCTTGGTGGCTATGTGAAATTTTATGGCGCCGCTCCCGGTGAACCGGTTCCTGCCGGGGTCAAGGGGCGAGAATTCTTTCGAGCTAATTACTGGCGACGGATGGCGACGGTAGCGGCCGGGCCTGTCGCCAATTTTTTCCTCGCGGGGCTGGCCTTTGCCATTCTTGGCGCCGCTGGAATTCCGCATCCACCCGCCTTGGTTGGTGATGTGCTGCCGGGTGCTCCGGCGGAACTTGCGGGCGTGTATCCTGGGGACCGTCTCACTGCAATCGACGGTATGCCGGTGAGGCGTTGGCGCGAACTGGAAACTGCCGTCAGTCGGTCTGCGGATCGCTTGATGAAATGGACCATGGATCGCCAAGGCCAGGTGATTAATATTGAACTGAAGCCGGCAGCCGTTGAAGTAGAAAACGCTATGGGGCGCAAGGTCCGTATCGGGCGTGCTGGGGTTTCCCTTGGCGTCATTCCGGCCTATGTGCATGTTTCCAAAAAAGACGGATGGGCATTTCGGGCAGGTTTACGCACCGGGGATTTGATCAAGTCATTAAAATGCACTGACAGCGATCATGTACGACAAATTAATGGCTTCGGGGCCTTTGCCATTGCGTTACACGAGATGGCGGATCATTGCCGCACGAGTATAGACATCGAACTCGTTCGTGATGCCGTGACTAAATCGGTGACTGTTCCCGGGGTAGATCCCGATTTCCATCAACTTACTGAAACAAGCCCAGTTCTATTTTCCAAGATCCGGCAATTTTCTGAATTTGTCGGCATCGATGATGCCCAGTTGGTTGCATGGCCTGATGTTGTTGCTGATGTTGCTGCTGCGAAGTCTCTGACTGTTTCCAATGACGTGGCGCTGTTCCGTCGGGGTGACCGTTTGATTCGCTTCGATGGCAAGCCATTCGATGGTGTTTTTGGGCTTCGTGACCTCGTGATTGAAAATCAGAAGCCAAATGTAAAGGTCGCAGTGGTCAGGAATTTTAATGAAGTTGAATTGGACGTGCCTTTGAAGGCCATCGATTCCCAACAGGCCAAGGGGCGCGTAACTGTTTATACGTTTCCCGTATCTTTTCTCGGACAGCCTGATGAGCCGGTTTTTGTCATAGAAAAATATGATGGCGTGATTGCTTCAATGGTTTATGGATTTGAGGAGTGCGGTCGCCAAATGATGGTGATCACCGCTGCTCTGGCCCATCTCGTTTCGGGCGAAATTCCTATTAAAGCCTTGGGTGGTCCCATCATGATTGCCAAGGTGGCTGGTGATTCTGCCAAAATGGGCTGGCAGGCTTTTTTGACGTCTCTCGCTCTCATCAGCGTTAACCTTGGTCTTGTGAATCTGTTTCCGATTCCGGTTCTTGATGGGGGCCAGATGGTGCTCTTTTCGGTGGAGGGCATTCTGCGCCGGCCGCTCAGTGAGCGTGCGATGGAAGCGTTTCACAAACTTGGGTTTATCTGCGTGGTAGCCCTTGTACTGCTTGCGACATACAACGACCTCAGTCGATTCTGGAAATTGATGCTGAGTGGACTTGTTGGTGAACCATGAATGATGCGGATTTGACGTTGGTCCTTGACACTTCAATCTGCGGATTGCGGTTGGCGTTGGTCCACCCTGAATCAAAAAATTCAGGTGTGCCCCTATGGCAGGGTGGCCTGAATGAGGCACAAGGTTCGGCGGCGCGTTTGTCCGGAATTTTGAAGGATGGTCTGAATGCCTCTGGATTCCGCGCGGATTCCATCCAGAGTGCATTGGTTTCCTGTGGACCGGGATCGTTTACTGGGATTCGAGTTGGTATTGCCTTTGCCCGCGGCCTTTTTGCTAACAGGCTTGAGTTGGCAGAAGGATGCTCATCTCTGGGACTGTTTGCATCGTCTGAATCGGCACGTCGGGGTTGTCCGGTTGCGGTTTATTTGCCAGCGACGAGAACCGCTGGGTACGTTGTTATTGCAAACACCCCGAACGATTTGCAGTCACTGCCAATGACAGTGGACGATTTTGCACATGTATCCCCGGCCTCATTGTCAGCAGGAACAGTCACCATTATCGCTGGCGTCTGGCCTGCACTTACGCAGGCTTTTGATCTGGCTGGTATAAATTATGAGCTGAAGTCGGTGTCGGATGTCGCGGATGCGGCTTGCATGGAGATGTGCCGATTGGCGGCGTCTCGCCGAATTATTGATGGTGGTTCTGGACTCCGCCCGATTTATTTGAGGCGCAGTTCTGTAGAAGAAAAAAATGTTCGCGCCCTTTAATGCGGACTCAAGATTTTCCAATAGCGGAAAGGAAAGGGTTTTTTCATGCAAAACAAAACAGGCAAGGCCATGTTGGGTGGGGCCGTCTACGTGCTCCCCAATTTATTGACGTCGGGAAATTTGTTTTTTGGTTTCCTGTGCATGATTCGCGCCCTTGAGGGAAAATTTGGTTGGGCTGCTGTGGCCATTTTTATTGCAGCGCTTTTCGACATGCTCGATGGCCGGGTCGCACGATTGACCAAGGGGACTAGCGAATTTGGTGTTCAATATGATTCGCTATGCGACGCCGTGTCATTCGGTGTCGCGCCTGCCTTTATGATGTACCAGTTTGGTTTGTTTGATGTTGGCCGCCTTGGCTGGGCTGCTTGTTTTATTTACATGGCTTGTGGAATTTTGCGATTGGCTCGCTTCAACGTGCAGTCTTCTATTGGCAAGACTGGAGGCGATTTTACGGGGCTTCCAATTCCTATGGCCGCTGCTGCTGTGGCTTCTTGGGTTTTGTTGATGGACGCGATTGATTCTCCCACCGGTGGTTACGAGTGGCTGCCTACCAGTATTTTGGATGTGCTTGGGGATCAGGGGATTCGCAACGCTTTCATGCTTTTCTTGGCCCCAGTTCTCGGTGTTGCAATGGTCAGCAATTTTGCCTACCGATCCCATAAGACTCTCAAAGTGAAGGGGGTCAAGCCGTTTCGTTTGCTCGTAGTTGTTACGGGGTTGATTGGGTTTTTGGCCTATCAAACTGAATTGGTCGTGTTCGTTTTGGCCTTTGTATACGCCCTCAGTGGCGCGATCGAAGGAATCGGCGGGTGGCGCAAACCGATTGAGGATGACGAGATTTTTCATGAAGATGATGATGGTCATGCATTTGATGAGCAAGACGAAAATACCCGTTCCTCCGGGGAGGGTGGCCGTTGAAAGTAGGAGTGGTTGGGGTTACGGGCGCCGTTGGTCGTGAAATGATCACTGACCTTGCGGATTCAGGCCTTGATATCGAGGTGGTCCCTCTGGCAAGCGCACGATCCGAGGGTGCCGTTATCGATTTTCGGGGAAAGTCGCTGAAGGTTCGCGCCTTTTCCATTGAATTGCTTAAGGGGTGTGAATTCACTCTGATGAGCGCTGGCGGTGATTTTTCGCGAAATCATGCCGTCGAGATTAGCAGCGCTGGGTCAGTGGTCATTGACAACAGCAGCGCATGGCGGATGGATCCCACGGTTCCTCTGGTGGTGCCGGAAGTGAATCCAGATGATCTGCAGTTTGGCGTCGGCACAAAGAGAATCATTGCCAATCCGAATTGTTCGACTATTCAGTTGGTTGTGCCATTGTCTGCACTGAAGAATGCATTCGGCATCCAGCAAGTTATTGTGGCCTCCTATCAATCTGTTTCGGGGACAGGTCAGAAGGGGATTTCTGAACTTGCTGCTCAGGTGCAAGGGCACTTCTCGTTCAAGGAACCACCGCCTCAGGTTTATAGTCAGCCCATCGCCTTCAATTTGCTGCCGGCGATCGACAAGATTGATCTGGCGGGACATTGCTTTGAGGAAGAAAAGATAATTCGTGAAACTCGCAGAATCCTCAAATTGCCGGACCTGCAAATCCTCGCAACCACGGTTCGCACTCCGACCTTTAATTGCCACGGAGAGGCAGTTTCCGTTCGCCTTGCGCGCAAGGTGACACTCGATCAAGCCAAGGAGCTTTTCAGGGGCGCCAAGGGAATCAACTTTATTGATTCCACGGATGCATCAGAATTGCCGACGCCTCGGATGGTTGCTGGGGACAGGGCCGTTTGGGTTTCCCGCGTGCGACTCCCGCTTGATGCGGACGAATCGGATTGGCTGCAATTCTGGGTGATTGCTGATAATCTCAAAAAAGGTGCGGCTACGAATGCGGTGCAAATTCTCGAGCTTTTAGCTGCCGGAGGCTGTGGTCAAAATCATGATGAAGCGAACGATTGAAGCATTGATGTATTTTTCCTTCTTTTTAATCTTATTCTCCTCCTCCTTCTTCCTCTTCTTGCCGTCCATTGCCATGGCGGAAAATGCGGCTGAAAATGCGGCGGAAAATGCGGCTGAAAACGCGACGGAGGTTGCCCCCGCCCCCTCATCGTGGGCGTCGTCATTTGCCTCATCGTTCGTGTCATCCTTGTCCGAACCGATTTTTGGCCGTTACCACATTCAGCTCAACTTCCATAACAGTCCTGAGTTTGACGACGGCTTGAAGTATTACGATGATATGTACGGTAAAACGGGCCGTTACGGCACGTTCGGCGCGGACTATACCCCTTGGGGTTGGTTTGTGAATCTTGGTTTCGGTCTTCGGAGCGGCATCTATAGGGACAGCGGTCATGCTGCATCGAGTGTTTCGACCACGACCGGTGAAGTGACTCTTGATGACAACGGAAAAACGACGCTGACTCTTCTGCCTTTTCAATTTCTTGGGATTGCCAGAATGACGCCGTTTCCGGCCAAGTGGATTGTGCTGGAGGCCTATTATGGTCGCGAGCGCGCTTATTTTCAGGAAGTACGTGACGTCCTCTCAACGAGCTCCGCGATGTCTAAGTCTGGTCGCCAAGTTCAGTCAGGGGTTGTTGGTGACAGCGCTTTAACGAATAAGGGCTGGTTGTCCGGCAACGTTTCAGGCGCTGCCGTGCATATTTTGATGAATCCGTTGGATGACCGTTCTGTCCGTTCCATGGTTAATAGTTTGGGGCTTGGCTTCGTCTACCTGACTTTATTTAAGGAGCAGGTGACTTATCTTGACCGCGACCGCGTCTCTTTCGGGCGCAGCAGCAGCGGTATCGGATTTGCATTCGAGACCGTCAATTGATTGGACGTGCCCTTGCCCCGCCTGCGTTTTAATATCGCTTATAATGGCGCTGGATTTAGCGGTTGGCAGTCCCAACCTGATAATTCGGCTATTCAGGATCATTTTCGCAAGGCGTTGGAGACAGTGCTTCGCATCAAGGATCCCTGGATGGTGGCGGCATCAAGGACGGACGCTGGGGTTCATGCAGAGATGCAAATTGCTGCGGTCGATGTTCTGGATCCCTGCCCTGATTTGCTCAAGTTGCAGCGCAGCCTGAACGCGCTATTGCCTGATAATGTGGGGATTCGCTCGATTGTTGTCGCCGATCCTGGTTTTCATCCAGTCTATGCAGCCGTGGCGAAAGTTTATCGATACCGGCTGTGGACTGGCGGGTGGGATAATCCATTCCTGAGAGATTTCGCTTGGCGCATCAGGGAGCTTCGAGACGGAGCCGCATTAATTCAAAATCTTGATAGTTTGTGTGGAACCCACGATTTTTCCAGTTTTTGTGCAGCAGATTCCTCTGCCAAAACGAGGGAGAGGACCATCATTGACGCGCAAATTGAATTGTCTGGCGAATTGGTCAACGTTTGGATTCAAGGTTCGGGGTTTTTAAAGCAAATGGTTCGAAATATAGTCGGCACTCTGGTGGATCTGGATCTGGGAAAGCTCGATCCAGCCAAGGACATGACTGCTATTTTATCCGTCCGTGACCGGACTTTAGCGGGTCGCACGGCGCCTGCCCGGGGTCTTGCGCTGGTTCATATTGATTTTGACCAGATTACCTCGCTTCATGAAGTCATCTCTCGGGCCGGCACCGGCTTCAAGGTGGCATTGTAGGCGCATTATAGGTCATACTTCTTCCAATGAATTCTGCGATGTTTCAATGGGAGTGTGTCTTGAGACCAGCTGTTATTCGTTTTATTGTCATCGCAATGATGCTTCCTGTGGCCTCCTGTCGTTTAGGCGCTCGCGGCAAGACCAAAGAGGCGGTGTCTGGCAGAACACTGCCTGGAGATGCTTCATCGGAATCTTCTGTGATTGAAGGGGATCCGGAATCCCAGGTTGAATCAAACCTTCTTTGGTCGCCAGATCAAAGGGTTGCCCAGGCCAGGTTTCACTACCTTTTGGGTGAAATGTTGCTGCTTCGTGGCGATGCCCAAAATGGTTCCACGATGCTGTCATCGGCTTATGCTTTGGACGCTATGCCTTTGCTCGGGTCGCGCGCCATCATTGCAAAGGCTGAAGCGGGAATGACCGAAGATGCCATGAAGGAGGCAGAACGCCTTGTTTTGCTTTATCCGAAAAATAATGAGGCAAAAGTTCTTTATGCCCAACTTCTGCTTCGGGATGGAAAATTCTCCAAGGCAGCAGTCCAGCTTGAATCGGTGATCAAAAGTCAGCCTTCCGATGAACTTCCTTATGCCATGCTGGTGGAAATCTTAGCGCGGGCAGGCAATCGCAAGAAGGCGAAGGAAGTGGCCCGCAAACTAACCAAGGTCAGGCCCCAATCTCCGACGGGTTGGTCCATGATGGCCAGGTTGAGTTTGCTTTCCGGCGCACGAAAAGAAATGCTGACATCAGCAAAACGGGCGTACACGATTCAGGCTTCCCCGGATAATGCCGTCTTGTATGCCCTGGCGCTCGAGTTGAATGGTAATTCCAAGGAGGCCTTGCGGGTCTATGAAGTGGCCTACAAGTCAGCGGACTCTTCGGAACAGCTGACGAGAAAGCTTGTCGAACTCTATCGCCAGGTTGGCAACCTCGAAGAAGCCCTGAGGGTCTTGTCCGACATTCCGCGTGCGGTAGGAAACCAGCCATCTGTCGGGCTTGAAATTCAAAGAGTTGCCATCCTTTGGGAACTGAAGCGGGATCAGGAAGCCCTGGTCATCATGGAACAGCTTTCGAAGAGTGACCAGCCATCTGAGTTGGTTTCAACGCTTTTGGGTTACGCCTATGAGCGAGTCAAGCGTCCCGATGATGCATTGCTGGCGTACGCTTCTGTCACCAAGGATTTTTCCTTGTTCAAGGCGGTGGGTATCCGGCGAGTTTTAATCCTCCAGACTCAGGGCAAACTCGTTGAGGCAGAATCCTTGCTCCAGTCATTTATCGATCAACCTGATCCGGGGTGGGAGTTTTTCGTTCTGGCTGCCGAGGTGGCGGTTTCAGCTGGTCGATTGGATGATGCGATTGCTAAATCCAAGGCCGGACACGAACGCTATCCGGACCAAGTTCGTTTTGTTTTCCTGACCGGTGCCTATCAGGAAAAGGCCGGTAAGTTCCAAGATGCCATGGAGTCCATGCGGGATTTGATCAAGCAAGAGCCGGCAAATAGCGCGGCACTTAATTTTCTTGGTTTTATGATGGTTGAACACGGCAAAGACTTGCAAGAAGCCAGAAAATTAATTGAACGCGCATTAGAGATTCGTCCTGAAGACGGCGCCTATTTGGATTCGCTCGGCTGGTGCTACTTTAAGTTGGGTGAATCTAAGAAGGCTGAAGAATTGCTGCTTCGCGCCGTCAAGATTTCTCCGGATGAGGGCGTCATCATGGAGCATTTAGGGGAATTAGCCCTCCAACGTGGCCAGCTTGACGCGGCCATTGGATGGTTCGAGAAGGCTCTGCAGCAGAAATTGGAGCCTCGTGATCGTGACCGGATTCAGGTCCGCCTAGAGGAGAAGAGGCGCAGGCCATGAGGGTGCTGTCGCTCCTTCTTCTTCTAATCCTTCCGTGCAGTCCATTGCTGCTACTGTCGGCTTGTGCCACCACATCTGCACCAGGTCCCCATGAGGAATTGCAATTCCAGAGGCTTCAAAAATTTACCTGTAGTTCTGATGTGAACAATATTTTCCGGTTGACGGTGCTTCGCGACGACGCCCTTCTTGGCGCCTTTGATCTGGAACAGGTGGAGCGTTCTGATGGAAATTGGGCTGTTATCCTGCGCGATGAATCGATGGATGAGCTGATTGCCTGGGAATTCACTCAGGCGATGGCACCCCGAGGCGTTTTGCAGGCGGAATTTGGGCCTTACCGGATAGCCGGATACGGCGACCGGATTGAGGTTGACGGCCGAAACTTCAGGCTGGGCCCTGGTGAGTTTGCTTGCCTTGTTGCCGGGAGGATTCCCGGAAATTGGTTGAATAATAGCGGGGTTCAATGGGACCGCGTGGCTCGAAGGTTTGTCCGCAAAGAAGTATCTAGAACAATCCGGTTCAACACGCTGTCGGGGGAATCCCTAGGTGACTCCGTGCGTGACTCCATAGAAATTGAGATAACCTGGCCCTCCAGCTGGTTTTCCAGTGACCGGATCCGTGTGCTAGTATCGCCCAAGGCGCCGTTGAAATCGTCAGGCGGAACCCTATTTGCTCCCACCCGTGGCAGCTTGCTAGGGCCGTACGGAGTATTCATAAAGTGGGTTGAAGTCTGACCATTGAGGGGTTGCGTCATGGATGCAGTTTCTGCGCTTTCCAGTCGGGGTTTAATCTCGGATGACCAGCGCATCATGCTGTCTGGTTTTTGCAAGCGCTGGAGCTGCTCTTCATTTGAAGCTTTGATTGAAACCAATATGGTTTCCGAGTCAACATTTGCAGATCTAGCCGCTGAGATTTTGAATTTGCCCCGAGTTAGAAACATCCGGAATGATTCTTTCGATGAAATCAGCGTCAGCCTGTTGCCTTTTCCTTTTGCCAGGAGCCGGTGCTGCATAGTTCTGGACTTTGAGGGGACTGGAGATGATAAATCATATCGGGTTGCCATTGCGGACGCTTGGGATGCGCAGTCGCGATTGATGGTTGAGGACATGCTGCATGGCAAAGTCCGTTGGTGTTCTGGCGAACGCAGTGACATTATCGAGGCAATTGATCGCCATTTTCCCTTCAGCAGCATTGTCCCTCACTTTTGGGAAGCATTGTCAGGAAGGAGGCTGGAATGAGTGAGTCTTTACAGGCTTTAAAGCCTTTGCAATCAGGACAAATAGGACCATCAGGACAAACAACTGATCTTCTTTCTGTTCGTGGATTGACGACTGAATTTCTCACAGAGGCGGGCCCCGTCCGCGCCGTGGATAATATCTCTTTTAGTATTCCCCGTGGCGGTACTGTCGGACTGGTGGGCGAATCAGGGTGTGGCAAAAGTGTCACCTCCCTCTCCATCATGAGGCTTGTGGCCTCTCCCGGGCGAATCGCGTCGGGCCAAATCCTGCTCGACGGCACTGACCTTGTTCAGGTTTCCGAGAAAGGCATGCAGAATTTCCGGGGCAATCGTATCAGCATGATTTTTCAGGAACCCATGACCAGCCTCAATCCTGTTTTCACCATCGGTGATCAGGTGGGCGAAGTCTTCAAGATTCATCAAGGTTCGAGTCGCTTGGAGGCCAGAGAAAAAGCGATTGAAATGCTCCGTGTCGTCCGGATTCCTGCCCCGGAAAGCCGAGTGGATGAATACCCACATCAATTGTCCGGAGGCATGCGTCAAAGGGTTATGATCGCCATGGCACTTGCTTGTCGTCCGGAACTCCTGATCGCAGATGAGCCGACGACAGCCCTTGATGTCACGATCCAGGCCCAAATTCTTGAATTGATGTCATCCCTGCAACGAGATCTTGGAACGTCGATACTTCTGATCACCCACGACCTTGGTGTCGTCGCAGAGGTCTGCGAAAGTGTGGTGGTGATGTATGCTGGCCGGATTGTGGAAAAGGCTCCGGTAGCAGAAGTTTTTTCAGGAGCGCGGCATCCGTACACACGCGGTTTGCTCAACTCAATACCTAGATTGGGCAGAAAAGTTAGCCGGTTGCCAACGATCGAAGGGTCTGTCCCTGCGCCGGGAAATTATCCGAAGGGCTGCCGGTTCCAAGACCGCTGCCCTCTGGTGGCGCAACAGTGCCGCGAGGTGGAACCAGAATTGACCACGGTGTCTTCTCGCCATGAGGTCGCGTGCTGGCGTCCGGAGGGGCTGTCGTGAAGCAAGTCGTGAACCAAGCCAATAGCGACGTCGAAAGCCACAGGCAATCACTGCTGACTGTTAACAATCTAACTAAGCATTTTCCTGTGTCCGGGGGACTGTTCAGTCGGAGCCGCTCGTTTGTACAAGCCGTGAACGGGGTTTCATTTGAAATTCGAAAGGGCGAGACGCTGGGACTCGTTGGCGAGTCAGGCTGCGGCAAATCGACCCTCGGTCGCTCGATCCTGCGTTTGATTGAGCCAACTTCTGGGTCAGTTGTGTTTCAGGGCGAGAATATCGCCCAGGCTTCTGCCTCCAGAATGCGTGCGCTTCGTCGCGAAATGCAGATTGTTTTCCAGGATCCATTTTCATCTTTAAATCCCCGTATGACTGTCGGAGAAATCCTGGCCGAACCGTTTGTGATTCACCGGGAGGCCAAGGGAGCAGTCCTCAAGGAGAAGGTTCTTGAGCTGCTGCGTCATGTCGGACTGCCTCAAGAGTCTTATCATCGTTACCCCCATGAATTTTCTGGCGGGCAACGCCAGCGCATTGGAATTGCCCGGGCTTTGGCTTTGCGCCCGAAACTGATCGTGTTGGATGAACCGGTCAGTGCCTTGGATGTTTCGATTCAATCGCAAATTCTTAATCTTCTATGCGATCTCCGTGACCAGTTCGGTTTGTCGTATTTATTTATCGCTCACGATCTTGCCGTCATTGAACACATCAGCGACCGCGTTGGGGTCATGTATCTCGGTCATATGGTGGAGCTGGCGTCGGCTGATGATCTGTATGGCAACCCTTGGCATCCATACACAAAGGCCCTTCTGGCTGCGATTCCACGTCCCGAAATGCAAAAAGCGGGACGCAGCCGCGAGATCCTTGCTGGAGATGTGCCGAGTCCAGTTAATCCACCATCTGGTTGTGTCTTCCGGACTAGATGTCCGATTGCCACGGAACTTTGTGCTCGCGAGAAGCCAATTTTCAGGGAGATGACTCAGGGATCCGGAGCCTCACATTTGGTGGCTTGCCATCATGCGTGATTCTGGGCCGCGCATTGTTGTTTTGACTGGTGGCGGAACTGCCGGCCATGTCATGCCCAATCTAGCGATTTCTCCCGCTCTTAAAGAGGCGGGGTTTGATTTGGTTTACATTGGCTCTCACGGCATTGAAGAAAATCTTGTCCGCTCGGCCGGCATCAAGTTTGTCCAAATCCAGTCGGGAAAACTCCGCCGTTATTTCTCGCTAGAAAACTTGCTGGATCTTTTTCGGGTGTTTGCTGGAACGGTGCAGTCATTTTTCTTGATGCTGCGCATCCGTCCAGTGTGTGTTTTCAGCAAAGGCGGTTTTGTCGCAGTTCCTGTTGCCGTTGGCGCGTGGTTGGCAAGGGTGCCTGTCGTGTCCCACGAGTCGGACGTTTCGCCTGGGTTGGCAAACCTGATTATTTCTCGTTTTGCCAGTATGAATTTATACGCATTTCCGGAGACGTCTCGGTATTTTGTCGGCCGTTCGTCCCGTTGTGTCGGAATTCCTGTCCGGCCCGAAGTCTATTCCGGTGACCGGGGCCGGGGTCTGGCCCTCTGCGGCTGGTCCGGGGCTGACGCCGCAGCCTGCCTTCCGGTCGTCCTTTTTATGGGTGGATCCCAAGGGGCGAAATTCATTAATGACTTGGTGGCGGAATCTCTGCCAGAACTTCTCCTATTTTGCCGGGTCGTTCACTTGACGGGTCATGGCAAGATGGAGGCGCCAAAGTTTGGCGTGACGCAGGTGGATGCGCTGTCAAGTCAAATTCGTGACCGCTACAAATCGTTCGAATTTTTAAATCGTGAACTGCCCGATGTGATGGCGGCATCTGATCTTGCCGTGTGTCGGGCTGGAGCGAATTCAATATTTGAAATGCTTGCAATCAAGAAACCAATGATTTTGATGCCCCTTGAAAAAGGCAGTCGCGGCGACCAAATCCTCAATGCTGCATCCTTTAAGCATCAAGGCTGGGCAGAGGTTTTACGAGAGGCGGATGCTAATCGAGATAGCTTGGTCTCCGTCATTCGCAATGCACTTGATTCCCGTGATGCGACCGTTTCCAGGTTTCCGCCTGGAGTTGCTTCGGAAGTATCCGGGCAGGCGATCATCGAAGAATTGAATGCGGCGATCAAAGGCCCAAGCTGATTTTTGCCAAAACGTAGCGATTGGAAAATGCCTTCCGCGATTCTATGCCTAAGCGCATGAATGGGGGCAGCGCTTGGATTTCAAGGCCGATAAAGTTCTGAATGGTTGAATCATTGCCAACTTCAGCCCAACCGACTCCTGCATACGGGGTCAGAATTCCTAAAACCCCCCAAGATCCGAGCAATTCGATGTTTCTGGAGTTGATCGAAGCCATTTCGAGTATGTCACCGCCACGTGCCCAAGAGGATCGCAAGAGGGCTGCGCGGGCCGTAACGGCTGGCAAACGGAAACCCTCGAAAATGGTCCATTGGGCATGAACCCCTGCCTGCTGAAATTGCCCGGTTTCGCTGGACCCCAATATCATTCCTAAATCCACGGGAACGGCTAACCCCTTGGTGACATGAGCCCGGAACACCTGCTCTGGAATCTGGGTTGCAGGGTTCACCTGACTTGACGGGATTGCGGACGATTCCCCGGAGGTAACGCCAATACCTACGGCAAGGGATTGACTGCCCTTAGATCCTGCGGGATCGACCGGGGAATACAGGCATAAACGATTTGCCGTCCCGGGGCAGGCGCTACTGTTCACGGCAAATCCTGTCTGGGCCCACAGGGTGGCCAGACCACCCGCAACGATGGTAAGTCCTACATGTTTCATCAGACTAGGATTGATCAGCGTATGATTCATCCTTACATGTTAACACAGCCTCGGTGCCTCGAATGGTATGAAGGCCTATAACCATACTGGCTGGGGAGAGAACAAAATTGATCTGTTTTGTCGATCATTTCGATAGTTTCAGCTTCAATGTCCTGGCTTGGTTGATGGCCGGCGCTGGGTCTACGGCAGTGCAGCGAATTCCAGTTGATGACGTCGCGGCCATGCGAAAGTTGCGATCCGGGGAGTTTCCGGTGGTTTTTTCTCCTGGTCCGGGCAGTCCCATGGACGCCACGGAATCCCTTGATTTGTGTCGTGCAATCGTCGGGCGCGCCCCTGTTTTGGGGATTTGCCTCGGCCATCAAATTCTTGGCGTTGTTGGTGGCTGGGAGGTGGTCAGGGCTGCGCAGCCCTTCCATGGCACGCGAAGATCGATCATTCCGGATGCCAGCTCGTTTTTTTTCGGGGATTTGCCTGATTTTAAAGCGGCGACCTACAATTCGCTGGCGCTGCGGGCACGCCCAAATGTTGGGAAAGCCTCATTTCCTGTGCGGGTGACCGCGACCTGCGAGTTTGGGGATGTACAGGCCATTGAATCTATTGCTGGAATCAAAGCCGTGGGGGTGCAATTTCACCCTGAATCATTCTTGAGCGACGATATTTCCGGATTCAGGGATAAGTGGTTGGCTTACGCGACGGCCTGGATGAAGACACGGGATCAGAGTTCTGCGACGGCGCCTTTGTTGATGCCTTCGTAGCAGAGCACTCGCAATTTTTCCCGTGGGTTTTCTTCACGTTTCAGGAGCTTTGCCACTTCCATCGTGATTCTTTCGATGGAGGTTTCCTTTTCCACAAAGAATATCCGGGATGATGGCAGAACCAAACGGTATTGGCCAAGGGATCCGCGATAAGCCAGAGTGACTGGTTCGTCGGTTTTTCCGCGCTGACCAATTTCACCGCCACCTGAAACGATCTGTTCTGGTGTTGCGATGTGAACATTGGATCCGAAAATTTCGCGCGTTACAAAGTGCTCGAGATCGGGCCGGCGTTCATCGCCGATAAAGACCTCGATTTTGCTGCGATGCCCGTGGAGTAAACGTTGGCACAGCCCGTCATGGCCCCGAATTCCATGGGTATACCGGTAGGTGGCCTCGGTGGACTCTGTTTTCTCTTCCCGCAGATTTATGGA
>CANFEB010000003.1 GCA_947445775.1 Oligoflexales bacterium | reverse complement strand
TGATGTATTTCGACGCCAGCAAACGCACCAATGCGGCGGTCACTCAAGACGATGTCGACGGGATCACTTATTTGTATGCGCGGGATGAACTTGGGTCCGATGAAATGCTCGGCGGCTGCGCCATGATTGCCCCCTCGATCAGGAAAACCGCCAATCATCGCGGATCGCCAGACCTTTTCTTTTTACTGTTGCCCTTTTTGCCGCTCTTGGCGGGCTTTTTTCAAAAGCGTCGCCGCGTGAGCAAGGCTTGACTCCGTCACCTCGTCGCCCGAAAGCAGCCGCGCAATCTCCGTGCGGCTGGCCTCGGCATCAAGGCGCGTGATAGTTGATTCCGTCCGGTTGCTCGCTCCAAATTTATGAACGAGGAAATGCGAATCCGCGTAGGCGGCCACCTGGGGCAGGTGCGAGATGCAAATCACTTGAAAACCCTTGGCGAGCTCGGCCAGCTTGCGGCCAACGATGTCGGCAACACGGCCGGAAATCCCCGTATCAATTTCATCAAACACCAAAATGCAGGTGTCTGCCCCCATGGCCAGCGCTTTCTTCAAGGCCAGCATGATGCGCGAGACCTCGCCCCCCGAGGCGACCTTGTGCAGTGGCAGTGCCGGTTCACCTGGATTGGCAGACAGAAGAAGTTGAACTCGCTCGGCGCCCGTTGCTGAGACGCCAGAAAACTGCGGCAAGATTTTTTCCCGCCAACGTTTGGCCATGGCTTCGCCAAGGCAGGCGAGGTCCGGGCCATCTCCGCCCACGCCGTGAGGGGAGATGGCGGAAATGAATTCCACTTCCAGCCTGGAATCCTTCATGGCCAATTCGGAAAGTTCTTTGCCGACGGCTTTGCTAGCTTTTTCAGCGGCCAACTTGCGTGCAGCCGTCAAAAGGCCCGCCTCGTCTTTATAGGTGGCAATGGCCCGCTCAATTTTTGTGAAGAGTTCCGCAGCATCTTTCGCGGCAGATTCGATAAACCGGACTTCTTCTTCCATCCGGCCCCAAGCCCCCACCAGGGACTCAACATCCAAAACACTCATCTTGCGAAAAAGGCCTTGGTATCCAGCCAGGCGAGCCTGCGCGGCATCAACGTCGTCTTCATTGGTGTCCGCATTGGACAGCTCCTGGCCGACGGCAAAGCTCAGCTCACTGGCCTTTTCGGCAACGGCAAAAGCCTGGTCGGCAAGTGTTTGCAAACTGGGGACTTTGCTGGCCGCCTGCTGCAAAATCCGTCCGGCCTCGCGCAGGGATCGTTCAATCGAAGATTCGCCGGAGCCCTCATCGATCACCGCTGCGGCTTTGCGCAACGATGAAACAAGGTAGGTGTTGTGGCGTGCCTGATCGCAAAAATTTCTGGTCTTTTCGCACTCTTCCACCGATGGATGAAACTTGCGAAGTTCTTCACATCGAAAGCTCAGGTAGTCCGCATCCCGCTGCTTTAGCGCAAGATCGGACACCAGTTTTTTCAAGGCCGATGTTGACTCTGCAACCACCCGCCAGGCCGCCTCAACTTTAACGGTAAGGGTCCGGTCATCGAGAAACTGGTCCAAGACGGCAAGGTGGCCATCAGAATCCAAAAGTTTGTGATTTTCGTGTTGCGCGAAAACATCGATCAATGCATCGGCAAATTCACGAAGCGTACCTGAAGTGACCGGGGTGTCATTGATCCAAGCTTGCGAACGTCCCTTTGCTGAAATAACTCGGCGGACGATGATGGTTTGCAGCTCGTTTCCGGCGTCTTGATTTCCGGATAATTCAAGGGGAATACCGTAGGATTCTAGGCAAGCCGTGACCTTGTGATTGGCCGGCAGCAGAAATTGTCCGCTGACCGAGGCGGCCTCGCGCCCGTGACGGACCGCGTCGACAGATGCCTTTGCGCCGAGCAAAAGATTCAGGGCTTTTATAAGAATTGATTTCCCTGCTCCAGTCTCGCCGGTGATGACGTTGAAGCCCCGTGAAAAATCAATTTTCAGCGACTCAATGATCGCAAGGCCGTTGATGTGCAGTTGATTTAGCATGCAAAAAGGCTCCTGCTTCAGGCCCAGCAAAGAACATTGGGGGCAATATTCGGACAAAATCCCACCCGATCGGCCAATAAAACCCTATCCTTGATGGGTTCCAGCGCGCCACAGATATTCCATGTCCCTAGGGTGACCTTGCGGCCTGCCCCCATCCCCGGTTAAGATTGCCGCAGTGCCTTCCTGACATTCCCGTGACATCTCGGGGTTTTGCCAAATGCCGGTTCAATCAATCAACGAGATCCGCAAAAAATTTAGCGAAATTTTTGGAGCTGACGCCCTGTTTGGCTGTCTTTTTGGCTCGGTCCTCGAGGCGAGGTTCAACGACGAGAGTGACATCGACATTGCCGTTTATTTTCGCGAGGGCGTTGATGCCTCGCAAATTAGTCTCCTACGCGAGAAATTGGCGGATGCACTGGACCGAGACGTTGACTGCATCGACCTTCGTTCGGCAGATCCCATTATTACCATGCAGGTCATTCAAAATGGTCAGCTCGCATTCTCCCAAGAGGCCGATCTATATCATCAGTTTGTCGCACGAAAAATTTCCGAATATATTGACTTCAAGAAGAGCCGGGAGCTTGTGGAAAAAAATCTGGTGGGAAAGCGGATCATCGGAGTTAAAAAGTGAAAAATAAAGACGCAATCCTAGGTAAGATTTCAAATATCAGAAATTGCCTGGATTCCATCCAAAGGGCGACAAATCTAAGTCCAGATTCTTTGATCGATCAATTCACCCAAGATGTTTTTGTCCTTAACCTCGAACGCGCAACCCAGGCGAGCATTGACATCGCAAACTTGATGATTGCCCAAGGCGGCTTTGAGCTGCCACGCAGCTATCGTCACGCCTTTGGAATCCTTGCTGACAACTTGATCATATCTGTGGGAATTGCAGAAAAAATGAAGCGGATGGCTGGATTTCGCAATATTGCAATCCACAACTACGCTCAACTAGACCTCAAAATCCTGCAGTCAATTCTGACCAAAAACCTAATCGACATTGAAGACTACATCGTCGCAATCCATCAGCACATTGTCCTGCCCCAGGGATGAATGGCGGAAAAGAACACAAAAAAAAGAGCCCCCGTTGCCGGAGGCTCTTTCTTCTTAGTAGTGGCGTCCCCAGGGGGATTTGAACCCCCGTATCCACCGTGAAAGGGTGGTGTCCTGGACCGGGCTAGACGATGGGGACTAAGGGTGGTGAGCCCGGATGGATTCGAACCATCGACCCGTACATTAAAAGTGTACTGCTCTACCAGCTGAGCTACGAGCCCACTACCGAAGCTTTCGCTTCGAGTGGCCAGTAATTACAAGGGTGGCTTGTGTCTGTCAACGGTCGTTTGCATTTTCCGGACTGCTCACCTAGACTCCGCGCGAGGAGGTCGTTTTCGCCTATGACAATCATCAAACGTGACCCCAAAAAATCGTCGGCTGATCTGGTAGTTGCGATCGAAAAGCTGATCCCGCTCCTGCGCGATCAGAAGGAAGACGACGCCATTTTAGACCTCCAAAAGGCCTGCGAATTGCTGGCTAAAAACCTCCCAGGATCCCCTAAACACCAAGAGGCAGTAGCCCTTGTCGTCGACGCCTTTGATGGCGACCATGAGCTTTCTGCCTATACCCTTCAGAGGGCTGGCGCAAGTGATTGGACCGAGGTCGAGGAATTATCCCTGGCCAGTAACCGGGTCCTCAGCCTGGTTCGCCGGATGCGCGTCTGATCGGGGCCATGGAGTTTTGGCCTTATCTGGTCCTCTATGCGCTTGCGCTTTGGTTGGCTTTTGACCTGCTCCAAGAACGGCGCAACCCGAAATCCACCATCGCCTGGATTATCGCCCTGCTGGCGATACCGTTTATCGGTGTTCCGCTTTATTATGCCTTCGGTAAAAATCGCATCAAAGGGCTCATGCGCCGCCGAGCCTTTTTTGACCAGCATGCGCTGTTGCCCCACACCCACACATCCGAAGATCTGGTCCGACAACCAGCCATCCGGAACAATCTGGCTGAAATCAGCGAGCTACTGGACCAAAAAGATGGCTCTCAGGGACTCCCGCCCCCGGCGGCCCTAAAGGATTTCGCCTGCACTTTTGGGCGATTTGGCGAGCTTTATGACCCCTCGTTAAACTCCGTTGACTTGTTGGTGGACGGAGAAGAAACCTTTCGGGAAATCTTTAAAGTCCTCACTGCCGCTAAGAAATACATTCTGGTTCAATACTACATTTTGCGCTCTGACCGGCTCGGCCTTGAGTTACAAAAACTCCTGATTGCTAAAGCCAAAAGCGGCGTCGCCGTTTACGTCCTCTATGACGACATTGGGTCTTTCAACCTTTCCAACGCCTACGTCCGCGACCTCAAGGCCAACGGAATTTCTGTGGCAAGTTTTCTGCCCATTCATAGCTGGAAAAGGGGCTTGCAACTTAATTTCCGCAATCACCGCAAGCTGGTCGTTGTTGACGGGGTGGATGCCCTGACCGGGGGCCTGAACTTCGGCGAAGAATATGTTTCGGGCCTGCCAATCTTCGGCCGCAGGAATCATGCCCGCTGGCGCGACACCCACATCCGGATCACCGGGCCCGCCGTGGGCAAACTCGAAGACATCTTTTTTGACGACTGGCATTTTGCCACCGGCGACTCCTTGGAAGTCACGTTGCGGTCAAATCCCCAGCCTGAATTGGGTGTTAGGGGGGGCGACATTGTTCAGGTCATTCCGTCTGCCCCAACCGACGAAGCCCTCGTCGGCGTTCTGCTTTACATGCTGACCATTCAGAAGGCCCAAAAGCGCCTGTGGATTGCGACCCCCTATTTTGTCCCGGATACGCCGCTGACCCGAGAACTGGAACTCTGCGCCCTGCGGGGGGTCGATATCCGGCTTTTGCTTCCGCGAAAATCCGACAACCCGTTGGTTCACTGGGTGGGGGTTACCTATGCCGACAAGTTGCGCGAGGCGGGGGTTCGCGTCCTGTTTTATGAGCCTGGTTTCATGCACCAAAAGGTTGTTTTGGTTGACGATGACTTGTGCCTGATTGGCACCACCAATTTTGACAACCGGGCCCTTTACCTGAACTTTGAAACGACCCTGGCGATCCATGGTGCCGCCTTCTGCCGCAAGGTTGCTGCCATGCTTACCATCGACATGGCGGAAAGCAGCGACAGCGCCGAGAACACCAATAGCAGCAAGTTCGCCCGGTTCATTCACCACCAAAAAGAAAATCTCTCGCGGCTTTTGGCTCCGCTGCTCTAAAATGAATGATGTCAAACCCTTGCGTCACAGAGGGTCTAGGCTTATAGTCGCCAAGGACCGCCGGGCCTGATCGCGAGATCGCGCCAGGATATTCCAAACTACTCAATAATTTTAGCTATTTGACTTGAGAAAAACCAACGATGACATCCCTCTTCAAGCAACGTTTTATTGAAATGACTGGCAAAGAAATCCCCCTCGATTTCTTTTTGTACTCCTGTTTAGAGGCCGAAAAAATGCTGGCCGCGGCGGAAAAACGCGCTGGCGGACCCGAACAGGTCGAATGCCGCTACTTAGATGCGGCATTGGCCGAGGGCCTCACCGCCACCGACGTCGGCGCATGGGAACAAGCTATTGGCACGCTCTACGCGTGGCACTGCAAAAGAGAGCCTGCCCTCACAGAAAGCTCCATGGTCGATATTCAAGCGCTTTGCCCGGTGACCACAGAATTCGCCGCCTTTCATGCTGACTTGCGCCACCTTTATCATTCTGTGACGAGTGAAAACCTGCCGCTATTTAACAAAGAAGCTGGCCTGGCTCCGGTATGGACTGCCGTCACCAAAGTGATCGATCATAAATCCAGCTTTGCCGCTGGCCTGTTCGAAGAATTTTTTGCATGGACCTACAACAACTGGGAAGCTCCCGTCTATGAAGTCGGAAGTCGTCCTCCGGTCGGTCGCTACGCGCCGCCCCCGCGCCTGCGCACGGGTGGATCGGGAAGTGTTGGTGGAAGTCACGGGGGACGTCCGGAGCGCAATGACCGCCCGGAACGTAGCGAGCGTCCGGAGCGTAATGACCGCCCAGAGCCGGGCAACCGCGCCCAGGGTGAACGTCCTCAGCGCGATGGCAACCGCCCCCAGCACGATTCTCGTCCTCAACGTGACGGCAACCGCCCCCAGCATAGTGACCGCCCACGTCGCGACGACCAGCCGCGTCAACATGACGACGAGCGTTCCATACAACAAGAAAAAGAGGCCCTCGCCGAAGTTGAAAAGGCGATTGCTACGCTCGCAAGCAATCCATCGACCGAGTTTGTTGATTTGCCCCCGACCAATAGTTTTCAGCGGCGCAAGCAGCATCACGAGACCAATGAACGCGGCTTTCGCACCCAATCAGTGGGTGAGGGCCATGACCGTGCCGTTCGGGTATCAAGGGGCACCCAGGGATGACTCCCCCTGGCGTCGCCTGCATCACCGGCGCCAGTTCGGGGATCGGCGCTGCCACGGCGGAAGAATTCGCCCGGCACGGCTGGGCGATTGCCATGGGCGCACGCCGCAACGGCACCTTAAAAATATTGGCTGCCAAGCTTTTGGAGCTTGGTTCTCCAAAAGTTTTCCACCATCAACTTGATGTCACGTCGCGCAAATCTGTAAAGGATTTTGCCGCCGCCACCGCCGCCGAATTTCCCGGCGGTATTGATGCTCTCGTCAACAATGCTGGCCTTGCCGTCGGTACGGCTCGTTTGTCCCAAGTGACCGACGACGAAATCGATCAGGTGATCGACACCAACGTAAAAGGGGCAATCGCTATATTGCGTGCCTTTCTGCCCGGCATGCTTGATCGCAATCGCGGCCACATCATCAACATGGGTTCGGTTGCTGGATTTTGGGTTTACGAGGGTGGCAGCATTTACGCTGCCTCAAAACATGCCCTAAGCGCCGTCACCAGAACGCTGCGCTTGGAGCTCAATGGCACTCCAATCCGGATTACATCCATTGATCCGGGGATGGTTGAAACCGGCTTCAGTGAAGTTCGTTTTGGTGGTGATCAAGAAAAGGCCGCCGCCGTTTACAAGGGCATGACGCCCTTGACTGCACTCGACATTGCCGAGTGCATTTGGTTTGCCGCCTCGCGCCCCGCCCACGTCAACATCGATCAAATGATCTTGATGCCTGTCGATCAAGCCAGCGTCTACAAAGTCCACCGGCGCTAACTCCGCATTACAATGCGGAGCGGCGGGCGGCGGCGAAAGCACGCACTGAAAATGTTGCCGGTAATGCCTGCGAGATAGATCGTGAAGTGTGATTGAATTTCCTAAAATCAAACTCTACTGAATGTCTCTCAAGATTCCAGCTGTGTCTTGATTTCAGCAAGAGTCATACGCTTTTTCTTGAGCGCCTGAATTTTGCGGCAGCAATCGATCATTGCAGGATCATAGAATTGATAGCCGGATTCCGAGACTTCCGCTACTTGGAGGAGTCCCTCCTTCGTCCAAAAACGAATAGTTGGGACTGTCTCACCAGCAGCTTTTGCCAATTGTCCGATTTTTAACTTACGATTTTCTACTTCTACAGTTGATTCCTCCTCATCGTCTTGTACTGCCTTCAAATATATGTCTAGAGATCTGTCCATTGCCTTTAAAATCAGGCGTTCATATGGGGCTTTGGCGCCGCCCAGTTGAGCACTTTCTAGAGCTCCGATATAGGCCAAGCGGTCCCGAGGGCGAATGATGGCCGGTGGAAAGCCATGCATCATCAAAATTACATTCATCAGAAGACGTGCAGTGCGTCCATTTCCATCCACGAAGGGATGAATGGTTACCAGTCGGTAGTGTGCTTCACTCGCAAGTGCTGCGGGGTGAAGGTCGTGTTTTCCAATGAGCCAGGCGGCGAATTCTTCCATCAAGGCGGGCACCTTGCGATAATTCGGGAGCACAACTGATGAGCCTGAAATTCTTACGGCAATATTTCGGTAGCGGCCCGCATTGGAATCGTCAATTCCAGCGAGTACCATTTCGTGAATACAGAGCAAATCCCGTTCACGCAATTTGCGAGCTTTCTTGGAAACGAGTTCCTGAAGGTAATCCAGGGCTTTTGCGTGATTGGTGGCTTCAAGATGTTCTTTTAGGCTTTTGCCTCCAACCGTCAGGCCCTTCTCAATAACGATCGCTGTTTCGCGTCTAGTGAGTGTATTGCCTTCGATTGCGTTGCTTGTATAAGTCAATTCAACTCTGAACCATTCGTCGAGGTTTCTCACCAATGCCAGTGGGAACGGTCGAAGGGCGTCTAGAGTGGCTTTTTTAGAATTGAGTACTGTCCAGTCCATAAGACAAGTGTAAACGATAAAGCATAAAGTGTCACCTAATGCTTTTAGTCAAATACGGTGATTAGGGGACGCGCCACCGCCAGTATGCAAACAGGGGTCGTTGTCGGATGACAGATACTTTGGCCATTTTACGCCGGGTGAATGAATCCATGACGACCATCACCCAGGGGGGGGGTCCCGGCCATGAGCGCAGAAGAAGGTTTATTTGAAATCTAATTTGACTAGTTTAGCTGGTGAAGTGGGGCGCGAATTTAGATCTCTTGATGGGCGTTAAAAATACCCCGTATAAACAACACGGACCATCAAGAAATCAAAAACCACCTGCCCCGTTCAGCGGCGGCGGCGAGTCCCTCGTGATTGCGGAACATTTCATCGGAGTCGGGATTTGTGACGACGTCACCATCTTTGTCCAGCGGCTCCGCACGCACCAGAACCGCAAAAACCTTTTTTGATATGGACTCAGCCAAGGACATCGTTGAGTCTTGGCGTCGCAGAGTCTCCGGGGGTGTCAATCAATCGTGAAAAGCACCTGCCTGCCCTGATTTTCTTCCTCGTTCAGCAGAGGATATGGGCCCACGATCCCTCTCAGGCGGCGCTGCGGGGTCTTCTCGAAACGTAATTCGACGCGCGGGATGAAGAGGCGAATGAACCAGTTGCGCGCTTCCATGACGTAAATATCTGCACTGCCTTTTGAGGCGACCTTGTCATGCCGCAGTCTAAATCCGTAAGAGTCGGCTTTTGACGGGATGTAAAGTTCCAGCGGAACGTACTCACCTTTGCCGAGCGCGGACTCATTACGGAGGATCCAGAGGTCTAGCAATTTCCCAAATGCGGCACCACGCTTCCATTCCGTCTCAATGGTTTTCTCCTGTTTTTGCCCAGGTTCCCGGGTGCGAATCACGACTTTTTTGTCCCTGGCCTCGACCGAGACCAGCTCTCCCGATGCCGTATTCTCAAACAGGTAACTCGTCACCTGCAGGGTCACCGGGTCAAATGTTGTCACGTCCCGTTGTACCGTCTCGCCCCTGGCATTCTTGTACACAGTTTCCCGCGTTTCCCTAGCTCCGGGGGCTGGCTTGGTCTCCTCGTAGGCCGATCCCCAGACCTTGTCACCATCGATGTCGTTGATGGTGATCCGGCGGACCTCTACGGCATCTGCGTGGGCGAAAGTCGCCCAAAGGAAAAAAACAAGACCTTGGAAAAAGCGTCTCGAAATCATCGGAAATCCTCCCATATAAAAAATCTCGGGCAGTGCTTCAGTGACGAAACATATCAGGATTAGACTAATTGTGCAGGACGCTCACCCAGTTAAGGCGATACCCCAAGTGTTTTTCGTCAAAGGCAACGTCCAGAGAACAGAAATATCCGGTGCCGGTGTTTACAACAAGGGCATCCCTTGACCCGCCCATTGCGAGGCCAATTGAAGAAACAACGAACGCAAGCGTCGAAAACGTAAGGGTTTTTAACCACGCGGTTTTCATTATTGCCCCTGGAATTACTGTGGCCAAGGCTAATTAGATTTCGCTGCAAAAAACGCAGCTTTTTGCAGCGAAATCTGGCTAATGGATTAAAATGAAATCACAAGAACAGTCGACAAAAGTTTATCTCGGCGTGGACCAAACTGGAGCCGTGATTGAACGCAGTGGTGGCCGGTTTTACCGCCCGCTGCCCGCCGTTATTGCCCTGCCCGGAAAAAATCACACCATTCAAATCCTGGCCACGTCACGACATCAAAAAAAAATTGGCCTTGTGTCTTTTGGTGTTGGTGAAATCGTAGCTTTGGTTGAACCGTACGTCGAAGTACCGCGCGGCATCTGAGCCGCTTGGCCGCCAAAGGTCGGCGGCATTCTTTCGAAATATTTTGAAAGAATTCAGACCCGACCGGCATGACGATAAAAAGTGGCCCTTACGCCGGTGTGAGCAATTGGCTTCAAGCAACAGCGTATTCCAGGAGCATCCATTCCAGAAGAATATCCAATCAGGAACCTACCGGATCTGGTGTGACTTGGGACGCTCACTGCGAAAAAAAAATAGTCATATAGTGCGTTTTTGGCCACACGACTTCACGACTGGGCATCACGTCAACGACACCCACGCCGCCGAGGGCGGACAAATGATGACGATCGCCGAGGGTTATCCATCCCTGTACTGGAAAACTTACTTTGGCGCAAAAACCAGAAGGCCAGATGATCTCCGGGCCCTGTCCACCGCAGCCCTTAAAGACCTCGGGTGGTCATTGACTTGCCCCCACTGGGAAGCGATTACCAATGACGCCGATACGGCAGACGCCGCCGTGCTTGCCCTTGCAGCATTCATCATGCAGTCCAGCGGCGAGCTCTTCCACAGGAGCCTCTCGTTCGGCCCCAATCCTTCTGCAACTGTTTTCCATGCTGATTTCGAGGGCTGGATTGCCGGGGTTCAATAAAAATCTAACCTCACGATTAACCAAATGCTGGATTGTGCAAAAATGAAAATGAATTCATAACCGGGGGCGATTCGTCAACACAGTATGGCTGCGCGTCAAAACACAACGCCGATGGCTAAGTCCATGCGCCGCTCGCGCCGGGCGAGGCGCGAATCAAAGCGAGTGGCTAAATCAAGGGGCGGGTTATCGAGCCAGGTCAGCCAACGGGAAGTCATCTTGAGTTGGGTGTTTGGCGTGAGGCGAAAAGCAATGCCAGCAAACTGACTGACGGTCGCATTGTCGTCGCGTTTTGAAATTGGCAGATCAACGCCCTCGGAAAGAGTCTGGTCCCAGCGCTCAAAGCCCACGCCGCTGCCAACAAAGGGAACCAGCACACCGGAGCGCCGCCCAAAGCGCAAAGTTAAATCCGTGGAGATGCCCGAGCGCAGGTTATGCCCGCGGGCATCGTCAGATTCGCGAGCATAAAATCCCGTGGTGTCGATCACCACATAAGGACCCATCACATAACCGACGGTCAGCGCTCCCTGAAAACCACTATTGCCGAAGCCAAAGCCCGCCGTGTATTCGAGGGAGCGCAAAGGTTCAACGGCCTCTTCCACGCGGTCCATAAACGTATAGCCAGAATCTGCCGGCGCGTCGTCGACGCGGCCTTTTTCAATTCCGATGATTTGGGCGCCAAAACCCGTCCGAGGAAAAATTAAATTTGCAAAAATTAAAGTCGCAAAAATAAAACTCGGCCCTGCAGGGCGGGACGTATATTTCAACAGACCTTTCAACAGACCTTTCACGGCGCGCTCACTTTCTGATCAATCCGCCCAAAAATTGACTTCCCAACCTGGTCGAACATTTCAATGGCTACGCGGTCTCCCGGTTTCATGAATGGCGTTGTGATCTTACCATGATCGATTTGCTCGATCATGCGTCGCTCGGCCAAACATGACGACCCCCGCGAACGGTCTTCGTTCGACACGGTGCCAGATCCAAGAATCGTGCCGGCCGTATAACTTCTAGTTTTGGTGATGTGCTGGATCAAATCGGCAAAGGAAAAAAACATTTCCGGCCCGGCATTGGGCTCGCCAAACAACTTACCGTTGAACCAGGTGTGCAGGGGCAGATGCAGGCGCCCGCCCTGCCACGATTCGCCAAGTTCATCAGGAGTAACGGCGATCGGCGCAAAAGCCGATGCCGGCTTGCTTGTAAAAAAGCCAAAGCCCTTTTCAAGTTCGCTTGGAATCAAATTGCGCAACGACACGTCGTTACAAATCATAACCAAGCGAACATACTTGGTGGCATCGCCGGACTTTATCCCCTGGGGCGTATCGCCGAGAACCACCGCCACTTCCGATTCGAAATCCAAACCCCAACTCTCATCGGCCAAGGGAATGTCTTCGTTGGGCGCCAGAAAAACCCCCGACCCACCCTGATATACGAGGGGATCCGTGCGCAGGGTTTTCGGTAATTCGGCGCCTCTAGCCTTGCGCACCAGGGCAATGTGATTGATGTAGGCCGAGCCATCGACCCACTCATAGGCCCGCGGCAGGGGCGACAGTGCCTGATTGGATTCAAAGGGCTCGCCTTTGACCAGGTTGCTGTTCAGCTCGCGGTAGAGAGCCTCCAGGGCCGGAGCCACAGCATCCCAATCGTCCAAAGCGCTTTGAAGTGTCCGACAAAGTGGAGTGGTCGGAATACAACGACTGTTGTCGCGGCTGACGACGACCAATTGGCCATCGCGGGTGCCGTCACGAAGGGTTGCAAGCTTCATGGTGATTATGATTCCTTTTGCGGTTTTCTTGGAGCCTTAGGCAATTTCTTACGGGTCATGGATTTCAATTTAGTGATGTTAGCCGCCGAAATCTGGACGTAGTCGCCAGGCTTTAAATCCTCGGGCAATTCGACCCCGGCAATCGCCAACTGGATAAACTTGTGGGTCTTGACCTTCAAACGTTTTAAGCCGGTTTCGAGTTTACGCTTCATCCCATGAAGGCTGCCTTGGACGAAGTACCAGTAACCACTGGTTGCGCCGAGTTTGGCCTTGTGGCGGTACTCCATTTTCATCAGGGGACGCCCAGGAGTTTTTGCCGGCAAAAGTCCCGCAAGTTCTTCGTCTTCAAGGCGACGGTCAATTAAAACCAGCAAAACTTGCTCGACGCTTTCCAGCGCACGAAAGGCCGTGGCAAATTCCCGGTCGTTACTGAGAAGGCACATGCCTTCGGAATTTTTTCCAAGGGAGCTTGCCGCATTCACCTTAAACGAAAGGCGCGCCAGGCGTGGCAATTCATAGATCGTCTCGGGGCCAGCATTTTTTTCTAGGGAGAATCCTGCCGGCTTATGCAAAAGCCAGTAAACAAGGGGCGTCGCCTTGCCGGCAGCGGGGTCCGAGGAAAAAGTCCCGGCAACGGGAATCATCTTCACCGGCTTGCCGTCGACTTTAATGCGGTCGCAGGCCGGATCAAACATCAGGGTCGCACTGGTCACGGTTTTACCGTTGACCTCGATGCGTCCCTCAGAGATCCACCTCTCCGCCTCCCGGCGAGAGCAAATCTCCTGCTGGGACAAAAATTTCTGGATCCGCATGGTCGTCTGCGACTTTGATTTGGATACTGTCGTCTGGCTCGTCACCGATATAGTCCTCAACATCTACTAATTGTTCGCCTTGTTCTAGTTTCTCCAAGGCCTTTTGCAGGGCTTCGTGAGACGGCTGGAAGGACTCCAGCGTCGGCAAGTCCTTCACGTGAGAAAGCTGGAATACCTTCAAAAACTCTGTGGTGGTACTAAAAATCATCGGGCGACCGGCGATTTCCTTGCGTCCCGTGCAGGCGATCAATTCGCGTTCCAGCAGGTTTTTCATGATGCTGCCGGCGTCGACACCCCGGATGTATTCCACTTCGGCGCGGGTAACCGGTTGACGGTAGGCGATGATGGACAAAGTTTCCAGGGCTGCGCGACTGATGGGACGCGGACGCTGGGCAAACTGGCGCTCTAAAATAGGCGCTGCCGCTGGCACGGTTTGAAACTGGTAACCAAACCCCTTGGTGTAACGCAGGGTAAAACCCCCGGCGCGGTCGCGGTAGTATTCAAGCAGCTGGGACAGGCACTCTTGAACGTCTTGCAGGGTGGTGGCCACAGCCTGATGTTGCCCATCCATTTCATCAAAATCTGGATTGACCGGAGCCTTGACCAGTTCGAAAATCTCCATGGTCTTAAGGGGATTTTGCGCGGCAAAAATCACGGCTTCCACCTTGGCATCCAGGCGCAGCCCTTCGGTCAGAGGAAAACTGACTTGCTCCAGCAGCTCTTCGGTGACTTCCATTTGAATCACGCCTTCATCACCTTCATCACCTTCATCACCTTCATAGCCTTCATTCATGCATGCACCGCCATTTGCCCAAGAGATTCGGGTAGGGATTCAGATAAGGATTCGTGAAAGGGCAGATCAGCCTCCGCGCAATCCGCCCGATAAATCCACAGTGGACCCATAAGATCCTGCTGATAAAACTTCATTTTGAACACCCGCGCCAATTCCAGAATCGCCAGAATATGAACCACCAGCTCATAACGCGATTCGAACCGGTTGTAGAAACCTTGAAACAAGGCAAAGCGCGACACATCGATCTCGGACGTCATCCGGGCAATGATTTCCTCAAGGCTCACCGTGTGACGCCGCGCCTCAACGCGGGTGACCTTGCGTTCGCCCAAGGACTGCAGCATTTGCTCATACATAACGACCAGCATGGCGGCGTCACCCTTAAGCGGGGACTCCACATCCTTAAAGACGCCTTCAAGGCGCTGCCATTCCCAACTGGTTTGGATCTGGACGCCAACTTGAGGGCGGATCGCGAGGGCCGCGGCCGCCTTGCGAATGGCTTCGTATTGAATGAGGCGTTGCTGCAATGCCTGAACCGGATCTTCCTCCTCGCCATCCTCGTTGATGACCTTGCGCTCATCCTGGGGTAGAAGCATCCGGGACTTGATCTCGATCAGAGTCGCCGCCATTTCGATGAAAGCGCCGGCATCGGCCAGGTCATCGAATTTCATCAGGCGCAGGTAGCCGAGGTATTCCGTCGAGAGTTTGAAGATGTCGATGTCAAAAACGTCGATCTCGTGCACCCGAATAAGGTGCAATAGAAGGTCAAGCGGACCCTCGAAATGATCGAGTTTAACAAAGTATTCACTGCTCATGATTATCCGGCTTTTATAACCTTGATATACGACGCCGACAAACTTTATATCCCCGCGGAATTTATTGCACGCCATGATCTTGCGGCGCGAAATCTTTTGGCTCACACGTCGAAAGAGCAGCCGGTCGGTGGGGGGCAGCCATGCCTTTTTCCTAAACTCCTGTTGGCTGGCGCGCCAAGGCCCTTCACCGCTATAAATGTCAATGCTTTTAGGGTGTTGAATGTTGCCTCGCTGGCTCAGGGTCAGGCAGCGGGCTTCGGCGCACCTGAACGAATTTTCAAGTCCAGCGGCACCAGCGCTCAGGGGCGCTCCCTGTCGGCCTTCTCGGCGGAGGGGCTCGAAGCCTACAAAGCGTCTATTACCAAGGGTTTCAGGGAAGTTCTTGCAACGCGCGGCTTCTCTGGAGAGCGCGGCATCAGCCTCATTCCGGCTGCGGCGGCCTGGCCCGACAGCAGCCTGGCAGCCATGTTGGAGTGGCTCGCAGAGGTCATGCCAGTTGACAGCTTTGATGGCTCGCGGCCCTTTGATTTTCCAAAAAACGCCCCCGTCTGGATTTTTGGAACGGCCTTTCATTGGGTCCCGTTGATTGACCAGGGGTTGTTGCCGGTCTTGCCCAAAGGCAGCCTGATTTTTTATACGGGCGGAACCAAGGGGCGGGTTCGCGACATTTCCGAGGCCTGGCTAGTAGCGGCGCTGGCCCAAGGGTGCCGCGTGCCACCGTCCCAAATCATTTCGGAATACGGAATGAGCGAACTGGCATCTGCGGCCTACACGGTGCCGCCACTGGATTCGCCTTCAAACTTTAGTCCAAGTTCTAGCCAAAAACGCGCCCTGGGCTTTCAAAAAAATGTTGTCCCATTCATTGTCAGCGGCATCGCCAATGAGGGCGAGGCTTTAGGGGCTTTGGCCCTGACGGCGAATCAAAGTGGCACGGGATTACTGGGCGTCTTTGATTTCAACCGGATCGACCTGCCGCTGCCCATCATCACCGAAGACGTGGCACGCCTCGCCCCAGACGGCTGCTTTGAACTGCTGGGCCGCGCCCACACCGCCCCCCTAAAAGGGTGCTCACTGTTGGCGGGCACATGATGTTGAAGCTCCAAATCAGCGCGGTGCTTCCGGTCATTAAAGCCTTCGTAGAAAGTCAGGAGGCCTGCACCGCGCTGGGGGAGGATATCGGTTCAAAAAAAGCAGCCTCCCTTGCCCTAGAGGATTTACTTGCGGGTATGGGCCACGTCATACACAGCCGCGATGCTTGGACAAAATATCTGGAAGCCTCCGGGGTCAACGCCCTTGGCAAAAAAATCCTGATAATACCGCCCAACACACACCCCATTGCCCTCGTTTATCCTCTGGCCATCGCCCTCGCATCGGGACGCACAGTGTCGCTGCGGCTTAATCGCGGACAAGCACATTCCGAGTCTTTCACAAGGTTGTTGGTCAGGCGTCTTTGGGCGTCTGGAATTCACGTTGAATTATTGTCGCCGGATTTTCGCTTGGAGAATTTGGCGGGGCGGCTTTCGGAGTCTGTGACTTGGGATGCCATCATGGTTTTTGGCGACAACTCTACAATCTCAAAAATCAGAGCTCTAGTCCCTGAAGCAACGCGAATCATCGGACATGGCGAGGCCATCACCGTCAGCATTGCGGACTATGAGAATCTTGACGCTGATTTTCCGGCGATCCTTCGCGATACCTTCTCTTTGATGCAACGGGGGTGCATGTCCAGCCGCTTGCTCGCAGTGATGATGCCCTCTGATATAGGCGACGATTTTTGTCATGATCGCCTTGCCAATGAGGTCGCTGGGCTTTTGCAAAAACACTGGTGGTCCTGTTGGGGAGAGCCCCTACCAGATCGGCACCGGGCCGGACTGATCCTGCGCTGCATGGATGCCTTGGAGGCGGCGGGTGCTGAGGCAAAGTCTGGCGTGACCTTGCGGTGGCTGCCCGATGGACTGCCTGCCCTTCAGGTTGCCACAAACAATGACCCCGCAGACTTTGGCCCGCAACTTAAAATCTGTCCCGTGCCCTTTAGGAATTCGCCTGGCGACCTCATCCCTCGCTGGAAAAAATCTTGGCCGCAAATAAAACTGGTCACGCTGCCGCCAGAAAATATTCTGGCAGCGACTCTCGGCTCAAAAACGGCCAGAGCTGATTCGCTGGTCGCTTTACGACCCCTTGGCCAGGCCAATCGCCCGCCTTGGGACGGGCTTCATTTTGGTGCGCCAATTTTCAAGCCCACGTGCTAGGCTTTGCTCTGCTCAAGCACAAAAAAAATGAATTCTAGATTTCTTGGGTCAACCAGGATGGGCGAGAATGGACACGGAACTTGTCCGCACGGTGAGGCCTCAATGGTTTCACCCGTTGCTCGATACGGCAAAAGACTCTAATGGCCAGCGGTCCATCGACCGTTCGACCCTAGAGTCGTTTGCCTATGATTATTACGTTCGCTTCATGCCGTTTTTTCGCAATCAGGCGGAGGGTTGCCTGTTGCCCGGCGTGCAAATCGATTTCAATACCCGGATGAAACAAAAACTGGGACTGGCCTACCTTTTTGAACGAAAAATCACGCTCAATCAGAAATATTTTGCCAAAGACCCGCGACTGCTCCCCTATACCCTGTTTCACGAGCTGACCCACGTCTGGCTTTACGACTGCCTGATGGACCCGGGGCATAACCGGCGTTTTTATGCGAAAATGAATGAATTCCGGGGGACGGGACTGCCCGTGGACCAGGGGGTTTACATCCATCGAAGGCTGGCGCCTGAGGCAAAATACATTTACAGTTGTCCCAACTGTGAAAACCGCTGGTATTTAAGGGAAAAATTGCGGAATGCCATGTACTGCGGCCATTGCTTCGAAAAATCGGGCGACGAGTTTTTTACTCGCCCTCTGGAGCGCCGTTTGCCTGAATCTGGTGGCGTCCCCCGAGCCCGCGAAAGCCTCAACACCTGACTCCAATTTCATCGACCTCCCCATTGGAATGGCCTTTGCGCCAATCCCGATCATCAGCACGCGCCAGCTGAAAAAATTTTTGTTCGACACCACCACTGAAAAAGCGAGCCTTGCGCGGATGTGCTCCGATCTCGGAGAGGCGTTTAAGCGCTTTGGCTGGGAAAAAAATCCGTGTGGCGGCGTCAATTGGCAGGCTGGACTCAAATCCATAAACGGCCGACCCCTGATTTACGCCGAATTTGGTGCGGGCGAAGAAACCACATTGCTGCTTGGTGGCGTCCACCCGGATGAGCTGACGCCGATTCCGATCGCATTTCGTTTTGCGCGCCTGCTCCAGGAAAAACCCGAGCTTTACCAGAATCTTGGCATCCACGTGGTGATCGCTCCACTGGTAAATCCAGATGGATTTTTGCGCATCAAGGGCAACCCCCGCGCTATGCCCACCCGGACCAACCACTGGGGCGTGGACTTGAATCGCAATTTTTTTACGGCTGATTGGTATCCACGCGCAAAGCATTGGTGGGAGGAGCGGCGCCAAAAAAGCGTCAGCCATTTTCCTGGTCACTTTCCTAATTCCGAAATTGAAACCCTGTTCCAGATCCAACTTATTGATGAGTTCGATCCGGACAAAATTTTATCGATCCATGCGCCCCTTGGCTTTCTTGACTACGATGGCCCTGGCGATCAACTGCCACGTGCCATGACCAACAGCGAGGCCAAGGCCAAAAAACTGATCCGCGCCATATCTGAAAGCTCGCGTAATTACCGAATCGTTGATTATTCGTTTTACCCTGGTTCCCTGGGCAATTATGCCGGCAACGAGCGCAACATCCCGACCATCACCCTTGAACTTGAGACCACTCAGCCAGCAAAAATGGATTCCTATTGGAACCAATTCCGCCCAGGCCTTGAGGCCTTAATTCGCTATCCATTCCACGGCTCGCGCACGACCACGGGCGGTAACGCCACACGCTTCTACACAGATCACGAAAAGCGCCACATCAAGCGCAATTTATAGAGCTAATTTAAAGCGCTAATTTAAAGCCGTGACTTCCCGGACTCTAGTCTCCGCCGGGCAGATGCTCGCCATTGCCGGGCTGTCTTCCGGCGACATCAAACGCACCCAGATTTCAAATCCATGATCACCTTTGCCAAGGCCAGACAACTCGAAGTAAAGGCCTTCGCGGCGCCGACGGGATTTTGCATCGTCTCCACCCGCACCCCAATCCCATCCAAGTTCACGAACTTCGGGACGGGCATCGGCGACATACTGCGGAAAAAATCCTGACTCCACCATGGTTCGCGGGATCACAACTTCCATCACCACGATTTTGTTCTCGGCGCCGCGACCAACAGCTGCCCGAAACCGGCAATTGCCGTCCGCCATGCAATACCGTGCCGCAACCTGCATCGCCTCAAGGCGCACGTCCCCCTTGGTCTTAAAGAGGCGGCGACGGGGCATCTCCGTCCACGACTCTTGAAGCATCGTTTTGTTCGCAGAGAACCAACTATAAAGAACGCCAGAACCAGGATGGACATACTTCCAAGCATCCCGTGGAATCTTCATAATCATCGGCAAAAAAACCGCGTCAGGAAAAAAAAGAAGGTCCGTATTTAATTGGAGGTCAAGCTTCAGGAACAGCATTTTCAAATCAAAGGAAAGTCTGGTCACGGACACTGCGGCACCATTTCTCTCTGCAACAACCTTGGAACCAACATTGCCTGCCGTAAAGTGCATGTTGAAGAAGTTTTTGAAGTCCGCACGGATATCAAAATTTCCATCCTCCAGAAAAAGTTCCATCGGACCACCGGCACCTGCGGCCTCCAAACGGTCAAATAGCATCTGGTTTCTGCGATTCATCTGATACCGAAAACTGGGAGACCCCACGCTGAGTTCTTTGGAATCAAAATGAACTCTTGACGGCTCCGCCGCAGCAGCGCCGCCGGGACATTTCATCAAATAAAGGAATCTCGTCGCCGATCCGCCACCAGCCATGAATCCAGTCTGTTCTACCTCCCAAAATCGACCTGACGGGCACCCTAAAGTAGCGGCGTAGGCGCGCAGATCACGGCCTGTAGCGCGACCTGCGCCAGCAAAATCTGGAGCAATCAGAATGTCTTGATTCGACACCACGCTGCGCGTCCACCATTGGTCGCGAAAATCGACTATAAAACGCTGCGATGAAAGCGGCTGCGGACCATTTCGGCCCATGGTTTGTTGCCTGCGATGGGGGGGTGATGGCAGCCTCAAGGGAATAACGTCATGAGGAACCTTGGCCCAACCCGATTTAGCCCGCGACACCATCAACAATTCACTCTTTTTTGTTTCGGGAAATACCAACCCAGCAGCATCTGCAAAAATTGCGGGTGGGCATCCCGCCTCAAGGCGAGCAGATCCCATAAAAGTTGCACAGATTAGCGTAAAATAAGCCGCACATGCCGCCGCCATGCGATATGATGAATATCCATTTTCCATGCGGGCTAGGTAACTCACTTGCAAGAAACTCCGATACTCATGAAACTTTCAGACTTCGACTATGAAGTCCCAGCTGAGTTGGTGGCGCAACAACCAACTCGTGTTCGAGATGAATCCCGTATGCTGGTGCGCCAAGCCGATGGTTCGATCGGTCACCGTATCTTCAAAGATCTGCCGCAGTGCCTTCCTGCCGGTTCGGTGATTATTCTAAATGATACCAGTGTCATTCAAAGCCGGCTCCATGGGTTTTTGAAGACTGGTGCTCAGATTGAAATTTTTCTGCTTGAACAGATATCTGGGCTGACGTGGCGCGCGATGGCAAAGCCACTCAAAAAATTGCGGGTCGGAACCGAAATTCTTTTTTCCACTGGGGGCAATGAGGCCGTTGTCCGGTCAATAGAAACTGCCCCGGACGGCGAGGTTCCGTGTATCGAGGTTGAATTCAGCCACCGTGAGGGCAAACCTGATTTTGATTTTTTTTCCTGGCTTGATGAAATCGGTGAAACGCCTCTGCCGCCCTATATCCACAGAGATCTCCTCCGCCGCCGCGACCCCGTGGACAAAACCCGTTATGAGACCGTGTTTGCCAAAGTAAAGGGTTCTGTGGCGGCCCCAACGGCAGGTCTGCACTTCACGCCCGGGGTGCTGGAAGAACTGAAAAAATCGGGATGCACCCTGGCCAGCGTTACCCTTCACGTCGGCGGCGGGACCTTTCTGCCTGTGCGCCAGGAGGACGTCGCGCTACATCAGATTCACGCTGAATACTTTCTGGTCCCACCCAACACGGTCGCCGCCATAATCGCGGCCAAAAATTCCGGAGCGCCGGTCTTTTGCGTGGGGACGACCTCGTTTCGGGCTATCGAGAGTCTGTGGCAACTGGCTTTGCAAAAAGGTTTGCCCCCCGAAGACCTAAGCGGTCAATGGCATGAAACCAGACTGTTCCTGCATCCGCAGACGGCGGAAGACCGTTACCGTCCCAAGGTGACCGATGGGATCATCACAAATTTCCATCAACCAAAGTCGACTTTATTCATGCTGATATCGGCTCTTATCGGCCTTGCCAATGCCAAGGCGATGTACGCCACTGCCATTGAAAAAAAATACCGCCTGTTTAGCTACGGCGATAGCACCTTGCTGTTTCTCAATAAAAGTTGAGGCGCCGGCCTAGCGGCGGCTCTCCATAAGATTAACCAAGACCTGCAAGTCCTCGACCTGTTGCTTGAATTGTTTCAGCTCCAGGTTTTTAATATTGAGTTCTTGCTGCAGCGCCTGAATTTTTGTTTGGTTTTCCGCCACAATCCGGCGTTCGAAGTCTGCAAACCGTCGCAGGGATGCCTCGCAAAAGGCAAGAAGCTCCGCGCTAGCCACATTCACCGAATCGCGGGATCCCAGGGTCGCCGCCAGATGCGGTGGAACATGCCGAAATTCTACCGGGTGCTGAGGAAGTTGCGTCGCGCCCTGCTGCGTGCGCGACCGCGCTGCGGTAGCCGAGGCGGCTGAAACGACTTGGGCCATCATGACTGGCGACGGTAGAGGCGGCGCCTGCGCTGATTCGTTTTCAGGAAATGGGGCGTGTCCATACGGGATTTGAATAAAATATTTTCCATCGCGTAAGACTGCCTGCAATTTTCCCGTTCTGATTCGGCGCCTCACCGTCATGTCCGAAATTGAATACGAACGTGAATAGTCGTTAATCGACATCCAATTTTTTTCCACGCCTCACCCCCAGGAATTTCCTTCTTTCATTATAAACCAACCGTGGAAGCAACGCGCAGCCTGTCAGTTATTTGACGCGCTAAAAAAGTGTTTCGCCCTCGGGCAGGGGGCCCACCGGCATGCGTAGCTCATCAGAAGAAAATTTTGTCCCGTTATAGATTGCCCGGTAGGTCACCAGATTCCTGATTGTGCTTTTTACATATCGGCGGGTTTCCCTGTAGGGGATGGATTCAACAAATTCAGCCATGTCACAACCCGGGCAGGCTTCGATCCAGGTGTTCACTGCTTGAGGTCCAGCATTGTAGGCCGCAGCGGCAAGGCCGTAATTTCCGCCATAAAATCGCAGTAATTTTTCAAGATAATAAGCCCCGTAGGCGATGCTGACCTTTGGTTCCTTGAGGTCAGAAATATTGAAGGTGGCATCACCAAGAAGGCGGGCAATTCTCACTGCAGTCGCTGGCATGATTTGCATGAGTCCCTGAGCGCCCACGCTGGATTGGGCATCGGGGTTGTAATGGCTTTCAGTCCTCATGATGGACAACACAAAAAATTTGTCGACACCGGCCTGGCGACCAAATTCTTCCACCATTTGGCTGTAGGCCATGGGGAACAAAAGCCTCCAGATTGGCTTTACGGCCCGGTCGGCCGTAAGCCCCTTCAGGGACAATGGAGGTTTATCGGTGTCTCGTGGCAGGCGGTGGGCCGCGCTAAAACCTGCGCGAAAATTATCGACCGAAAAGGCAAACTGCCCAAGTACGCTGCTGCCTTCTTCATCCTGGTCGTCCCAAGAAATCCCTGCCATTTGAAAACGTGCCGCCTCAACCATCCGAACGTCAAGAAGGAGTTCCACCAATTTTAGGTCATCGACGGGCACAGCCGGATCAAATACCAGTGGTTTAGGTTTACGCTGTTGAGCGGCATCGTTAACAGCCTTAGTTTCGTGGACGGTCACGATCACACCGTCTAAATCAAGGGCGGCCATGATCCCGTAAAAACTCTCGCCCCGTTCATCAACAATACGCTGCAAGGCTGCGCGTCCGGCCCCAACATCCTTTTTTCCTAAAACCCTTGCGCCCCAGAAGGCCGCGTCCGCACCGCCTTCCCGATCAATTGATCCAGAAGCCGCTCTGCCACCGAGCAAACCTGCGGCGTGGCTAAAGTTACCAGCCCGATAAAGCGACCAAAAGTGCTGCCAAGGAAATTGTTGGTTGCCGTAGTGGCGCTCGGAAAGGACGCGGAATTCTTCTGCAGCAAGTCGATGAGAGCCAAGGCGGGCGTAGTTTTCAGCGAGAAACTCGCGCATTTTAGAATTGTCCATCAGGCCGGGAAAGGATTCTCTGATCACAGAAAAAATCCGATCCGCCGATAAATAATCCTGCTGGTTGTAATGAATCCGTGCGATCACCGGCAAAATTCGCTGCTCAAGGGTGCGATCGCGCCAAAGCCGCGCGTGCTCCAGTTCATCAAGCGCTAGTTTCAAGGCGCGGTCCCCAATCTTGGCCCTGCCCATGGACTCGACCAGTTCCACCGCATCGAGTTTGCGGTTGCCCCGAAATTTTTCCCGGACCACGCCCTCCAGCAGGGAGGCGACAAGATCTTGCACACCTTCGTCAAGGCTGGCATTGCGCCCCAATGAGATCAACAGGTCGCGAGAGGGCGCAATTTTTTTTGCCTTGGGATCATCCTCACACTTCAATGCCAAAAGGCGCCGAAATGCCCACGATGCCTCGAGCGAATAGGGGTAGGAAAGCGAAAGCGATTCAAGGGCCGCAACAAATGTTGGGGGAACCGGCCTTTGATCCTGGGCCCGCGCGGCCCGGACTGCAAATCTCTGATAATTCTTGCTGGCGGGAAATTTAGCGACAAACGCCCCATAGGTAGAAAGAAATTCGCTGTCCCACCGCAGCGTTGCCAGATTTACCAGGAGGATGGCGTGCAGGGCCCGATTCCATCCGTCATTGATACCCTTGCTAGATAATTCGCGGCGAATAATTTCAACGCTTTCGGTCTGATAGCCAAGAGAGCTTTTGGCGAGAGCCCTGTAATAGGATATCGCCGGCGAAAATTCCGGCCGCATGGCCAGCCCAGTGCTCGCAAGTGACAAATATTGCAGTGCTGTTGAAGGTGCCTCACGGGCATAAATGCCACCGAGTCCCAAAGCCACCAGACTGCGTGATGGACCAGTGGACTCCAAGTAGGTCCGCCTCAAGGATTGGAGGACGGATTGCTGATCGGCGGTTTCCCGGGACCGGGCCTGGCGCAGGGAAGCGATTATTTTTTCTTCGTTTGCCCCAAAGGATTCCGTGGGCAGTGCCGTCGCCATTGAGAATGCAAAGGTGATAAGCCGGGACTTGGGCAAAAAAACTCCGACCCTATGCCGCAAGTTTGTCATTTAGGTTGCTGGCCTCGCTGAACCTCGCCTGGCTTGGCTCCGGGGCTCGCGCCAATACCGGTAATCTTGAATTTGCCGGAATGGTGATCCACCTGAATTTCGCCAGAGGACGGCGGATTTGGCGACACCAGTAAATTGGCAATCTCGTTTTCAATGGTCTGCTCAATGCGCCTGCGCAGGGGCCGGGCTCCATAAGACGCTGCGTCAATCCCTTCAAGGAGGGCCTTTTGGGCAGATTCAGAAACATTAAGCGTCAAGCCAAGCCGTTCAAGCCTGCCCGCAAGTTCGCGGATTTGAATCCCTAAAATTGCTGACAATTCAGTTGCCCCAAGGCGATGAAAAACAATGATCTCATCCAAGCGGTTTACAAACTCAGGACGCAGATGGTTTTTCACCTCGCCCAAGACTAATTTTTTTTCTTCGCTCTCATCCAAAGGTTCTGCTTGGGCTGCGATACCAACCGGACGCCTTGCCTGGGTCAGATGTTCTGAGCCAATATTGGAAGTGCCAACAATGACGCAATTGCGAAAACTCACCCGTTGGCCTTCGCTGTCTGTCAACCAGCCCTCATCAAGAACTTGAAGAAGAAGGTTGTAAATGTCGGGATGCGCCTTCTCAAATTCATCGAATAAAACAACGGAATAAGGCTGGTGCCGGACCTTTTCGGTCAATTGTCCGCCCTCGCCATAACCGACGTATCCAGGCGGCGATCCCACCAGTTTCGAAACGGAATGCCGCTCCATGAATTCCGACATGTCGATGCGAATGATCTTCGCCTCATCGTTCATCAGTTCAGCGGCGATCGCCTTAGCCAACTCTGTTTTTCCAACGCCCGTCGGACCCAAAAAAAGAAACGACGCAATGGGGGCATCGGGTTTGCGGAGTCCAGCCCGATTGCGCCGAATGGCATTGGCCACAGAATGAACTGCGTGGCTTTGCCCGATAACCCTGACTTGTAATCGAGACTCTAGGTTTCGCAAGCGTTCCGCCTCTGCCGACATCATTTTGTCTACCGGAATGCCCGTCAGCCTGTGAACCACCGCCGCGATGTCTTGTGCATCAACTCGCCTTTCACTTTCATTCATGTTGGAGTGACTGTTCTGGCGTTCGGCCGCAATTTTTGCCTCGACGCGTGACAGCTCCATCTGATGCGCTGCCATGCGCTCAAAATCCTGCGCCTTAAAGGCATCAGCCTTTTTTTCTTGAAGGGCCTGCCGCTCCGTCTCAAGCGCGCGCAGCGCCTGTGGGGTATGAATCACTTTTAGATGTTTCGACGCACCCGCCTCATCCATCAGGTCAATGGCCTTATCGGGCAAACACCGGTCCACAATATACCGGTCGGAAAGTTCGGCGGCCGAACTCAATGCGGCGTCCGTATATTCGATCTGGTGATGGGCCTCATACTTCGGCCTGAGACCCTTGAGGACCTCCACCGTCTGGGCAACGCTTGGCTCCTGGACGCGCACATGTTGAAACCGACGTTCGAGGGCCTTGTCAGATTCAACAAACTGTTTGTACTCGCGATTGGTCGTCGCCCCGATGCATTGCATCATCCCTCGGGCCAATGCTGGCTTCAGCATGTTAGAGGCATCAAGTCCGCCGCCCGTACGGCCTGCGCCGACGACAGTGTGCAATTCATCAATAAACACAATGATCTCGCCAGAGGATGACACCACTTCGTCGATGATCGTTTTTAAGCGCTCTTCAAATTCGCCCTGCATTTTTGCGCCGGCGATCAATGTTCCCATTTCCAGGGAAAGCACCCTTTTATTCAGCAGGTGCTCCGGCACATTGGCCTCGACAATGCGCTGGGCCAAACCTTCGACAATTACAGTTTTTCCGACGCCAGGCTCCCCAATTAAAACCGGATTGTTTTTCTTGCGGCGCGACAAAATCTCAATGACGCGTTCGATTTCCATTTCACGACCAATCACGGGATCCAAGGCTCCCCGGCGCGCAAGGGCCGTCATGTCCGTCGTGTACTTGTCGATCATGCTCTGACGGGATTCATCATCCTTCTGATCAATCTTAAGGTTGCCACGAATAGCCACTAAAGCCTTATAGGACGACTCATATTCCAGACCACAGTCGCTGAGGACCTGACGCGCGCCGGGAATATTTTTGTCAAACCCCGCCAGAAAAACCGCCCCGGTCGACACGTAATCGTCGCCAAATTTTTTCCGCTGTGCTTCAGCGGCTTCAAAAAGATTTTGCAACTCTTGCGAGATCCGCATGGTGCCGGTCTTACCGGGAGGAATGTCGGGCAGGGTTTGTGCGTGGGCAAGGATTCGGTCCGACAGCTCACGCCGCAGGGCGCCGGAATCACGTTTAAGCTCTTCAAAAATACGCAGGACAATGGAATCTTTTTGCTCAACAAGGGCCAAAATCATGACCTCGGCGGTGACCACCGATTTTTGCTGATTGGCCAACTCCATAATGGCGCCCTGAAGGGCCTCTGCCACCTTTGTCGTCGCATTTCTTAGAAGCATCTGCGCCATGACAACGACCCCCTATGCTTGGCCCTCAATCTGGCGTTGCCGCTCCAGCAATATTGTGTCCACCAGCAACAAAACAACGCCGACCGTGATGGCTGCGTCCGCCACGTTGAAATTAGGAAAATAGTACTGCCAGCCAAGCACGCGCCAGTGGACGTCAATCCAGTCGATGACGTAGCCCAGGCGAACGCGGTCGATAAAATTTCCTATCGCGCCGGAAAAAATCAGGGCGAGGGCGTATCGTGCCAACTTGTGGTGGGGTGGGGTTGCGCGAAAATACATGGCGATGGCAACGAGGGCCACGGCTGTAACCAAAAAGAAAAACGGGATGCGGAAATGATCTTTAGCATCGGCAAGCATCCCCCAGGCGGCGCCTTGATTGCGGACGTAATTCAGATTTAACGAAACGTATTGGGACGTGCCCGTAGCATCGTACTGATTGCCCAACGCAGTCAGCGGGACCCGGCGCCCCCGATAGGCCGTCAAGTCGGAAGGGTCTTCCCAAACGCGAAGCGTGCGCTCAGCGTGAACTTTGGAGGACTGATCCAGTGTGATGCTGCCGAGGATCACAAGGAACAACCACAACAGGGATCTTGAAAAATGCTTCTGCATGATCTTGCCTTTCGCTGGAATTGAAAGCATACACGACTGACGGAGATAACGCCTTGGCAAAACCCGCAACCGGTTTCATTTTTGATTTTGACGGTGTCGTTGTCGACAGCCTTGGGGCCCACTTGCAGGCGTGGGATGCCGCCGTGCTTGCCTTGTTCGGGGCGTCACTAACCAACCCATCCAGACTCATCGGGCACTCGACCGTTGCCATTGCCGTGCTGTTGGCCGAGGAATATGGCGCCCCGGCCCGCGCACCCGATCTCGTCCGCCTGAAGAGAGAATTTCTTGAAAATTTGGACCAGCCCGTGTGCGCGCTGCCAGGCGCGGCGGAATTATTTCATAGCCTCGCCACAGGTAGCATCCCTTGGGGGATTGCCAGCAACGCGAACCGCGCCTTCATTGAACAAACCCTTGGCGTACTGGGCCTGGCCGTTCCCATCATTGTCGCAGTTGAAGACGTAAAAAAGCCGAAACCGGCTCCTGACGTTTTTTTACTTTGCGCAACCCGCCTCGGAATCTCTCCGGCCGATCACCGCCGCACCATTATTTTTGAAGACAGCACCCACGGAATTTCCGCCGCGGTAAAAGCTGGGATGTTTGCCGTGGGTGTAACCACCCAGCATCCCGCAAAAATCTTGCTCGCTGCCGGTGCCTCTGAAACCTGTCGCAACCTGGCCGAAGCCCTAGAGCGAAACTGGCTAATCGCCCCTCCGATCTAAAACTGCTGCGCGGATAATTTTAGCAATCTGGAATTTCCCGCTTCAACCCTGACTTGATCTGGGCCCGCCGAAGGCTCAGCCCAATTAAATCGGACAACAGGCTCGTTGCATCCTTGCCTGATTTTGCCCAAAAGAGCGGGTAGTGGGACACTTGAGTAAACCCAGGAATTGTGTTCACTTCATTGAAGTAAAGCTGGCCGGTTTTCTTTTCCAAAAACCAGTCCACGCGGGCCATGCCGTAGAGAGCCAACACTTCAAATAGTCTGGCTGAAAGTTTTTGAATCTCTGCGGTGAGTTCAGGCGTCAGATCGGCTGGAATGCGCGTCGTGGCTCGGGAGTTTTTTGCGTATTTTTCTTCGTAAGAATAAAATTCCGCATCAAGAACAACTTCACCCACGACCGAAGGCTTGGCGCGCGCGGTGCCTAGCATCGCGCATTCAACCTCCCGGACCTCCAGGCCCTGCTCAATCAAAACCTTGTCATCAAATTGCAGAGCCTGCTCAACAGCCGGCATCAGCCCTTCGGCCGTTTTCACCTTTTGAATTCCAACTGAACTGCCAAGACGGGCAGGTTTGACAAATAGCGGAAGTCCAAGCACGTCAATGGCTCGGCGGCACATGGCCTCTTTTTCTTCCCCCCAGATTTCTTCGTTGATCTCGACAAATGGAACAATCGGAATGCCTGCCGAGGCGGCAAGCCTTTTCGCAACTACCTTGTCCATACCAACGGCTGATCCGAGGGTGTCCGGCCCGACAAAAGGAACGCCCGCAAGTTCAAAAAGCCCCTGCAAGGTTCCGTCTTCGCCTGAAACGCCGTGAATCATCGGAAAAAAAACACAGTCCGCCAACGCGCTTGCCTCTAGGCCACACAGTGCCGCCAAGGCTCCTCGCGGATTGACCGGTATCACCGCCGGGGGATTGTTGCGCGTGAAGTCGCGGTCGAGCGGAAGAAAAACGGGATCAACTTCCCAGGCGGCCGTTTGCGTTTGGGGATACCAGTCACCATTTTTGTCGACTCCGACCAGGTGCAGGTCATACAGGCTGCGGTCCAGCGAGCGATAAACAAAGGCCGCACTCCGGCATGCGATGTCGTGTTCGGTCGAGCGCCCGCCGTAAACAAGCACTAAGATTTTTTTTTCCACCTTACCCCCAAAACTTAAAACCCACGTTCTGCCCCAAAGTCAAAATATTACCCTGTTATTATGGCACCTTGCGCTACAAATAACACCACCCCCCTACGGTCTTGCCTCGTTATTCCGATGCTTCCAGACCAGCTCTAGTTTCGGGAAATCGCAAATGAAGTCTCTGAAAAAATTGAGAAATGTCCTTTCCAAAGTTTTTGGCAACGGACTTTCCAGCGAGTCTTTTGACCGCTGGCATTTGCGGCGTTCCCAAAACCGTCCGGGCGATGAAAACCGCAATGCCACGACCATTGCCGTCTCGGCGAGCCTCTTTGCTCTGCTGATGATCTTTCTGATCGCCTTGGCCCAAAGCCGCCAAAACCTCGACAGCTACACGGCCAAAAGACCCATGATCAAAAAGCCCGACGAGCGTGCCTTAACCTGGCGCATAGTCGAGTCGCAAATGGTCGAGTCGCAAATGGTTTCACCAACGGTCTCGCGCGTGGTTTCACGCAATGAACTGGCTGCCGTCCCGATTTTGTCAGAAATGACTGTGGTCCTTCAAGTTCCGGCCGGGTTGGCTGCCCCCCTTGTCGGGTCGACCTCAATTCCCGTGCTGGTTCTGCCAATAATTTATTTCAAAACGGCAGAGGTCCGGGTCAATGGCGCCTTTGTTCGGCAATTTTTTGAAAGCGAGCGGATTACGATTCCCCTACCTGAAAATGGCTCCTTGGTGCCGGGTGGCCTTTTAGAAATTTCGGTACGGGTGACGAACCCGCCCAACAAAAAATCGCCTCTAATCCCGGTTGGCGATCTAAATTTATCGTCCGCCGAGCAGACGATTCTGGTCATGCCCTTTCAAGAATTCCGCGGGCTCTCGGAGTTTGCCGCGGCTGACCGAATGGGACGAGGTGATTACGTTGGTTTTGTCGGCCGAATCATCATGGCCATTTTCGCCTTGGCGCTATTTTTGCTAGTTGATGGCTCGCCAGAATCCCTCGGCTTGGCCCTGTTCATGGGCTTCGAGGCCGCCGCCATGAGTCTGCGCTTTGATTGGCTTCCCGGAATTGACAAAGGAATCGTCGCCAACTTTTGCTTTCAAATGGGGGATATTTTCCGCGTTTATTTTGCCCTGCAGCTTGCCCGGATTGCCCCCAAATCAACCCAGCCGTGGTTCCTCGCTGGAATTCCGCTCTCAATTCTTTACGGGTATCTACGCTACGAGGAGACTCGTCTTGGCTGGACTTTTCCACAACATATACCCAGCCTCCGCGACATCCTCGCCGGCGGGATTGGGCTGATCGTCTGCGTGCGGGCTGCGACGATTCTTGCTGGACGAAAATTGCCCTGGCGCGTTGCCGCCCTGAGCGTGGCAGCGGTGGGATTTTTCGAGCAAATTTTAGATCCACTCGGACAATACATTCCCGCGATCTCGCAAACCGCAGTCTTCACAGAAGTTGTCGACATACTTCAGCCCATCTCAGCTTGGCTCCTTGCCTTTAGTGCGTTCATCAATATTTCGTCGTTAGAGACCCGCGTAAAAGCCCTTTCCGGATCCGAAGTGAGGGCCCAATCAATCGAGCGCGAGATGGAACTAGGAAAAACGGTGCAATCAACTTTTCTGCGGGTTCCGCAGGTACCGCTGCCATTGATGCTGGCCTGTCAGCATGAGGCTGCCGTGTATGTGGCCGGGGACATGTACTTCATTGATTGGAGTGACTCTTCCCAGCAACTAACGGTCATCCTGTCTGACTTGACTGGCCACGGCGTGCAGGCGGCCCTCAAGGCCTCGGCCACCAATGTCATTGCCCACACCCTTTGGTGCGGCGATCAAGTGACGCAGGATCGTCGCCGCGACCGCCTGATCAGATTCGACGGTCAGGTGCAATCGTTTTTGAATCGCCTTGGTGGGGATCAAGAATTAAATACCATGCTTGGCCTTGAATTCAATGCCGCGGCTGGCACCATGGAGATTTACCGGTCAAACTTTCCGCTGCCACTTCTGATTTCGTACTCTCCCGGAAGCCACCTCGAGCCCCCAGTTTGGACGGTGACTCCCGTCATTTTACCCAACCGGCAATTGGCCAAACTGAAATTGGAGCCGGGGTCATTTCTGGTGATTGCCACGGACGGATTTTTTTCGACCAGCCAGCAAACGGCGCATCTCGTCAAATTTCTGCGCAAGAATTTAGCGGCCGGCGCCCCAGCCACTTCTGCGGCTCAGGTAAAGGAACTCATTCTAAAATTTTCTGGATTTCAGCAGTGGCCATTGCCCGACGACCGGACGTTAATCGTCTTCGGACTGGCGGCCTAACCAGTCGCTTGCGCCTGATTATCTGTGATTTGCGCACCCATCATCATCGGCGTCCAACATGCCGTCGTGATCATTGTCGATGCCGTCCTCGCAAGAATTTATCGACTCAATGCCCTCAGCCCTCGGGTCCCGCATAAAATTCGGCCGCGAACGACGGTCGCCACCCGCTGCGCGATCTAGGGTTGCCCATAGACGCGAAAAATAATCCGACATCTCGTCGCCCAAGCGTTGGCTATGACGAATCACCATGGTGTTCTCATCATTTTTCAAAGAGCCGGCAGACGACCAATTCAGGGACCCAAGAAGGACATTGATCCCATCAGCAATGGCGGCCTTCATGTGCATCTTGCCGCCCCAATTTTCAACCCGGACTTCCACCCCCTGATCCCGCAACCAACTATGCTTTGATGCCGCATGGGATGCGCCGAGTGCGTCATAAATCAGACGCACTTTGACGCCTCTTTTGACGGCATCCTTCAACGCAGTCGCTGCCTTGGGGTCCGTCAGAAAAAACATGGCAATATCGAGAGACGTTTTTGCGCGACGAATAAATTCCAGAATAGCCCGGTTCATTGGGTCATCTTGCGGAGAAAAGAAAATTTCTACTATCGAACCATCGGAAAAGCGCAGTGGCTTTTGATCGACCCGTCCAGCCTTTTCCGTGGAAAACGCACCGCTTCTGAACATCTGTCGAAATTCATCCGAATATACCCGGGCAATCTGCGGGTTCTTGACCAATAGGGCGACATTGGCATTGTACTCACTGCCGGCGTCGGTGTGCGAGATATTGGCACTGCCGAGCCACACTTTTTTGCGGTCAACGACCACAAACTTATTGTGCATGATGGAGTTGGTGTTGGCATTGCCGCGACGGTCTATGTCCACCTTAACGAATCCCGAGCCAAGAAGCCCAGCCAATTTCGACGTGTCAGGATAATCAAAATTCTCTGGGTTCCAGTCGTCAACCTCGCCTTGACGTTGATCGACGACGGCTTCCACCTTGACGTTGAGATCCGCTTTCAGGTGCAGCAACGAATCCAAAAACCACTGTTGTTTCTGAACACCGTAAATGGCGACTTCCAGATGGTTTCTCGTCGAATCCACAAGGCTTTTCAACTTCAGCGCCATTGGGCCTGCGCTGTCACTAACGGTTCCGTGCCGTGTGCCATCGACCCACGAAAAAATATCCGAGGTATAAAATTCATAGGAAAAGGGAAGTTCCACGTCCTCGAATGTTCCCGCCAAAGAGGTGGCGGAAACAATCAGAGGCGTAGAGAGCGCCCAGCGCATCCAATGGGTCATGGCCATGGATCTGTCCCAAATTACGTCAAGTTATCTAGCTTTTTCGCGTACTTGGAAACATAGTACCGGATGGCTTCTGTGCTGTCACGCTGAACTCAAAAATCAAGGCGTAAGTCCTGTCAGGCAAGGCTTTGCAGGTCTTCCCAGACTCGTTCCATGGCCATTCCCCTTGACCCTTTGATTAAAACGTAATCATCAGGACGCAGGTTTTCCTTGAGGTGGTCGGACAGGGTTGCGTGGGATGGAAAATGTTCTACGTCGCTTTCAAATTTGCGTCGACGCAATTCATCCGCCAACCATTTCATGCGCTCACCGAACAAGAGAACCTTGTCCACACCCGTTGCCGCTAGCTTGTCCGCAATACGGCGATGCATTGATTCTTCATCGCGGCCAAGTTCGAGCATGTCGCCAAGGCACGCATATTTCTTGCCGCGACGCCCCTTGACCGTTGAGCGCTCGCGCAACAAATCCAACGCTGCCGAAACTGACGCTGGATTCGCATTGTAGTAATCACAAATAACCAAGACGCCGCTGGATAGTTGCTCAATCTTGGATCGTCCAAAGCCCGGCTGAAACGACTCCAGCCCCTTGCGCATCTCGTCTGGAAAAATGCCAGCGACAGCAGTTGCGCATATTGCGCCAAGTAGGTTCATCGCGTTGTGCTTGCCAAGAAGCGGCAAAACAAATTTTTCGCGGACAAATCTTTGTCCTCTGATGTCTCCCGAAACTTCCATGGAGAGGCCGTCCATGGACAGCCTACCCACCAAAACATCTGGTCGGGGTTTTAGCTTTGAATACAGCGAAAAGCCAACGCGATTTTCAGCCTTTAGGGAACCTGCAAACGGACGGCAGTGCTCGTCGTCAAGGTTGATAACCGCTGTTCCACCAGTTGCCGCCGTGCGTTTCAGCGCCAAAGTCTCCTCGGCGGCGACAGTGTCGATGTTTTTCAATTTATCGAGATGCTCCGGTGCAACTGCCGTGACTAGGGTGATGTCGGGGCGGACCACTTCTAAATGTTGGGCCATGGCTCCGATATCATCAATTCCAATTTCTACGACGGCGGCCTTGTGGTCTTTGGTCATGGCAATGAGGGTTACCGGAATTCCGGTGAATCCGTTTTGGCTACCCTCGGTCTTGAGCACGGATTTGTATTTCCCCGTAAAAATTGCTGCGATCAAATCCTTTGTGGTCGTCTTGCCAACGCTGCCTGCGACACCAATCACGGGAATTGCGAAGCGAGTGCGCCATGCCGCTGCCAACTTGCGAAAAGCCAAGGGGCCGTCTTCAACTTCGATAAAAGTAATTGCTGCGGCCAAGCCCTCTGGCCTTGGACGGTCGCTGACAATGACTAGAACACCGGCCTTTGCCGCTTGAGAAATAAAATCAAAACCGTGGGCCTGTTCACCCTGAATGGCTACAAACACGTCCCCTTTGCGGCAGCGCCTGGAATCCACCCGGATAGCCTTCAAGGCAACTTCGGCTGGCTTGGCCGGTGTTACGCCGCGAAGAACTGGGCGCAATGCTGCAACAACTTCCTGGACGCCAAAGGGGGCGTCGGCTTTGTTCGCTTCTTTCAGGGCTTTTTTTGGCGCGACCTTGGGTGTTTCTAATACCACGGGCTTCACAGCTTTCGTTGCAACAGGCTTTACAATTGGCTTGGCAACTGTCTTGGCAACAGGTTTTACCGATTTAATTGAGTTTACCGATTTAGCTGATTTTTTTGCTGGCATGGGGTGGCCTCCATTGGCCCTTTAATTATAGCCCGACTTGGGCTGAACCGGGTTGCCATAGCGCCCGCCCTGATCTAGTTTGACCCAACTTGCACTAATCACGGAAAAATGGTCTTGATTTTATGAAATTAAAAAATTCGAAACCCTTGATGATTGCCTTTTTCACGATCTTTCTGGATCTGCTTGGCTTTGGAATCATGATTCCGATCCAGCCATTTTACGTCGAGACCTTCGGCGCCACTGCCACTCAAGTCACCTTGCTTGGGGCCTCTTACTCGCTGATGCAGTTCCTGTTTGCTCCTTTTTGGGGCCGCATTTCCGATCGCATCGGCCGCCGCCCAATTATTCTTTTGAGTGTGGCGGTCAGTGCAGTTGGCCACCTTATTTTTGGACTGGCGCAAACTTTGGCCACTTTATTCATCGCCCGAATGCTGGCTGGATTCGGCAACGCCAATCTCGGCACGGCTCAGGCCATTATCTCAGATGTGACTAAGCCCGAAGACCGCGCCAAGGGGATGGGCCTCATTGGCGCTGCTTTTGGCCTTGGATTCATCATCGGGCCAGCCATAGGCGGCGTCCTCGGACAATACTCGCCAGTTCTACCGGCATTCTTTGCAGCCTTTCTTGCCGTCTGCAACCTAGCGTTTGCCTGGTTCATGCTCCCTGAGACGCTCGATAAGTCTAAGGCTCGCGCACCTGGGCGCCGGCTGATCTCGTTAGCTGCGTTGAAACATGCGGCGCGCCACACCAATGTTGGCATCCTTTTTTCAATGACGTTTATCTACACCCTTGGCTTTGCCATCATGGAACAGGTGATCGGATTATTCATTCAACATACCTGGGTTGATCCCGGCCTGGACCCTGCGGAGCGGCTGCGAATGGCCACCCAGATGACTGCCATCTACCTTGTCGCCGTGGGGTTTACTGCGGTTCTCATCCAAGGGTTTTTGATCGGTAAGCTAAGCAGGAAATTTGGCGAACAGGCGTTGGCAAAATATGGTCTGCTCTTGTTGACTGTCGCCATGATCAGCATACCCTTGGCGGGCGGCACTGGAGTTTTCCCCCTCATGGTCATGACTGCCATCATCCTTGCGGCGGGGTCAGGGATTTTCAACCCGTCGAACTCTTCGATGGTGTCACGGGCCGCCGATCCCAGCGAACAAGGCAGCACGCTTGGCTTGAACCAGTCTCTTGGGTCTTTGGGCCGTGTGCTTGGCCCGGCCGCCGCTGGTGCCATTTTCGAGTTGAACCCAAGCTGGCCATTTTATATTGCGGGATGCTTGACTGCCCTCGCCGGAATAATCGCCACGCGCCTAAAGCCGACGCCGTATAACCCCGTCTCCAGTGGGAGTCTACGATAATTCGTCGGCACAACACCCGCGCCCTGACCCCCTGGGCGGATGCGGCGTTTCGTTTCAACAGCCTGGATTCTTTGACGAAATATCTGGCAGACTTGGCTGGATCAGCCCTTTCCCTTGCCCATCACTCTCGGCCGCGGCAGATCAGGTGCCATCCACGCAGCAAAAATGTTGCGTACCGATTTTCACCGTCTACAGGAGAGCGAAAACATGTTGAGCCCAACCGAAAACACCCTAGCCGTATTCAACGGAATTCAATCCAAGGTCACCGAACTCGCCCAGTATACGGATGAGTTTTCCCGCCTCATGAGTGGCCGCGCCTTGCGTGAACCAAAACGCGTCCCAATACCCTCCGTCTGGTACAGCGAATGTCATGTGCATTGTGGCCGCTGGAAAGTCCCGATGAACCTTCGCCCACTTCTTTTCAAGTTGTTCAAAGCCTTTATTGATGCGCCGGACAACACCCTTGGACGCAATGATCTCTTAGCCATAATTTATCCGGTGGTCGTGGGCGACGATGTTTCCAAAAGAATGACCGAAACCTATGCCCACAACCTCGTGAAACTTCTGGGGCGCGGCCGTGCGCTGGCCGAGCAAGAATTAAACGAAGGCCGAGACATGCGTTGGTTTGTCTATGATTTGCGCAGCGGAAGTTGGCGCCTACGTGACGTCCATCACCTTGTCCACTGATCCAAGTTTGCTATGATGCAGGTAAGCAAACGAATCAACCAGAGTTTACATGCAAGACACGTTCATCGGCGGCCATCAGGAAAAGCATTTCACTGCCGGACGTAATGTTCGTGACGTCGTGATCGGTATGGCGGATGGACTCACCGTACCGTTTGCGCTGGCTGCCGGCCTGGCCGGCGCCCAAGCAGGAACCCGAATCATTGTCACGGCGGGGCTGGCCGAAATTGCCGCTGGCGCCATCGCCATGGGTCTTGGCGGGTATCTGGCCGCACGCACCGAGTCAGAGCACTATGACAGCGAAAAACAGCGCGAGCTTGCAGAAACCTACGAAAAACCCGAGCAAGAGGTCCGTGAGGTGGCCGATGTTTTCCGTCAGTATGGACTCGCCGAGCCTTTGATCCAAGCCGTTGTGGAGAGCATCAGCAAAGACCGCGGCCGCTGGGTTGATTTCATGATGCGCTTTGAACTCGGCCTTGAAATGCCAGATCCCAACAGGGCCAGGCTCAGTGCCATGTGGATTGGCTTTTCCTATCTCATTGGTGGCATGGTGCCCCTGACACCCTATATGCTCTCCGACGATATCAATCATTCGCTGCAGGTATCGATTGTGGTCACGGCATTCGCTCTGACCGCCTTTGGTTATTTAAAGGGCTGCATGACCACCAGCCATCCCTGGAAAAGTGCGCTCCAGACGCTGGGAATTGGTGGCACTGCAGCCACAGTTGCCTACCTGGTTGCCAGGAGTATTGGATGAAACTGTTTTTGAGCATTGCCCTGGCTTGCGCCGCGCTTTCCCCATCGGTTGCCGTCGCTCAAGGTGCGAGCGCAGGCGTTGGGGCAGACGTATCCGACGGTTTGGCTCCAACGTGGCCAAAAATCGGCTACGAATTTCGCTCTGGCCTAACTTGCGACGACCGCGGCTTTAGCGATTCCGGCACTGGAAGCAAACCCAAAAGCCTTGCGACCATGACCGTTGAACGGGCAAAACTGAAATTCACTGGTGATCTTGCCCCAGACGTCGCTTTTTTTGTTCGGCTAGCTTTTGAGCCCACCGCTAAACAGGCGCTGGATTACGCCATGCTGACCCTTCGGCTGGACGAACACTGGAGCGTCGGTTCAGGAAAAACCTGGAACTACATCTCCGGCTACGAATGGCCAAACTCCCTGGCTGAATACGTTGGCGCCGGCGCTTTTCCGTTCACCATGGGTGCCACCACCGTGCTCGGTGGTTACAGCAAACAAACCTTCGAGCTGACCCATAGGGGCGACATGACCTGGCGCCTGCAAATTTTTGATGATGTAAAATTAATTGCGGATGACGCCGGCACGCGCACGAGTGGCGGTTATTTTTCGACGGGAACGCAGCCCGCAGGAAGCTTATCCCTGCAATTAAATTCCCTTGCAGGAACCGCCTGGAAACCTCTGTTGCAAGCAGCAAGCTACGACGCCGGACATTCCACCATTGTGTCACTGGGGGCCCAATATAAAGAGGGCCTTTGGCTTGCCTATGTCCAGACTGCAGTGGATTTTCAGGGTCATATTAAAGACGGCGAAAAATCCACACACCAGAGATCCTACGCCAATGGACTCGTCGAATACACATACCGTGATTGGACGCCTTTTTTTCGCTGGCAATGGTTTGATGTCAAGCAGGGAAAAAATAATCTGACGGGAAACTCCTTCAACGTCGATGAAGTTTCCGGAGTCGATGACAACATCTCATCCATGTCCCTTGGCGGACGCATGGTGCGATTTGGCGAGAGGTTTATGCCGTATGCTGCGGTGGCGGCGTCGCGTGGCCAGTTTCAAGACCAAAGCGGAGTTGGACCAACGAGCCCAAGAAGCCTCATACAACTAAAGGCCGGAGTGATTTCGCGGCTGTAAAAAATGCTACATGCCGTTGGGATAGGTCTTGTGATCGATCTGACCGCTGTCGCGAACCCCCGCCAGAGCCTTTGAATATTCCGCTAAAAGCCTGATGCCATAGTCGATGCGCCCCCTGATGTACTGGTCCTCTGGGGTTACATCCGTGTCGTGGACTTTGTTGAGAAGTTTCTCCACGTTGCGGATAATGAGGTGCTCGGGCAGATAGCAAATGCGCGTGTTCTTATAACTCGACGTCCTCAATTCATTGTTTGGGTAAGAGCCACCAATCCCCGAAGACACGGTGACGATGAGGCAGGGTTTGTGCCCAATTTCACGAGCCGAGGCCAACAGAAAAAAGTTTTTGATGGCGGGAGTCGCCATGCCACTCCATTCAGGAGAAATCACCACAAAACCGTCACATGAAGTCAGCTGCGCCGCGACAGGAGACCAAATTTTTTTCCATTTTTCCTCGCCGGCCCAGACGCCTTCGTCCCAGAAGGGAAAATTCGCTTCGGCTAAATCCAAAATCCAAGGCTCAATGGCAGGCTCCATTTGCAGCATTCGACCGGCCATAAAATTAGCGACTTTTCGCGACTGGCTCTTAGGGCGATGGCTGCCAGAGATCATCCCGATTTTCATGCCGCTGTCCTTATTGTCACTATTTTCAGCATTTTCACTGCCCCGTAACGGAAACGAGTTTCAGACCGACAATCGATCCGATGAGCATCAACAACAAGGCAATCCGAGCGGGTGTGGCTGGTTCATTGAAAAAAAACACGCCCACTAGGGCCGTTCCAAAAGCACCGAGCCCGGTCCACACCGCATAGGAGGTTCCCAAGGGAATGATCTTTGCCGCCTCAGACAAGAAGGAAAAACTAAAAACCGCAAACAATAAAAATCCTGCAACCCAAGGCCACTTGCTAAAGCCGTCGGAAAGTTTCATGCAGGTTGTAAACCCGACCTCGAAAAGTCCAGCAAAAAGCAAGCTGAGCCACGGATTCATATTCGTACCTTATAGCGCCGCTTGATGACCCATAAATCCCAGAGAATGCGGCTCGAGGCCATGGGTATATTGAGCTTACTTCCGCGAACATCCTGCCAATTGGCTAGGGCATGCTCAATGATGCGGTCACTGCCGAGGCGCAAAATAATTTCAAGATCAAAAACCCAGCGCGAGACGAAGGGTTTTGAAAAGGCCTTGGACAAAACCTCCACGCGAAAGACCTTCGCGCCGCACTGGGTGTCGTAAGCAGCCAAGCCTAAAAAGGCCTCGGCAATGGTGGCAAACAGGCGTCCAAGGATGTGGCGCTTCGTAGAACGGTTGATCTTGGCTCCGAGGCGTTTGACGCGCGAGCCCAATACGGCATCCAGTTTCCCAGATGATTGGGCTAGCTCATCAACGAGTCCGGAAAGTTCCGCTAACGGAGTGGCCAGGTCGGCGTCCCAAAATCCGACTATTTCAACCCCTAAAAATTCCTCGGGGTGGGTGGCGATACACAGCATCCCCTGACGAACGGCCTCAGCCTTTCCGCAGTTTCGTGGCAAACGGATTACTTTCGCATCAGCGGGTCTTCCCGCCTCAACCACGGCCGCGGTATTGTCTCGCGAGCCATCATCGACAAAAACAAAACCGACATTGGCCGCTGCGGCACTGAATGCCGGCATCTCAATGCGCCTCGCCTCATTAAAGCAGGGGACGACCAAAACTATTTTTTTGTGCATAACGACACCATTGAAAGTCCCGGAAGGCGCAGACCAAGGCTTGCGGCCAACTTGCATATCACAAAATCAAAGTTCAGTGCCGCCGTACATACTTTAGTGATCCAATTGTGCTCTGCCCAGGGCCACCGGGTCAATTGTGAGGCATCAACTTCATCGTCGTCCCCTCTGTCAGGGAGGTTGCCGTCAGAAAGCTGGGGGCGACCGGCCCCACGCAGGCCCATGAAAGTCACCTGCATGAAACGCAGGAGAAACAACGAAAAATAAAAGCCAAACGTCTTGTCTACCCTCAGTCCTTGAATGGAGCTTAGCAGCGCAGAAAATTGGCTTGGGTCATAGCGGCGATGATGTTTGAGGGTTCCGTCGTGGCTGGAAAAAAGAATGCGCCATACTGGAACGGTTATCAGAAGCAACCCCCCAGGGCGCACTTTGGCGACAGCCTCTCGCAACAAAAGGGCGTCGTCTTCGACGTGCTCCAGTACATCCATCAAAAAGGCGACATCAAGGGATTCTGGAGGAATTGAATCTAGCGAGGCTAAGCATTCAATTCCGGCGATTAACCCCGTAGCGGAAAAGTGCGGATCCACTGCCGTCACGCGGGCACCAAATCTGGCGGCAACATATTTAGCAAAGTAGGCGTCACCAGCCCCGACATCTCCGACGTTTTTTCCCGTCAGGCGTGAGGCCACTAAACGCGAAATCATGCCTACCCGGGAAAGCTCCCAAGGGTGGCGGTTCAACATAAAAGGGGCTTCGGAAAGGTCCACACTACTTCCGTTGTGTTCCGCCGGTTAAACGGCATTATTGGATCTTTCGGCGTCATTAAGCCGAGTGTGGAATACTGTGCTACTCGAATGGTTTTCAGTCAATTTGTGTTTTAATTTTGGATTTTTTGTACCGGAATCAAACTCAAAGTGCTGGATTGAAGGTACCTGTGTATCGAATCTAAAAACGACAGCGGGGTGCTTCTGGTCACATTATGTTTTCAACGAGCGCAGGGCGCCGTTTTTGCCTGCCTCGGCCCTGTGTCGGGATGAGTTTGAAAATGTCCGGATGTTCCTCTGCGGCGATTGGGGCGTCCACCGGCTAATGAAAAGATCCGGTTATTAGTGATGGCAATGAAACGCAACAACCCGCGCCTGGGGCACTCGACGGATCAAGGGTTCATTAAGGAAAATCGGTATAGCCCTGTCAAAGCTGACGATTCGTAGATTTGATGAAACCTAGATCCCATTTTTTATGGGCCGCGCGATACGGGCCTTTGCATGTGATTTTATTACGGTAGGGACTGTATTTCTGAGACGGCTGTAAATTTTTACGTTATTGAATATCAATACTCGCGAGATAATTGCGGCAAGCGTCACGCGAAATCCTACTGCGAATTGGCTTGGCAGGTTTCTCAAGGATTGCTACGGGATTCGCCTTTACCAGACACCGCTGCGAAGAACTTCTAGATCACAGAATCTTTTTAAACGACGGGATCTACAGGAATCGAATCGTTGATGGTCTTGTCCTCAATTACCGAGTCGCTGCTTCAAAAAATGGACACAACGCGCATAAAGAACTGGAGTGCAATATTTTAAAGATAATCCAGAAGTTCAGGCCTTCTTTTTTGACCTCTGTTTTGGTGGGGTTGTTTGTGTTCAGGTTGGCCTATGGCCTGAGCCTGGAATTTTATGAGGACGATGAACTCCAGATCTTTTTGCTGGGCTTTGATTTATTTGCGCATAGCAGCTGGCCTTATTTTGGGCCCGACGTGGTTCACACGAATCAGCAGATCGCTGGTGCTTTGCAGTCGTTTCTCGTCGGTGGCCCCTTGTTTCTCTGGCCTGCTCCAGAGTCGTCGTATTTGCTGCTGAACATTTTGTCGTTTATCGGGCTTTTGGTTTTAGGGCGGTGGCTATCACTGCGCTTTACGAACCTACCCGCGGCGTGGGTTTACCTCTGGGTGATGACCTTGCCTTGGACCCTCAATATTTCTACGCATTTGTACAATCCGAGCTACTTGATGTTTTCGAGCTGTTTGTTTTTTGTCGCATGTTTTGAGGTGATCCCGGCAATAAGTGTGGGCATGTTGAGCGGTATGGTTACTTGGTTTCTGATGGGCTTTAGCGTGGCCTGGAGCTTGCAATTGCACCTTTCGTGGCCGCTGTTGATTCCATTTGTCGTGGCGGCTTTTATTTTGACTCGTGAGCCGCGCACATGGCGTCAACCGGCCTACTTCGTTGCAGGTTTCGCATTGCCGACGTTGCTTTTGGTTCCGACCATCCTGAAGTACGGAATCTATGAGGTAGTGGCCCCACTTTTTGGCAATTCCGGTGTGAACCAGAGAAACATGAGCGATCCGTTGACCATCATCGCCAGGTTCATTTCTTTTGGAGCCTACGAAGTGCCGCGTTTTTTGACGGATCGAGAGGAAGATCGCCTGATGTACCTTTTCTCCCATCCTTGGCTGATCCCATTTGCCGTTATTTTGGCGGTGACGGGAGTAATTCAGCCCATCGTCATTTTGTATGGAATTTTTGTTAAAAAGGTTCCGCCCCTGGTGCGTCTTTTGATCGCTCTGACCTTAGTCGAGCTTTGCGTGATTTTCATGTTCTCAACCCGTCCGCCAACGGCCAGAAATTACATCATTCTGTTCCCTGTGGCGGCCTTGGCAGCTTTGCACGGGATGAACTTTTTGCTCGTTGGTGCGCGCCGTATCCGGGTAGCCAAAATTGTGATCTGCCTTGCGGTGATTTATCAGGGGCTTTTGTTGATTGGTTTTTTTGGAGATCGCAGTTTGTATCTGGATCGGGCCAAGGTGATGGCGGCCATCAAAACAAAAAACATTCATTTGGTTGGGGAACGTCGATCCTTCGCGCGCTGAATGGGTTAATGCCCCTAAGGAGGAGTCCTATGACAGATCTTTGTAGCTGCCGCTTTATTCGCGATGCCCTCAACGCGAAAACGGGCAACACAAGACCATCGTTTGCTCCCCATCTTATCCTTCACTCGTCCTTCATATTGCTGCATTCATTATTGGAATTTTCGGTTTTAGTCGCCAGGACCGCGTCGTACATCAATTCGCCGCGCCTAGAGGATAGCCAAAGTGGCGGGCTAACTCATACGACCCGGAGGGTGACACCTTTTCATACGAAACAAAAACCAAGAGTCTCGGCAAGCTAGAGGCATTTGCACGAGAACTCGCCGAAAATATTTCCATTCCCTCCGCCGTTAAGGCTATCGAACCGTCAGGCGGGGCATTTCTTCGCCTTGGTCGCAATGCAGGCGGTTGGCATGTAATCACGGTTACCGGCGATCCATATTTTCGCGCCATAATTTATGAAACAGTGTCGAGCCTCCTTTCGACAAATCAGGCGCTTCAGCTGTTAAGCGCCGTCGAATACGAGTCGATTCGAATCTATCTTTCATTCTCCACCGTCTACGGGCGAGCCCAAACAGCAAAGTCCCGCACGACTAACACTAACGCAAACATGGTTTTCATTAACTTTGCGCATAAGCATATCGATGCGAGATGGCAGCTGGCCAGTTGGCAGATGACAATGGCCAATTGGCGCGCAGGTGACCCTCATCCACTTTTGATTCAGGGCCACAGTCAGTTGTGAGTCGGCGTCTCGTGCGAAAGCCAAAAAAATCGGCGCTGCTTTTCAATGATCTACTAAGCGATTACCAGCACTTCCACCCGAAAGACGCCGCCTTCAGTAAGACTTATTGTGGCGTCAGTTCAAGTATTTTGAATAAAAATCGATTTTATTTCTTGCCTAATATATTGAGGCTAATCTCTATGTCTGTAGGCTCCAAAATTCGCGAAACTAGAAAGCAGGCAATGGTCAGTCAACTCCAGCTAGCCTCCGGTTCAGGTGTCAGTCTCGCCACTTTGCAAAGCATCGAACGAGATCGGGCTAATCCCTCACTCTCTACGATCGTCGCTCTTGGACACTATCTCGGCCTCTACTAATCGCAGCGGGTGTACCACTCTCCACATTGGAAAAAATCGATGTCGTGCCGGATCGTGGGGCTTACCCAAGGAACACTATCGGCCCTAGTTGCCGAAACCTGCGTATCTGAGCTACGCGGCACAGCCTACGGCCTCTTCAACCTATTCAGTGCCGTGACATTGCTGTTAGCAAGTGTCATCGCTGGGATTCTCTGGGATAGCGTCGGACCGAAGTGGACGTTTCTTGTGGGTGGCGGATTCTCGTTTATCAGTCTCATTGCATTCGCGTTTACTCTGCGGGGGAAGCCGGGTCAGAGAGGGGTTGGATGAAGATAAAGTGGCCAAATAGATTTAGAGATTTTTCTCCTGCTGAATTTCGGCGCACGCAGAGTCAACAACGTCATCTCGATGCCGGCAAGTGTGGCGGAGAGAGAGGGATTCGAACCCTCGGTACAGTTTCCCGTACGCATCCTTAGCAAGGATGTGCCTTCAGCCACTCGGCCATCTCTCCAGCAGAAACAATGCAGCACAAAACACATTTCGAGAGCGGAGGGAGAGGGATTCGAACCCCCGATACGCTTTCACGCATAACGGTTTTCAAGACCGCCGCCATAAGCCACTCGGCCATCCCTCCCCGGGATCAAAAAGCGCTTTGCGCCTTTTGACTTAGCAAATGCTTGGCCAGCGGTCAAACCGTCTCGTCAGATCATACCATTCTACGCAGGCGGTCAATCCGCACCTCAAGGGGCGGGTGGCTGGACAGCATGGCCATGAAGCCCGCCGGACGGGCTGAAATCTTGAGGGTCGCCAAGGACGGGTTGCTGTTGTCGATTGTTTGCGTGCCGCGCCGCAGCGCCTCCAAAGCCCCGATCATCTTGTCGCGTCCAGCTAGGCCTGCGCCTCCTTGGTCGGCCCGAAATTCACGGGCCCGAGAGAAGTGGGCGACCACCACCATCCCTAAAATACTGAACAAGATCTCGAACACCATGGTGGCCACAAACATGATCATGGGGTTTGGACCACCGCGCTCATCGTCGTTGCTGCGCATGGCGTTGGCCAAGGCAAAGGCCACAATCCTGGCAAAAAACATCACAAAGGCGTTAACGATGCCTTGGATCAGGGTCATGGTCACCATGTAGCCATTGGCGATGTGGGCCACCTCATGGCCAAGCACCCCTTCGATCTCCCCCTTGTTCATCCGTTGCAACAGGCCAGAAGATACAGCCACCAGAGCCCGGCTTTTGCTGGGCCCCGTGGCAAAGGCGTTGAGCTCGGGGCTGTCGTAAACCCCGACTTGCGGCATGGCCGGCAGGTTTGCCCCACGTGCCAACTTGTGCACCGTCATGACGAGGTCGCGCAAAACTGGGTCGGGGCTATTTGGGTCGATGACTCGGACTCCCATCATCATCTTGGCCATGATGCGGCTAAGTCCAAGGGAAATCAGCGCGCCCCCGCTGCCCCAAACCAAGCAAAATATTGCCAGTTGTTCGTAATCAAGCCCATTGGCTGTCATATACGGACGGACACCCAGCAAACTGAGCACCGTAGAAATGGTGACAATGATGAGGATGTTGACGACCGCAAACAGAAAAAACCGCTTTGCCCAAGAAAACATGCTTCGTACTCCTAAAGTATGCGTGCACCGTTGTGATTAACGGAGCAGCAATTGCCTCACCACTTCACGCTCCTCAAGAAGCTCCTTGGTGGTTTCATCGATTTTCTTACGCGCGTAGGCCGAAAGGTTGACCCCTTGAACGACCTCATACTTTCCATCACCGTGGGAGCGAATCGGAAAGGAGAACATCAGTCCGGCCGGAACCCCATAGGAGTTACCGTCACTCGGCACCGCCGCCGAGAACCATTCGCCCGACGGCGTTTTTGTCATAAAGCGCTTGACGTGGTCAATGCATGCCGACGCTGCCGAGGCCGCCGACGATTTGCCGCGCGCCGCAATAATGGCCGCGCCGCGCTTTTGCACGGCGACCATGAAATCACCTTCCAGCCAAGCCCGGCCGCCGACCGCTGCCTCGACTGATTTTTCCCCTGCCGTTGCATGCTCGAAATCCGGGTACATCGTGCTGGAGTGATTGCCCCAAATCGCCAGATTACGAATGGCGCCGACACCAATCTCAGCCTTTTTGGCGATGAGGGCCTTGGCACGGTTTTCATCAAGCATGGTCATGGCCGAAAAACGCGTCGCCGGAACCTCGCGGCAGTTGTGCAGGGCGATCAGCGCGTTGGTATTGCATGGATTGCCGACCACCACGATGCGCACATCGCTGGCGGCGCGGTTGAGGGCCTTGCCCTGGGTCACAAAGATTGGGCCGTTGTCGCGAATGAGGTCATTGCGTTCCATGCCTGGGCCGCGCGGTTTGGACCCGACAAGAAGCGCCCAATTGACACCTTCAAAGGCTGTTTCTGCCGTATCAGAAATATTGATTTTGCTCAGCGTCGGAAATCCGCAGTCTTCAAGTTCCATGGCCGTGCCTTCGGCCGCCTTGATGGCCGGCGGCAATTCGAGCAACGATAATTCCACGGGCGTATCTGCGCCGAAAACCTCGCCTGATGCGATCCGAAATAGAAGGCTATAACCGATTTGTCCCGCAGCCCCTGTCACGACAACCCGAACTGGCTTCTTGCTCATTTCAACGCCCCCCGTTTCGTATCCGCTATGATTGTTTGAAATTCCGGCTATCAAAATATATTCAACAAATATTCAATCAAGAATCCATCAAGAATCAATCCATCCCGTCTGGCCCAGAAGCAATGAGCCTGAGCCCCGACACTCTCCGGTTGATGTCCCAAAACGACTCGGTCGGTTCATACCCAGGAACTCGCGACCAATGGGTCGGCTTTCCGTCGCTGAGAAAATACAATACTTTGACCTTCTTGGTCTCCTCAAGGTTATCCTTGCACGGACCGCACGAGAAAACATCCCTCGTGACCCCTTCGATCCTGACTCGCACCTGGGAGAAGTTTTGCAGTTCAAGATGAAAAGGACGTGAGCAAAAATAGCAGCCGCGATCAGGGGGCGCCCCCACTGGCCCGAATTTATTGGCTGCCCGAATAATTCCTTTGCGAATCAATCGCGCCATGCGAATCACCGCCGCCATGGTCCGCAGCCCAAGGCGCACCTCCAAGCCGGCGGCACGCCCCTCACAATCCGCAACCAGAAATTCCGCCGATTCCAATTGCTCCGGGTCGGTGCCAAATGGCGACAACCTGGCAAACGCCACAACGATCAATTCAAAACTGGCGACCAGACGCTCCAAATTGCCCAGAGACTCGCCCGCAGGGTGGGCCTGCGCCAACGTTGCGGCAATTCGTTCGATTCGCCCAGAAAGGCGCTCTATTCTTTCTATGAGGAGGCGGCGCTTGGCGTGGTAGTCGGCCGCGCCGCGACGCTCGGAGCGCCCGTAATGATCACGTCCCGTCGCCAAAACAATGGCGGCAATCAGAATTCCAGCGGTAATGGCAGCAAAAACGAGGCTCATAGGCTCAATTTATACCCTTGCACGGACCGGTCCCTCAACTTTTTAGAGCACCTGCCGATAAGATTCTCAGGAGAACGCCGACCTTGAGCATAACTTACGAAAATAGAAGGGTTTATTTCGACGTCATTCAGAGACGTTACGAAGACTATATTAGCCTTTACCGCGACCTTAACGGCGGGTCTATTGCGGGTTTGGTGTCATTTGATGAGTTTTATTGGCACCTTACGTACTATACCAAGTATGCCAATCCGACTGGTTCAGACGGTCGCCGCTAGACTTCGCCCCTCAACCCAATAAAAACAGAGGCCTTTCCCCGGATTCTGGAGGCTTGACCAAGCCTTTCCCCAGTGTCTATAGTCACAGCCTATGGTTGCACCAAAAGGACAAACCGCACCTGCCAAGGCAGGAGTTATCCCCATTCGTTCCACGGATGATGGGATTCATTTGTCCAATTCAATCTTGTGGTTTGATTCCCTGGCCAGCGGCCAATTGTCCTTTGTCTCTTCAGCCGAAATTCCCAACACGGTAAAAGTTCCGCAGATCATTGCCACCGAGGAAACCCTTAAACTCCTCGGTGCCCAGAAAAATGCTCCGCAAACCAACAACGCCCTTGTCTGCCAATACAACCGGCCGTTTTCCATCGGCCGATTGAAGATGGAGTTACTACCGTCGGGTGGAGTCCTCGGCGGGGCGTCGCTCTATGTCGAGACCGAGCAAGGGCGCCTTCTCTATGCGCCGTATCTGCAAACACAAAAAAATGGCACGGTCCGCCAAATGCAGCTTAAAAAGGCGCACACTCTGATCCTGAATGCTTTTCATCCAGATCCAAATCAGGCCCTGCCGAATCGCAAAAAAGAGCGCGACCGTTTCATCGATGCCATCAAATTGGCGCTGAACAATGGTCAAGCGCCGATAATTCTTTGTCGCCCGACTGCCGTGGCACAAGAACTGACCAAAATCATGAGTGACGAGGGCATTGCAGTTGCGGTCCATCCGAGCATCTGTCGGGTGCACAAGGTTTACGAAGCCTGTGGCTCGCCTCTTGGCAAGTACACGCCCTACTCGCCGAGAAACGCACACCGCAATAAACCGGTCATTTGGCCGGCCCCGACCAAATCCGGCCATCTTCGGGGTCCATTGCCCGAAGGGCCCATTTTCCTGATTGAACAGACCAGCGGGGACACCCAGCTTTCCCCGGCCCTCAAACGCACGGTCGAGCGCTTTTATTTCAGCCATGCCTGTGACGGCGTGGAGTTGCGCGAAGTGATTGCCGCCGTGGCCCCCAAGGAGCTTTACTTTACGGGCCCCTACGCCAAACGCTACGTAGAAGAAATGAAGACGCTTTGCCCGAAGGTTCGCCCCCTGTTTCAAAACGACCAGCCAACCCTGTTTTAATCCCTGTCTAAAATCCAGTCACCGGGGCTTTCAAATTGGCAGCCGGCCATTGTTTTGCGCCGCCCGCCTGACCAACGACCAATAAAATTACCGTAATAACGGGTGGTTGTCGGCGGCGCCCCGGCGACTGCCGACTGGTGACGGCTTTGCATTCTTTGCCTAGACGTCAATTTCAGGAGGCGGCGACAGATGGCAAATTACCGGGCAACCCTTGATCGGCTGATAGCAACCCCAGAGGGCTATGAGTGGCTACCACCAGTTTGGCACTTGATTTACGAAGAGGGCATCCAGGGAAACCATATTTTGTTTCAAGATGCAGACCTTGCCTCTATTCGCCAGGCCATAAGCAAGGGTCACCTTGATTGGACGGATGAATACGGCCGAGAGGTCGAAGATCGCGCCGTGCATTTACTGCGCTTAAACAGCATTGAATCCATTCGCCGCCATGTCGACCTGCTTTCCACCGACGAAAAACTCGGCCTCTTTCTGGTTTACCAGTGCGGCCTAGGGCTTTGGGGCTCGGCCCTCAAGCGCGGTTTGAACTGAAATAGTCCCAGCTTTGTCGATTAGCACCCGATCGCGATACAATAGGAGGTCAAAGGAGTGACCTATGTCATCCACCAATCGCAGTTCGGTCTTTGCAGACCTTTCCTTCATCACCCTTCTAGGCTTTGCCGCCTTTTTAGGGTTGGCCTTCGCCAGCTTCAATCCTGCAGACAGCAGTTATTTCGCCGCTAGTTGGCCGCCCACCGACAAGGCCTCCAACTTGGTGGGATCCATCGGCGCGGGGCTCGCCTCCTTTGCTTTTTTCTTTCTTGGTTGCGCCGCCTTTCTCATGCCTGCGGCAACCGCCATTGCCGCGACGCGCCTTTGGCAACAAGGCATCAAAGAAGGCCATACGACTGACCGCGATTTGAACACCCCACCATCAAACCCACTGATTCCTGCCTTTGGATTTTTTTGTCTGCTCGTTATTGCTAGTGCGGCCCTTGCGACCCTGCACGCCGATGTCACTTGGAGGGGCGTGCCCATGCCCACCGGAGGCCTTATCGGTAAGCTTTTAGCGGCAAAGGCCGACGGACTTCTGGGTCGCGCAGGCAGCTTGCTGGCTTTTTTCTTGGCGGGCATGGCTTCAATCATTTTGATAGCAAACAGACCTGTCTTCCGGTTGCTGACAGCCTCCTTAAAACAAAAGCCATTCGCCTTTTCTTTCGGCCCCAAGCCAGATCGCAATGCCGCACACGAGTCCGACCTTTTGCCCAGTGGCGACTTCCACATGAATTCGGCTTTGAATTCGGCTTTGAATTCTGACCCCATTGAATTTGATGAGGACTCCCACTTTGCAGCATCTTCCGGCACCAACGAGGAGCCCGCCCAGGCAGGGCCTTCAAGCCATGCCCGCCGACCATCGAGCCAGCAACCGATTGCCTATAATATTCCGTCGACTGAAATTTTTGACTCGGCATCAAAGCACCGCGACTCGTCCGCCCAGCCGCCTTCGCAAAAAGACCTCGAACAAACCGCGCAACTACTTATCAAAACTTTTTCTGACTTTGGTGTCGCCGGAAAAATCATCGGATTCCAACCCGGCCCTGTCGTCACCGTCTTTGAATTTCAACCTGACGCAGGGGTTAAACAATCACGGGTTCTCGGCCTGATTGATGATCTGGCGCTGGCGCTGAAAGTCGACTCAATCTTCATCAACCCCGTGTCCGGAAAAAGAGCCCTTGGTGTTCAGGTGCCTAACAGCCGCAGGGAAACCGTTTACCTCGGTGATTTGATCAATTCTGACGCCTTTCGCGCCAGCCCGAGCCCCCTGGTTTTTGCCATGGGTAAATCATTGAGCGGCCTCCCCGTTTGCGCTGACTTGACCTCCATGCCACATCTGCTCATGGCGGGTGCCACCGGCGCTGGAAAAAGTGTCGCCATTAATTCGCTGATTTGCAGCGTCGTCATGAAATCCTCTCCTGCAGACGTCCGCATGATTCTAGTCGATCCTAAAATGTTGGAGCTGTCCGTCTATGAGGGCATCCCCCATCTTTTGATGCCCGTCATCACGGAACCAGACCGTGCGTCCCATGCCTTGAAGTGGGCTGCCGCTGAAATGGAGCGTCGCTACCGTCTCATGCAATTTGCAGCGGTCAGAAATATCGGCGGCTTCAATCAGTTTTTGGATCAGGCTAGCCCGGCGCGGCGCGAGGAGCTACGAATCGCCTCGGGGTCCGAACAACGCGTCGAACGGCTGCCCTATATTCTACTCGTCATCGACGAGCTTGCGGACTTGATGCTCACGGCCCCCAAGGATGTGGAGACTTCCATCCAACGTCTGGCCCAAAAAGCCCGCGCCAGCGGAATTCACATGGTCCTCGCCACGCAGCGTCCATCTGTTGACATCATCACGGGCGTGATCAAGGCCAACCTCCCGTGCCGCCTCTCCTTTCAAGTCGTTTCCAAACACGACAGCCGAACCATCTTGGACCAGGTCGGAGCCGAAAAACTTCTTGGCCGCGGCGACATGCTATTTCAAAGGCCTGGCTCTGGACGGCTAGAGCGCATCCAAGGTGCCTTGGTTGGAGATGAAGAAGTTTTGGGCTTGGTGGCAACCCTCAAATCATCTGGAACTGTTGCTTATGACGACTCCATCATGGGCTGGATCGACGACGGATTGCAGCGCGAGCGTGCCGGCGGCGAAGACACCCTCTCGGGAAGCGACAGTGAAGATGATCCGAAATATAGCGAGGCCATGCAAATTGCCCAAAGCCACGGCGTGGTCAGCGCATCCTTTTTGCAACGGCATCTAAAAATCGGCTACAACCGGGCCGCGCGGATCGTAGAACACATGGAGAGGTGTGGGCTTGTTGCCAAGGCGGATGGGGCCAAGCCGCGTCGCTGGCTGGGACCGTCGGCCTGATTCATTTCAAAGCTCAGATTTCATTGCCCATCGTAAAGCCAATGTACGTCTTCTGCATGGACTCGGAATAGGACACGCTGTTGTAGGTGATGGGCAAAGTTCTTTGGCGGTAGCCAAGGTCCAAGGTGAAGTAGCGCTTGGAGATTGGAATGTGCCCGGAGATGTCGATATCCATGCGTGAGCCTATGGCCACGGTGACGTCTTCATCCTTGTTCAAAAAACTTGAAACGCTGGCGGACGTGATATCAATTTGCAGCAAGGATTTCCCCCCCACGGGAATGTAGACCCCTGCGGCATAGCCATAGCCCGTACCCCGGCCAGAAAACATGTCTGTGCCATCGGCGGCCACGGCTGCGGCTTCAGCATAGGCCGACACCACGCCAACATAAAAATAGCCAAACCGGTAGGTGATCCGCGTGTCACGAAATAAAAGGGTGGTGGCGGTTTCATTCAGCAAAAAATTAATCGCAGATGACTCTGTAAGGAGCACCACACCCAATTGTTTTTGATCGCCCACATTAAAACCAAGCCCATAGCGGATCGACGAACCAGTATCGTTGGATTCGACCAACTCGCTTTTGTGGGTGGTCAAAGCATAGTCGGTGCTGAGATAAATTGTTTTAAGCCCGGCCTCGATCTCCTGGGCCAGAAGTTCCGCAGGGGCCAGAAAAAAAATACCCGCAACGACGAGGGACGCCTGCCATAACGGTAATTTAAAAGTTTTGCTCATACAAAAAACTCCTTAGCTTGCGCAGAGTATTTCGTCGATGGAGCGAAAAACATTAACTTTATAGAATTAAACCCATCAAAATCGGGCACTTACCGGTTTGACGCCAAGTTCATCTAAAATCCCGGCTAGGGCGTGGGACATGGTCTCCAGGCTAAAACGTTTGGCTGCCGCCAGGGCGCGGGCACTACGCTGCTCTCGGCTTTCAAGGCGCGAGGCCTCTAAAAATTTCCACAAAGCGCCTTCAATCTCCGGCGAACGCAGGGCACCGTAATCCAGGCCATCACCGGGCAAGGGGATTTCTGCGAGGGATCCAGCGCCGGAGACGACCACGGGGGTTCCGCAAACCAAAAACTCTTGGGCAACGCGGCCAATGATTTCCGAGCCAGTGCTGCAAATGATCCCCGCGCAGGCTGAAGATAAAAGACTGCTGAGATCGCTCACGCGTTCTGCCGTGAAGGTAATATCTCGTCCAATCGTAAGGCCCGCCTCACGGGCATAATGCTCGAGGTGCACCAAGGAAAGATTGGCGGGTTCACCGACGACGTGCAGGCAATAGGGGGCCCGGTCTTTGCTGGCCAGCATTCGGGAAAAAACGCGAAAAAAAAGGTCGTGACCCTTCACCGGATCCAAGCGCCCCAAAATGACACAGTCAGCCCTCGCGCCGGGGCCGGGATCGGCGCTTCCAACGCGGTGGATGCGCTCAATATCAATGCCAGGTTCAACAACTCGCGCGCGACTGTCTAAACGCCCCGCAATGAACTTCGACGGCGCCAGCAGCATGTCGATATGGCCCATGGACAATTGCTGGAGCATGGTATTGGAGCGCTGCGAGGCGTCGCGGTTGTCGCCACGAAAACGAATGACCTTGATCCCTGGGCGGCTGCCCTTGATCCATTTTGAAATAAACGTCTCTGGCCCACCGTAAACGAAAACGGCCTTGAGCTCTTCACCACGAACGGCGCGCAAAATATCGGGAAGCTGCATCAGGGAAAAGCGTTCGACCTCCACCACGGAAATCCCTGCCGCAAGGGCTCGACGTGCCCCGGCACTGCCCCGAAGGGCTACGAAAACCTGGGGAAATCCAGCGAGGTCCAAGGCCCGGGCCGTGTGCACGGCATATTCGGCGATGGCCGAATTCCAGCGATTAGAGAGCAAGTGGGCGATGACAGGAGGCGGTGTCGTCATGATTTTTGGCTACGCTCAATAAGTTTAGCGTATTTCACAAAGGCATAAAGTGAGCTGATCAGCGCGTAACAGTAGCCAGGATAGCCGTCGAGAAATCCAAAGCGCAGGACATAGCGCGAAAAAAACTCAAAAAATGGGCGGCTAACATGCCCTGCAAAAGCCAGGGAGCACCTTCTGGGCTGCGTAGCCTCATTATTGGCGCGGAGTTCGGCGATGCGGCTTGTGTAACGATTAAATTTATCGAAGTAATCGGTAAGGTTTTCATAGCTGTAATGAAGAATATGGGCGCCACGCCCGAATGGTGCGCGCCGGACTTGCCCCGAATCAAGTTTGAACTGTTCATGGACTTTTGCGTAAAATTTCCCCGACCCGCGCAAGAAAAGCCGCGTCGGACGATCCGAAGTTTTTCCAAAAAACATGACTTTGCCCATGAAATTCAGCCGTCGCAAAACCTTAAAGGCATCTTGAGTTGAGTTGCCCTCTGGCGAAGACACAAACTGGACGACCTTCTGGACAAAGATCGGAGACAAAACTTCATCCGCATCAAGGGAAAGAATCCAGCGCCGTGACGCTAGGGCGATTGCCGCATTTTTTTGACTGGCATAATCATCGAACGGACGAGTCGCGGTTCGTGCGCCGCGCTTTCTTGCAACCTCAACGGTCTTGTCCGTGGAGCCCGAATCAAGCACCACCACCTCAACACCCTCTGGCAAACTTTCCAGGCAGCGTCCTAGGCGGGCTTCTTCATTCAAAGTGATGATGACAACCGACAATTCAATCATGAATATATCCTAACATGGTCGTATCCTAACAACGGGACGGACAAACGAAAAGGGCCGTGGCAGAATGGGCCCTATGCCTAACAAATCAAAGCCCCTACCAAGGCCCGAACCGGAGACGACCCATGGCTAACCCTGCATCTGATGCAACCCCGCCGTCCCTGAAAACGCCGCTCTACAACCTGCACAAGGCTGCTGGGGCCCGGATCGTTGAATTCGGCGGATGGCTGATGCCGGTCAGCTATGCCGGCGTACTGGCCGAACACAAGGCCGTGCGTGAACAGTGCGGCCTCTTTGATGTGAGCCACATGGGCGAAGTCCGAGTTAAAGGCCCCCAAGCCGAAGCCTTCATGCAACATGTCACCATGAACGACGCCAGCAAACTGGAGCCAGGCCAAGGCCAGTACAGCGCCCTTCTCAACGAAGCGGGCGGCATGATTGATGACTTGATTGTGTACCGCCTTGCTGCAGACGAGTTTTTCATTTGCATGAATGCCTCAAATCGCAGCAAAGATTTTTCTTGGATTTCGACTCAAGCCAAAAACTTTGATGTCCATGTGGCCAATGAATCTGACCTCCATGCACAGCTTGCTGTACAAGGACCCACCAGCCTTCAGGCCATGCGGGCCGTCATCGCTTCGGAAAATCTAGTCGCCCTAGAAAACTTGCCCTACACCAACATCATGGTGGCCAAGGCGTCTGGACGTGAGTGCCTTGTCGCCAGAACAGGCTATACGGGCGAGCACGGCTATGAAATTTACTTGCCTGCAGACCACGCAGAAAAACTCTGGACAGACCTATTGGCGACCTCTTCTAAGTCCGGAATTGTTCCGGTGGGGCTTGGGGCGCGCGACACCTTGCGCCTGGAGGCCTGCTACCTGCTTTATGGCAACGAAATGAATGACCAGACCACGCCCCTTGAGGCCGGAGTTTCCTGGGCCGTAAAACTCAATAAGCCGGAATTCATTGGCAAGGCACCCTTGGTCAAACAAAAGGCCGCGGGAGTTCAGCAAAAGATTGTGGCCTTCAAGATGAAGGGTGACGGCATCCCGCGCCACGGCATGACCGTCTATTGGCGCGGCGAGCCCTCTGGGTTTGTCACCAGCGGTTCTGTCTTGCCGACTGTGGGCGGCGCCGGTGGCATGGCCATGGTCTCTGCCGGAGTTGTGGAGAATGACGAACTTGAGGTCGATGTCCGGGGTAAGAGAAAACTTGCCTCGGTCGTAAAAAGACCTCTATATTCTGCGAAAACAAAATAAGTCGCATAATGCTGATGCGATAAAGTTGAAATAAAAACGGGAGATCTGGGTGATGAGCATTCCAAGCGAACTAAAATACACCAAAGACCACGAATGGATTTCGGCCTCCGATTTTAAAATCGGAGTGACCGCCTTCGCCATCGAACAGCTTGGCGACATCGTCCACGTCGAACTTCCTGAGGTTGGCAAGGACCTCGAGGCTGGCGCCTCGTTTGGCACCATTGAATCCACCAAAACCGTTTCGGACCTTTACATGCCGATTGCCGGAAAAGTGACGGCTGTGAATCAAGCTGTTTTGAAGAGCCCCGAATCACTGCAGATCGATCCGTATAAAAACGGCTGGTTGATTCAGTTCAGCGGAAGTGCGGAAGCCCCCGGCCTGATGTCGGCCAAGGACTACGCAGCCTTTATCGCAGATCACTAATAATCGCTGAGTGGGGGACAGGAGCAAACTAGATTTCTGTCGCCCAACGCGTTATCGACGCGAGCCACAGTCGGCCAGAACTTTCTGGCGCGGGTTGCAGGGCTTGGAAATACCGCCTTTTCCCGCGTGTACGGATACGACCATTTTTCGTCGGCCACCATATAAGCGGTATGGGGCGAATTCTTGACGACATTGTTAGCGCGATCTGCTTGGCCTTGTTCAATCTCCGTGATTTCGTTGCGGATTGAAATCATCGCCTCACAAAATTGGTCCAGACTTGCCTTGGACTCACTCTCTGTGGGCTCGATCATGAGGGTTCCGATAACCGGAAACGAAACCGTTGGCGCGTGAAAGCCGTAGTCGATCAAGCGCTTGGCAACATCTTCCACCTCGATGTTGGCTTTTGCCTTAAGGTCGCGCAGGTCGATGATGCACTCGTGGGCCACAAGGTCATGCTTGCCTTGGTAAAGAACTGAATAATGGGGAGCCAATCGCCGGGTAATATAATTGGCGTTGAGGATTGCCGTTTGAGTGGCGGCGGTCAGCCCCTCGCCACCCATCATGCGAATATACATCCACGAAATGGGAAGAATGCTGGCGCTGCCCCACGGGGCCGCCGACACTGGCCCTATTGCTTGAATGCCGCCCATGGGAACCACTGGGTGCCCCGGCAAAAACGGTGCAAGATGTTTTTTCACTCCGATGGGACCCATGCCAGGACCGCCGCCGCCGTGAGGAATACAAAAGGTCTTGTGCAGGTTTAGGTGGCAAACGTCCGGGCCAAAATCACCGGGGCGGCAAAGGCCGACCTGAGCATTCATGTTGGCACCGTCCATATAAACCTGGCCGCCATGTTCATGGATCGCTGCGCATATCGCCTTGATGTGTTGTTCGAAAACCCCGTGGGTGGAAGGGTAGGTCACCATCAGAGCCGCAAGGTTTTTGCCGTGTTGGGCCGCCTTGGCTCTCAAGTCCTCGAGGTCGACGTTGCCTTGCTTGTCACAAGCGACCACGACCACCTTCATGCCTGCCAGTACAGCGCTGGCCGGATTTGTGCCGTGGGCCGATTGGGGGATGATGCAAACGTTGCGGTGGGCGTCGCCACGGGAACGGTGCCAGGCGCGAATCACAAGTAAGCCGGTATACTCGCCCTGGGACCCGGAATTTGGCTGAAGGGAAACCGCGTCAAAGCCAGTGATCTCTGACAACCAAAATTCAAGATCATGAAACAACTTGGAATAACCCTTGGCCTGATCAAGGGGCGCAAAGGGATGAATACAATTAAACTCCCTCCAAGTCACCGGCATCAACTCGGAGGTCGCATTGAGTTTCATCGTGCATGATCCCAGCGGAATCATCGAATGGGCCAGCGACAAGTCCTTGGACTCAAGGTTGCGAACGTAACGCAGCATGTCGGTTTCTGAGTGATAGCTTGAAAAAACTGGATGGGTCAAATACGAGCTCTCGTCACGCAGCAAGTCGGCTTGAAAGGCAAAAGAACTATTTTTGCCGACGTTTTCTTTTGCCTGCTTCACCAGATCCGTTGCCCTTAATAACGAAGATGATGCCAGAGACACAAGAGAAGCTGGCGCCGCTGCCCCGGCAATGAACGCCGCCACGATATCGACAATATCGGCCTGGGTGACCGTCTCATCAAGAGAGGCGCCAACGAGGCTGGTTTCCCCGTCCCAAAACGACCGCAGATTGATTCCACTCGCCAAGGCGGCGCGAATAATTCCCGACGCGTTTGGGTGAGTGACCGTGAGCGTGTCGAAGTAGCTATCTGACTGCAATGAAAACCCCGCCAGCTTCAACGCCCCGGCAAGGACTTGGGTCCAACCGTGAACACGCTCGGCAATTTGGCGCAGCCCCTTTGGTCCATGATAAACGGCATACATACTGGCCATGACTGCGAGCAAAACCTGGGCCGTGCAAATATTACTGGTCGCCTTCTCGCGGCGGATATGTTGCTCGCGGGTTTGAAGGGCAAGGCGGATGGCGCTTTTGCCTTCACGGTCCTTGGAGACGCCGACAATTCGTCCCGGCAATTTTCGTTTGTAAGCGTCCACTGTGGCAATGAATGCCGCATGGGGTCCGCCGTAGCCCATCGGAACTCCGAATCGTTGCGCACTGCCAATGGCAATGTCGGCCCCAATATCACCGGGGGACTTCAACACCGTCAACGCCAGAAGGTCCGTCGCCACAATGCATATTGCGCCGACAGCCTTTGCCGCCTTAAATATTTTTTCCGGATCTGCAACAGCGCCGTTGCTGGCCGGATACTGCAAAAGAACGGCAAACACGCTGGCATCAAATTTTACCGACGTCTCATCGCCCACTACCACTTCAATGCCGAGGGGCTCAGAACGGGTTTTGATCAGTTCAATGGATTGCGGGTGGCAGTGCTTTGAAACAAAGGCCACGCGCGCTTTCTCGTTTGCGCGCAGGCCGTAAGCCATCGTAAACGCCTCACTGCCGGCAAGGCCCTCATCCAAGAGCGAGGCGTTGGCAACGGGCAATCCGGTCAAATCAGAAATCATCGTCTGAAAATTCAGCAGCGCCTCAAGGCGTCCCTGTGCAATTTCCGCCTGATATGGAGTGTATTGGGTATACCAACCTGGATTTTCGAGAATGTTTCTTTGAATCACTGTCGGTGTATGGGTGCCGTAGTAGCCCATGCCAATAAACGAACGAAGCACCTTATTGCCCGAGGCGAGCTCTTTTAGTTCGTTTAGAGCCTCGACCTCTGTTCGACCACCGTCCATTTGCAGCGGCCGCGAAATTTTGATCGCCTGCGGCACGGCGGCGTCGCTTAATTCGGCTAGGGAATTATAGCCAAGCGACTCCAGCATCATTTGCACTTCGGCCTTGGATGGTCCGATGTGCCGCGAAGAAAAACGGTCTGTTGCAGTTAATGCATTCGTGGCATCAAAACGGCTTGATGTAGGCATCGGGAGTCTCCGCTCGCGCTAAAAAATTCATCAGAAAGTCCTGGACGGAGCAGAAATTGTCCCCGCCTCACGGGCGGAAGGTTAGCAGGTCGCGGTGCTCAACGGCAATTTCGATATTTGCCATTTTTTTGCGTTTTAAGACCTCGCTCAGTTCATTGGCCAGACAGACGCTCCGGTGGTATCCCCCCGTGCAGCCAATGCCAAGGCGCAGGTAGTGCTTTCCTTCGGCAAAATATTGCGGCAGCAAAAAACAGCACATGTCCTCAAGACGATTGAAGAATTCTCGCCCCAAAGGGTCCTCCAGGATCCTGTTTTTAACCTGGGGATCAAGACCGGATAGGTTGCGTAATTTGAGGTCAAAATATGGATTTGGCAAAAATCTGGCATCAAAGATCAGATCCGCCGGCCGCAGCTGGCCATGTTTGAAACCAAAACTCACAATGGTGACGTGGAGTTGGCGGGCCTGCACTTCCCGGTGATACCGCGCCTCGATGGCCCCCATCAAGGCCTGAGGCGACCAAGCGGAGGTATCAAAGGCGGCGTCTGCCACGCGCTCCATGGGGGCCAACATTTCGGCCTCGCGCCGGATGGCCTCCAGAAGATTGCCTCCCGAGGGGGGCATCAAAGGGTGTTTGCGCCGGGTTGTGCCGTAGCGCGCTAGCAACATTTTTTCATCGGCGGTCAAAAACACCATGTCGACGCGAATTTTTTGCGCCAACTTTTCTTTCATTGCTGGAAACTGCGCTGCGAACTTTTGGTCGCGGATGTCCATGCCAAAGGCAAACCCGCGGGAGGCATAAGATCCTGATTCAATCAAATCAAGGGTCTGCCCGATCAACTCAACCGGAAGATTATCGATGCAGTAAAAGCCGCTGTCTTGCAGGGCTCTAAGGGCGGTGGAAAGGCCCGCACCAGACAACCCGGTGACGACAATCAACAGGGGCTGTTCTGTAGCGGATTTTTTTGCCATCGTCAGAAGTACTTTCTTCGCCTGCTTGAGGGAAGGATGTTCAGTTGCTCGCGGTATTTTGCCACGGTCCGGCGGGCAAGTTGAATGCTTTTTTGCTCAAGAAGCTCAACAATCCGCTGATCCGAGAGCGGCCTTTTGACATCTTCCACCTTGACGAGGTCGGCGATCATTCGTTTGACCGACTCACTGGCCACGGAGTCCCCGTCGGAACGGCTAACCGAGCTGTTGAAAAAGTATTTTAACTCGAAAATCCCACGGGGAGTATGCATGTATTTATTGGTGGTAACCCGGCTGACTGTCGACTCGTGCATGCTGATGTCCTCGGCGATATCTCGCAACACCATCGGCTTCAGATATTCAACGCCGCGGTCAAAGAAATCTCGTTGCCGGACCACAATTTTTTCGGAAACGCGAAAGATTGTCTTCTGGCGCTGCTGGATGCTTTTAATGAGCCACACCGCAGCCTTGTACTTATCTTGTAGGTAGGTTTTGTCGGCGCCTTGGGCTTCTTTGTTGCTCAAAAGGCCTTTGTAGTAACTGTTCAAACGAAGCCGCGGAAGGCCGTCCTCGTTTAAGGAAACCACCCACTCATCGCCCACCTTAAAGACGTAGACGTCGGGAACGATATATTGGGCCGACTCCGCACCAAAGGGGCGTCCAGGAATTGGCTCAAGATCGCCGATGGTGCTGGCGTTTTCCACAACTTTTTCGATGGAAATCTTTAGGGCCTTGGCGATTGCCGCATAATTACGCGTTTCAAGCTCGTGAAGGTGGTGCTCCACAATTCTTTCGACGATCCCGTTTTTTAGATGAGACATGCGTAACTGCAGCAGTAGACATTCCTTAAGGTCGCGCGCTCCGACGCCCGGCGGATCAAAGCGCTGGACGGTATCGAGAATGCCGTCGACCTCCTCCGCGTCAAATCCTTCTTGGGCGGCCATCTCCTCAACGGAGTGGGTTAAATAGCCCTTGTCATCGATGTTACCGATGACGACTGTGGCGATTCTTTTCTCGTTTTCACTAAAATCAAGCTCGCCGACTTGGATCATCAAATGCTCATTCAAAGACACGGCCCGGCTGACCACATTTTCATAGTTTGGTTGGTCATCTTCGCCGCTATTATTGCGGCGAATCGAGCTAGCAGAAGCCCCCGTTTGATATTCCTCCGACGATTGGCCTAAGGACTCCCAATCGACAGTCTCTTGAGTGTCCGAGCCGACGCGGTCAACGATATTTTGGGCCTCGGACAAGCGCTGTTCAACGGCCTGCCGCTCGGTGTGTTCCCGTTCATTTTCTGCTTGAGTCGCCTCTTCGTGAGACTCGACATCTCCGGCGGATTCTTCCAGGATCGGATTTTCGGTGAGTTGGGTTTCGACAAATTGCTCCAGCTCCAGGCGCGACAGCTGCAATAGCTTGATCGCCTGCTGAAGCTGAGGCGTCATCATGACGTCTAGACGCTGACCAAGTTTCGGGCGCAAGTCGAGGGCCATGCGGGCGGAACCTTTTTTAAAAAGTTTGGACTCTGGGAGCCGTGACTCCAGTTCTATTGTCGCCCCTCTGCGAAAAAAACGCCAATTAGAGCCGGAAATTTTCCCAAAGGTAAGTTTCGCGAACTTCCGGATGGGCTGCGACCTCTGCGGGCAGGCCGTGGGCGGTGATTTTGCCGCCAGTTAAAATGTAAACCCTGTCACAACTTCCTAATGATTCCATGGCGTTATGATCTGTGATCAAAACGCGCCGCTCCAAGTCGCTAGATAGTTTCTTTCGACCCAGCCACTTCACCCCGCTGGCGGCAGCTCTTGCAAATATGGCGCAAAGTGGCATTGGGCGGGCGTGTGTGAAAGTGCGGAATTCAAATCGTTCCTTCGGCAAAAGTAAAATGACGTTGACTCCGAATTACATTTCTGTAAAATGGAGTGTTCTCCGAATTACTTTTTAGCGGGACTTTCCAATATGCCAAAAATCAAGCGTCTGCCCATACGGATCTACGTTAAATCCATCAAAAAAGACTTACTCCAAAAAATGGTTTTTTTGGGTGGGCCAAGGCAGGTTGGGAAGACGACCCTGGCAACCTCATTTCTTAAAAATTATTTTGACGGTCATCCAGGCTATTTGAATTGGGACAATGAGCTCTCCCGGAAAATAATTCAAAAAGGAGAATGGTCAAAAACCGAACCCTTGATTGTCTTGGACGAAATTCACAAGAGGAAAGGGTGGCAAAGCTTCGTCAAGGGGATATGGGATACATGGAAAAATACCCAAAGGTTTATGATTACGGGATCAGCGAGATTGGATGTATTTCGTAAGGGTGGAGACTCCATGATGGGGCGATACCACTATTATCGCATTCATCCGTTTACATTGCCTGAATTGGGGGTGTCGGCAGACAACCTCGCGGCTCTTTTTAAGTATGGAGGCTTTCCCGAGCCTCTTCTCGCACAGAATGAAACGGAACTACGGCGGTGGCATCTCCAGCGCGTTTCAAAACTTGTGCGCATTGATTTAAGGGATCTGGAAAACGTCAGCGACCTGGATAAAGTTGAGCTTCTTGCCGAATCTCTTGCCTCACGTGTTGGAAGCCCCTTATCCTATAAATCTCTGGCCGAGGATTTAGAAGTTTCCGATAAAACTGTTAAAAGGTGGGTTCAAATCTTGGACTCGCTCTATTACTGCTATTTGATCCCACCACTTGGATCCACCAAGATTAAAGCCATTAAAAAATCACAGAAACTTTATTTGTGGGACTGGTCACAAATCGATGATTTAGGCTTTCGTTTTGAGAATATGGTCGCCTCACACCTTTTGAAACTATGCGACTACTGGCAGGATGTTCTCGGGCATAGATCTGAGCTTAGGTATATCCGTGATGAGAAGGGTAAGGAGGTAGATTTCGTAGTTTTGAGGGATCGAAAACCGCTATTTGCCGTCGAGTGTAAGTTATCAGACTCTGACGTCGCACCATCGCTGCTTGAGTTCAAATCAAAACTTGATATTCCAAAATGGTATCAGGTTCATATGGGCACAAAAATGCGGGTCATGAGCGCTGATTTCTCGATTTTGCCGTTTGCAAAGTTCTGTGAAGAAGTTCAATTAATCTGAGGAGACAGTTACCGGCTCAAGGGTCGAATCACCCGGCAAGAGATTGGCCTGACGAAAAAGGAGTGGCATAAGGCGCAAACGCAAAAGAGGTGGTGACGTCGCCTGGGATTGAAGTGGTGTCGATACCCTGGGGAACTGCACTCAAGCACCTAATCCACTGCAGTCTTAAGCACTGGCCTTTGACCTCGCCTTAGCCACCCGGTCCCTGAAGGCTCGTTGCCATAGTGATTCCTCGCTCTTGGCATTTAAGAAGTCGGCGAAGCTTTTAAACTCCCCCTTGCGCTCCTCGTACTCCTTCATCAGGGCTTTCTGAATTTCGATGGGCCAATACCCCTCGATGGAGTTCACACCGTTGAACTTTTTTATTCGCCCGAAGTTAACTATATGCTTAAAATTCCAGCTCACGATCACGTCGGCCTTCGGCAAGAAAAAACGCCAATTAGAGCCGGAAATTTTCCCCAAGGTAAGTTTCGCGAACTTCCGGATGGGCTGCGACCTCTGCGGGCAGGCCGTGGGTGGTGATTTTGCCGCCAGTTAAAATGTAAACCCTGTCACAACTTCCTAATGTTTCCCGAACGTTATGATCTGTTATCAAAACGCCAAGGCCCTCGTTGCGCAGCTGCAAAATAATTTTTTGAATCTCTTGAACAGTGACCGGATCGATCCCAGCAAAGGGTTCATCTAGCAGAAGAAACTTTGGTTTTAGGATTAAAGCACGCGCAATCTCCACGCGCCGGCGTTCTCCGCCGCTGAGTGCGGCGCCTTGACTTTCGGCGATGTGGCCGATTTGAAATTTTTCCAGCAAATCTCGAAGCTGCGCCTTGCGCGCGTGGCGCTCCACGCCGCAAACCTCCATGACTGCCAAGAGGTTGTCCTCGACCGTCATGCGCCTGAATATCGACATGTTCTGAGGAAGGTAGCTGATTCCCTTGCGGGTCCGCAGGTGCATCGGCTGGTGGGTAATGTCCTCGCCGTCGAGCAACACGCGTCCGCTTTGGGGAAACAGCAGGCCCACCACCATGTAAAAGCTGGTGGTCTTGCCTGCCCCGTTTGGCCCCAAAAGGCCCACCACTTCCCCGGTGCCCACATTAAAGGACACGGACTTGACCACCTGGCGGCTTTTGAATGACTTGCTGATCTCCTCAGCCTCTAAACAAGATTTTGCGCTGTATGAATTTTGAGACAGGGTCGTCATTTTTTGCCTCCGGGCTGAACCACGCCCTCAACGCGCTCGGCCTTAATCCAGCCGGTGTCGAGCTCATAGGTAATTTGCTTGCCGCGAACTAGATCGTCGCCCCGCCAAAGCTTAGCATTTCCGCGCAAGACCATTTTTCGATCTTGATTGTAAAAAACCGCCTCATTGCACTCGGCCTTAATGCGCTGCTTGGTTTCTGCGTCCGACTTGAAAACTTTGACCCGCCCGCTGGCGATAACCTTGCTGGCTTCGCGTGTTCTGGGATCAAAATAAATGGTGGCCTCGTCTGCCTCCATCCGAAAATCATCTTGCGTCACCACGACGTCCTCTTTCAGCATGATCCGGTTTTGGTCTTTCATGGCCTGAAGGGACTTGCTTTCAAATTGGACTGGCGCGCGATGAGCCCCCTTTGTGCGCTTGCCAGGGCGACTTTTCGATTTTTCTTGGGGTTGGCCTTTAGGACTAGGAACCCGGCCATCATTAGTAACCGGCCTATTTGGCGGCGGCGAACTTGATGCTCCCGGTGTTGGCAATTGTTCGGGACGAGAGGGGCGGTCGAGATCTTCCACTTCCTCCACCAAATCGGCGAGAGCTGGTGTCACCGGCGCAAAAATAAATCCTGCAAGGAATGCCCAGGCCAAGCAATATGCGGGGTAACGAGTCGGGTAAAGAACGGAGGTTTGGTTATGGCATTTCAAAGTTGCCCCCCCCCTTGACGGGACCCAACACATTCAAGTTTTCCTTGCGTAAATCAAAGGAAAACCCACCCTCGCCCCTGAAATAAATGCCCGGCCCAGTTACCTTAACTTGTGACTCGGACTGAAGTATTCCTGTTGCGTTAGTATATCTGGCCGAATCGGACTCCAGAGTCATGCCTTTGGATTCAAGTTTCACAAATCCCCGCAAATCCACGTGATCCACCGCCGACGAGGTCACCATCTGAGCAAGGTTGCTGGACTGGAAATAGGCGGTTGCCGTTTCACAGTAGAGTTTTTCCCAGCGTTGCCGGTGACCCTTGCCCCGCAGGGTCCGGACACTGACATCACCAAATAGCTCCAACATGTTTGGCTCCAAGAGGTATCCCGATTTTGCCCGCGCCACATCCGTAACTGAGCCGGCTAGGTAACGAGTCGCCGTAAAATCTTCGAACGTTATGCGGGCTTCGCGAATATTACTTTCGTATCCAGTGCGGCTTCGCGCCTTGCCGCGCTCGCGGGCAATAAAAACACCGCTCGTCACCGCGATGACGGCAAGTGCTAAGACCAGTTTGACCCGCTTTTTCATTACACAATCTTAGCAGCAAGAAGGTCGTGCATGCGAACAAGTCCAGTCAAACGACCGCCGGGCCCAGCTTCGACAACAAACAGAGACGTGATCTGGCAGGCCTCCATCGTGGTCACAGCATCAATGGCAAGTGTTTCGGGATTTACTGTTCTTGGGGACTCGCGCATAAACTCACGGGCCTTAGAGTTTAGGGCCTTTGCGCCATGGTGAAGTAGGTGGCGGCGAACATCACCGTCTGAGATCGAACCAAGCAGGGTTCCATCCTGATCGGAAACGACTGCGGCGATGCCGAAATTACGGCGCGTCACTGTTTCCAAAACCTCGTGAAAACCAAAATCCGGACCGACCACTGGAATGCTGTTTTGGTCGTGCATATGGTCTCGTACGCGAGAGAGTTTGCGCCCTAAACTGCCGGCCGGATGCAGTGCGGCAAAGTCTTTGGCGGTAAACCCACGGGCCTCCATCAGGGCGACCCCAAGGGCGTCGCCAAGGGCCATCGCCACCAAGGCAGATGATGTCGGGGCAAGGTTGAGTGGACAAGCCTCACGCGAAACAGATCCGTCGATCACAAAATCCGAAAGGCCGGCGAGGGTCGAAGTCAATTTGCCCGTGATGGCCGCGACGGGAACCCGCAAGCGGCGGCAATAGCGGGCAACCTCATTGACCTCTGCTGTTTCGCCGCCGTGGGCGACCGCTACCAAAACATCGTTTTTATGAATGATGCCGAAATCCCCGTGCATGGCTTCGCTCGGGTGCAGAAAAAACGCCGGAGATCCAGTGCTGGCCAGGGTTGAGGCCAATTTTCTTGCGATAAAACCGGACTTGCCGAGCCCCGTCGTAACCACCTTGCCCTTGGACTCAATGATGGCGTCGCAGAGCGCGGTAAAGCCGCCATTCAGCCGCGCTGCGGCCTCCGCCACGCACTGGGCTTCGACTTCCAAGGTTCTGCGGGCGGAATCCAGATGCCGACTATTGATTGAGGGCGGCGGCGTCATGGCTTTGCTTCCCCGAATGCTCCGGCGGCTTTGGACTCTTTGGCCGCGAGGCATGCCCGAGTAAATTCACGAAATAATGGATGGGGTTTAAAGGGTCGGCTCTTAAGCTCCGGATGAAACTGACAGCCGAGAAACCAGGCGTGGTTCGTAAGCTCCATGACTTCCACCAGAGAGTTGTCGGGGGAAATGCCCGAAAAAGTCATGCCGGCATCGGTAAAGCGTTGGCGATAATCATTGTTGAATTCATAGCGGTGGCGGTGGCGCTCGCTGATGGACGCATTGCCGTAGGCTTCTAACGCCTTGGTGCCGGATTTTATTTCGCAAGGATAGGCCCCCAGTCGCATGGTGCCCCCTTTTTGGGAAACGGCCCTTTGCTTCTCCATTAAGTGGATGATGGGGTCGGCAGAGGTTGGGTCAAACTCCTGGCTGTTGGCAGCCGTCAAGCCAAGCTCATTGCGCGCAAATTCAATCGCCGCCAATTGCATGCCCAGGCAAATGCCAAAAAACGGAACGTTGGCCTTGCGTGCGTAACGGATCGTGGCGATTTTTCCCTCAATCCCACGATTGCCAAATCCGCCCGGAATAATAATCCCGTCAAACCCGCCGAGGGCACTTGCGGCGTCCTTGTCTTTGATCGAGTCTGAGTCGATGTAGAAAATTTCCACCCGCGCCTGATTGGCAATCCCGGCGTGGGCCAGGGATTCTGAAATCGACTTGTACGAGTCGACAACACCGACATACTTGCCGACCACTCCAACTTTGACGCTGGATTTTGGGTTGTCCAATGCTTGGGTAATGGCCCGCCATTCCGACAAATCTGGCTCACCCGTCCAGATATTCAAGACATCGACTAGAGCTTGATCAAACCCTTGAGAATTAAACTCGATGGGGGCGCGATAAATACTGTCAAAATCCTGCGCCTCAAATACCCGCTCTGGTTTGATGTTACAGAATTGTGCAATCTTGCGTTTTTGGTCTTCTGGTATTGCCCGGTCTGCGCGGCACACCAGAATATCTGGCTGGATGCCGATTTGGCGCAGGTCCCGCACCGAGTGCTGGGTCGGTTTGGTCTTTAATTCTTTGGCTGCGTTGATGTAGGGGACCAACGTCAAGTGAATGTAGCAAACGTTTTCGGCCCCGAGGTCATAACGGATTTGCCGAATCGCCTCAAGAAAAGGCAGGCCCTCGATGTCGCCAACGGTGCCACCAATTTCTACGATCGCAATGTCGGATTTTTCTGCCGCCTTGAAAATGTTTTCTTTAATCTGGTCGGTGATGTGGGGAATCACCTGCACAGTTCCGCCCAAATAAACGCCCTTGCGTTCCTTGCCGAGGACCGTGTCGTAAACCTGACCTGCCGAAAAACTGTTGCGGCGTGTGAGTTGGGCGTTATTTGTGAAGCGTTCGTAGTGTCCGATGTCGAGATCGGTTTCGGCGCCGTCTTCGGTTACAAAAACTTCGCCGTGCTGAAACGGACTCATCGTTCCTGGATCAACGTTAATGTATGGGTCGCACTTGGTAAGGCTGACCCGCAGGCCGCGGCTTTCCAGCAGGGCCCCGGCGCTTGCCGCGACGATGCCCTTGCCGAGCGATGAAACGACGCCGCCAGTGACAAAAATATACTTTGTTTTCCGACGAGATTTCATGTCCGATAACCTATCTGAGTGAGTCGTTTAGTTCAACCAGCTGCCAAGACAAGTCTCGTCGCATGTTCGACCATCGTTCCGCAAAAAAGAACGTAGGTCCTTGCCAGCTGCGAAACCCAGCCCAGGCCACCCGTTAACATGAGAGCCATTAGAATAAAGTAGCCTGCTGGGGCAATAATCCGCTCATAGGACTCGGCCAAATCACGGGGAAGGATAACCTGCAACACTGCGGCGCCGTCTAGGGGTGGCAGAGGAATCAAATTAAAAATCGCCAAAATTGCGTTAACCCAGACCATGGCCTCCATAAGGCCAATTATCGGATAAAAAAACGACCCCTTGGAAATCGCCGCGGAAAAAAACAGCTGATAAATCGTCAGCCCCGCGACACACATCAAACAAAGCAGCATGTTTGAAATCGGCCCGGCAGCGGCGACGAACGCATGAGACATTCTGGGCCAGCGCCGAAAATTGCGCTCATCCACCGGAACTGGCTTGGCCCAGCCCAAAACGGGCAGCTGCGCCAACAGGCCCACTAGCGGCAAAATGATCGTTCCAATGAGGTCGGCGTGAGCAAAAGGATTAAGGGTCAATCGGCCAAGGCGTTCGGCTGTTTTATCCCCACAAATTTTGGCGCTGTAGGCGTGGGCTGCCTCGTGAAGAGACAGGGAAAACAGCATCGCAAGAAACCAGGTCAATGCTTTTGGCAGTATTGCAAAAAAATCCATAAGTTCCCGTCTTTAACTAATGTTTTTACGAAACAAGGGGCTGCACTGCAAATCCGCGCGCTAGGTTGCGGCCCAGCAAATTGATAGAATCCTTGAGAAAACACGCCTTTCAACCGCGGGCAACTGGAAAATGGACGTCAGACTAAAATTGGTGTCGATCCTCGCTGTCTGCCTGACCTTTTCAGCGTGCAAATTATTAGGCACGCAAAAAAACACCGTCAACCAAAGAACCACCTACAAAATCATTAACCCGGATGAGGTTGTCATCGACCGCTTGGGTGACGGAACTTCCGCTCAGATACGGTTTACCACTCAAGAGGACGCCTTGTGTGAACTTTTCTATTATTCGCAAGATCCCGCCGAAACACCCTCGGAATCTGCCCCCGTTCGAGTCGCCTGCAGCGGGGCGGACACGGCACGCGCCGAATTCAATGAAACCGTTGCAGGTATCAAATCAGAGTCGATTTACAATTTCGGGATTTTTGTCTGGACCGTGGCCGGGACCAAGGAACAGGGCGAGGTCCTTGTGGTTCGCGAGCGCGTCAATGGAAGTGGTGCGATTCGCAACCGCGCTGGGGCCTACGAAGAGATTTTGCTTGCGCGCTTTAACGTGCCGCTACGGACTGCTGAAATCCAAAAAGCCCGCCTCGATCCGCCGATGACAGCTCAAAGCATGCTCGGGCGCAGCGGCGCTAATCTCGGCTGCGGACCCTCTCTGGATGAGCAATCTTGGATGAGCCGGGCCGCCGTTGGCAAAGGCGGCCTTTCGGGCCTGGCCATGCGCGGATTTGCCTTTGCCGACGCCACGGAGACCGAGTCAAGGATTTTGGCCTCCTTTAATGCCCTTCAATTTGGCAACCCCGAGTGGGAGTGGACCTATCAAACCCCCGAGCAAAATAATGTCTTGGTTAAGATCAGGCCGCCGGGCCGGTTGACTTCGGTCGAAGTCTCTCAAAGGACCAGAACGGCCCTGGCAGAAGTAAAGCTGTCCGACGCGGAGGCTTCCATTTCCCTCGACACCGGCTATCCGCTGACCGTTGCCTGGCAGTGGGACAATGTTCCCGCAACCTCGTTTGTTCATATTTGGATTGGCAAAAGTGGGGAGACCGGGTCTGTGCACTGCGCCTTTGACCCCAAGTCCGGGCGGGGATCTCTTACTCCAGAAACTTTTTCCGGTTTACCGCCGGGAAAACATTCGTTGGTTATCGAGCTGGAATCCATTGTGTTTCACGCGGCCTCGGGGTGGCTTGAGCGCGCTGTCGACTGGCGATCGCTCAAATTGGAGAAATCATGAACCTCAAATTTGCTGTCCCAGAGTCCTTGGCCGTGGGTTTTTTGGCGGGCCTTTTAGGGGCGCCATTTGCGGCCTTTTGGGGCACCTGTGCCTGGGCCCAAAAAGTGTCGAAAACGATCCCCGACAAGGGCTTTGTCCTCTCTAGTTTTGAGGACACAGCCAGCATCAAGGTTGGTCAATTCGCCTGCTTTTTGGACGGCAGTGAAACCACCGTTGCTTGCGGAAAAATCGTTAAGGTCACGGCCACAGTTGTCGTTGTAAAAACAACTCCCCTCAGCACCGCGGCCCAGGTCAAACCAGGCTTCAAAATTACTGTGTCCGACAGTCAACCCCCCGGACTTCTTGGTGCTGGCGCGGCTGAGTCTAAGGGCAGTGCGGGGACAAAGTTGGGCAAAAAAAAGGCGGGGGGAAGCTCCCTTCGGCTCTTGACCTCTCCGGGCCTTGGGGCTTTTTCGGTGGCAAAAATCGGCTACCTTCCGCCCGCCTTGGGGGCTTCGGGAGTCAAGCTGTGGGAGGCCACGGACTCGCTGATTTCAGTGGAAAAAATGAGCGGTGCCATTGAGTACGAAAGCCGCAAGTTGGGAACCTTTGGACTACGTTTTGCCCTTTGCGGTGATAGCGAGTTTAAGTTTGCGAGCAAACTCTCTTTGCAAACCGACTATGACCCCACCAACCGGCAGGTTTATGTTGAGGCGTCCCACTCGGTGACCGCCTTTGGGGCCTACTATGACTACACGCTCAAGCGCCCCGCTGCTGGCGGCAGCGGCCTGCGCCTTACGACGGGGCTTGATTTTGTCTCGTCTACGGCAACTGTCGAGGCCGATTGGCACAATGAGGCTGACGTTTCGAATGTGCCCCTTGCCACCATCAAATCCCAGCTCTCAGTGGTTTCCTTGCGGGGTGGGGCGGACTATATCCTTAGCCTCGGCAAGCTCTTTGAATTGGGTATCGGGTTGCGAGCTTTGCTGCCAATGGCGGAGTTTGGACTAAAGCAAACGACAACTATTAATGATGACAACGCGTCCAAATCAAGCGATGAAGAACAAGATTTAAAAGACGCCCTCTCTCATAAAAAGACGGCGTTTGGCCTTCTAATACCTGTCTACGCATCAATGAACTTTTAATTTTTAATAAGACCCTTGGTTGGGCGCGGCCAAATTCTATGGCCCATTGATCTGTATTAAAAATTAGGTGCTCAAAGTTTGCGCAAAAAAGCGAAGCAAAAAACCGGGCGGCGGCTAAAAAGTTTTGGGTCAAACGCCAAACCGCGATGCTCTGCATTGCTTAGAAATCACCGTTTCATCATTGCTTGCGATGGCTTGCGCTAAATCGGCGGCCATAAGTGGGGCCAGCTGTAGGCCGTTTTTATAGAATCCAGAAAACACCCAAATCCGATCTGCAAAGCCTGAAAGTCGGCCGCACACCGGGGCACGGTCTTTCGTTCGCAAACGTAGGCCAAATCTAGACTGCCAGGCTGCCGGGTCGGTCGCCTGGTGTCCCGCCATCATTTCTACTTCATAAGCCATCGACTCTACAGGAGATAATGGCTTTTTGGCGAAAGATTTTTCGAGGGTTTTTTGGGCCGTGGATCCGGCGATCAGACACCCATTTTTCTTCCGCGAAAGCGAGTGCGTCCTCCGGACAAAGGACGACACCCCCAGGCTGGTGCCATAAAAACTTACGGCAGAAAATGCCAATGGCCCCGACTTCGGCGCTTGGAATGTCAGGGTTTCGCCGCCGACCTCGCTCCAGCCCGCAGTTTTTAGAGGCCCAAAATCGGACCCTTGGGACGACCCTAAAATGCCGGCCAGCAGGCTTGGGGTCTGATGACCTGCGGCCAGAACTACCTGCCGAGCGTTGATGGCCTCTTCTCCATCAAATCGAATCTGGACCAACCCTGAATCTTCCAAACTGAGTGCGGCAGCTGTCCGAAAAACGCTGGTGACTTGATGGGGGGCCTTGGACAAAAGGTTTTCCAAGGCGCAGAGGGCCTCTTCCGGGTCAAACCAAAAATCTTCTGGGTGCAGCACGCCCTGGTGGTGGCCCCTGTAAGGATCGGCTCCAAGGGGCCTTTCGCTTGATGCTGACCCTGGCCATGATTCTGATCCAGAAAACGTTCCTGATACCGCGCCGAAAATTCCTTGGAATCGCCGGTGATAGGCCCTTGTCATGTTCCACTGCAGGTCTTCCATGGTGGTCGAAATCTCGCCAACCCCTGCACCATCAAACGACACTCCAAGGCCAGATTCCCGGGAAACCTCCGCGAGCCACTTTTTGAGAAAGCGGTGGCCGGCCAGCTTCGCAGCAAACAGGGGTTCTTTGCCCAGAACGAGGCCTTTAACGGCGCTGACCCCTTGCGCAACGATGGTCGCCGATCCTGGCAGGGCCTTTTCTGGGCCAATGAGGACAATGGATTTTTTGGTTTGGAAAAGCAGCTCTCTGGCTAAAGAAAGGCCGGCGATTCCGCGTCCAACAACGGCCACGTCAAAATGCCTCACACCGCCGACCAGAGAATTTCAAGTATCTGACGACGAAAATCCTTGATGGCCGGATTGATGCGTCCAGAAATTGTTCGGTTGGTCAGGATGATCGCATAGTGCAGGGGTTTTTCCGGATGATCGGCTGGCGTAATCCAAAAGGCCGTCCCCGTGAAACCCAAGTGCCCCATAGATTTTCCGCCACCAAAAGCGCGTGCCACGGGATCTCCCCCCTGGCGCCAACCCAAAAGGGATTCGTTTTCATTGCCGGCGATCTCTGCTGCCTGCGCGGCCAACAGGGCCTGGCCGCGGGGCGACTGAGCCAACCCAGTTAAGAAGGCGATCAATTCGGCGCCGCTGGAAAAAAGACCTGCGTGGGCGCAGCGCCCGCCGAGCGCCCAAGCGTTTTCATCGTAAACTTCGCCGATTAGATTTCGCTGGCGAACGGGGCAGGGGCCAGTTGAAATGGCCCTGCGATCGCGCTCAGTTGAGTCGAAGTCGGGGGCAAAGGCGGGACCAATGCTGGGCTGCGAAAAAGCTGTGGAGAACCACTTGGCATCGTTGCATAAACCATTAAATATAGACGCAATATCAGATTGATACGACGCTTCCAAAAAAGCCCCGAGGGCCAAAAACCCAACATCAGAATAGGCGGGCTTGGCGAGTTTTGGCTGTCGGGCGGCCGCAGCTAAAACCTCAAAAAATCCCCGCCTGGTGGCCGGGGCATTGTTGTGGTGGCATTCGACATAAAAATTACGCCAAGCCGGAAGCCCCGCTTCGTGGCGCAGCAGCATGCGCGGCGTTAGACTAAAGAGTTCCCGGGGAATGTGGGCGAAGCGCTGGGGATCGCTCACTATGAGGGGCGCTTCACCAAGAGGCCGCTCCATCAGCCACTTGCCGTCCATCGACAAATTAAAAACCGCCGGGGTCGTCACTAGGGCTTTTGTCATCGACGCTAAATCAAAAAGGTCGCGCCCATCTGGCAGAAAAGATTCTGTTATGAGCGACTTAGGGGCTGCAAGATCGCCGGCCGCGACAAACGCGTGGGTGAACAGGCCCTTTTGGCTCCAAGAGGCAAGGGCTGCGTTTAGAGCCTTTTGGGCCTCAGCCCTGACGCCGGGCATCGAGAAGTTCTTTCAAAACATCGTTGACCAACTGCGGGTTCATCTTCCCGCCAGAAACCTTCATCGTTTGTCCGACGAAGAATCCAAAAAGCTTGTCTCGACCGCCAAGGTATTCGGCCAACTGCCCGGGGTTTGAGTCCAAGACCTTGGCAATAACACCGCGGATTTCGCTCGAATCAGAAACTTGCAGCAAGCCCTGTTCCTCGACCATGGCCATTGCCCCTTTTCCGGGGCCTTTTTCGGCCATTTCTTCAAAAAGGGTTTTGGCAATCCGACCAGAAATCACACCTTTGCCGATCAAAGCAATTAGTTCGCCGAGGTGGTCCGAAGTGATGGGCGGACTGGTCAAGTCCCAACTCCGGTTGTTAACCTCGCGCAGGTATTCGCTGGTGACCCAGTTGGCGACTATCTTCTCGGTCACGGCTCCAGCCACCCGCGCAACGACGGCTTCGTAGAAGTTGGCCAGATCCTTGTCCGACGTCAAAACCGCGGCATCATAGGCCGATAGCCCGTGCTTTTCTTGAAAACGCTTGGACATGGCCTCGGGCAGCTCGGGCAAAACCTGGCGTTGGCGCTCGATGCGAGCGGCATCAATGCGCAGCGGTAAAAGATCTGGTTCAGGAAAATAGCGGTAGTCGTGACTTTCTTCCTTGGAGCGCATGGCCTGCGTCTTGCCGCTAGCCGCGTCAAAAAGCATCGTTTGCTGAATGACTTTTTGGCCATGGTCGAGAACATCGGCCTGGCGCAAAATTTCATATTTGATTGCCCGTTCGATATTTCGAAACGAGTTTAAGTTTTTAATTTCGCAGCGTGTTCCGAGTTGTTCTTGGCCCTTGGGACGAATGGAAATGTTGGCATCGCAGCGAAACGATCCTTCCTCCAAGTTGCCATCACAAATATCGAGGGAGCGAACAAGGGAGCGCAAGCGCTTCAAATAATCGGCAGCGTCTTCTGGGGTGCGAATATCCGGCTGGCTGACGATTTCAACGAGAGGAACCCCCGCGCGGTTCAAATCAACATAGCTGGATTCGTCTCCATGAACATTTTTGCCGGCATCTTCTTCAAGGTGAGCGCGCATCAGGCGCACCGTCTTGCCGCTGGCCAAAGTCATGGTTCCGCCCGTGCAATAGGGCAGGTCAAACTGGGTTATCTGGTAGCCCTTGGGCAAATCCGGATAGAAATACTGTTTGCGGGCAAAAACGCTCGTCTCGTGAATGTCGGCGCCGATGGCTAGGGCGAAACGAATCGCGAAATTAACAGCCTCCGAATTCAAAACCGGCAAGACCCCAGGATGCCCAAGGCAAATTTGGCAGGTGTTGTGGTTGGGCAGTCCACCAAACGCGGTGGAACATCCACAAAACAGCTTCGTCCTGGTTTTGAGTTGGCAATGGACTTCAAGTCCTATCACCGGCTCATAGCGGTCGAGAACCGTGGCTTCTTGCGGTTTGTTGCCAGCTGCCTCAGAGGGGCGGCTGGTCTTTGTGCCATTCAGTGGCGCGTTCATATGCGTGGGCTCCAGTGAGCAAAGTTAATTCGTTGAATTTTGGGGCAATTAATTGCATGCCAACCGGAAGCCCTGCCTTGGTCCGCCCACAAGGAACCGAAATCCCGGGCAAGCCCGCAAGATTAACTCCGATGGTGCAAATGTCTGACAAATACATGGCCAAAGGATCCGACAGTTTTTCCCCAAGTTTAAACGGCGGGGTGGGCGAGGTCGGCGTCAAAAGCAGGTCCACACCTGAATCAAAGGCGGCGGCAAAATCCCGCGAAATAAGCTCACGGACCTTGTTTGCTTTTGAATAAAAAGCATCGTAATAGCCTGACGACAAAACAAACGTGCCAAGCATGATGCGCTGCTTCACCTCGCGGCCAAAACCCTCGTTGCGGGATTTACGGTAAAGGTCTTTTAGGTTCAAGTTGGCGCCTTGGGTCCGGTGTCCATAACGAACCCCATCAAAGCGGGCTAGATTTGCCGAGGCCTCGGCCGTGGCGATGACATAATAAGCGGCCACGCTATAGGAAATATTTGGCAACCGGACGCGTTTTATTTTTGCTCCAGCCTTTTGAACGTCTGCGATGGCGCGTTCTAAACAGGAGCCAACCTCCGCATCAAGGCCCGATTCAAAAAACTCCTCTGGAATTCCAATCGTCATTCCCTTGAGCGCCTCGGGGTTCTCCAGAAGTGCTTTGGCAAAACCACTTTGGGGGTGTTTGACGGAAGTGGAGTCGCTTGCATCAAGCCCTGCCAAGACGTCCATCATCATGGCGGCATCTTCCACCGTGGTGGTCAGCGGACCGATTTGATCCAGCGAAGAGCCGAACGCCACCAGGCCGGAACGACTGACTGAGCCGTAGGTTGGCTTCAAACCGACAATCCCGCAAAAACTGGCTGGCTGACGAATTGAGCCTCCGGTATCAGAGCCAAGCGCTACGGGAGCGAGCCTTGCGGCCACTGCCGCTGCCGAGCCACCAGATGAGCCACCTGGCACATATTCCAGATTCCAGGGGTTGCGCACGGCGCCAAAGGCTGAGTTTTCGTTGGAGCTGCCCATGGCGAATTCGTCCATGTTCATCTTACCAACCACAAAAGCTCCGGCCTCGCGAAGGCGCTTAATCACCGAGGCATCGTAGGTCGCAACATAATTTTCAAGCATCTTGGAGCCGCAGGTCGTTTTGGATCCGCGCACACAAATGTTGTCCTTCACCAAAACCGGAACTCCCGCCAAGGGTAGTTTGTCGGCACCAATGGTTTTTATTCGCAGATCCGCGGCGGCCGCCTCTGCCAGGGCGGCGGCCTCATCAAAGTGAAGGTGTGAATTGAGCTTCTGGGCAATTGTCCGAGTCCGCTCCAGGCAGGCGTGTGCGGCCGTCACGGCAGTAAGTTTGCCGCTACGAACTTGTTCGACAATGGATTTGACTGTTTGGTTCGCTGGCATGGGGCTCTCTTATTCAAGGATCCTGGGAACTTGAAACGCCGTCCCGATTCTTGCTGGGGCCTGTTTCATGGCCTCTTCTACCGGTAGCGAGCCCTCGACAACGTCGCGGCGCTCTAGGGCGCTGACCCCGGCCTCTCCGCGGCTCGTGTCTGGTCGCCAGTTTTTGTCCAACGACTCGTGAACCTCATCCAATTGTTCAACGTAGGACAACACCTTGGCCAGGCGTTCTTGATAGAGACCAATTTCTTGCTCGCTCAACGAAAGGTGAGCAAGGTCTGCTACTTTACGCACCAATTCGCGATCAACCTGAATTTTACTCATCGCTTCAAACCTCTTCGCCCTCGAACTGCATCACCTTGCAACAACTAATGACCCGCTCGCCTTCCTCGACGTTCATGAGGCGAACGCCCTGGGTGAGGCGACCGATAACGCCAATCTCACCGACCGTAAATCGGGTGATCTTACCCACGGAGGTCATAATCATCAGATCGTCGGTTTCTGAAACCTGGCAGATACCAACCACCGGCCCATTGCGCTCGGTAACCTTGATTGTGTAGATGCCTTTGCCGCCCCGCGTCTGGGCCCGGTATTCTTCCAGCGGCGTGCGCTTGCCGTAGCCATTCTCGCAAATCGATAGAATCGTGGAATCGCCGATGATGACTTCCATGCCGATGACGCAGTCGGTCTCTTCAGAAAATCTAATTCCCGTGACGCCGCGTGACGCCCGTCCGACTGGACGCGCCTCGTCTTCGTTAAAGCGAATTGCCTTACCCATTTTACTGGCAATTAAAATGTCGCTCTTACCATCTGTGATGGCGCAGGCAACGAGCGAGTCTTCATCTTCAAGCTTCAAGCCGATGATGCCCGTTGTGCGAATGTTTGCATACGCCATGAGCTCGGTCTTTTTGATAAAGCCTTGAGCCGTAACCGATACTACAAACTTTCCTTCGGAAAATTCTTTTACCGGCATGACCGACACAACCCGCTCTTGGTCTTCGAGCTTGATGATGTTCGCAAAATGTTTGCCGCGCGCTCTAAGCGGCGCCTCTGGGATTTGATACACCTTGATGTCGTAAACCCGGCCCTTGTTGGTGAAGCAAAGCAGCGACTGGTGATTGCTTGAAATATAGAGGTCTTTGACGACATCCTCTTCTTTCGTAAGCATTCCCGACTTGCCTTTGCCTCCACGTTTTTGAGCGCGAAACTGGTTCACCGGCGTGCGTTTTGCGTAGCCGCCGTGGGTAATGGTAACGGCCACCTCTTCATCGGCAACCAGGTGCTCCATCCGGATGGCGTCGGCCTCCGAAGCGATGATTTCTGTGCGGCGCTCGTCGCCGTGGGTTTCTTTTAGTAGAGCCAAATCGGTTTTGATGATGGCCGTGACGCGTTCTGGGCGATCCAAAATGTCGCGCAAATCAGCAATGACAGACACGGTTTCGGCGTATTCGGCGATGATCTTCTCGCGCTCAAGGCCAGTCAGTTTGGCCAGGCGCATGTCCAAAATAGCTTTCGCCTGAATGTCTGACAGTGCATAGGTTTTTATCAGTTCTGCATGGGCTGCCTGGCTGTCTTCGGAAGCACGGATGATGGCCACCATCTGATCAATGTTTTCAACGGCCGTTTTCAAACCGAGTAAAATGTGTCCACGCTCTTCTGCCTGGCGTAGATCAAAGGACGTGCGACGGAGAATAACCTCGCGGCGGTGCTTGTAAAACAGTTCAAGCATTTGCTTAAGATTCAGAGTCCTCGGTGCGCCGTTGACCAAGGCTACCGTGTTGACTCCGAAGCTCGATTGCATCGGCGTCATTTTATAAAGGTTGTTGAGAACAATGTCGGCTATTTCGCCGCGCTTGAGTTCAATGACCACGCGGATTTCGTTTGAAGCCGACTCGTCGCGTAGGTCAGAAATTCCCTCAAGTTTTTTGTCTCTAACGAGGTCGGCAATGCGCTCAATGAGGCGTGCCTTGTTGACCTGGTAGGGGAGTTCCGTGAGGATGATTCGTTCCCGGCCCTGGGACTTTGGTACATCTTCGATTTTTGAGCGGGCCCGCATGATGATCGATCCGCGACCGGTCATGAAAGCGTCCTTGATCCCTGCCAGGCCGTGAATTTGCCCGCGGGTTGGAAAGTCCGGCCCTTTGATGAATTCCATCAACTCGTCAATTGTGATTTCTGGATTTTCAATCAGCGCTTCAAGGCCGTCGATGATTTCGCGTAAGTTATGCGGCGGTATGTTGGTTGCCATTCCAACGGCAATTCCTGATGCGCCGTTGACAAGAAGTTGTGGCAACTTGGTTGGAAGAACAAGCGGCTCCTCTTCTTTGTTGTCGTAGTTTGGGCCGAAATCCACCGTTTCTTTTTCGATATCTGAAAGCAAAAGCTCGGCCATTTTGGCCAGTCTGGATTCGGTGTAACGCATGGCGGCCGCGGAGTCACCATCGATTGAACCGAAATTACCTTGACCGTCCACCAGCGGATAACGCATGGCGAAATCCTGGGCCAAACGAACTAAAGCCTCGTACACAGCAGAGTCACCGTGGGGGTGATAGCGGCCAATCACGTCGCCAACGATCCTTGCGGATTTTAGATACGGACGGTTATGAAAGTTTTTCAAGCCGTACATTGCGAACAAAATGCGGCGATGAACCGGTTTCAATCCATCACGAACATCGGGCAACGCACGGGAAACAATAACGCTCATCGAGTAGTCGAGAAATGAGGTTTTCATCTCATCTTCGATATTGATGGGCAGAACGTTCTTTAAAACAGCATCCATTGTTCAGCCCTTATCAGAAATCGAGGTTGCGCACGTTGAGTGCATTTTTCTGAATAAATTCCCGACGCGGTTCTACATCGTCGCCCATTAGTGTGCAAAAGAGGCGATCGGCCTCCATCGCGTCGTCGATTTCTACCTGAAGCAGGGTGCGATTCTCTTCCAGCATGGTTGTTTCTTTTAATTGGTCCGGGTTCATCTCCCCTAAACCTTTATATCGCTGGACGTAGGCTCCCTTGCGGCCCTCATCAATTATTTTTTCCTTCAGCGCGTCCATGGTAAACAAAATGCCGGTGGCGTCGGAATCTGCGGCTGCAGCCGATCCTTCGCCGCCTTCGTTTTGGGTGTCCATTTGATCTTTGGCTTCGACTTTTTGATCTGCCGAAGCAGCCTTAGATTTCTTGCTTGTATGGACGAAATTAAATGGCGCCTTAGCGAGATCATCCATCTGTTTGAAAACGCGGCGAAGTTCCACAATTTCCCCCGCAGCGAAAATGCCTGCATCAATGGTCGACGTCTGGGGGATGTCGCGAATCCTCGTATCAATGACGGCGCGGTAGCGCGAGTACTCGGGGTCAAACAGGATTTTGAAAGAGGCGTAGGTCCTTGCCCCGGTGACCGGGTTGTCTTTCAGCGCCGCGCACAAGGACTCGGCAAATGCTGTGGTGGCTTGTTCGTCTACAAAATCGGCGGGGCCAATCTGCTCGTTGCGAACGATAAATTCCACAATTTCCTTGGCCCGGCGGCGAGCGGCCATCCCAAGCAGTTCGTGATAGCGCTGAAGCTTGGTTAAAACGCCTTGGATGGTTGCCCGGTCTAGCACCTTGCCGGTGACGTCCTTGATCTCAAGGGTTGTCATGCCGGACTCGCTTAAAAATGCCGTTAAGGCATTTGCGTCTTTCAGGTAACGCTCGGTCTTTCCTTTTTTGTATTTATACAGGGGCGGTTGCGCGATGTAGAGATATCCGCGTTCGATGATCTGGGGCATTTGACGAAAAAAGAAAGTGAGCAACAGTGTTCGGATGTGGGCGCCGTCCACGTCGGCATCCGTCATCAAAATAATCTTGTGATAGCGCAGTTTGGTGATATCGAAATCATCCTTGCCAATGCCCGTACCCATCGCTTGAATCAAAAGCTTGATCTCTTGCGATGAAAGCATCTTGTCAAAGCGCGCTTTTTCCACATTCAAAATTTTACCGCGCAGTGGTAACACGGCCTGAGTTCTGCGTTCACGAGCCTGCTTGGCTGACCCACCTGCGGAATCACCCTCGACCAAAAACAGTTCACACTCTTTTGGGTCCTTCTCCTGACAGTCGGCCATTTTGCCGGGCAGCCCCGCAAAATCAAGGGCGCCCTTGCGACGAGTTAATTCGCGCGCTTTTTTGGCTGCGATGCGCGCCCTTGCAGCATCAATAATCTTTTGGACTACGCGGCGACCGACGTCTGGATTTTCATCAAAGTAAATGGACAGCTTCTCGGTCACAAGCTGTTCCACCATCGCGCGAACTTCAGTGTTTCCCAGCTTGGTTTTAGTCTGCCCTTGAAACTCTGGGTTCTTGATGCGTATGGAAAGAACCCCGGTCAGACCTTCGCGAATATCGTCGCCTGTGATGCCTTCTTTAAAGGATTTAAAGACACCCTGATTTTCTGCAAAGGTATTGATTACGCGAGTCAATGCTGCGCGCAGGCCAGTTACATGCGTGCCACCTTCGACAGTACTGATGTTGTTGACGTAGCTAAAAAAACTTTCGTTATAGCTGTCTGTCCATTGCAGCACGCATTCGACTTGCGCCACCACCTTGTCGCCTTGCTTTTGCATGCCTTTGATGAGTACCGGCGCAGCGTGCAGGGCGGTTCTGCCTTTTACGAGAAACTCACAAAATGAGGTCAGGCCTCCGGTAAAATGAAACTCTGATTTTTGATCGGTGCGCTCATCACAAAGATTGATGCGAATTCCCTGATTTAGAAACGCCAGTTCCCTGAGGCGTTTTGCCAATACGTCAAAATTGAAATTGGTGTCAGGAAAGATCTGTGTATCAGGTTTGAAAACCGTAAACGTTCCGCGACTTTCAGTGGTTCCAATGACAGCAATTTGGCTGTCCGGAACACCCCTTTTGTACCCTTGCATGTGAACCTTGCCGTTGGTGCGCACTTCCACTCGGCACCATTCAGAAAGGGCGTTGACAACGGAGGCACCGACACCGTGAAGGCCGCCAGAAAAAGCGAAGGCCTTGTCATCAAATTTTCCGCCTGCATGCAGCACGGTCATGACAACTTCAAGGGCACTCCGATTTTCCTTAGGATGTATTTCGACTGGAATTCCGCGGCCGTTGTCGCGAACAGAGACAGAACCATCGACGTGAATTGTCACTTCTATCTTGTCGGCGTGGCCGCCCATAGCCTCATCGATGGAGTTGTCCACGACTTCATAGACCAGATGATGCAGACCGTCCACGGAGGTTGAACCAATATACATGCCCGGCCGTTTACGAACGGCATCCAATCCCTCCAAGACCTGAATGCTTTCGGCTGAATATTGGTGTTCGGATGGATTTGGCCCCGAGGCGGTCAGGCCGATGTCCAGAGAAGGCTTTTCGTGCTGCATGGTATCCATTTCGCTTCGTTCCTTGAATTTTTCATGATTTTTTCATGAACTTTTCATGAATCCTACATGAACTCCAGATAACCTCTGCCCCCAGGTTTTTACTGGGCTCTGGTCTCACGAATGGGAACCAGAATATGCTTTGACTTGCAATCGGCCAGCTCTTCTCGTGGAACCACCACAATCGGATCCTCGGCGTCCTTGAACTGCAAGGTCACTTTATCGCTTGGCGTGGTCGAGAAAATTTCCACGAGAAATTTACCGTTCACAACCATGTCACACTTCGGACCGAAGTACTCTTCCAAGCGGACGGTCTCTTTGCTTTCAGAGCTGCCCATGGTCCGAGAGCTTAAGGTAAGAGATGAGTCGGAAAAGCTCAACTGCAAAGCCCGGCTTTTATCAGCCGCCAAAAGCACCCTTTTGGTGACGTGTTGAAGCTGGGCGCGGGATACAAGGATTTTTTGGTTTTTATTGTCTGGGATTACCCCAGCATATTTTGGGTACTTGACGGCGGAGAGACGCACAAAAACTTGGTAGTCAGGAACTTCCACCATAAGCGTAGATTGATCTTGGGAGATTGAAAGGCGGATCCGGTCAAAGCCCTCTGACCCAAGACGGAGGATCTCGCCAAGCGCTTTTTTGGACAAACAAACGCCGTTGGCCAGGAATTCGTCCGGCAGCGGAAAATCTAGTTCGCAATAGGAAAGACGAAATCCATCAGAACCAACAAGGCGGATTCCGCCGCCTTTAGCGGGCCGGTGTAGATATCCCACGGTTCCATAATTGCGCGGTGAATCATGACTCACACAGAACTGGACCTGTTCAATCATGTAGACCAGTTTTGCGGCGGGTAAATCTGCTGTGTTGCTGGAATTAAACGATGGGGGGTCGCGCCAAATCGCCTCGTCAACGAGCGGGATTTTGATCATGAACTCATTATGCTCGCCAGCAGAGATGCGCAACTGCTGGCCTACGGTTTCCAGGCTGATGTTGCCATCGGGCAGCTCTCTGACAACATCCGATAAAATTTTGGCCGGCAAGAACACAGTGCCTTGCCCCCTAATGTCTGCAGGAAACTTGCTGAAGACGGCTATCATGCGGTCAGCCGCTGTGACGTAGAGATGGTCGGATTCTGTTTTCAGGCCTACGTGAGCCAGGTTGCGCTCTGTGATGGCGCCTTGGACCCTGTGGATGGCCAAACTGAGAAGTGGCTTGGAGATGGTTACGGACAGAGTCATTTTTGGAGCCTCCGCGAAGGGTGGGGTTCTCTATATGATTTAAGTAAGAAAGTTTTTTCTTTAATAAGTAGTGGTAGTAGAAGGGGGGGCGCGCCTGTTGATAAATCGTAAATACCAGTAATTATTAAGTTATATCGCATTTTTGCGCCAAGGATCGCTGTGCCTTTCGTGGGGATATCGTGTGTGGTCCTGTGGATATAATTTTTTGTCGCTAAGACTGTTCCCAGGTTGCCCATAGGAAATCCATGCGCCCTTCCAGAGGTTTTACCCCCGCCTGCCAACAGTTTTTCCACAGGGTTGCTAACTATATACATGTTAGTGGGATTGCTCCAGTTGACGTTCGAGAGATTCAACATGAGCCTTTAAGTCGAGATCTTTAAGGAGCGAACCCTCAATTTTGCGGACGTTATGCATGACGGTCGTGTGATCTTTACCGCCAAATCTTTCGCCGATTTCAGGAAAGGATGCGCCGGTCATCTTTCTTGCCAGGTACATGGCTACTTGCCTCGGATAAGCAAAGGCCTTCTGGCGGCGCTTGGACTTAAGGTCAGCCACTTTCAATTTAAAATGGTCAGCCACCGCCTTTTGAACGTGTTCGACGGTCAGTCGTTTTGGCGGTTCGCCGAGAACGTCCTTGAAGGTTTCTAGGGCCAAGGACAAGGAAAGGGTGCGGGCGTGAAGCTTTGAGAAGGCGTGGACTCGGTGAAGGGCACCCTCGAGTTCGCGGATGTTCCGTTTGGCGTGTTTGGCGATATATTCAGCCACTTCGCTGTCCAGATTGACGCCAAGTTGTTCGGCCTTTTTGTAAAGGATTGCGATTCGGTGTTCGAAATCAGGTGTTTGGATGTCGGCGATTAGTCCCCATTGGAAGCGGTTGCGAAGGCGGTCTTCGATGGCAGGAATGTCTTGGGGAAAAAGGTCCGAGGTGATGACGATCTGTTTTTTCGCAGCGTATAGCGCGTTAAACGTATGAAAGAATTCTTCTTGAGTTTGTTTTTTGTTAGCAATGAACTGGACGTCGTCGATCATTAGAACGTCACAAAAGCGATATTTTTGGCGGAAATCCCACATTTTTTGGTGGCGCACGCAGTGAATATACTCATTCATGAAGTTTTCACTAGAGACGTACGTGACCACTGCGCGCGGATTTTTCTGAAGCACGCGGTTACCAACAGCGTGCAAAAGATGGGTTTTACCGAGGCCGGTGCTTCCGTAGATGAAAAGCGGGTTGTAAGCAGCCCCCGGGTTGTCGGCGACATTCATACAGGTGGCCATGGCAAACTGGTTGCTAGTACCGCGAACGAAGTTTTCGAAGGTGTATTCGGGCTTGATGCCGATTTCGCGGCTTAGGGTTCGGGAAAATGCCGGGCCGCTTTTGGCGGCGGGATTTTCTTCAGCAATAGAATTTTCGCCGAGAGCCCCAGATTCATAGGCTCCGAGATCGCCCTCGCCCTCTTCAAGAAAGAGCTCGCCTGGCCGCACGGCAATGCCGTTGGGCCCATCGAGGTCATCTGTGAGGCCGATGTTTTCATTGACTTGAAAGCGAAGGTCGATTTGTTGGTAGCCAAGCGCAGCCTTAGCGCGCTCGAAATGTGGTCCGAACTCGTTTAGAAGACCCTGGTAGTAGACGAGGTTCGGAAGGGCGAGGGCGATGGCATTTTCGCTGCTATTGCGGCGGTCGACGGAAAGCGGTTCAACCCATTCAAGGAAGAGCGACTCATCCAGGGTTGACTTGAGGTAGGACTTGATTGATTGCCAAACATGTTCTGAATTTGTCACTGTCTAGGTCCGTTTCGTAGTTGTCCAAAAGATTCGTATTTCTGTAGATTCCCGAGCCAGATAAACAATGCGAAGTGCGCGCTCATGGCAAGTGCTAGATTCTGGGTTGTGGGGATTTTCAAAAACTCTGGCGAAGCTAGCACAGAGCATGTTTTTTGGGCAAGGCGGTTTGTTTGTAAAATATCTAATGAATTCGGAAGTTTATGTTTTTTAATTGTCTTTAGAATCTCGTTTATCCACAGCCGCATTCTATACACCTCAATATAACGGGCGATTGGTGATTCATGAATAAGATGGCAAGAGGCTTAAGTTATTTGATCGCCGTCGGCTTTGAAGCTGTTGCATTGATTTTTGGTGCGGCGTTTGTCGCCAAGTGGCTCGACGGGAGCTATCCAAAAAGTTTTCGGTGGTTGTCGGTGACAATTCCGGTAGCCATGGTGGTAATTGGCCACACTTTTTACGTGGTGCTTCGTGCTGTTATAAAAATGGACAGAGAAGATGGCCGGGGGGGCGACGGTTCCAGCGATGTTAGATAATCTGGTTTTTGTGGGCTTTGGCGCTGGATTTCTGCTGGTCCTGGCCATTTTGGTGGGGGCAATCCTTTTGGCTCGGGCAATGGTGGGCCCCGCGGCCCCCTCGAACCCTACATTAGATGAAGATCTTGTGTCCGGGATCCGGGGCAGGCGTCTGGCCGGAATGATCGCCCTTCTTGCGCTGAAGACTTTTGGGGTCGGCATCTTCGTTTATATGGTGGTGGTTGTTTGGTGCCTGCCGCTTTTGGCCTTTGGCGTGGGACTCTTTAGCGGCCTTGGGGCGGTGGTGGCCGCCGCAAGTATCGTTCATCTTATCCGCCCCAAAAAAAAGACGAAAAACAACTAGGCAGAGTTTTTGAATTGATCTATCTTCGCCGCCTCTAAATGGTGTGGCGGGCGCTATATGAACGCTTTCAGTAAATTTTCTATAGGGTCATGGTTGTCCGCTTTGGCGGCGTTGGTTGGCTCTTCCAATTCAGCGCAGGCATCGGGCGGCTCGCAGATTGTCGAGTGGTATCCCATAGTGCTCCATGGGCTTGGCTTGAGTGATGCGGCGGCCCATCGCTGGGCTCCCGTGGCCAGCACGCTGCTGATCACGGCCGTCTTGATTTTGGCGGGAATTTTTTTCTCTAGAAAAATTTCCGCTGCCGGCGATGACGTTGTCCCTGGGGCGCGGTTTTCATTGCGCGGTTTGATTGAGATCTTGTTGGACTTTGTCCATGGCATGGCGAAGGACAATTGTGGGCATGAGTACAGAGGTTTCCTCCCATTGCTCGCGACGCTGTTTCTGGTGATTCTTGTGGGGAATCTTTCGGGCCTCGTTCCGGGGTTTACTCCGGCAACGGTTGACATTAGTTCGAACCTGGCTATGGGATTGATCGTTTTTCTGGCCTACAACGTGGCGGGAATTCGTGAACACGGTTTCGGTTATTTCAAACAATTCTGGGGTCCGGTGGCCGCAATCGGCCCATTGTTTGTGTTTATTGAGTTGGTGAGCCACATGTCTCGGCCCTTTTCGTTAAGTCTGCGGTTGGCGGGTAATATTTTTGCAGACCATCTGATTTTATCGGTGTTTACGGGTTTGACTTATGTAATTGCCCCGTCGATTTTGATGTTTTTTGGGCTTATTGTCGCGGGTATGCAGAGTTTTGTGTTTGCTTTGTTGACGAGTATTTATGTTTCAATGGCGATTTCACACGACCATTGAGATGGCGCGCGGTGTGTATCGCATTTTTTTTGGGGATATTGGGATGAAAAATGTGACTAAGGTAGCAATGGCGTTGGGTGGTTTGTTTGCGGCTAGCTCGGCTTTCGCAGAAGGTGCCGAAGCTGCGGCCTCTACAAATAACGGTTTGGTGGCTATAGGATCCTGCTTCGCGATCGGCGTTGCGGCTTTCGGTGCTGCAACCGGCCAAGGTAGAGCGGTTTCGGCGGCTTTGGCTGGCATTGCCCGCAACCCGAACTCTCGCGATCAGGTTTTTATGCCGATGATTCTTGGTCTGGTATTCATGGAATTCCAGGCCTTGATGGGTTTCATCGTTGCGTTTCTGTGGTTCAACAAGTAGTCCGCCGTTAGTAATTGATTTTTTGGGGGTCGCTTCGGCGGCCCCTTTTTTTGTGTTTGGTATGGCAATGTTTCACGTGGAACATTGGTATGTTTGGCCATAAGACAGAAATGTTCCACGTGAAACACTTCAGACCTAAGCCCCCACTTTCGGCAATGTTCCACGTGAAACATTTCAGACTTAAGTCCTCACTTTCGGCAATGTTCCACGTGAAACATTTGTGCGAACACCCCCCGAAGCGAGAGACGTTTCACGTGGAACATGGCTTTCTCCCGGCGGGGCCCTACGATTTGTTGGCCTCGACCAAAGAACAGCCAATGTTTCACGTGGAACATCTTGTGCCAGCATGGGCACTCCTGTACTCTCCGGCCAAACCCTAGGACTTTTCGAGGCGCGCGAAATGGCACGGATAATTGCGATATCAAATCAAAAGGGCGGCGTTGGCAAAACGACCACCGCGGTCAATTTAGCGGCCTGCCTTGCGGCAGCCGAAAAGAAGGTTTTGCTTGTAGACCTTGATCCGCAGGCCAATGCGGCAAGCGGCCTCGGCTTTATTGCCGGCGAGATCTCCGAAAGCATGTACAACGTTCTTGTGGACGAAGTTCCGATCAAGAGCGTTATTTTGAGCACCGAGCTCAAGTGCCTTGATCTGGCTCCTGCCAACCAGGACATGATTGGTGCGGAAATCGAGCTGGTCACCGCCATTGGGCGGGAAGTTCGCCTAAAAGACGCGCTCCAGGCAGTTGCCGACCAATACGACTACATTATTATGGATTGCCCGCCGGCCCTTGGCATACTGACCGTCAACGCGCTGACGGCGGCAGACTCCGTCTTGATTCCCTTGCAATGCGAGTATTACGCAATGGAGGGCCTCTCCCAGCTATTAAGAACCATTGCCCTGATCAAAAAGCGCCTGAACCCAGACCTTCGCCGCGAAGGCATTCTCCTCACCATGTATGACAGGCGAAATAACCTGAGCTCCCAGGTCGAGCAAGACATCCGCGGGCACTTTGGCCAAGAGGTTTTCACAACGGTGATTCCAAGAAACGTCAAGCTGTCGGAGGCCCCCTCTCACGGCAAACCCATTATTCTTTACGACATCAACTGCTCGGGCGCCCAAGCTTACATGGAGGTGGCGGCGGAGCTTATTAAGCGAGGAGCCGAAGAAGGCGACCTGCCGCTGGCGGCGACCCCCGACGCCAACCGAAATGAGATAAGGAGCGAAGTATGACCAGCATGGATCGCACCCCCAGGAGGGGGGCGTTAGGCAAAGGAATCACTTCGCTATTGGGCGATTTTTCGGAAATTGCCAAGCCCCTTGCCAGCCCGTCTTGGGGGGGAAACGCTGCCCAAGCGAACGAGCGCCAGGGCGGGGTTCATTTCGTCAATGTTTTGAGCATTGAGCCAAACCCGGCCCAACCACGAAAACTTTTTGAAGAACGCGCCTTATCGGAGCTGGCCAGCAGCCTTCGTCAGGACGGCTTTCTTCAGCCCATCGTTGTGTCGCAGCTTGAGGAAAAACCCGGCAAATTTATGATTGTCGCAGGAGAGCGCCGCTGGCGCGCCTCCCAGCTGGCGGGACTGAAAGAAGTCCCGGTTATCATCAGAGAAGGGGCGGCTCACGACCTGCTGCGCCTGGCATTGATCGAGAACATTCAAAGGCAAGACCTTAATATCATTGAGGAAGCCGAGGCTTTTCAGGCCTTGATCAAAGACTACGGGTTGACCCAGGAGCAGTGTGCCGATCGGGTCGGAAAAGAGCGCTCGTCTGTAACCAACGCCCTTCGTTTGCTGGGGCTGCCCAAGGAGCTTCAAGATGATCTTCTAGAAGGACGCTTGACCATGGGCCATGGGCGGGCGCTTTTATCGCTCGAAGATAAAAAATTGATCCTTCGAGCCCGTGACAGCATCATTAAAAAGCAGATGAGCGTTCGTCAAACGGAACAGCTTTGCAAGTCCATGAAGCGGGGCGGGGACCTCTCCGACCGTACGCGTGGACCAAAAAATCAGGCGGATCTGGAATATCTTTCGGACAACCTTAAGTCAAAGCTCCGCACCAAAGTAAAGATTCTTGGGGACGGCGTCCGAGGAAAAATCGAGATATCATACTTTTCGGCCCAGGAGCTTGAGCGACTGTTGGCCGTCATTGGTGACAAATAAGAGTTTAAATACGGGCAAAATTCAACGAATTGCCTTGAGCCTTCTTGTCTTCTTAGGTAAAAACCACCCGCCAAGTTAATTGGCGGGTTTTCCTTTTTTAAACCAAAAAGATCAGGTGCTCAGATGGCACAGTTGAATCTAGTTCCAGACCCAGCAATCGTGGCCGCGCAAATAGGCTTATTTGTCGTCAACATGTTTGTTGTCAAAAAACTTTTCCTGGAGCCCTATTTTATGCTCCAGCAGAAGCGCGAGGCATTGACGACCGGCAGCCAAGCCGATGCTGCGCGCCTTCTCTATGAATGCGACGAAATCGCTCGCAAGGTCCAAGACAGCATCGACGAGGCCGCCGCCGCCGCCGCCTCTGAGCGCGAGCGCCGCAAAGCCGCCGCAAGCCAGCGCCGGCTGGAGATCATCAGGGGAGCCGAAGAAAAGGCCCGCGCGGAAGTGGAGGCCGTCGCATCTCGCGTCAGAGCCGAAGTTGCAGAACAGCGCGCGCTTTTGCCAAAAGTAATTTCTGATCTGACCGCGGAGTTATTTGCGGCCACAACCAACAGCCATTGAATCTGCCGGACGCCGAAGAAAATAGAGAAATAGCGAGACGCCATGGAACACATCAATCTCATAACCGGCATCATCCTTCCTTACTTCAACTTCGCGCTATTTATAGCGCTCTGTGTCTTTTTCTTTCGCAAGCCCCTGACCGATTTAGCGCTGGGGCGCCGTAAAAAATTCGAAGTTGCGATATTTGATGCGACCAAGGCTAAAGAGGAGGCTCTAGAAAAAAACATGGAGCTAACCGCCCGCCTGCGCCAATTGGACGCAGAAGTTACTCAAATCAAAAACGGGGCAGCGGAGGCCGCGGAAAAAGATGCTCAGCGCATGATCACAGAGGCGGAGGCGTTGGCGCGCAATCTAATTGACGAAGCGCGCCGCATGGCTGACGCAGAGGTCGAGCGCGCACGGCATGAATTGAGGACGGATATTGTGGCCCAAGTACGCGACGCGGTGGTCAGTAAGATCAAGCACGAGCTCAAGCCAGCCGACCATGCTGCAATGATCCAAAAGCAAGTTAGTAGCCTTGGCGAACTCCGAGTCTGAATTGAAGGAGATCTTTGAATGAGCGCCACTAGAATTGCAAATCGATATGCCAAAGCCCTCTACCGATTAACCGGCGAGGACTCGAATGAGGCGCGGCTCGTTCTTGAGCAAATCCAGTTGGCGCGCGCCCTTTTTGATATTGAACTCGCAGCAAAAATTCTTCTTAGTCCAGTCATGCCTAAGAGCCTCAAGAAAAAACTTTTTGATGCGGCCCTCAGCGCAGCAAAAGCGCAACCAGAACTACACGCCTTTGTTGGCGAACTTGTGAATGCGGGGCGTGTTCAACTGTTTCCGTTGTTTGTCGATTCGTTCGCCCAGATTCTTAATTTAGCGACTGGCGTTGTTAATGCCGATGTTGTGACGGCAGTTGCTATTGATCCGACGGCACTAATGGCGTTGACGGCGTCTCTTGAAAAAATTCTCGGCACGAAGATTCATACTTCCCAGCATGTGGATCCAGAACTCTTGGGCGGATTTGTTGTCCGCCTAGGTAACCGGATGATCGATATGAGTGTAAAAACTAAACTTGACGCGCTCAGCAAGAGCGCAGCTCTATAAGTATTCAGGAGGCGGCGACCATGACCATGCAGAAAATCAGAGTCGAAGAAGTTAGTAGAATCATCAGTGAGCGCATCAAGAATTACGGCCAAGCGGCCGAGCTCCAAGAAACCGGCACGGTCCTCACCGTTGGTGACGGCATTGCACGAGTTTATGGTCTCGAAGGCGCGATGTCCGGAGAACTTGTTGAGTTTGCCAAGGGCACGCGCGGCGTGGTCCTTAACCTAGAGGAAGATAACGTCGGCGTTGCCATTCTCGGTACCACTAAAGGTATCGAAGAAGGTGAAACCGTCAAGCGCCTCAAGCAAATCAACAGCGTCCCAATTGGCCGCGCGCTTCTTGGTCGGGTGGTCGACGCCCTCGGTAATCCGATTGATGGCCTTGGCCCAATTCAGGCCGAAGGCCGCGGAATAGTGGAAGTCAAAGCTCCTGGCATCATCGAACGCAAATCGGTTCACGAACCGCTCCAAACGGGCGTGAAGGCCATTGACGCCATGACCCCGATTGGTCGTGGCCAGCGAGAACTTATCATTGGCGACCGCCAAACCGGCAAGACAGCCATTGCGATTGACACCATCATCAATCAAAAGGGCCAAGGGGTCGTTTGCATTTATGTGGCCATTGGCCAGAAGGCCTCGACCGTAGCCCAGGTGGTGGACCGGCTGAAGCGTGCCGGCGCCATGGAGTACACGATTGTCGTCGCAGCAACCGCCATTGATCCGGCGCCGATGCAGTTTTTGGCCCCCTATTCTGGCTGCACCATGGGGGAATACTTCCGCGACCGTGGCGAGCATGTCGTGATATTTTACGACGATCTTTCCAAGCAGGCCAACGCCTACCGCGAGCTCTCCTTGTTGCTTCGCCGTCCTCCGGGCCGCGAGGCCTATCCGGGTGACGTTTTCTACGTTCACAGCCGCTTGTTAGAGCGCGCATGTAAGCTAAGTGATGCCAAGGGCGCAGGATCCATCACGGCATTTCCGGTGATTGAAACCCAAGCCGGGGACATTTCCGCATACATTCCGACCAACGTAATTTCGATCACCGATGGACAGATCTTTCTCGAATCCGATCTTTTCTTCAGCGGCATTCGTCCAGCCATCAACGCAGGCTTGTCCGTTTCTCGCGTCGGCGGGTCGGCCCAGGTGCCGGCGATGAAGGCGGTGGCGGGTAGTTTGCGCCTTGAATTGGCGCAGTACCGCGAACTTGCAGCTTTCGCGCAGTTTGGCTCTGACCTGGACGTCACCACCCAGAAGACCCTCGCTAGGGGCGAGCGCTTGGTCGAAATCTTGAAGCAATCCCAGTACGAGCCGTTGGACGTCGGCTCACAGGTCGCCATGATTTTTGCTGCGACCAAGGGCTACCTTGATCAGAAGCCGGTGAGTCAAATCAAGGCCTGGGAGACTGGTTTGATTCAGCACCTTCGTGCCAAGTACCAGCATGTTCTTGATAAAATCAAAAACCGCGCGAAGCTGTCGGATGTTGACGCCGACTTGCGTCGCGGGATTGAAGAATTCGACAAGGGATTCCGCGCCCATGCCTAGTTTAAAGGATACGAAGCGACGCATCACAAGCGTTCGCAACACCCAAAAAATAACCCACGCCATGAAGCTGGTGTCGGCGGCGAAGTTTTCGCGCGCCAACCAGGCTGTCCTGGCGGCGCGGCCTTACGGCGCCGCCTTTGACCGCATTGTTGGCCGCCTTGCCGCCGGGGTTGAAAATCTAGAAAACCTCGAAAGCATGGAGCTACTGCGGTTCGTGGAAGTGCCAAAAAGGGTGCTGGCGGTGGTGGTGTCAACGGACCGCGGTTTATGCGGCAGCTTGAATACGAACGTGTTCAAGGCGGCCGTTCGCTACGTGCGCGAAAACACCGACCAGGGCTGTGAAGTGGATATTGCCGCCATGGGCAAGAGGGCAGGACAGTTTTATCGCAAGGTCGGTCTTACCCCAATGATCACGCGCGAGAAGGTGCTTGAACGTCCCACCTATCAATCAGCCAAGGCGATCACAGACGAGCTTTCCGGCTTGTTCACCTCTGGAAAATACGACCGCATTGTTTTGATTTTTTCAGAATTCAAAAACATTTTGACCCAAACCCCAAGGGTAAAACAACTGCTTCCCGTGGTGACCCCGGATTTTGGCGACGACGAACACGACACATTGGACTTTATCATTGAGCCAGATGCGCACACCGTCCTTGAAGGAATGCTGCGCAAACATGTTATCAACACCTTGTTCCGGGTTCTGCTTGAGGGCGGCGCCTCAGAACACGGCGCGCGCATGACAGCCATGGATTCGGCAACCAAAAATGCAAAAGAATACATTCGTAAACTGACGCTTCTGTACAACCGGGCACGTCAGGCAGCCATCACCAAAGAACTTATCGAAATCGTCAGTGGCGCCGAAGCGGTCTGATCACCGTAACGGACCCAGCAGAAACATTTGGAGTTAGAAAATGGACCAGCAAATCGCAATAGCAGGCAAGGGAAAAGTCGTCCAGGTCATGGGACCGGTCGTCGATGTAGAGTTTCCGGAAGGAAAACTACCCCCAATTTACAACGCTTTGAAACTGAGCAACCCCTTCATCAACAGCGAAAAGAACAATCTGACGCTGGAAGTGGCCCAGCATCTTGGCGAAGGCGTTGTGCGCACGATCGCCATGGACAGCACAGATGGACTGACCAGGGGCGTTGACGTTAGCGATACTGGCGATCAAATCACGGTTCCCGTCGGCCGCGAAGTTTTGGGCCGCATTATGAACGTCATCGGCGAACCCGTGGATGAAGCGGGTCCCGTGAAAACCGCAAAGCGCTACCCGATTCACCGCAGCGCTCCGCTGTTTACAAGCCTTTCAACCCAGGTGGAGATGCTTGAAACTGGCATTAAGGTCGTTGATTTGATGGCGCCTTATATGAAGGGCGGCAAGATTGGTTTGTTCGGTGGCGCGGGCGTGGGCAAGACAGTGCTCATCATGGAGCTCATCAACAATATTGCGACCCAGCACGGCGGCTACTCTGTTTTCGCTGGAGTGGGCGAGCGAACCCGCGAAGGCAATGACCTTTATCATGAAATGAAAGAATCCGGCGTTTTGTCCAAGACGGCCCTCGTGTACGGCCAGATGAACGAGCCGCCGGGTGCGCGCGCACGCGTGGCGCTGTCCGCCCTTTCCGTGGCGGAATACTTCCGTGACGAAGAAAATCAGGATGTGTTGTTGTTTGTGGACAACATTTTCCGCTTTACCCAAGCAGGCGCAGAAGTGTCGGCGCTTCTCGGCCGGATTCCTTCTGCCGTGGGCTATCAGCCGACTTTGGCCTCTGAAATGGGCGAGTTGCAAGAACGCATTACCACCACTAAAGACGGCTCGATCACTTCGGTTCAGGCTATTTACGTGCCGGCAGATGATTATACGGATCCAGCTCCAGCCACGACGTTTGCGCATTTGGATGCCTCTTCGGTTCTTGAGCGCAAAATCGCGGAGCTTGGAATTTATCCGGCCGTCGATCCGCTCTCCAGTTCTTCAAAGATCCTTGATCCAGAAATTGTGGGCGCCGAGCATTACGACACCGCCCGCGCTGTTCAATCGATTCTCCAGCGTTACAAGGATTTGCAAGACATCATCGCAATTCTGGGCATGGATGAACTTTCTGACGAGGACAAACTCATCGTTTCGCGCGCACGGAAAATCCAGCGTTTCTTCAGTCAGCCGTTTACCGTGGCCGAGCAGTTCACGGGCAACAAGGGCAAGTATGTGAAGATCGAGGAGACCATCCGCGGCTTCAAGGAGCTTTGCGAAGGCAAGCATGACAGTATTCCAGAGCAAGCATTCCTCTACGTTGGCGGAATTGAAGAAGTCTTGGAAAAAGCAAAGGCAATGCAATGAATGTGGAGCTGGTTTCGCCGGCGAAATCCCTGGCGAAGGTCAAGGCCACCAAACTTCAAGTCCCCGGCAAGGACGGCTACCTTGGAATCCTTCCAGGCCACGCGGCTCTCGTGTCGGAGCTTGGTTTGGGCGAATTGATTGTTGAGGGCGAGGCCATCCAGCCAATTCGCCTGCTGATTAACGGCGGTTACGTCGAAGTTGTTAATGACCAGGTCATCGTTTTGGTTGATGCCGCAGAGGCTCTCACTGAAATCGATGTGGCACGCGCCCATAAATCTCGTGAACGCGCACTAGAGCGTCTTGCAACGAAAGATCCCGCGATGGATGTTACGCGCGCCCAAAGTGCTCTGGCTCGGGCGAATGCCCGGATTGCGTTTTGCAAATGAGGAAGAAATAGGGTGAACGTTTTCTGGGATAGCTACGGGATCGTCCGTGGACCCAGCGGAATCTTTGTTCACGCCATGGAATTAAAAGGGGCTTTGTCCACCAAGGGAGTCGAGGCGTCAGTCCTCGGGTCCACAAATGGACAAGGCCCTTTTAACTTTTTCCATAAGCTAGGCGCAAAATCCAAGGCCTTGAGTCCACTTTTTGATTTTTGCGAATTTTCGCGTCACATCTCTGCAAACACCTCGCCGGCCATTTATCACGGCCTCAGCAATACCAATCTGCCCCTTTGGACCGGAAGTGTTCCTTTGGAGCGCGTTCGTTTTGTTTTGACCGTCCACGACCTCATTCCGCTCATGGTCCAGCCGGGTTGGGTATCCAGAGCCTCACGGATGCAAATGGCAGCGCTTTTGCCGCGAGCCCTCGCACGGGCCGATGTCGTGGTGTGTGTGTCGCACTGGACCAAAAACACCATCCTTGAGCGTTATTGCGGGATCGAAAAAAAGATCCACGTGATCCCCAATGGCTTTCCCACCCAGGCCCCCAAGGCGCTCTCCAGTGAAGGCCCCGAGCGGGCCGTGATCAGGGTAGCGACGGTTGGAAGAAGTGAAAAATATAAGCGCCACGACTTGTTTCTTCAGATCTTGGCAGCTGCAAAGGGCAGAGTTTTTGGCACGTTGGTGACTTCGAGTCTGCTCGACGAGGCAGAGAAACAATTGGCGAGCCAGCTCTTGACCAAGGGCTGGCTGCAAATCATCCAAGGGCCCACTAGGGCTGAGCTGGAAAACATCTACCGTCAGCAGGATGTCTATTTGCAACCCAGCGTTTTAGAAGGCTTTTGTTTGCCGGCGGCCGAGGCGCAAGCCTCAGGAGTTCCAGTTGTTTACACTAAAGGTTCGGGAATTGACGAGGTGGTTTGCCCCCACACCGGAACATCTCTAGATGCGACGTCAGATGCTTCGGCTTGGGTCGCGGCCATTGAAATGACCTCCCAACGCTTTTCACAAGATAGTCAAAAGCTGGAAACCTGGGTGGCAACGCGCCCTTCATGGAACGATGCGGCGATTCAGTTGAAAACACTGTATAATTCCCTTTAGTCACAATCGAAAATCAGTCGAGAGAGAGTCCATCCATGAATTCACACCGGATGAGTAGCCACTCCGCCACCCAAGAGCGTTCCCGCCAACGGCCGTCGCCAACGGTCATGGTTACGGGAAGTTCAGGCTTCATAGGCCAACGGGTCATTCGTTTGTTTTCATCGCGCAGCACCAGCACCATCGCAACCTATTATCACCGGCTGCCCGAAGCGCTGCCCCAAGTATTTCCGGTATGCACAGACATGGGCTCCCCGGAATTGCTTCTGGCCCCGCTGCGCAATGTCCACACAGTGGTGCATCTTGCCTGGGAGGGCGGGCTTGCCGGATCTTTGCGTCCCAACCATGAACCAAGAGATGTCAGGGAATTACTGCAACCAGAGCGCATGTCGCGCAACCTGTCTATGATGGCAAATCTTCTTGCCGCCATGGAAAAAGTTGGCAACCAGCGCTTGGTTTTTGTCAGCGCCATGGGGGCAAGCCGCCATGCGGCGACACCGTTTTTGCGCGAGAAATACGCCGCAGAGTTGCTACTTCTGAATTCCGCCATCAAAGAAAAAATAATTTTGCGCCCGACCATAGTGGCTGAGGCCGAAAATCCAGATGACCGCTTCATGCGCGCGGTGCTGCGTACCATGAAATTACCGCTGCTTTATCCGGTGCCCAAGTGGCCTGTGCCCCTGCGCCCAATTCACGTCGATGATTTTGCGAGGGAGATTGTTCGCGCCGCTGAATTGTCGCGCGACGAAAACACGACAGTTGGCGAAGTTTGCGGGCACGAGTCCTATCCGGTCGAAGAGCTTTTCCGCATGATGGCAGATAAATTTTTCGCCGGACAGAAGCTGGCCGTAAAGGGCTGGATTGGTAATTCACTGACACCAGTATTTGAGCGCGAAGGCAAAAACGAATCTCAATACCGGTGCCATCGTTTGCGGCAATTTCTGGCCCTAGCCCAGGCGCCCTCGGAGTCTTTGGCCAACGCCTTGACACCCATGGACGCAGAGAGTCAAAAGCGGGTTAGTTTTTCCGAATCGCTGCAAATGGCCCCGCCACTGAAAAAGCGCGAGGCCATTGCTGTCAACGCCACAGTATGAGCCCGTGGCCTGCTCTCAGTTCTTTTAGTCGAGTGCGATGTCAGAGTTGCCATTGCGAAGAAATGCCGGCATGTCGAGGTCGTCGTCACCCAGGTCCTTGGCCTGAGCAACTGGCTGCGGCTGGGGTTTTGCGCTAGCTCCAGCGTTGCGAAGGCGTTGGGCCAATGCCAGGGCTTCGTCAATCTTGCGATCGATCTCGTTGGTGATGTTAAGTCCGCCGCAGGCCTCAAAGAAAGATTCCATTGGGGCCTCTTCTTGAGCGGCCGGCTTTACAGGATCGGAATCAAAAGAACTGTCAAAAATTCTTGAGGCAATATTGGTTTGCAACTGCTGTGCGGCCGATTGGGCTGCAACCCCCGGCGTTGGCACGTCATAGGGCGCCGCTAGGGGAGCAGCGGTGGGAGCGGCCAGGGGAGCGGCTAGGGGAGCCACATGCCCGTTGAAATCTTCTTCCCAAACATAGGCACCAGAGGTTTCGGCAACTTCCAAAACTTCAGAGGCTTCAAAACCCTTTGAAATTTCCAACTCATCCGCCACGGCAGAATCATCGCATATTGCCGAGAAATCATGGAGATCTCGGAGATCATCCGCTTCACTGTAATCCGCGAGAGGATTCACCGGCTGCGTTATGAAACTGGTCTCACCATGTTGAATGGTCCACTTAGCCAACTCATGGGCCTCGCTGATGGCCTGAAGGACCGGCTCTGGTGCGAAATGCAGGGCAGGCGCCAGGTTTGGCTCAAGAGTCACCGGGACCTGCGCCGCAATATTTGGGAGCGTGGCGACCGTGCGCGGACCAGTTGCGTAATCTGTCGAGAAAATCTTCGCGGCAACAGGGCGAACGATCGTCGGGTGGCTGGCATCTGCCAACTGCGACTCGACCGGAAAGCCCGTTGCGATGACGGTTACCCGAATGGCATCACCAAGATTTTCGTCGATCACTGCACCAAAGATGATGTTGGCATCCTCATGGGCAGAGTCTTGAATGATCGAGCAGGCCTCGTTGACCTCCATCAGTGTGATTGACGAGCCGGCGGTGATGTTGATCAAGATACCCGTGGCCCCCTGAATATCGATGTCTTCAAGAAGGGGCGACGAAATAGCCATACGGGCTGCCTCGGCGGCGCGCTTGGGACCTGCCGCGTGACCGATCCCCATCAACGAATGGCCCATGTTTGACATGACCGTCTTGACGTCGGCAAAGTCAACATTCACCGTGCCCGGAATGTTGATGATGTCACTGATGCCGCGCACGGCGTTCACCAAAACGTTGTCAGCCATTTTAAATGCATCGATCATGCTGAGGTCAGGGGTAGCGATTTGGAGCAGGCGCTGATTGGGAATGGTGATCAGCGTGTCCACGGACTCTCTAAGGCGGGCAATACCAAGTTCAGCGTGCTTGCGGCGGCGGCGCCCTTCGAAATGAAATGGCTTGGTCACAACGGCGACCGTTAAAGCCCCGAGTTCGCGGGCAATCTGCGCAATCACAGCCGCTCCGCCGGTGCCGGTTCCCCCGCCCATGCCAGCTGTGATGAAGACCATGTCTGCATCTCTGAGAACATTCTCGATATCGCGCCGGTCCTCAAGGGCCGCGTCGCGTCCCACGTCAGGATCAGCTCCTGCGCCGAGGCCCTTGGTCAAATCCTTACCAATCTGAATATTTTGAACCGCCAGACTGAAGCGCAGCGCTTGAATGTCGGTATTGGCCGCGATGAATTCCACGCCTTCTAGATTTGCGCGAATCATGGTGTTGACGGCGTTGCCCCCACCGCCACCGATTCCAAAAACTTTGATCTTCGCACCAGGGGGATTCATATTTTCAGCGTCAAAAGCCATGGGGGTCTCCTCGGGAGGAATGCGGCAGTTATCAATAGGCAGACGAGAACATTAAAAAATTTTATCGTTATTCAAGAATTATAGGAAGACTGGACTAAAACTGTCAATGAGGTGGGGCAAATCAATGAGATAGGCGAGTCCATATATGATGAGTCAGCTCATCTCGCGAAGCCACGCACGCAGGCGGCTCACAAGTCCTGGGCTGACGGCTGCCGCCAAATAAAGGTCGCTGGCGGGTGCACGGTTGCGCGAAGCAGCATCAGGCAACGCTCCAAGAACAAGCAGGCCAAGGGCCGTCGCAAATTTCGGGGCAAGGCGATCTTGGCGCGGCACATTAAGGGAAAAAGCTTTTTGCCAACGCGGCTGGACCGCCTTCACTGGAATGCGCATGGACGAACCCATAAGTTCCGCGACGCCGCTCAATTGACTGCCTCCGCCAGTTAACAACACACCACCGCCAAGACGCCCCTTGAAAGGGATCAGATGCTTGGCAATGCTGACGGTGAGTTCGCGGCAGCGTGCCTCAAGAATTTTGGCTACCACATCGCCAGGAATGATTTTTTGAATGCCGTGAATATCCTCGGCACTCAGCGACTCCAATCCAGAACTTGAAAGGCCATAGATGGTTTTAATCCGCTCAGCCTCGCGAACCGGTAGGTTCAAAGCGACAGCCAAATCAGAGGTCATAGCAAATCCAGCCATCGGCACCGAAAAAGCGAGGGCCGGTTTTCCGTTGGCGAAGACCAGACCATCACTCGTGCCGCCGCCAATATCGACCACACAGCAACCTAACTCCCTGAAATCCTCGCCAGCACAAACGTAGGCAGAGGCCAGGGGCTCGGAGACCAAGCGCGTGACCTTGACGCCGGCAGCATTGACGAGCCTCACAACGTCGCGAAGGTAGGCCTTGTCGGCATCAATCATCAAAAAATCTGTGCTAAGCATCGTCCCGCTAAATCCAATCGGATCGTCCACGGCATCACGCTGGTCGATCTGGTAGCTGACGGCAATCGCATCAAGCAATTCCCGTTGGGAAGCGGAACTGCTCCGGCCAAAGGCATCGTACATTTGGGCTTCGAGTCGTTGCAGGGTCGCGGCGCCAACCACTTGCTGGGGGCCAATTTCGATGCTGCCCTTGGCCACATGGCTACGCAAATGGCTGCCAGCAATGCCAACTACGCCATGGGAGAGGTCACAATTCCAGCGCGATTCCGCCTCTTCAATTAATGCCGACAGGCACTCAAGGGCTGCCGAGAAATCAACCACCATGCCACGTTTGGTGCCCTTGGCAGGAATGGCCAGACTGTCGATGGAGAATCCCCCATCCGCTGCGCCGCAGTCGGCAAGACGCGCCACACAGAACTTGCTGGTGCCAAGGTCAATTGCGAAAATCTGTGAAGGTCTTATTTGGCTCACAGCTTACGCTCCTTGATGAAGGCCTTGCCATGATAGTCGAGTTCGATACGGCTGACCTTCTGGCGGTCAATCCGTAAAAGAACCTCGGCCAGGCGGTTTAGTTTGTCTTCAAAGGGTGCACGCCCCATGGAGACCTCGATACCCTCGGGATCCATCACTGTGAAAAATCCCCGGTGATTCTGATAACGCAGCGAAGCAACTCGGATGCCCTTGCCAATCAGGCCGCCATTAAGTCCAAGGGCCTCGCCAATCAGCGTACGTTCTTCGCGCGGACTAAGTCCACCGTCCTCGGCCGCTGAAAGGCCAGTTAATAAGGGCAACTGAGACTCGGCCTCTTGAGCCGGAAGTTGGCAACAACTGCCGTAAATAAATCCACCACTGTCCATCAGGCGAAGGGTGCTGCCGCGCTCAATCCTCATGGAGGGAGCCCGACGTTCAAAGCCGATGACAATTTTTTCCGGCGAAGTTCGGACCACTTCAACTCGCGAGAGCGGAGCCAACGAACCCGCAATCTTGGCGAGCTCATCGAGGCTTTTTCCAGCATTTACAGCGTCGCTGATGCGCGACTGGAGCGACTCGCGATCAAACTCAGCGAGGGCGCCGCCCTTGCCAAGAAATTCAATCTGACTTGAACGCGACGAGACCAATGATTTAAATCCGGTTTGAATTTTTGTTGCGATATAACCTGGCAGCAAAACAGCGAGCGCCACAAGTGCAAGCACGCCGCCAAAACGCAGGGCGGCCACAAAAACCTTGCGCCGGTTTTCGGTGGCATGTTTGCGCTTACGTTTGACCGGCCTTTGGCCGTTTATAATTGCGCTTCTACCCAATCAATTGCTCCCGAAGCATGTGGCCGACTTTCCAAACATCACCAGCACCTATTGTTAAAATTATGGCTGGATGTCGTGAAAGATGCAAAGCAAGCCGACAAGCTTCGGATATATCAGATAAAACATGGGTTCTTGTGGAAGACCTCAAAGCCACATCGGCAGCAAACGCCTGAGGGTCATGCCTTTTGGAGGGCGACTCACCTGCTGCATAAACGGGCAGCAGGATCACATCGTCGGCCCCACGCAGGGATTCGGTCATGCGGTCATACATGGTCTCAAGGCGCGAAAAGCGGTGCGGCTGATGGACCACCGTGATCTGATGGGTTGGCCAAGCCATTCGGGCTCCCGCAATGCACGCCTGAATTTTGCCAGGATTGTGGGCATAGTCATCAAACACACGAACGCCGGAAACATTTGCGAGTAGTTCCATCCTTCGTGAGACGCCGCCGAAAAATTCCAGGCTTTCAGAGGCCCGGCGAACATCCATACCCAGCGCCCGGATGACCGCCAGACTGCACAGCGCATTCAAAACATTGTGACGGCCGATCAGCGGAAGTTTGCACAAGAATCGGTCTCGTTCCACCATCGCGGTAAAGGTGGTTTCCATTCCGGCTTGTCGAATGTCGATGGCTCGCACCTCGGAACCCAAAAGGGTCCCATAGGTCAAGCGCGCCCTGCCAATTCCCTCCGAGACCTCACGAACCGAAGCGTCGTCCCAGCAACAAACGACGCCAACATCGGGATCAGAGGTCAGCAGGTATTTATGAAAGGCTGATTTTATGTTTTCAAATGTCCCGTAAAAATCGAGGTGATCTTGATCGATGTTGGTGAGCGCAGCCAAAACGGGTTCGTAATTCAAAAACGACCCGTCCGACTCATCGGCCTCAATAATAAAATAACCACCACTTCCCGTCCGGATGCTCGATTGGGTGTCGACCATGACCCCCCCAATCACAGCATTGGGGTCGCCGCCACACGCCGCAAGAACGTGGGTGACAAGGGCCGCAGTCGTTGTCTTTCCGTGGGTGCCAGCGATCGCCACCGAATTGGTGCCGCGCATGAAGTTGGCTAAAAGTTCCGAGCGATGGATCAGCGGCAAATTCATGGAGCGAGCCGCAACCATCTCGGCGTTGTCGGCCTTGATGGCAGTTGAATACACGACCTCGTCAGCATCTTGAAGGTTCGTGGCTGCGTGAGAATCAAAAATTTTTGCGCCCATGGCACTAAGCCGGTTCAAAGAATCTGGAGTGGCGGAGTCGCTCCCCGTGACGCGGCATCCTTGGCGCAAGGCATATTCAGCTAAGCCGGACATGCCGCTGCCACCAATGCCAACGAAGTGCAGGTGTTTAGACTTAAGGGAGTTGATGGGCGGATCTGCTGGCATTGAAGTGAACCGGTTCCTTTGCAGAAGAAGTCACGGAAGATTCCCTTGCGAGTCGCGCAAGGATACCCGTCACAGCAAGGAATACCAGCAAACTACTTGCGCCACTGCTGACAAAAGGTAGCGGCATCCCCTTGGTCGGTAGAAGGCCCATGGTGACGCCCATGTTCAGGGCCGATTGCCCAAAAATAAGAGCCGTGCAGCCCACGGCCAGAAGTGTCCGGTATTTGGATTCCTGACGCAGGGCAATCTCAAGACCGATGATGCTCATGAAAAGAAACAAGCAGCAGACTAGCAAGATCCCGATCAGGCCAAGTTCTTCGCCAATAACGGATAGGATAAAATCCGTGTGAGCTTCTGGCAGAAAAAATAATTTCTGACGGGACTCACCAAGTCCAGTGCCGAGTAGCCCGCCATTCTTAAAGGCAAGGTAGCTCTGGATGATTTGGAAACCACCACCGCGCACATCGGCCCAAGGGTCAAGAAAACTAAGGAGCCTGGCCATCCGGTAGGGCGCAGCAATGACGGCAGCAATCATGCTCGAAATTCCAGCGGCCCCCATGAGGACAAGGTAGCGAAACGGCAGGCCCGCAATAAAGAGCATGATAAAAGTCAGCGACCCCATCAATACGGTCGAACCAAAATCAGGCTGCCTCATTAGACACAAAGCCAAGACAGCGAAGGCCAAAAGATTTGGAAAAACCCCCTTCCAGAACTTGCGGAGGTCGCAGGAACTGCGCCCGAGATTTCGCGCCAAAAACATGATGAGGGCCAACTTGGCCAATTCGGCCGGCTGAAAACTAATCCCCCCAATATGCAACCACCGGGCGGCGCCGCCAGCGACCGAATAGGTCCCCGGAATAAAAATCAAGGCGAGTGTCCCAAAAGAAAATGTAAAGGCCGGCAAGGTCAGGCCCTCAAACCAGCGCCAAGGAAAACGTTGTGCGACGGCAATTCCGACAAAGCCTACAATCGCAACGATCAACTGTTTGCGAAAAAACGCCAGCGAGTCGCCAAATTGCTGGGCGCCCTTCATGCTCGATGAGGCATAGATGGCAAGCAGGCCAAGGCTGGTCAGCATTGCCGCACAGACCACAATGGCTAAGGAAGCACTCTGGCGAAGGCCGCCTGGCTTAAGGGCCGCCGCCGCCGGCGTGGCAATGGTCTCACTTTTTAGGGCCATCAAGGGCTCCACCAATGGCGTTATTGAATTCGTGTCCGCGGTGTTCAAAGTTGCGGAATTCATCAAAGCTTGCGCATCCCGGCGAAAACAAAATTCCACAGCCGCCCTGGCGCGCAAGTCCAGCTGCATGGGCCACAGCAGCCGTCATGGTGGTAAAGGTTTCAACGGCTGCCGGCGACAATTCTAATTCTAGCTGATCGGCAATAGATTGTCCCGATTCACCAAAGCACAGCAGCGTATGAATTGTAGCGCGCCACTTTGAAACAGAAAGGTAACTTTCCCCCTTTCCGCGGCCCCCCATCATAAGAATGACTGCCGATTTTAAACCGGCAAGGGCTGCACACGTCGACTCGCAGTTGGTGGATTTACTGTCGTTGAAAACAGGTTGGCCAGCGATAGTGCCGACCTGCTCGCACCTGAATACAAGGCTCTTAAAATCGCGAAGCATCGGTGCAATCACATCGAAATCGCGCCGCTGCAAAAGGTGGGCAACCAGTCGGATCGAAATTTCGGCATTAATTTCGTTATGCCGTCCAGTCACGCGACTGGCACGAACAAAATCTGGTGCGGAGCTTTCAGCGGAAAAACCAGCGACCTCAACCCACTGGACATCCTGGCGCCGTATCATTCCGTAAACATTTGCGGCACTCGCCACCTCTGCCGTCAAAACGCAAAGTCCCCCTGGACGCACCCAATCAAAGACCCGCCATTTGGCGGCCATGTAGGCCGCTAATGTTCCGTGACGCTCGACGTGGTCGTTGGAAAAACTGGTAAAAGCCGCAGCGTCAGCCAGGTGGGGCGAACACTGCTCGAGCTGGTAAGAAGACAGTTCCAGAACGAGGGCCTGAACGGGCGAGTGAGAGGGCGAGTAAGAGGAGGATTTCAAGTCACCCCGCAGCACCATGTCGCACGGCGGAACTCCAAGGTTGCCGCCAACTAAAGTCTCAACGCCGAGATTTTTGAGCAGATGGCCAACCATGGAAACCGTGGTGGATTTTCCGTTGGTGCCAGTGACAGCAATCAAACACCCGCGGAAATCTTGTAGCGCAAAATCGATTTCAGACAAGATGGGGATTTTCTGCGCGCGGGCAGCGATGGACAAAGGGTGATCCCCGCGGACCCCCGGTGAAACAATCACCAAGGTGGCCTGGTCCAGGTGCGACTGCGCGTGGCCACCGTCGCAAACCTCGATGCCGAGGGCGAGGAGTTCAGATTTTTTTTCAACGTCCATCACAGCGCGGTCAGAAATTCGAACGGCCCAACCGCGGCTTTTTGCTAGGCGGGCCGCAGCACGTCCGCTGACACCGCCGCCAATGATCAGGGCTTTGATGATAATTTTGTTGGATTTTTCGTTGGTAATTTTGGCGGTCATTTTGGCGGCGCCTTTAATTTTCCAAGGGCATTTTGCGCAAAAATTCTGTCGTCAAAAGGCAGCTTTTTACCGGCAATCTCCTGATAAGTTTCGTGGCCCTTGCCGGCAATTACAATGACATCAAGGCTTGAGGCGTTTGATACGGCGTAGGCAATGGCAGCCTGGCGGTCGCAAACCCGGTGAACATTTAAGAGGCGGTAATCTTCTGCAAAGCCGGCCACAATTTCATCCAGAATATGTTCAGGGTTTTCCGAACGGGGATTATCTGAGGTAACGACAACAGTGTTTGCCAGGGCAGAACAAGCGGCAGCCATCAAGGGGCGCTTGCCGCGGTCGCGGTCGCCCCCACAGCCAAAAACGCACCACAGATTTGACTTCCTAGAATTAGCGGTTTTCTTAGCAAATCCGAGCGCTTGAGATAAAGCATCTGGCGTATGGGCGTAGTCCACAAAGACCAGCGGTACTGGCGGCGGCGTCAATGCCGAAGCCTTACCACCAGCCTTTTCGGGGGCGGCGACTAGCTCCATGCGCCCAGGCACCGACTTTAACTGCGACCATAAAGCCGCCTCAGGCCAGAGGCCGGCCAGTTTATGTGCAGCTAAAAAAGCCGCCATGAAATTTTCGACAAAGACGTCGCCAAAAACGGGAATCGTTCCCTGAAATTTTAACTCGGCTCCGTCAAGGGGACGAACCACTAGTTCAATGGCGGTTCCCTGGGGCGACTCCCCCACAGTGGTGGCCGCGATCTGGTTCCACCCCGGCCAACTTTGGGCTGGCAAATCCATGCCGTAGACCCACGAATCGCCGGGCATGGTGGCCAGGCTTTGTTGGACGCGCCCTGCGACCGATTGATGTAGGGCAATGCGGGCCTGATTTGAAAGCTGTTTTTGGAATAGTTTGACCTTTGCAGCGAAGTAGTTTGCCTCCGTGCCATGAAAATCCAAATGATCCCGCGAAAAACTTGTGAAGGCGGCGAAATCAAAACAGATGGGCCAGATTTTTTCTTGAGCCAGACTATGAGAGGAGACCTCCATCCCACAGCAGTTGGCCTCTGTAGAAAGGGCGTGGGCCAGGGCTGGATAAAGAAAGTCTGGATCCGGACTGGTGTGGGCGGTCGGCACAAATTGATTTTTAAAATACATGCCCAAGGTGCCAATGCTGAGCATGGCAGGGGCTAGGGCTGGGGCCAGGCGGCCGGAGCCGAGCGGCGCAGCCAAGGCGATTTGGTCCAGAAGGCCCCTTAATAACCAGACGGTGCTGGTTTTGCCGTTGGTGCCGGTTACTGCGGCAAATTTTAAATGCTGCTGGGGATTGCCGTTGGCTTGGGCTTCAAGGACCGCCCAGGCGGCGCGGGCATTGGTGACGCAAAAAAGTTCGAGATTTGTGCTTGGATTTTCTTGTGGCAATGCGCTGAGATTTTTTTTGATTTCACCCATGCGAGCTTCATGGTCGCCAATGAACATGCGGCAACCCCGAAGGAAAGCATCGGCGGCAAAATCATGACTGTCCGTGCGAGTGCCTTTGAACATGATGAAACAAGAGTCCGGCCCGCAGGCTTTGCTGGAAGTCGTCAGGAGCAGGCGGCGGTCCGGGGGCGAAGCATCTGCAGGCTTTGAAACCTTAAAACCTTGCGGCAAAGGGTCCGCCCAGACGAGCAGTCCATTTCGGGATAGAGCCTCGGCCAAAAGTCTAGTCGTAATTCGTTGGGGATGATGCGTCGTGATGTCAGAGTCTCCCGGGTGTAGCGGAATCGCCTGAATTTTTGGAGGCGTCATCCCCCGATGAAATCATCAGGCTGTTACTCTCCAGGTCAGGCGCCACATTCAAATACTTGAGGGACTTTTGCGCAATCTCTGAAAAGACAGGAGCCGCCCAAAGTCCGCCATAGGCCGGGCGCTCTTTGGGCTCGTCGATTACAACCAAGATGACCAGGTAAGGGTCTTGCACCGGGGCAAAACCAACGAAGGAGGCAATGCGTTTGTCGGCAGAATAGGTCCGGCGAATGGGATCGACCTTTTGAGCGGTGCCCGTCTTGCCGGCAACGGAATAGGACTGAGTGATGGCCTTGCTGCCCGTTCCATGCTTGTCCGTGACCACGCGACCCAGCATCGTGCGCATGGTGTTGGCAACCTCGGGGGAGATCACGCGGCGCACAACCTCGGGATGAAAGGAGGCCAGCAGGCTGCCGTCGGCCGCCTCGATGCGATCGACTAGGGTTGGGCGCATCAAGTTGCCGCCATTGGCAAGGGCTCCATAGGCCTGGACGATCTCCAACCCGGTGGTGGTCATCCCCTGTCCGAAGGCGATGTTGGCAAAGCGAATGGGGAGCCATTTTTCAAAGTGGCTGAGGCGTCCTGATGGCCACGGCGGCGCGCGCAAGTTTTGTTCGGGCAAGTTTCCATTGAAACCAAACGCCAGATAGTTTTCATAAAACGCCTGACGTCCAGCTCGCTCGGCGATTTTATAAAGGCAAATATTACTGGACCTGATGAGAGACTCAGCCACCGTTAATTTATCGGCTGGGTGGTCATCCCGAAAAGTCACGCCGCCGGCACGGTAGGCCCCATTTTCGCAATCAAAAATTTCGTCAGGTGTAATCTTTTTTTGTTCCAGTGCACCGGCAATGACAAAAGGTTTGATGATGGACCCCGGCTCAAATTGATCGAGCAATGCGCTGTTGCGGGTCTGCTCGATTTTTAATTGGCGGACATCATTTGGATCAAAGGAGGGGTGATTGGCCACCGCCAGAATTTTTCCAGTGTGAGGATCGGAAACCAGAGCAAAGCCCCCCTTGGCGCGAGCCTTTTCGGCGCCCTTGCGCAGCGCCTCTTCAGCGATTTCTTGAATCACCCGGTCCAAGGTTAAATGAAGGGAATGGCCGGGGACCTCCGGTTCAGCCTGGTCGTCGCCCCGAAAGATTCGGTTTCCCCGGGCATCCTTGGCACCCTTGATGCGCTGCGATTGTCCCTGAAGTTCGCGGTCGTAGAAAAGTTCAAGCCCGTGCAAACCACGGTTGTCGATCCCCACGTAGCCAAGCAGATGAGCCGCCGCGGATCCGGCCGGATAGTAGCGGGCGGACTCTGTGATTTCATGGATTCCGCGAATTCCCAGACCCATCACCTTGGCGGCGGTCCGGTGATGCATTTGCCTTTGCAGCCAGGCAAAATAACCGGATTTTTCAGAAATCTGTTGAACATCGCGCGGCGTTATCCCGAGGATCCGCGCGAGATTATTAGTTTGTTTCTGGTCAGGATTAAAAACCTTTGGATTAACGGCAAGAGAAGGTCTTCGGATGCTGATGGCCAGCGGCTCTTCCCGGCGATCGAACACGCCTCCCCGGTACGGCCGCAAATCTTCTTGCAACTCATATTGGCGGTCGGCCAAGGCCTGCAGGCTTTTTCCCGAGGGAGCAAAAAGGTGCAAATAGGAAGCGCGGATGCCAAGGATACCAAACACGCCAATGGTCACGCACCGAAAGAGCCAAAGGCGCGAGTTTGTTAGGTGCGTCAGGTTCAGTGGGCTCAATGTTGGGCCTCCAAAGGCGTAGAAGTTAGCGCGGAGGCATCCGTTGGCCCAAGGTCACGCGCCTGAAGGGCGTCTCTGCCGGTGAGTCGCGCCAACTCCACGCTTAAGTCACTTCGCTCTGCCAAGAGGCGGCCTTCTGTGGCCTTGAGGCGGCCAATTTCATAGCCGACAAGGGTCGTTTTAACGCGCAGATGGACCCTAAAAAAGGCGATGCCAAGGGCGATCAAGACCACCACATAAAGCGGCATGTTGGTCATGGTGGTGGTCATAGAAGTCGAAACCCGCAGGGCCATAGCAAAACCTCAAAACCTAAACACATTGACCAAAATACTTTTAGCAACCCTTTTCAAAAACCCGAAGCTTTGCACTACGAGCCCGAGGGTTGGCCTCCACCTCTTGCAGCGAGGGCTCTACTGGTGTTGGCAACACAACCCGTCCTTGGGCATTGACCATCTTATCAAGTTCTCGTTCAGTAATGGCAACCATCCGGCTTAATTCCTGACGTTTTAATTTTCCCGAAACTTCCGCAAAGAAGCGTTTCACCGCGCGGTCCTCGAGCGAATGAAAAGAGATGATGGCAAGGCGGCCGTTGGGGGCCAACAAGGGCACGGCGCGGGTAAGAAATTGATCCAGTTCCGTGAGCTCGCCGTTGACGGCAATGCGCAGGGCTTGAAATATTTTGGTCGCCGGATGTTTGCGGCTCTTAGACCCATAAGGCGAATGCTTTTCGACGTAGGAGGCCAGCTCCCCGGTGGTCATAAACGGTGCAATAAGACGCTGGCGGCAGATCATTTTGGCGAAATGCCGGCCCATGGGCTCTTCACCAAAATCTCGAAAAATTATGGCTAATTCGGTCTCTTCTGCGGTGTTGACCAGCTCGGCAGCAGTCCCCGGGCGCGTGGTATCCATGCGCATGTCAAGGGGACCATCTTTTAAGAAGGAAAACCCCCGCTCCCCCAAATCAATTTGCGGGCTACTGACCCCAAGGTCGGCAAGTATGCCCGCCACGGATCCAGCCAGTCCGGCCTTGTGGACATGATCGGGCATTTCCGAAAAGGGTTTGTGCACAAGGAGCAATTGGCCGGAGAAGATCTGACCGGCAAAGGCCTTTTGGGCGTGCTCAATCGCCATAATATCACGATCAAAGGCGAGAACTTTGCCGTTTTTACCAACGGCCTCCAGCAGCAAGCGCGTATGACCCCCACCCCCCAAGGTGCAGTCTACGGCGACGGCGCCACTTGGCAAGTTCAGCGACTCGGCGGCCTCATGCAATAGAACGGTGACATGGCCGAAATCATGCTCGGCAATATTTTCATCTTTGGTCATTAGGTAAATCCCAACGGTTGCTCGGCGCCACACCGGATTTTTAATTGAATTGATTATATGCGGAAAAGAGCCGTCTGGAAATTAAAGGAAATCGGAATTCGGACCGAACAACGAACGGGAAGTAAGTTTAACTTTTTTGGAGGAAGAAGAATGAGGATTAAATGGTCTCGCCATCTCGCGATGGCGGCGCTGTTTCTGATGGCTCACTTCGGCGCCGTAGGCTGTAGCAGCACGGCCGCTGAAGAGGGCGATGTGGAAGCGGTGGAAGAAAACGTGTCGGAGGACGGTGGCGCAGCTGGAACGGAAACAGCCGCTGAACCAGAAGAAGGAAATGTGGCGGCGGCAAATACCGCCCTTAACAACGGCCAGTTGGGAGACTCTGGTCAAAATGTGACGGTGGCAGAAGAGCCAGTCGTGGAAACGGACCCGGCAGCAGGTGGTAACCCCTCCGAAGGTGAATTGCAGTCGATCATTTCTGAAATGAACGGCGCAAATCCAGCGGCTCCGGCCAATGCAGCGGCAGGCAACCCGGCAGCACTGGCTGACCCGGCAGCCCCGGTCGCAGAAGCAGCGGCTCCCGCAGTGGCAGCAGCCCCATCGGTTGTGGGTCTGCCAGAGGCAGGCGCCAAGATGGCCTATGTGGTTCAGCAGGGCGATACGTTGTCCAAGATTTCAGGGCGCATTTATGGCGACATGAAACGTTGGCGCGAACTGGCTGATTTGACTGGCGTGGCAAACCCAAGCCGGATTTACCCGGGCGATGTGATTTATTACGCCTTGGATGATTCGTCGAAGGCCTTTGCCCAAACCTATGAGAGCCTCAGCCGCGGCATCACCACCGTTCAGGCAGGAGAAACCCTCGCAACCATTTCCAAGCGCATCTTTGGTAAACACCGCAACTGGAAGTCAATCTGGCGTCAAAACGATTTGATCGATGATCCAGACAGCTTGGCACCAGGCACAACGATTTACTATGTGACGCAAGACCAACTCTCTGCAGCTCTGAAAAAGGGCGAATCCGTGAAGATGACAGTTAACAAGACTCAAAAAGCGGGTAGCAACTACGCATCCAAGATTGAAGTTGGCAAGGCCAGCGCCAAAATACTGGCAAGTGTTTGGAAGAATGCGAATCACTTTTCGATGACCATGAACGCCTGAATTAAGCCGCGATGCATAGCATCGCAGATCAAAAAATGGGCGCGCAGAGTTTTGTGCAATCGACCGGTGCGAATGAAGGACCAGAAGCTTCTCCTAGTACAAGAAAGCACGCTGGCCGCAATTCCAAGAGTTGATACCGCAGAACCAGATGCTCCCCTTTGTTCCCCTCACCTAATGACCCAGCGTCTATAGCCTCATCACACTGCCTAATCACATCTTCACTTAATCACTTAATCACCTAATCACTCCGCCTGATCACTTCACTTAGTCACGTCGACCGAGCCCTAGCCCGCTCATGATCAGTTTGTTCCGTGTCTATTCACTTGTGAACAGCCGTGATCACATGTTTGTGATCATAGATAGCGTGGCTGTGAGCAGCCTTGTGATCAATCCGACTTGAACGATAGATGACCGAGTGGCTAACTTTAATTGGTCCCGTTGCCGAAAAACCAGACTCCGCCACAACCAAGGGACCCAAGTGGGCGACGACGTTTTGAGTGTTGGTCGCGTTGCCAGCGTTGGTAGTTAGTGCAAATCCACCAGCATTTATGATTGCCGCCGACGGCCCGACAATTGTGATGGACCCGTCCCCACCAGCCCAAGACTTTCCAGCCTCGATCATCTTCAACTCAGTGCCGTTGGCGGCATGAAAGGCCGGCAAACCCAAGCTGGCCAGCAAATCCCTGCCCCCAAAATCGGCCGACAACAGGTCCACGTGGGCCCGAAGTAGTTGGCCGGGGGTGCCCAGATCATGCCAAAAACCACTGTGAACATAGCTAGTTACGTTTTTTCCGGCGGCTAAAGCCAGGCCATAGGCACCCAAAATGTCGCTGGCGCCTTTTTGGGGAAGAAAATCAAGAAACTCCGGCTCAAAAATTTGCAGGCAGGCAAACCCACGGGCCGTCCACTCCCCGCCCGATTGTGGCGGCCCGGCCGGCGGGGCCTTGGCAATGCTGCCAACCGAGCCGTCACCAGCGCAGTAAACTGCATTGTCCCGCCCCAGTGGCTGTGGCAGCACAACCATCGTGGCCAAAGCTTTTTTGGCGCGATGATGCGCCAAGGCTCCGCCAACATCGATGTCGCTGATAATGTCGCCGTTATACGCAACGATTGTCCGCCTGCCAAACCAGCTGCGCAGGGGAAGGTAGGCCCCACCCCGCCCAAGGATGATGGGATCTTCGATGGACAGTTTGACGCCGCCACCCCAGGGCGAGGCAGCCAGCCCAGATTTGATTTCGGCGGCCAAATAATGCGCGTTGACGGCGATGGTTTGGCTTTCAGAGGTGTTGTGAATACCGGCAGAATTTAGCCGGAACAGGGCCAGGTCCAGAAGTGGCGCCCCAAAAAAGCGGATCATTGGTTTGGGCAGACTATCAGTCAGCGGACGAAGTCTGGTCCCAAAACCAGCGGCTAAAATAAAACCGCAAACGTTGCCAGCCATTTTTAAGAACCCATGGCACTGTCAATCATGTCGACCAGTTCGTTCGACAGGATCGGCCAGCGGGAATCGCGGACGTCAGCAGACTTCATGGCAGCAATGGCCGGCTTCACATAACGCAAATAATTACCCTTGTTCTTGTCAATCGTCAGATAGCCAAAACTGCCAATGGCCTTGAGCTGACGTTGCAGCAAAACGGATTTCCATTGGCATTCGACCTCAAGGCGCATGGCGCCGCCAAGTTTGGCCGCAAGATGGCGCAGGAAGCGTTCCATGAGTTTTCCGCGTTCAACTGCGGTGAAGGGAACATACGAGTCAAAACACAGGGACACGGCATCATAAGAAGCAGGCCCAAGGCGCGCGTCTTGGAAATCGATGACTGCCAGGTGGTCTTGGAAAAGCATCAGGTTGCGGGAATGAAAATCCCGGTGGACGAAATGCTGAGGCAAACTGGCAAGGCAGGCCGACAAATCCTTGATTTCGACTTGAATAGCGGTGTCTTGAGCCGGGGTTAATTTAATTTTTGCGACGGGTTCAACGAATTTTTTAAGGAAAAAATTTAGTTCCCATTCAAAACGCTCAGCATCAAAAGCCCGCTTGGTCCAAACGGGGCGATCTTCGCGAGAATTAGCGGGGATTTTGATCTCAAGGAGATGGCTGAGGATATCGTTGGCCTGTGCATAAAGACCAAAAACGTCGTCGCGTTGCCCTGAGTCAATCAGGTCCAAGACGCGAGTTTCAAGCATGACGTTGCCGTAGTCTTCGATAATAATCGCGGCCTGGTCGGCCATCGATTTGACGAGGCGCGGGACTTTAATGCCATGAATGGCCAGAATGTTGGCCACTTCCAGCCAATCATAGCGGCCCTCATGAAGCGCCCGCGCGTCGGTTCCCGACAACTGCATCAGGACCAGAGGTTGGGCAATAGAAGGCGCTTTGATGCGGTAGTAGCTGCGGTCCGAGCCGTCACCGGCCAGCCACTCGATGGTAAGTTCCTGAACTCCGAGGGCAGCCTTTAATTCATCCGGAGTTGGTGGCGGCAGCGCTCCAGTTGGGATTGGATTGGGTAACATGAGGGTTTCCTTGCCTTCAGAATGAAGGTCCGGCGCAAGCAGCGATGCGTCATAAGGTGACAAAGTCAATTTTTGGTCCCATCGTGACTTTTATGGTGTCGCTTTTCGCCGTGAAAAGCTCGCCGTCAACAGTGTAACGGCGGCCCGAATCCGCCTTGATTTCGATGTCCGACGAGCAGATTCGCTGTTGCCACAGGTTCATCTGCAAGGCAGTCCCCATCAACATCACAGGCAACTGCCAAAGGATTTTATTCTTATCCAACTGGAAGCTGATGCACTCCATCTTATCAGGGTTTTTATCCAACAGGGTAAAGAAGCGCGCCCCGAGGGGCATTCGCGCCAAAGTCGAGCACATGACGGCTGCAGCGGGGCCTTCCAGTGGACGGGAATTCCTAGGAGAAAGGCGGTATTCTTGTGAATTCACAATCGACTGAAACAACTCGCGGTTGAACAGCGCCGCCCAGTAAAGGCGGACAATGAGCAGGATTGAGCCCAGGGCATTGGTCTTGTGACGGTAAAAAAGATCCAGAAAGTTGGCCACGATGCCGTCACCAAACAAAAATCCATAGGTATCCTCCACGCAAATGGTCGGAGTCCTTTGGATCTTGAAGCTGGCACCAGCGCTGTGCTGTTCCACGAGGCGAAACAAGACGTCCTCTGGGCGGCCACGGGTCCCCAGGTTGGTTCGCAGCACATTGATGGTGCCGCCGCCCAAAATGGCAATTTTTGGGAGCGGATGTTCGTCATAACAACGAATAAAGGCCGTCAACGTCCGGCTAATCGTCCCGTCGCCGCCATTGATCGCTAAAACTTCAATATCTTTGGCCTTGAAATCTGCGGCAACAGACTCGAGTTCCGCGATGGAATTGGTAACAGCAAGCTGACCACGTTGACCCAAAATGTAACCAAGGACCTTGTGACGCTCTGGATTTCGTTTGTTCAGTTTGGAATGTGGATTTGTTACGATCCCGATTCCTGGCATATTCACGGCCTGTTCAAGGTGGTTATAAGTGGCAAATCAGACATTACCAGCCAATGTCTCACCGTTGCAGCTCTATCTGCAAGAGATCGCTCGTCACCCCTTGTTGGCGCCAGAAGAAGAGTACGACCTTGCGGTCCGGCATTTCGAGGACGGCGACGTCCATGCCGCCCACCGTTTAATCACCTCTAACCTGCGCCTTGTTGTAAAAATCGCCAATGATTTCCGCAGGGCTCAGGAAAGCATGCTGGACCTGATTCAAGAGGGTAACTACGGCCTTATGCAGGCCGTGAAACGTTACAACCCCTACAAGGGAGTTAAACTTTCCACTTACTCGGCTTGGTGGATCCGCGCTTACATCCTGAAATACCTAATGGACAACAAAAGCCTCGTTAAAATGGGGACGACCACCGCCCAGCGGAAACTTTTTTTCAATTTGCGCAAGGAAGCCGAAAAGCTTTTGGCGCAATACGACCGGGTGGACACCAAATTGCTGGCGAGCAATTTGAACGTCCGCGAAAAAGACGTCATCGAAATGCAGCAGCGCCTTGCCGGACCCGACCTGTCATTTGATGCGCCGATTTCCGAGGAATCCGAAGTTACCCTGGGATCAACGGTGGCCGATCCCGGAGAAAGCGTGGAGGACGTCCTCGCCAAAAGGGAGGTCCAAACCATTTTCAAAAAGCACCTTGAAGAATTTAAGAAGCGCATCACCGGGCGGGATCTAGAGCTTTTCGAAGACCGCCTGTTGAGCGTCCAGCCCATGACCCTGCAGGAGTTCGGTGATCGTCACGGAATTTCCCGCGAAAGGGCCCGCCAAATCGAGGCGCGGCTGATGCAAAAGCTCAAGGAGTTCGTCCGGGAAAAAGGCTTTGTCTGAGCATCCCTAGCTGGGCAATGGTTTCTTTGCGGCGCAGCTCTTCGCGTTTTAAGGCCGTGGCCACGCCGTCGGTCACGGCATCCATCGCGCTTCCTTCTTCGCCAGCGAGAAGATGCTTGGGGATTTCTGATAAAAACCGCGAAGGCCGCCGCGATGAAGTTCCCATGCGCGAGCTTCGGTCCAAGGCATAGGACAGGTAGAGGTGGTCTTTGGCGCGGGTCAGGGCAACGTAAAACAGGCGTCTTTCCTCGGCAATTCCTGCCTCGCCAAGCTCAAGGCTGTTTTTGTGGGGCAGCAGGTCTTCCTCAACCCCAACGACAAAAACCGCCGGAAACTCCAACCCCTTTGAGGCGTGAATCGTCATCAAAGAAATGACGTCGGCAGCATTTTCCGAATCATCCTTGTTTCGATCGTCTTCCCCAGTCAGCATGATGCGGTCCATCAGTTTGGCCCAGTTCACCGGTGCACCCGAGGGCTGCTCGTCACGGATGGCCACGGCCTTGGCGGCATTGCCCAGCCAGCCAGGCAGCGATTTGATCATTTCCAGTTTACGCAGTCGTGCAGGAGCATCCTTGGTGTTCATGAGGATTTCGTCGAGAAGTTTGAATTGCGCGATGATCTGCTCGCCGACGTTGGCAATCGTGTCGGCCGTGGCCCCCTGGGCCCCCTGCCAGACACCACGGATTTTCGTGCAAAATTCGTCAACAGCGGGTTTGATTCGTCCCAAATCATCAGGTCCGGCCGTCTCGGCGGCCTGCAATGGGCTCAGTTTTTTTCTTTCGGCCAGCGCCGCAAGGCGTTCAAGGGTCTTGATGCCGACGCCACTCGGACAAGCGCTGATGGCCCGCCAAAAGGCCAGACGGTCGTCGGGGTCGGCGGCCAGTTTTACAAAGGCCAAGAAGTCTTTCACTTCCTTGCGCTCGAAAAAACCGGTGCCGCCAAAAACCTTGGCGCGCAGACCTGCCTCGCGCAGCGCCATTTCAATTGGGCGCGACTGGGCGTTGGATCGGTAAAGAACGGCGATATCTTTGTGACGGATGCCCCCACCCAAAAGCGACATGCATTGCTCGGAAATCCACCGCGCCTCTGAATCGGCGGTTTCTAGTGGCACCAGGCGAATCGGACGTTTGGAGGTGTTTTGGCTCCAAAGGCTTTTTTCTTTGCGCTTGGAATTATTGCGGATCAGGCTGTTGGCAGCATCAAGGATAACGTTGCTGCACCGGTAGTTTTGTTCCAGCTTGACCAGTTGCGTTCCTGGAAACATCCGCTCGAATTCTTCGAGGGTTTCATACATGGCCCCACGCCAACTGTAGATCGACTGGTCGTCGTCGCCAACCACACAGATGTTTTGGTGGTGCCCGGCGATCATGCCGAGCAGGGTTAACTGAGCAAAATTGGTGTCTTGAAATTCATCGACTAGGATATAGCGGAATTTTTGCGCTAGGGATTTCTGCAGCTCCGGATCTTTGCGCAACAGCAAAAAGGTTTTGTAGATGCAGTCGTCAAAATCGATGACGCGGTTGATTTTGAGTTGGCGTTCATAGAGGTCATAAACCCGCCCAAAAACCTCGCGATCATAACCGGGCGCAAGTTGACCGCGGCCGGCGAGGATGTCGTCGGGCCCCAGTAGGGCGTTCTTCCAGCGGCTGATCGCCCCGTGGAGGTCTTCAACGGGAACCGTGCCGCCCCACTGCTTTTCTTTGAGGGCCCGGGCCACGAGGTCGATTTGATCCCCCGTGTCAACAATGCCAAAACCGGGGGCGACGCCCACGGCATGGCCATGATCTCGCAGGATTTTTAGGCAAAAACTGTGAAACGTACTGACGGAAAGGCCCTTGGCCCGGGCGGGGCCGACTAGCTCTGTGATACGCCCCGACATTTCCCGGGCCGCCTTGTTGGTAAAGGTCATAGCGGCGATATTGCCGGGGGCGACGCCCCGCTGGAGCATGCAGGCCATGCGGTAGGTGATAACCCGCGTTTTTCCGGTGCCGGCCCCAGCTAAAATCAGCATTGGGCCGGTGAAGTTTTCGGCGGCGGCCCGTTGTTCGGGATTCAGGTCGGCCAGGTCAACTTTGGGTGTCGAGTATTTCATGGGGGCGAACTTAGCTTTTTGAAAGCCTTCCGCCAAGTGGCTTGCAGCCTGACGCAGGCTCCGGTAGGTTGGCGCGGTTCCTGTCTTCTGTTTCTTGATTTTCGTTTTACGATAAAGGGAATACCCATGAACTTCAGCCTTGTTGACATCGCCTACGCCCAAGCCGCCACCCCAAAGGGGCCGTCCATTTTTGAAACCCTGGCTTTGCCGGCCGCATTCCTTGCCATCATGTATTTCATGATCATTCGCCCGCAGCAAAAACGCGCCCGCGATCACGGCCAAATGCTGACTGGCCTGAAAATTGGTGACGAGGTCGTTACCAGTGGCGGCATTGTGGGGCGTGTTCGTTCGGTTGCCGATTCGTTTGTCACCGTTGAGTCGTTGAGCAGCACGTTGAAAATCTTGAAGTCCAACGTGACGGGTTTGACCAAAGCCCCCGACAAGGCTCCGACCAAATAATCATTGAGATCAGGGAGGTGACCTAACGCGTCACTTCCTGTGCAACGCCTCTTCGGGTTAAAGTGTAAGGCTCAAGCCCGTCTTGGAGGTGTCGCAATGCTCTTTGGCCAATTTTCAAAATATCAGTTGTTTGCTGGAGCCATCGCTTTAGCTGGCGGGAGCGCAGTCTTGACGGGCGAGCACTTGGCCCTGGCGGCCGTGGAAACTGTCGCCGTCCCAGAAGAATACGAAGTTGCCGGAGGGCCTTCCTTGGCCTTTGCCAATTCGGGAAGCGTGGCCTTTGCGGGGCCGGGATCGTTGAAGCTCAATCCGGCGATGTTGGCCCTAGAAAAGCAGTATTCCTTTGGCGGCAGTTATCACTGGCCGTCCTTGGGGCGCGAGTTTTACAAACTCGGAATCGTCGATTCCAAGACGAGTCCGATTGCAGCCGGCGCCTCTTACACAAGTATTTTGGCTCCCGCCGACGCCACCTTTGGGGGCGAGTCCGCCGTCGGTGGCCGCTACGTTTTGCATCGGGTGGGGCTTGGCGCGGCCGCGGTGTTTAACGTGCTATCGGTAGGAATTTCCGGGCAATGGAGCGAAGCCGGTCCCGTCAAAGACAGCGTGGATATTGATACAAAATCTGAAGAGGCCATCCGGGGCACATCGATCAATGTTGGTGTCGTGGGCCTTTTGACCCCAACCACGCGCTTGGGGGCGTCGATCGAGGGTCTCATCAATAAGTCGGTGAAAAATAGCGCTCCCAAATACACCCGCATCGGGCTGGCGAGTTTGATTTTGCAGGGGCAATCAAGCGTGCATTTGGACTGGCAAAAAAGAGAACTATTGATTGGCGACGCCGAGGCAGAGCAGATGCTTACGGGATCTGTTTCAGTAAAAATTTATGATTACCTCAGGCTCATGGGGGCTTACGGACAGGATCCCCAGCCAGGACACCTGCGCGCAACGGCGGCCGCGGGGGTGTCTCTGGTTGGCCCAAAATTTTCCTTGTCCTACACAGCAAGCCGTCCCGACCTTAGAAACGAAGAGTCCCATCAGGCAATCAACATGAACCTTGATGTTTCCATGTAAAATTGTATGCCTATCCGAGAAACGTACCTCCTGATTTAGTTTAATCAGATTGGAGGGCTGGGTATGGATTTCAAGTGTTGCGGCTGCGGGCCATCTACTTTGCCATGCTGCACAAGATCCGCGAAGCCCTCCGGCAGCGTGATGATTCGTATAAACTCAAAAGCCAGCTGGAGCTCGATGGCGCAACTTTTGGAAGGCGTGAAAGCGGGACGGAACAAGAGGTTTTGATTGCTGTTGAAACCAAAGAGTGGATCAATGCCTCCGGCAAACGCAAGGCCCGAGCGGGTTTTGCCAAAGTGATTGGCGCCAAAAAGGAAATCGTGAACGCGTGGTTGCCAGGGGTTCATAAACTGAGTTCAAACAGCAAGGCTTGGGTGATCGGAACCCATCACGGCGGCAATAGTGACTACT
>CANFEB010000002.1 GCA_947445775.1 Oligoflexales bacterium | reverse complement strand
CCAAGGCGAACTAAAAGCAGGCGGCTGGGATCCACTCTTTTCGCTGAACCACACCTGCGCCATGGTCCGCGACAACCTTAAGTGCCTGTCGCGCCGGACCTGGTGCACAACCAAACGGATCGACCGCCTACAGTGCCGCCTCGACCTTTATATTTGCACCCACAACTCCATGATCGACGAAAAAAACCGCTCCAAGACTGAAAGGCCAGAGAAATTGATGAAAGCGCAACTCTCGCCCTCCCCCGTCTTGTTTTTGACGAGTGGGGCACCAGGTGCAGTCATGTAGAGCAGTTTAAAAATCATTCAACGCAGAATTTCTACCCCACCTGGACCACTGCTGAATTCGTCAATGGTGGACAAGGTATGAACCCGCTGCATTTTCTGAATTTCTCCGTTGGCTCCGATAATTCCAAATGAAACCCGCACTTGTTTGCCGTCGGTGACGTTACTGAGGCAAACCGATGCGGCCAGGGTTTTGGAGCGACTGCCACCGGAATTTGCCCCCGATGTTGCATTGGACATCGCAGGTATTGTCCGCACAACTGCCCCCGTATCTGCATTGCTGATCTGGACGACAGGCCGTTGACCGGCCGGGCACACAGGGCAACCGCCGCCAACCGCTGCCGCCTCGACGCCAATTTGGGCCAACGAACTGGATTGGGCCGGCGTCAACGGAACCCATCCAGGCAGTGTTTGGCAGACTGTCGTCCAAGAAATTAGCGACGTGCTCACGGTGCATCCAGCAGAGAGTGGATCACCGATGCCGTCTTTGACTGGACGATTGATCGAAAGTGACGTCGCAGTGTTCACCACGCCATTGCATCCGGCTCCACGGGCACGAACTTGCCAAGCACGACGGATTTCACTGAGAATGCCATCCGCATCGTCTAGGACCGCTTGACGGGCCCGTAGATAAATTTCCTGGTCCCCTTGGTTTTTCATAAATACGGCAAGCCCTAACGCAATCATTGACATGATTCCGATGGCAACAATGATTTCAAGAAGGCTAAAACCACTCACCCGCAATTGGTTGCTGGTCCAATATTTACGCCCATCAATTACTGGAAACATTGATCGCCCCCTTCGTCACCTGCCAAAGCGTTCCCTCGGCAGAAGGCACCGCCCAGTAGATCGCATAAAGGATCCAGGCCCCACTGTAGGACTTGGTGGTTGCTGCCTGCGCGCATGAAATCGCCCCGCCCGTGCGAAAATCACGAGCCTCCACATAAATTTCAGAAAAGGCCCCGTCTGCAGACAGAAAATTTCCAACGGGAGCCCCCGCGATCTTTTGAAAGTTAACGCATCCGTAACGGTGCTGATCGGAAAAGGCATCCGTCATCCTTGGAGTCAAACACCCGGATTTTGCCGCGATGATGTCCCCTTGGGCATTTTTAGGAGCAATCTGACTCAACGCTGCGGTCGAATAGGTTGAAAGGACGTTGGTGGCGAAGGTCATCGTACCAAAGCCCGGGAGGGCAGAGTTTAGGGCCGCGGTGTTAAAGCATTTGGATACCCCGGCTCCAGCATCAAGGGCCGTGCGGAACGCCTTCGTCAGGGATGCTTCAAAAATCTGACGAGCGTCTTGTCCGGCACGTTTGCCGCGAATTAAATTCTGAACCTGAACTTGATAGCTTTGAGTTTTAAGGAAACCAAAAATCACAATCGAAATCACACCAACCAATACCAAGGCGCCCGGCAAGGTAAATCCTCTGTTTTTGGCCATAGGGTTATTGGCCATAGGGTTATTGGGAAAAAATTTCATAGCGGCTTCATTCCGAGGTCGCATTCGGGTTTGACCTTTGGCAGCGAAACAACAATTTCACTGTTTTTCGCCTTCAAGGGAAAATTCGTAAGTCTATCATTGATGGCCTGGGTGGCCCCCACCGTCTTATCCACCTCACTGCCAACACCAGCAGATTTCAACAGGGCGGCCATGCCCTGATACTCGGCTGGGCTGAGATTTGCCTGATTAAAAATTGCGAGTCCGGTTGGCTCAAGGGAGGTAAATGCAAAAAAATAAATTCGATCCGGAATTCGCCGCGCTGGATCCCTTTGCCCGTTGGCCGGAACGGCGCTGGCAAACGCCTCATTCGGAGGCACGACTGCCTTGTTGCGACACGTCCCGCTGCCCTCGTTGTCGGCGCAGATAAATACTCCAGCGGGAACCGGAAGTTTCAGCGGTGGAATATTCACGGTGACCGAACCGCCATTGGCAATCTCACCCTTGTTTAGGACCTGGTAAATATTGCGCCTGCCAAAGGCCTCCATGCCGGATGCATTCATGGGCTCCACGGTCAAAATAACCTTGCCCACGCCATTTTCACGCATGTCGTTCAGAATCACGTCTGCATCGCCAGGAGAACACCGCCATTCGGGAACCAAGCGAACCTTTAATGATTGCCCCGACGAAAAATCAAAGGGGAAGAATTCCATGCCGGCTGCCAATGCATGGGCGTGACGACCTTCGGGAACCCCACCCGCGTCGGGAACAGCTGCCGGAGCAATCGCCGGTGACTTGTCATCTATGATTTCAATCGATGTCTGGACTTCGGATGAGGCCATGTTCGCGACGTCCTCAGCAGCAATTGAATTTGGGCCGCGGACTGCACCCGGATCCGCCCGCCTGTTTCTGGTTCGGGACATGACAAGGACAGCGATGCCCACCAAAAGAAGCACGAGCAACGACCCAACCAGCAGGTCGCGACGGGCATGTTGTTGAGATTGTCCTGCTTGTCCATGTCGGCGGCTTCCATTCCGCATTTACTGCCTCACCTGGATAAAATTTATTTTTTGCCGATTACCATCCCCACCTTCAACTTGCGCTGGAGAACCTCTTGCAGATTCAAATCACCGGTGGCTATGCCGTTGGCCAATATGACGTGATCTCGTTCGACTTGAACAACCCCATCCACGTCAGATTCAGCAACAAGGCGCAGGTTCAACACAAGGCGCCCCTCACTGCCGGCGATGGTGGTCACCTTCATGACTTTTTCAGGCACGACTTTCTCAGCTAGGACTTTTTCACTGGCACCGCTGCCAAGGATTATATCACCGGTTTTCAAAGCAGCAGCGGATTTAAGCCCCCGATCCGTTAAAAACGGATGCAATTCTGTCACTTCGACCGACTTCCCATTTGCCAAAGCAACCTTATAAAGGCGTTTTTTCTCGGGGCCGGCAACGATGTCCTTGATCTTCAAGACGCCACCGGTCAACGGGTTTATGAGCAGTTGTCCGCGACGCAATTCATCGATCCTGCTGTCCGAGCCGTCAGCCAAGCGAATCAGCGTGTCACGCGCAAAGCAACCCACTGCATCCCTAGTTTGCCATAATGTAAGAACCGAACAATCTGGCGGGGAATATGCATAAATGTTGCAATTGATACCTTGAGGAAAGCTTCCATCCACCCAGCAATCTGTCTTGGGCTTGCGCCAACCCATGTAGCAGGCCAACCTTCCACCGATGGATGCCGCTTGACCAAAATTGGCAAAAATATCTGGGTGATCCACTGGACAAATCTTACCCACGCAGGATTCTGTGGTTACCCGGACGGTCACTGCGGCCACACAATCAACGGAAACTCCGTTGGGACCCATCACCGTCGCATAAGCCGTCCACTCACTGAATGGGTACTGGCTGCCAGTAAGAATGAGATCTTCATCAAGCATCACCACATTTTTTGAATAGACCGAATTTGCTGAGGTCGCAGCCCCCGGCAGGTAGCTTGCTACCGACGTACCAGTACCACGATGAAAAATCTTTGCGCCGGTCATCACGCCCGAGCCAGCCACAATGAACTTGACTGTGCTGCCGCTCTTCACTTCAGTCCGATTTGCGGTCAAGGAACACGTCGGCATTGGCGGATTTGCTGATTGCAATTTGATGCGGGCCTTTAGAGTTACATACTTAGCGGGCATGGCTGCGCAGTTTTCTCCCTGAGGACAACGCTCGTCGCGATTCTTGAATTCAACATCGATCGAATCTGCAATTTTTCTACTGGGAAATGCCACCGACTGCCGCGTGTTAATCCCAAGCAACCTGACGCTGGAATTTTCCCCGCCCCAAAGGGCTGAATTCACGGGAAATCCACCACCGGAAAATACCGCCGCCATATTGATTTTGTTTGGATCGATTGTATTCAGCGCAAGGGCATCACCATTGCGTACCCAGTTGGCGCCACCTGGCGTCGAAGAATTCAGCCCAACGGGATTAAAATAGGGATCTGGATAGACAACGGGGATATCGGAATCGTTAACCACATTGCGGTTGAACAACTGTTTCACCGTGCTGAGACTCGACACGTTGGTTTGCTCGGAAATCATCAATTTTTTGTCTGATTGAACCTTACGCAAGGAACCGTCCAACGACACCACTTGAGCAGTGATGGCGGCCAGGCCAGCGCCAGAAATCAACATCGCAATCAAGGCGACGTTGCCTTGGATCCTTTTTTTGGGGCTTGACGACCCAGGCAAAAATTTATCGAAATGATGAAGCAATTTCAGTCCCCTGTTTACCTAGTGCCCTTTCGGCGTCTTGGAGAGGAAACTTAACGGGAAGTTATTTGTTTAATTTTTTGAATAAAACCGGGGGATTAGAGAAGGTCAGACAGCGCAAAAGCAACGTCAAGGCTTTGAGCAGCATTTAGGCGCGGATCGCAGTAGGTTTCGTAGCGTAAGGGCAGATGCTCTGGGGCAACGCCGCCGCCCGAACATTCCGTTACAGCGGCGCCAGTCATTTCGAGGTGGATGCCACCAAGACGCGACTGACAATCTGCATGAACGGCGGCCGTGGATTTGATCTCTGAAAGGATTGCATCCAAATGCCTGGTTTTCAATCCTGTCATGGATTTCACGGTGTTTCCATGCATCGGATCACAGCACCAAAGAACCGGCGTTCGGGTCGCTCGAACCGCCTCGATCAAGCCAGGCAATTCAGCCTCGACATTTTTAGCGCCCAGACGCGCAACCAAAATCAATTTGCCACGCTCACGGTTGGGGTTGAGTGTCGTGACGAGCTGAGAAATATTTTGCGGAGAAGCCCCAGAGCCGATCTTCACGCCAATTGGATTCGCAATGCCACGGAAATATTCGACATGTGCGCCGCCAAGGCTGCGCGTCCGCTCACCGATCCAAAGCGTATGGGCACTGAGATTGAATGGTAGTCCAGACTCCGGCTCGACGCGGGTCATGGCCTCCTCAAAATCCAACAAGAGGCCCTCGTGAGACGAGAAAATTTCGCGGGACTCAGGCGCAACTGGATTTGCTCCGAAGGCGGTGGCCAGATCCATGGCACCATGAACCGAATTTGCGAGATCGTCAAAACGCGCACTTGCGGTCTCCAAGACCCATTCACGGGAACGGGCAACCTCTGTGAAACCGCCAGCGATCAACGAACGAATATAATTTAAGGTCAAAGATGCAGCATGATAAGCTTGCAATAGACGCCCCGGATCAGCCTGACGCGATTCAAAGTCATGAACCGAATCACCACGAAACACTGGGACTTTTCTCCCGTCCATAGATTCGTAGGCAAAAGAACGCGGCTTGGCATATTGCCCCGCAATGCGCCCGACCTTGATCACAGGACGGCCAATTCCACTGGTCAGTACCAGCCCCATCTTCAAGAGCAAACTGACCTTTTGATTGATCGCCGATGGCGTGCAATCGTCGAAACGTTCTGCGCAGTCGCCGCCCTGCAATAAAAACCGCCGACCAATCTCGGCCTCGGCCAACTGGCGACGCAGGGTCCTGATTTCACCAGGAGACACCAACGGAGGATACGACTTGATTTGAGCCAGCACCGCCTCAACAGCGGCTGGATTCTGAAAATCCGGTTGGTGCGCTGCGGGAGCATTGCGCCATGAACTAGCGGACCATGAGCTGCGACGCAGGTCCGGAAGAAACCCGTCATGACGAGCCACGTCCCCAGGATGGGCGTCCGTCATCCTTGCTCGTTCATTTGGGCTGAAAAAGTCGGTCAATCTGATCCCCGAAGGCGGTCGTTGATGTCAGTCATTGATGGCAGTCATTGATGGCAGTCATTGGTGCAGTCCGCAGCGTTATAACTCGACTTGATTTCCCATTCCATAGCGATAATACTCCGAGCGGTTTTTAATATAAAAAAGGCAGAATTAAGTCGTGAACTTCGCCCCCCCGGAAACGTCACTGATGTTTGCTGCCATGCTGGCCTATGCACTGGCATCGCTGCTGTATGTCTCTGGAACAACTAAGTTTTTTAGGGTTGGCGGCAACACATCCCTGATGGCTGGCGTCGCAATACTGGCCCTATTGGCGCAAAATCAGTTGCTGACCCACGGAAACTGGGTGGCCAGCGCGGCCCCCCTCTTGGCCGCCATGATCGGTGTCGGCGCCATCGCCGCCGACCGTTGGCTGGGGGTGCGCTTGGCGGCCGCCATGTTGGCGCCCCTGGGGATGCTCGTTCTTTTAGTCCGGTTTTTTGTCTCCCCGGCCCCCCAAATGGCGCCGACGATGATCCTGACAGGAATTCACGTGGGCATGGCAGTGGCAGGCCAAGTCATGGCCATCGCCGTCTGCGTCCTTTCGGTTTTGTATTGGCGGCAACACAACGCCCTGAAACACCACAAGATTCTTGAACTTGGACCAGATGTCCCCGCCCTTGACCGCCTGGACCACTGGCTAAAAATCGCCCTTGTCTCGGGCTTCATCATGCTGACTTGCAGCCTTGTCACTGGGGCGTTGTTTGTCACCGCCCCGCCCCAAGGGAATCTAGGAGGTCTGGGGGCCCTGGGGGCTCTGGGGACTCCGGGGGAATCTTTAGTTTCCGGAGCTTTACTGGCCCTGCGGACTAAAATCCTGTGGGCCATCGCCGTATGGTCCTGGTATCTGGCCATCCTCGTCGCCCGCAACATTTTGCGCTCGCCCCCGCGCATCGTCGCCCGAATGAGCGCCGTGGGTTTTGCCTTGATGGCCGTGGCTTGGTTTGGTTTGATTTTTTTCGTCGCTGAAGCCCCAAAATTTGCAGGATGAATTGCAAAATGATTTCCATGACGGGAACAACTGAAAGCGTCATCTTCTGCTTCGGAGCTAATCATCGCTCTGCCGATATTTCTTTGCGCGAAAAACTCTTCGCCGGCGAAGACATCATCTTGGAACGCCTGCCGCAAATAAAAGCGCGCTTTGGTTTTAGCGAACTGGCAACCCTGTCGACCTGCAACCGGTTTGAAATTTTTGGCGTCGGCTCCCGCGCCCACGCCACCCACCCAGATTTTGTCGGCAACCTGACTTCCGCCCTCCTTTCATTCGATGTCATGGGCCAAGAGTCCGCCGAACAAGTCCGGCAGGCTGCCTATTCTTTGACGGGTCGCGATGCCGTGCGTCACCTGTTTTCGGTCGCAGCCAGCTTGGATTCCCTGGTGATTGGCGAAACGCAAATTACCGGACAATTCAAACGGGCATTTGCCATGGCCGAAGATGCCCAGACGTTGGGCCCCGTCTTGGCTCGCCTCGGTCAAGATGCCTTGGCGGCGTCAAAAAAAGTTCGCAACCAGACCGCCATTGGACGGGGACGGGTTTCCATCGGGCATGCTGCAGTTGAATTAGTCAAAAAAATATTCAATGACCCCGCGACCAAAAACTTTGTCGTGATCGGCGCAGGCGAGATGGCAGAAGTCACTGCTCGGTGTGTGCTGCAATACAATCCAAAATCCATGCACATTGTGAACCGCAGCCTGAACCGGGCCCAAGAATTGACCGGGCGTTTGCAGGGGGCCAAAGAGATTCAAAAACTCCAAGTAGCGCCAGTCATCCACGCCGCAGCCCTGGATCATTTGGCCGAATTGATTGGCAACGCCGACGTTGTTATCTGCGCAACGGGTGCGCCTCATCACGTGGTCACCAAAGCCCTCGTTGCGACATCGAAGCAATGCAAATCCAGTCGCCGCCTGCACCGCGCCCAGCCCATGCTCATGGTGGACATTGGGATGCCGCGAAATATTGACCCGGCCTGCGGCTATCTGGACGACATCTACCTTTTTGACATCGATGACTTGAAGCAAGTGGTCGAGGGTAATCGCCAAGATCGACTGCGCGCTGTGGACGACGCAACCAAGATCATCGATGAATCCGTGAACAGCTACGAACGTTGGTTGGCTCACATGACGGTGGCCCCTGCCCTTCAGCAATTCAATAAGCATCTCGCTGAACTTTTTCACCGGGAAGCCGAAAAAATATTCGGAAAAAAAATTTCCCGAAACGAAATTTGCGACGGGCAATCCGACCAGATTTGCAAACTTTTGGATATCCTGGCCTCGCGGTTGACAGCGGATGCCGGGCGCGGATTACGCAGCCTTGTCGACGAAGGTAAGGGGCCTGATGCCGCGGCGTTATTGAGCCGGATTTTTAAGGAAAATTCATGACCAAACGAGAACTTAAAATTGCCACGCGCGGCAGTATCCTGGCCCTTTGGCAGGCAGAACACGTTGCCAGCAAACTTCGTGTTGCCGGCATCAAAGTCGAACTGCATGTCGTCAAAACCAAGGGCGATCTGGTGCAAGATCGTTTTCTGAGCGAGATCGGCGGCAAGGGCCTATTTGTCAAAGAACTCGAAGACGCAATGCTGGCAGGTCACGCCGACCTTGCCGCCCACAGCTTGAAAGACATGCCGGTCAACTTGCCTCCTGCCTTTCGTTTTGGGGCGATCTTGCCTCGCAACTGCGCCCACGATGTTCTAATTATTCGGGCTAAATCGGCGGCATCGGCTGGCCTTGGGGACCGTGACGGCAAGTGGCTCAATGCCGCCGAACTTTCCGCCGCTGGACCTCTTACCATTGGAACATCAAGCCTGCGCCGCGCAGCGCTGTTTGCCCGCCACGCCGCGAAAATCAAATCCCTGCCCGTCAGAGGCAACGTCGATACGCGCCTCAAAAAACTCCACGACGGACAATTTGACGGCATCGTCCTTGCCGGAGCCTCCTTGGAACGCCTCGGTGCTAAATTTTGGGAGCATGTGCCAAGATCCGAATTTATCGTATGTCCACTGGACATGAAGGAGTTCATTCCATGCGCCGGGCAAGGCGCCCTGGCCGTCGAAGTGCCCAACGGCGGGGACTTGCTTGGAGAAATTCTTGCCCCCCTGCACTGTGCTGATACTGCGTTTTGCGTGCAGGTTGAGCGCGCCGTATTGAGGTCCCTTGGCGGAGATTGCACCATGCCGTTTGGTGCGCTCTGCGAAATTGAGACTGACCCTGACGGAAAAAGGTTCGCATCGGCATCGGCTACTTTGCTGAGCAATGACGGTCAACATGCGACGGCCCATGTACGCATCGAAATAGGTTCGGACAAAAATCAGGATAAAACTCCGGAAGCCATTGGCGCGAAACTTCTGGCGGATTTGACTGAGGGCGGGGCCGCTGAAATTCTAACGGCATTACTACTCCCCGTGCCTGACGCCATGCGACTGCACTGATTAATTGATGTCGGGAAATATAATGCACGACGTATTTTCTCATGGCTTTAGCAACACGCCCCGCAACAACACGCCCGTCTTGATATGGACCCGCGCCGCCGCCGATTTGCCTGCCGACAAAACTTTTCTGAATGCCCTGCCGGTGGATGTCCTACATATTCCATGCATTGGAATCGAACCGTTGGCGCGTCCAACAGGCCTCGCTGAATTAAGCGGACAAAACCTAAAAAAGGTCCGTCCTCGCATAGCCTTCAGCAGCCAGAACGCTGTAAAGATTTGCGCATCCTGGAAAGAAACTGACCCGGAGGCGTTTTCCGCATTGACTGGCTGCACGGGAATTTTTGCTCACGGACGCAAAACAGCGGATCTTGCGGAAAAATTATTTGCACAACCCGTCTACTGCGTCGATTCACCCACCAGTGAAGGACTCGCTGCGGCACTCATCCGCGATGCAAATTCAGAGTCGATACCGGTCCTATGGTTTTGCGGCGAAGAGGTTGCTTTTGATTTGGCCGCGCAACTTGAGATGAATAGAGTCACTTGCAAGCGTATTCCCATTTACCGGACGGCGACCCATCCAACGGACGTCGATGGCTGTCGTCTGAGTGCCGAGGCATTGGCGGAATTAAAGTCCAAGCTCGTCATGCGCCTTGCTGGGTCAAAGGCCGCCATTTGTTTTGCCAGCCCCTCGGCCGTTGCCGGATGGCTGGAGCTTGCCGGCAAGGAAGCTGGCCTGGCCCCGAAGTTTTTCCTGGCTGCCGTCATTGGCCCGACCACAGCCCGCGCCGCGGCCCAGGCTGGATTTTCTTCCATCACATCCTGCGCCTGGCCTCAATTGGCTGATCTGGCGGATCTTGGGGCGCAGTTGGCCAGGGCGGCGAATTCTCGTTAAGCCGAGGTCTTGCCATGGAGTAGGCCTAGGACGGGCGTAGTGTCCAATGTTGTTTATGGACTGAATTTTGGACACTACGGGCTCGGGTGCGACTGATTAATTTTTAATCCTGACAAGTCCACGGATACGTGGTGAACCACCCCTCATTTGCCCCAGGCGGACGAGTGGTTTTACAAGTCGATGGTGGCTTACAAGCACGGGATCCAGTGAGTACGTCAAAGCATATACCACCCTTTGTTATTTGACACTGGCAAGCCAATCCGACCTGTGGGCCAAAGTTCACACACACTGCCACGGTAGTGTTGGGATCTGAATTGCATTTTTTCTGAAATTCATCACACGTGCCAGGCACAGCAGGATCACATGAACCATTGTTGTTGGCGGCACCACAAATAGTATTTGCCTCATTTTGTGCCGATGTGTGCGCGGCCCGTAATGCTAGGCAACCGCCTCCTAACAGTTGTTCAACGCCCACTTTTCCTAAAGCTGTTGCACCAACGGCGACCGCTGCAGCACATGTAGGAAGGGCCACAGCTCCGACAATCGTTGCTGAACAAGCTACGCCAGCTGCGGCGCCTCCAAATGCTATACATGCCCCAACTTTGAATTGATCACGCAGGCACTTATTAACTTCTAGCAGCGCATCATTCGCAGTCTTAGCTGCATCTGCACAAGCCTTTTTAAGCAATTGAGCGGGGGTAAAGGTCGTAGGAGACACCTGATTCTCTTTCTCTCCACAAATGCATTCGCATGGTACGGGTGGTGCAGTCGTTGGCGGGGGTAGCTCCGCAAATCCGATTGAGCTTGAGCACAGCACAAGTAGTGAGAATGATCTCGCCCACACAAATAAACCTAGTTCATTTAACAAATGTTTTTTGAACAAGCTTTTTAACATACTTAATTCCCCTTTAATTCCTGATTTTAGCACTAAGACCGAAAGACAAAGATTTTGATCGGCATGCGTTCAAAAAACATTAGTTAATCGAACGAAACGATATGCCTACGAATTGACTCACAAAAAATGTTACCGAAAATCGGCTGGAAATCAGGAGGGTTGGCCCCCTCTGTCAGGAAAGTTGCCGCTTATAAATTCAGAATATTCATGAAGGCTTGGGGGCTTTAGTAAGGTCAACTTAATCACAGCACCGATAAATTTTTACCATGCGATTTCATTGACATTTTAAAGTTAAATCAGTAGACTACGGAAAAGACGGGAATTTCCGGAGTGTTGTATGAAAGAATTTCAAAGGACATGTAAACCACTACAATCAAATAGTTTTTTTCTGTTTGGTGCGAGAGGTGTGGGGAAAACCTCCCTCTTACGAGGCTATTTGGCGTCAAGCAAGGTTCGAGAAATCAATCTCCTCGATACATTCGTTGAGGATCAATATTCTCGCAACCCTGACCAGTTAATGCAGGAAGTTGAAGTTGCTCCACTAGCCTACGATTGGATCGTCATCGACGAGATACAAAAAGTTCCAAAGCTGTTAGATGTAGCGCACAATATTCTGGAAAACCCTAGATTTAAATCACCTAAATTTGCACTCACTGGTTCCAGTGCACGAAAGCTTCGGCGGGGAGCAGCAAACCTTCTTGCTGGTCGTGCTTTTGTTTACAATTTATTTCCTTTAACTCACGTCGAACTGGGTGATCGGTTTAATCTTGATGTCACATTAAACTGGGGTAGCTTGCCGCGAATCCTCGCACTTCCGGACGACGCGTCTCGCCAGGAATATTTACGCTCCTATGTCATCACCTATTTGAAAGAGGAAGTTTGGGCAGAACATCTGGTGGATGACCTTGACCCCTTTCGATACTTTGTCGAGGTTGCGGCTCAGACAAACGGTACGATTGTCAATTTTGCTAAGATTGCATCAGATGTCGGAATCAATGAAAAAACAGCTAAACGGTATTTTCAAATTTTAGAGGATACGCTGCTTGGTTTTTTCTTAGAAAGTTTCCACCGATCCATTCGAAAACGTCAGTCCGTTAGTCCTAAATTTTACCTTTTTGATATCGGTGTCACTCGGAGCTTGGCTCGTCTTCTCAATCAAAACGTCATTGCCCCTTCCAGCTCTTTCGGATTAGCGTTTGAACATTTTATCATCGCTGAATGTTATCGAATCAATGACTACAAGCGCCTTGATTACCGATTTTCATTTTTTAGAACAAAGGATGGTGCCGAGATCGATTTGATCATCGAAAGGCATGGGTTACCTCTTGCATTGATAGAGATCAAGGCGTCAGAGAATCCTAATGATGACAGCGCCGCACACTTAGTGCGATTGCGCAAAGAATTTGGACCTTGTGAATGTTACTGCCTTTCAAACATTCGAGTCCCGAAAATAGTTGATGGAGTAAGATTCCTCAATTGGCGAGAAGGGCTTATAGAATTGGGATTTTAAGCAAAGAAAAAGTGAACTTTCTCAAGAAAACGGACGCCGGGGGGACAACGGCCTATCCAGTCTCTGGCGCGAGAGCGCCAGAGACGTATCCTGAAGGGCATAGCCCTGAAGGATCTCCACGCTAAGTGCCTGATATGCGGAGATCCCTCGCTGCGCTCAGGATGACTGCCCCGCACGAGTGGTGCTATCGACCACTTAACGTTAAAATTGTATTGAAATTATTATAGAAATCATTAGAATCCCCCGCCATGAGCGAACTCCCGACGATAACCAAAGCACCCCACGCCCTGGAACTGGACCTGGCGCAACTCACGGCAATTCTAAAGTCGTGGGGCGAACCGGGATACCGCGCGGCCCAAATCCTGAAGTGGATCTATTCCGAAAAATGCGTCGATCCAGCAAAAATGTCGAACCTGCCAGCAGGGCTGCGCGATAAGTTAGCGGCCGGCATCGATTGGTTTCTACCTGAAGTCCACAGCGCCCTGAGCGCCGAAGACGGCTCGACCAAACTACTATTGAAAACCGCCAACGGCCAATTCATGGAAGCCGTCATCCTGCGTTACGAAAACCGGACCAGCCTTTGCGTCTCGTCGCAAGTGGGCTGCAAACTGGCTTGCACCTTTTGCCAAACGGGAAAGCTTGGATTCTTTCGCCATTTAGCAGCACACGAAATTTTGGCCCAATATGCCTTGGCAGCAAGCATAGTTCGCAGCGAAGGCCGCCGCCTTTCCCACGTCGTCTTTATGGGCATGGGCGAGCCACTCGATAACTACAAGAATGTTGTCACAACCGTGAAGACAATGTTGCGTCCGGAAGAGGAATTTGGCTTCGGCCTGTCCAACCGCCATGTGACCGTGTCAACATCGGGGCTGGCGCCACGGATCGTCGAACTCGCAAGTGATGTGAAGTGCGCCTTGGCCGTGTCGTTGCACGCGTCCCGGGATGAACTGCGCTCGGAAATGATGCCCATCAACCGCCGCTACCCGCTCGCCGAACTGAAAGCTGCATTAACCACCTGGCAAGGCATCACGGGCAGCAAAATTACCTTGGAATACATCCTGATCAAAGACAAGAACTGCGGTCTGCGTGAGGCCAAAGAACTCGTCAAATTCATTCATGGATTACGCGCCAAAGTGAATTTGATTCCATTCAATGCCCATCCGGGTCTGCCCTATGATCGTCCCGGGGAGGATGATATCCGCGCCTTCCAAAAACATTTGGCCGACCGGTCCATACCTGCGCCGGTGCGCTACAGCAAAGGCCTGGATGTCTCGGCTGCCTGCGGCCAACTCGCCGCCAAACAAATCGAAAACCTGACCTCCGCCCCGATGCGGGGGTCCGTTGTGAATGCGCAATCGACAACGGGAAATTCAAGTACCGAAGTTTTTGCTTAAAAAATAAGCCCCGCCCTTTCGAGTTAAAAACGGATCAGGAGGCGCCGCCGCCGCCGCCACGCCCACGACGACCACGTCGGCGACCACCGCGACCTTCTTCGCCACCGCCAGCGGGTTTATGACCCTGTGGCGACGGTGCAGAGCCAGACGTGCCTGCAGCATCAGGCTTGTTGGGGGACGGCGGCTTCTGGGATGCATCGTGAGGCTTCTCGCCGCCCTCAAATCCCAAATCTTCAAGGTCGATGCCTTCAGCCCAAACCTCTGCTTCGGCAAGGTCTTCATCGACATGCTGCTCGTCATCCGACTCATGCGCCGTATCAGAAACTGGCTTGGTCTTGGCCGCGATAGGTCTGCCACCACGGTCAGGACGTCCACGGTCTGGACGCTCAGGACGCTCAGGACGCTCAGAACGGTCGCCTTGCTGCGCCCGCGGCCCCTTGTCCAAAATCTCAAGTTGGGAAATTGGCAGCGTCTGGATATTGCCGTCCTCACTGATGATCATCACCCGCTGATTGATCAGGTCGGATTTAATCACCGTAGCAGGCACACCGTCTTCAATCACCCGGACTTTAACGCCCTTGCCGGGCATCATGCGCCGCATGTCCGTGTAGGTATCATTCTCGTAAGTTAAACAGCACAACAAGCGCCCGCACCCACCCGAAACTTTGGTGGGATTCAACGCCAAATTTTGATTCTTGGCCATCTTGATGGACACAGGAACAAACTCGCGCAAGAAACTGGAACAACAAAACTCACGCCCGCAAATGCCGATGCCGCCGACCAACTTGGTTTCATCCCGGGCACCGATCTGCTTCAATTCAACGCGTGCAAACAGTCCCGTCGCCAAGTCCTTCACCAGTTCGCGAAAATCCACCCGGCCCGCCGCCGAAAAGTAGACCACGATCTTGTTGCCCCCAAGTTGAATCTCAGCCTTCAAAATCCGGATGTTCAACCCATGGCGCTTCAATGCCTCACGGGAAAACTCTTCCACATATTCGGGCGTCTGTTTGCCGGCCTCGAGGTCCTTTGGATCTGCCTTGCGAATGATTGGCTTGAGTTCCTGGTCGCCTAACTCCGAAAGGTCCAGCAGCTTCAGCACCGTCACCTCGGCCAAACTAGGCCCGCGATCCGTATCCACCACCACCGGATCACCGATGCGAACATCGTAATCGCCCGCTGTGAAGTGGTAAATTTTTCCTGCTCGGCGGAATTGAACGCCAACAATGTTGACGGTATTCATAAATATTTCTCCAATGCCGCGCCGGTCATCTCGGCCGCTAGCTGTGTGTTTAAGGCAATACGTTTGCGCCGAGCCAATTGATGCAACTCCATCAAGGTCCGCCGACGGGCAGCGATTTTATCAACAAGATGCGGCACCACATGTTTTTCAAATAAAACTTCGCGGTACACATCATTCAATACCAATTCCACCCCGACCGCAAACTCACCGGCCTTCATGCGCCCCTGGCGGGCAATCTGCTCGGCCGGAAACAACGTCTCTGCCGCCCCCCGAGAGCGGAGCAATTCATTGATCGCAGCGTGCATGTCAGAGGAGATCCCCACCACCGGCTCGTGTCCCTGGATACGCAGGGCCAGCAGCCGCGAGCGTAGAGTGGGCAACAAATTCCTTGGATGCCGGGCCGTCACCAAAATCAGTGCGCCTTCAGGCGGCTCCTCGACCGTTTTCAAAATCGCATTTGCCGCCTGTTCCGTCAGATTTTCAGCCTGACTCAACCAAACGACCCGCCAAGACTTGCGCCCATCGGCACGGACGGATGAATGCCATCCAAGATGTTCCATGGCACTGCGAACGTCGGCGATCTTAATGGCAGCGCCGGCCTCGGAGGTCAGATGAAACACCTCCGGGTGCTCTCCAATTAGAAACGAGCGGCACTCGGCACATTGCCTGCAGGCATTCGACGTTTGACAAAAAAGGCTCATTAAAAAATCATGAGCCGACTTCTCAACTGCCATTGGGGCTGGGCCATAAAGCAGCAAGGACTGCGGCAAACGACTCTGACTTGCCAATGCCAACAACTGGGCAATCATGAGCGAGCCGCCATCAACAACAATTCCGGAGCGTGCTTGCGCAGGGTCGCCAAAGCGTCCGCCGTGAGTTCATCCGTTGATTTGCTTGCATCAAGAATCACAAAACGTCCAGGTGCCAGCCGGGCGCAGTGCAGAAACCCAGCCCGGATTTTTTCATGCTGGTCCCGGGAACCAATATCGTAGCGCTGGGCACCGTCTTCGCCCTGGCCGTCGCGCAAACGGCTATCGCTGCGCTCACTTGAAACTTCCACAGGGCAGTCCAGCAAAAATGTCAGGTCAGGCTCAAGACCCTGAGTGGCTAAACGGTTAGTCGATTCCAACCAATTCCAGTCAATGCCACCAACAATGCCCTGATAAACCATGGTCGAATCGGCAAATCGATCGCAAATAACAACGGCACCACGCCCCAGGGCGGGTCTGATCAAATGGGAAACATGTTGGGCTCGCGCCGCCATGACCAACATGGCTTCTGTCACTGGAATCAGGGCTTCGCCCGGCGGCGGGCTGGAAAAAACGGCGCGGATGCTGTCTGCAACCGCAGTGCCACCTGGCTCGCGCGTCTGGACAATTAAGGGAGTGGGGGCAGCTGTGGGAGCGGTGGGCAGAAATGGCACCAACGACTTGGCAAATGCCTTTGCAAAGGTGCTCTTGCCCACCCCTTCTCCGCCCTCGATCGTAATAAAAAAACTTTGCCGCATCCGTCGCTGCCTGCCTCGAAGTGCTATTCGCTCAAGTCCAATCAAGCTAAATCAAGCCAAATCAAGCTCAACTCAAGTTCAAATAATCCAAAACATCTATTTTTACTCTAATCTTTTCAGGGAGATACGCCACAATAAAACCGCTCGTCAGCCCCCCATCAGGGCGGGTTCCCAAGGCGCACCAAAACGATGCCCCCAGGCCAAACAGGCAACCCCCCGAAATCTTCCTACAATTCTTCCAAAAAATGCCGATGAGCCGACCATGTCAGCAAGCAATCAATATTTTCTGGAAAAAAAAATCGCCCGTGGTGGCATGGCCGAAATCTGGCTAGCGCGCCAAATTGGCGGTGATGGTTTCCAACGAATCTGCGCCGTCAAAAGGATCCTGCCCCACTACGCCGAGGATACCGAATACGTCCAAATGTTCCGCGACGAGGCCGAAATCTGCAAAAGCCTGCGCCACGCCAACATCATCCGTGTCGAGGGTTTCCAGGCGTTTGGCCCCACCTGGGGCATGGTCATGGAATTTATCGACGGCAGCGACCTGCGGGCACTTTTGCACCAGTGTTCCATCCAAAAAATGCGCCTGACCACAGCCATGGCGGTCTACATTGCTGCCGAGACCGCCAAAGGGCTCCATTATGCCCACACCAAGTTGAACGAACGAACCGGTCAGCAGATGAATATCGTCCACCGTGACATCTCCCCGCAGAATATCTTGCTGAGTTTTTCTGGCGAAGTGAAATTGACCGATTTCGGAATTGCTGATGCCGGCAACCGCATCACGGATACCCGCCCCGGCATCGTCAAAGGCAAATATTCGTACATGAGCCCCGAGCAAGTCTCGGCTAAAAATCTGGACGGGCGGTCCGACGTTTTTGCTCTCGGTATTGTCCTTTGGGAAACCCTGAGCATGCACCGCCTGTTCAACATGGACACCGACGTGGAAACCATCCGGCACGTCCATGAATGCCGGATTCCACCCACGCTGCGCACCCACAATCCCAACGTTGACACAGCCCTCGAGGCCATCGTCATGCGCGCCCTGCAACGCGATGTTCACCGCCGCTACGAGTCGGCCAATGAATTCGAACGGGATTTGCGCCGTTACCTGGGCCAGGGCTTTCCGGAATTCACGTCCGAGGACCTATCGCGGTTTCTTGGAGGCGCACTTGCACAACGCAAAAACGACATCGCCAATGACATTCGATCTCTGCTCTCCCAACCCGTTCCAGTCCTTGCTGTGCCCCCCGTTTTATCCAGGAATTCGAACGCGACCTCCATGGGATCAGCACATGGCATCGGCACCACTGGTCCCGGCAGATCCATCAATCCGCAGCAACAGCCGCCGCAAAATTCTTATAGACCGACTGGCCCCAAATGGCAGGCCCACGGAAAACTCTCAACAGGCAGATGGTTCAGCCTGATCTGGTTCTACGCCATGATCATTATCAGCGGCCTCGCAGGCATCATCATGCTGGGGCGAGTTCCAGTGGCGTTTACTGCGAAGGAACCCGCGCAAATTGTTGGCAAAGGTAATACCCACTCCATGCAACTGTCGATCAACGGCAGGACGGCCTTTGACGGCGGCTATAAAAAAATCCCGATGGCGCTACGCCTGCCGCCGGGACGCCACGTGGTGACCGCGCGTAGGGACGGATATTACTCGGACCAGAAGCAAATCGACATCCGTTCCGGGACCGTCCTAGAGGAGGTCATGTTCAACCTCAAACCCAAGGTTGAATTTGCCCGCGTTGGAATATCCGCAAACTGGGCCACCAGCCCAATCGTGGTGGTCAACATCAACGATGGATACTATGTGACACGAATCTCTAGCGGTTCAGATGTTCCAGGCACAACAGCCATGGTTCCGGACCTTCAATCCGGAAAGGAATATAATGTTGTGGCAGCGATCGCCGAGGATGGAATGCGCAAAGATGTATCCTGCAGGTTCACCCCGACGCGCCTACCCCAAGGCCGCTTTACCTTGCTTCACATTGATTTTGTGACGCGAAACTGCACGGTATTCATTCGCTGACACGCCTGATACATTCCCCCCATGGCACTGCACTTTACAGTTCGTGAAGACAAAATCATCGTCTATGGCGATACCTACAGGCATCGCGATGCAATAAAATCCCTGGGCGGCCAATTCGACAAGGTTTTCAAGACCTGGCAAATTCCCCTGAATGACACGGCTCTGAACCAGATCCAAGAAATTGCGGGGCGCAAGGCTCAAGCGCCCACTAAAATCGCTGACGACAATCAATTAACGCCACAACCACGTCAGGATCTTGGGATTCCCGTCCGCGAACTGGTGAGCGCTGTGGCACAAAGCATCGCCAGCGGTTTTCCGGGACCGGTTTGGGTCATTGGCGAAATTGAAAACCTGACGATCAAACCCCAAGGAATTTTCTTGAACCTTGCCGAGCCGGGTGGTGGACGTGGATCCATCAGCGTCAAGGCCACCATCTGGCCGAATGGCCTCGAATACATGGCGCGGATGCATGGCGAAGACACAATGCGCCAGGTCATGCAAGACGGCATGCAAATCCGCTGCCTGTGCCGTGTGGGATTCTACCAAGACCGGGCGCAACTTTCGTTGACCATTGAAAACATCGATCCCCTTTTCACGCGCGGGGCTTTGGCATTGGCCCGCGAGAGGCTGATGGCAGAACTACGGGCCAAGGGCCTAGATCGGGTCAATAAAAACCTGGAAATGCCGCTGTTTCCCTTTCGTGTCGGTCTGGTCAGTTCCGAAGGCAGTCGCGCCGAAAGTGACTTTCTGCACCAGATGGAGGCCGGGCTTTTTCCGGGCAACATCCTGTTCATGCACGCTGCTACCCAAGGTGAAAAAGTGCCGATAGAAGTCCCGGCGGCGATTCGTCAACTCGCTGCATCAGATTGCGATGTGATCGTCATCACGCGCGGCGGAGGCAGCGCGGCAGATCTGAGATGGTTTGACGCACCGGAAGTCGCCTACGCCATTGCCGCCTGTCCCGTGCCGGTGATTGCTGCGATCGGCCATCATGACGACACTTGCGTTGCCGAGGAGATTTGCCACCTGCGCCAGAAGACGCCCACTGCTGCCGCGCAATTTCTGGTGGATTGTTTTGCGGCGGGCAGAATTCGCATTGATTCTGCAGGCACTGGACTTAAAGGCGCTGTAGACCGAATGGCCGAAATTCAAATGCAGTGGTTTGAAGTGCTAGCCGGGCGTTTGCAAACTTCGGCGCTGCGGGCCCTGACGGTTCACGCATCGGAACTCTCTGGCATCGAAATGCGCCTGGCGGCCCTGGACCCGAAACCCTGGTTGGAGAAGGGGTGGACGCGCCTTAGCATCAATGGCGAGACGATTGACAGCGTTACAAAATTGCACACCGGCATGCGGGTGCACGCCAGACTCAAGGATGGCCCGGTGACCCTCGTCGTTGAGGCGTTTGAGTCAATTCTTCAGTAATAAGGAGTAATGAACATGAATAGCCAGGAAATTAAGGAATCACGCCGCTACCGGGAAATGATGGAAGAAGTAGAGGCCATTGTTCGCGACCTTGGACAAAACAAACAAGATCTCGACGATGTCACCAGCAAAGTTCAACGCGGATTTGAAATCATCAAATCCATGAAGGAACGCCTGGAACAGACTAGAATGCAGGTTGAAAAATTGCGGCCGCTTTAAACTTCAGACGATATATAACGGCCTCGCTTAAAATTCCCTGAAAATCGACGCGCTGAATACAGTCGTCGTAATCAGGTCTGCATTTTTTATGAGAAAGTTTTTTTGAACCACCGGATTGGTGATTGTGTAATCCGTCGATTGGTATGAGTAGGAAATCCCAATCGCCAACCACTTCACGGCGATGACCTTGAAGTTACCACCGAACTTGATCTGAGATCCCTCGGCAGAAGTCTTATTTTCCACCTCGGTGCCAGAGTCGTCTTTGATTTTAAAGCTCTGCTCAAAATCAGACTGCGACGCCCAGGAAAAACTTCCTCCCAAAGTAAATACTCCAAACGGCACGTCTACTTCTCCCAAAAGCTCCATGGCCGTCGCCGGTATCGAGATCAAAATCCCATCAAACCGGTCGTAGGCATTGTAAGTTCCCACCAACTTGAAATCACCAGAATCACTGCCAAATTTGCCGGTCAACGACGCATTGGTGTTCGCAGCGGTATTCCCTGCGATTCGGAGATTCAATGGTACTTCTGTATTTGTGCGGGCCAGCGCCAACGTCCAAGTCTGGACACCGGCCCCGTAAGAAACGCTGCCATTCAATGCGGTCGAGCTCTCTGTAGATTCAGCAGAACTTCCAAACCGCTCCTCATAAGATACGCCAGCAGAAACTTTCCAGGCACCAGCCTCGGCATCAAGGGACGCCGATGGCTTGTGTGACGATTTTTTATTGGCGTCCATGAAGTCCGGTAGGGTCAATGAAAATCGATACGCACCCTTGAGTTCAATTGAGCTGCTCAGAGGCAACGTCAAGGCTGGCGTGGCAGTCGTGTTGAAATTATTTGTAGCGGCGCCACTGGAGGTAACCGTCCCGGCCACTGTCGTTGCTGCTTCATCGGCTCTTACAAAACTCACGGCCTCCCCATGACTTGCCTCCTGGGTATAATCCAATTCAATAGGAAGCGACAAGGCGAGCATATCGCCGCCGGCGTAGGCCATTGGCGTTTCAGATCGCACCTGGGCCGTAATCTTGCTCACGCTTTTCCCGGTGCTTCCGTTGCCCTGCTTGAGGCCACTATAATCGCTGCTCGTGTATTTACGGCCGTATGAAAGGGCTGGCGTTATGGAAAAGCTGGTGCTTGGTCCCGGCGGTTTTGGCGCCTTTACGGGTGCAGGACTTGGACGCTGACGGGGCCGCTGTGTTCCCTTTCCGTTGGATGGTTCCAACGGCGGCATGATGATGGGTACGGGCGGCTGCCAGTAAGGCTGCGCGGCAACGGGATGCCACGAGGAATTATTGGTGGCGGTTCCCATAGAGCGGCTTTCATCACGCTCGCGCTCGGCAGCAAACTCCTCAAGGCGCCGGCGCGTTTGGGCGGTGCGTCCGGGAAGCGGCCGCGCAAGGCGCAGCACGCGTTGCGCCGCTGACCAGCGTTTCGCACGCAAATAGCAACTGCCAAGCGCCAGGTTAGCCTGGGCCGCCTCCACGGTGCCGTAGGGGTAACGGGTAAGGATCTGCTTGGCCAATCCGATGGACGAAGGGCAGTCGCCGCGCTGCAGAAAATTCGCAAGCGCTGCCACCGGGTCGACTCCAGCCTGCGCTACTCCAGCAAAAGATTGGGACGAAAAAAACAAATACAAAAACAAAAACCACAAATAAATAATACGACATCGACTGAGAATCTGCTTTGTTGCTTTGACGATAGAAGTCATCTGGCGCCTCAATGCGCGAGATCGACTTGGATGTCGGTGGCAGAGGATTTCGCTGTTGCGCCTGTGGGTGACGACGGTGATAACGCCGACGAGGACGACACGGATGGGACCAGCATCGATTCAGGTAAAATGCCTTTCTGCGTCCCGACAAATTGCATTTCTTCAGTATAATCCAGCCTCGTGTACGAGTCGGCGTAATCCCGCCCGACAATGAAAGCCTGCAAATCGTTGCGCAACAGTGGCCAAGCCGCAGTGTTCCCAGCCGATTGAGCCTTCACAGCAAGGCGCAGCATCGACCAGTAAAATTTTTCGCGGTTGTAATCAGATTCCATCAAGGCATGCCAAGGACTCTCAAGGCACACATCCAATTCAGTGCGGGTCTGGGCCAAATCCAAACAAGTCCATAAGCCGAATGCCGTCGCAGTCCGTTTGTTTGGTCCAGAAATAGATTCTCGTAATTTCTTCAACATAGATTTGTCGGAAGATTTCTGGTCTTGAATCAAAGCAGCCATCACAACGAGGCGTTGGCGCGCAGGCTCAGCATCTGGCCCAACATCGATCGATTCGAGTGCCCGCAATGCAGTCAGAACACAACCATGATAGAAATTCCGCGGGTGAAGCCAACCCTTTTGCGATCGGCGGCCGATCCAATACGGGTCCCATGCGAGCAACCGCCCCCAATGATCCGAAGGCAATGATTCACCACGCGCGACAGCCGTTACTGAGGGGCCGGCTTCCCGCCAGCGCTTCACCCAAGATCTGACCGAGCAATCAGCCGGCGCCGAAACGGGCGCCTCGCCCCTAAGTTTTTTTGATTGGATCCCGTCAATCTCACCGACGCCCCGTTCATTGAAAGCGTAGGTCCTGAGGTACGGCAGCCAGACGCCGAAAGCCTCTTGATTGCGATTGGCGCGGTCGATGATGCGCGGCAACTGCGCCTCCATGGCCACAGCGAACTCGGCGACCTTGCCCGACTGAAGCAAGGCATTGAATTCCGCCACTTGTGGCGCCGGGGATCCAATGATCCGGCTGGACAATTCGGCGGAACCAGCAAGCAGCCAGGCAACGACGGCGGCAATGATCGCGAGACCAAAGAAGGCCGCCGCCACGAGAACACGACGGTCAGCTTTCCGGCGCGGAAGAATGGCTATACCCTTGATGGTTGGCTCATTTCGGAACGCGCCAATATCCGCTGACCAGCCACCGATGGCCGCAGACTGCACCAGGCTGAGCAGTTCCGGATAAAACATCTTTAGTTTTTCACGGTCGTCCAGGAAAACCCATGGGCCACAGTGGCCGCAGATTTCATCACGCATGCCGATGGCCATGCGATCTAGATGATGCAAAAGCTCGTCGGCTGTCACCGGACCTGTGAAGGTCTCAAGTTCGCGGCGGACGAGGTATAGTTGCGATTTAGGCATCAGCGACTCTCCACACGGGCCAGAAGGACCGTTATGTTGTCGCGACCACCAGCCGCATTGGCGGCATCAAGAAGTATTTCGGAAGCTTTCTGCAAGTTGCCCGAATGTGCTCCCAACATGGCAGCGACTTCCTTATCGCCAAGCATAGAAGTGAGGCCATCAGAACAAGAAACATAAACTTGACCAGGACGACGTTTGATCCTGCAAATGTCCATCTCGCAGCGGGGCTGTAGTCCAACGGCCTTGACGAGGGCGGCGCCCCGGACAGAGGGATCGCTGAGGGATTCACGCTGCACTAGGCCCCGCTCCACAAAATTTTCGACATTGTGGTCAAGGGTCAGCTGAAACAAATGCCCATTTTCGTATAGGTAGGTCCGGCTGTCGCCAACATGGGCGATGTAGACCATATCTCCAGAGAAAAAAATGCACTCCATGGTCGAACCGAGGCCTGCATATTCAAGATTTTCACGGCCAAACGCGAATACATTCGCATTCACTGTGTCGACAGCAGCAGCAAGAAACGGGGCTACTTCCTCGTGACGAATGACCTCAGAGCCAAGAAAGGCCTCGCGGATTCCTTCGACCACGAGGGTCGACGCAATCTCGCCGCCCTTTCGTCCGCCAATGCCGTCGGCAACCACGCCGATGCCATGGCCTTCATCAAAGAAAAGGCTGTCCTGATTGTTTTTACGACGGCGCCCAATATGGGTAACGCCCGCCATCCGGATTTGCACCGATGCCTCCTGCCTCCGTCGATATGACGTTGCTCAGAAGGTTTCGGAAGGAATCTTGTCGGCTTAAGAATTTAGTCAGGAAAGCGTGCTCGAATGACCGGCACGGGGTCTCGTCGAACAATTTAAATCACGAGAATTCAAGGAAACTTGGAAAGTATGTGAGAAATCGCCAAATCCAGATGATCATTTGGGAAGGTAAACCCAACCGCCACCGGCTTCAACAAAGCCTGCAACCGGGAGGGAGGTTTTACCGGCGGCATGCATGCCGGACACCCAGGCCGTCACAAGAGCGTGAAAGACTTCCACCGAATGGTGCAACGATGCAACGGCTGGCGTCGTATTTACAGAGTCTCGGAGAAGCCCCGTGCGAACCATGGCCTGAATCATAGTGCGCCGAAATGCTGCTCCGCCCTCGAAACTACGATAAGCGATCGAAGGAGAGCGCGATCCAGAATCAACACCACATTGCTGGGCCAATCGCTCAACCACGGACGGAACAAATGTTTCTTGCAACGTTACCTGGGAAGCGGCCGGGGAATTCAGGCGGCGCTGCAGGGTCCGAGCCCGGACCACGAGGGGCGCTTGATTTGAACTGTAGGTCGGAGCTGTTGAAGCATCTGGCACCTTCTGCAACACATCCCACAAACGTTGCCCCTGGGGATTTATTTTGCGGCGTTTGCGGTGCTTGGAGGCCCCCGGGCGACTGGCAACTGACAGCATCCAAGCAACACCGACATCGTCACAATGAACCACCCCAGGGCAGGCGGGGCGCACACAATCGACACAGGGCGGGACTGTCAGCGGACAGTCGACGAACACGGCACCAAAAGGACCTTCGCGGGTCAGGATTCCGAAAAGGCGGTCATCCGAAAACAAGTTCCCAAAAGAGCCAATCTTTTCATATACTCTGACCAGTTCAAATCCTGGCGTATGATCGTCGGCAAAAGGCCGCAGCACTACCACTGCCGTTTTGTTGGCATTGGGTCCAGAAAGATGGATCCCGGCGCAGGGTGTCTTGATCACGGCGCACCACCTGATGGGTTGCAGAAACGTTGATTCGAAACCTGAAATTCCTGCTGTTTCTGATTATAGCCCTGTACGCGGTTGGGAGCCATCCCCCCAAAGTTGAAGCCGCAGAAAATGCCTCCCATGGCCAACAGGTCATTCAGACCCTCAAGCGCAAACTTCAAAAAAATCGCTTTGATTATGTATCTTGGCACTTACTGGGAGTCGCCTGGTACCAGAATGGATTCCCAGCCAAAGCCATAAAACCACTGCTTTACTCGGCGGGAAAAATCAGGGAAGCCTCACTAAATTCGCTCTACCTTGGCCTCGCATACGAGGCCACCGGGCAGAATGCTTCAGCACGGTATTGGTTCCTGCAATCAGCAGCCCATTCCAATGAAGCCGCCGGCAAAGCCTTGTTTGAACTGGCCAGCCTCGAATACCGGACCAGAAACGCGGAACGCTGCATCACTTTTCTCAAGTCCTACGTCCAAAGGTTTCCGGCTGGCAGCAACCGGCCACAGGCCGATAAACTTTTGGCATCTGCACAAGCTGGAAAATTTAACGAACTGGCCCCTGGCATAGAAAAACCAGACATGGAACGCCTCTACTACAGCAACAACCGGCGCTCCCTGTTCGATTATCCCCACTTCTGGTTCGTGCAGACTGGATTCATGTATCTAAACTCAAATTACAAGGACCCGAGCGACGATTCGGGATCACCATTGGTCGACGCCTCCGACAGCGAATACGGCATTCTAGCTAACGCCGGGGTCGGCATCGGCCCATGGCGGGAAGGCACCAGGACAGCCTCCGGGGGCTACATCTACCGCCAGACCTATTATTCGACGGATACAAGACTGCAGCAATTTTTTGATGAACCATTCAATACCCGCTACTTCCCCTTCAGGTTCGACTTGCTCAAACGCCGGCATACTTTATTTGGTGACTTTCGGGGCAAGGCTACAGAGAAATTTGATGCCGGAGTTTTTGGTCGCTTTGAGATTTCCAAAATCGGCTCAGATTATTTTTCAGGCGACGAGGAAGGCGACCTGCGCAGCAGCCTGAGCGTGAGCGACACCACCGTAGTCATTCCGTGGATCAGCGCCAGTTTTGCGGAGAAATCCCGAACGACCGCATACATGTATTTGCGGAAAGAAATCAATTTCGAGACTCCTGATCTGTCCAACAAGACCTACGACTTTTTCGGGGGTTCCGCGACTCCGGCATTGAGTTTCGGTGCCAGCCACACCCAATTTTTGATGGACAATCGCCTGACAATCTCGGCCGAAGCATTTCATTACGACTTTATTTTCAATGATTATTGGGTGGATTTCAGCCGTTTGGGTGCATTCGGCGAAGCCGACTTCAGGATCAATTCAATTTTTTCGCTGAATGGACTTGCAGGCTTCTACCAGGATCATTACAGCCTCGGGCGTCCAAGAATGAGTGGCGCCTGCAACACCAACGCCGTCCAAGTTTCCGGCAGCGACGTAGGCGGCACTGCGGGTCAACCCATTCTATGCACACGCGATGATTCTGGCTTGGTTTTTCAGGGTGGTATCCGCTGGAACCTTAGCGACGAAACCCAGCTGGGGACCAGCCTCCTCTATGTAGACAACGGCAATCCAACCATGCAAGAGTTTGCATTCAATCAATTAAAATTCCAGATTGCGATCACCCACGCGTTTCCGAATGTTCAACGTGTCGAGCGTTTGAACGAACGATTTGCTGATTATGTATTCTTCAAGGAGGCTCGCTAATATGGCCACGCCAAATGACAATAAAGACGCCCCCACGGACGATCTTGCTAAATTAATTGGGGAATTCGTTAAACCCAGCCAACCTGCCATCATCAGCGGCGACGGCCTAGATATTTCGTTTGGAACACGAATTATTGCTGTTAAGGATAAATTAGTGCATGTGGGCAATACGGTCCCATTCAACCTGATTTCGGCTTTCGTCAAATCCAATCAATTTTGGATCCAAGTTGATTTGCTGCGAATTCACTCCGACAAACTTGAAAGTGACGGAAAGAATTTCATTTTCCATACGACCAAGGTGGATTCCATCAGCGAAACCCGCGGCGACGAGCGATTTGGTTTTTCCAGCGACGAAAATGTCCGCTGTGAATTCACAAACCCCGAAGACGAAGAAACGATAATGGTGAAGCCAGTCCTAGACATGTCGGCATCAGGTTTCTCATTGCGTACTGCCACAAACAGCCAATTATTGAAACCCGGCCGCAAAATCAGCAAGGTAAAAATCTTGATCGGGGACAAACTGTATTCTGAACACGAAGCCGAGGCTGTATATCAACGGCGCTTCATGGACGAAAACGGCAAGTTGCACCAACAAGTCGGTTTAAAATTCACCATGGTAAAACCCAATGACAAAACGTAATACACTTGAAAAATGGCAAAAAATCTACGTCAACCGTTCGCTCAACATGGGGAACATCCGGGCCATCGGATTCGACATGGACCATACCTTGGCCATTTATAATCGTGAGGCGTTCGAAGCCTTGGCGTTCCGGGCCACCCTACAAAAATTCATCGCTGCCGGATATCCAGCAGAACTTGAAAGCCTACAATTCAAACCAGAATTTCTAATGCGCGGCCTGCTTGTGGACATGGACCGCGGCAACATTCTCAAGGTCGACAGTCACAAATATGTCAAAATTGCCTTCCATGGACATACAAGGCTCGACAAGGAAACACGCCACAAGCTCTACAACAGCGAAAGTTTCAAGGCGTATGAATTCCTCTCGATGGACTCCTTCTTTGCATTGAGTGAAGTCCAGCTTTTCGCTGAAATTGTCGATTACATGAGCACCAACCCAGGAAAGATCCAAAAATCATTCCGGGAGGTCTACGCGGACTTGCGACAATTCATCGACAAAAGCCATGCTGACGGCAGCATCAAAAATGAAGTCCTGGGCAACCCAGAGAAATTTTTTATTCGCGATAAGCATCTTGCCACGGCCTTGATCCGGACAATGGATGCCGGTAAACATCTATTTCTGCTGACTAATTCCAACTGGACCTACACCGACGCCGTCATGAAGTTTGTCCTCGGCGAGGCAAGTTCAGATTTTCCAGATTGGCGACAATATTTCCGGTATGTCATCGTTGGATCGGGCAAACCTGGATTTTTCACGGGAACTCAACCCTTCTACGAAGTTGTGACGCAATCCAACCTGCTGACTGCGTCCAACGGCGAACTCCAGCCCGGCAAAGTCTATCAGGGTGGCAACGCACAACTACTCCAGAACCTGACAGGATTTCGCGGCGATGAAATTCTTTATGTTGGAGATCACATCTACGGCGATATCATTCGGTCCAAGGGGTCCGTCAACTGGCGCACCGTTTTGGTGGTGGAAGAACTCGAAAAGGAACTTTTGAAAATCGAGGAACTTCGTCCGGCCCTGCAACAAATTTACGCAAAAATAAGTGCAAGAGAAATTTGCGATGAAGAATTGCAGATCCTGCGTTCCAAAATTGCCTCCAACGCCCGGCAGGCGAAAATCGCCACCGACCGAGGGGATAACCACCGGGTTCGCCACCTTTTGACTGAAAATGAAAAAAACTTGAAAAATGCCCATGAGAAGCAGGCATTTCTGAGCGAGAACGACGAGCAAATCAAGCAAGCCATCGCCGAACGGGAGGCAAACATCCACCCCGTATGGGGCGGCCTGATGAAGGTGGGCCTGGAGCGCTCCCGATTTGCAAATCAAGTGGAGTCATACGCCTGCGTCTACACAAGCCGAGCGTCAAACTTGCGTTTTTACAGCCCATTTAAACGATTTACGTCTTCCCACGATATTCTTCCCCACGAGGTCTGATCGTGAGGTCCGATCATAAAGCTATGGGCAACTTAAACCGATCACACAGGCATGAGAAATGCCGTACTCGGACAACGTTACCGAATCCTTGATCGCCTCGGAGAAGGCGGCATGGCCAACGTGTATCGCGCCCTCGACGAAAAGTTGGGCCGCTACGTTGCCGTGAAGATTCTCCATGATCATCTGCGCCGAAATCCTGAGATCAGATCGCGGTTCCAGCAAGAAGCCTTGGCCGTCTCGACCCTTGATCATCCGAACATCATGCGGATGTATGATTTTTCTGGCCCCGAGTTGGAACAACTTTGGCTGGTCGGCGAACTCATCAACGGCGTAACCCTGGCCAACATGCTGCAAGCGCGGCCCGACCGTCGCCTGCCCCAGACAACCGCCGCCTGCATCGTCCGGGAAATATCCCGCGCCCTGGACCACGCCCACCGCTCCGGAATCGTCCACCGCGACATCAAGCCCGAAAACGTCATGGTCACCCTTGATGGCCGTCTAAAATTGATGGACTTCGGAATCGCCAAGGACACGCACAACCATCGCAAAACACAAACCGGCATGTTCATGGGATCGCCGAGCTACATGTCACCAGAACAAGTCAAGGGCCGCAACGTTGATGCCCGCAGCGACATTTGCAGCCTCGGCGTGCTTTTCTACGAATTGCTGACTGGCCGGCTGCCCTATGAAGGGGCGAGTAGTTCCGACGTGATCGAAAAAATTTCCAAGGGTGAGTTTGTTTATCCGCGATTCCGTACCCACGGGCTCAGCACGGAAATTGACCGCATGGTTGTCCGCTGCATGCAGAAAAATGCGGAAGCAAGATTTCAAAGCGCAAGCGATTTGGGAGTTGAAATTGATGCCTGGCTGTCGTCGCAAAAAGTTTATTCCAGCGCCTTGGAGCTGGAGTCGTATGTTCTTCGGGGTGCAACGAAGCCGCCTGAGTCGATTGCCACCGGGTCCAACTCCGGTTCTGGATTCGACGGCGAAATCAGTCCCACGATTCCCGATGCACCCCAGATTTCTCGCGGGCGAAAAACGAAAATCAGAACAGCGACACCCAAGCTGATCAGACCAGTTGCGCCGCAAAAATCTCGAGCCAAGCGCCGCCCATCCCTGCGCAGCCAGGGATTCAGCACGCGCGGCAGTCAGATTCCCGTGGTGATCGCTATCTTTGTCGCAATTGCCATGGCCGGACTTTGGCTAACTGAATTCCGGATTTTACGAAACTTCAAATCAGCCCTGGTGTCAAAACCACCAGGATCAACTACACCAGCAACCTCGACTTCAACCCCTCAGGTCAGACCAACTCCCACGGAAGTTCCGCCGCTGGCGGGGGTTGAGGTGATTCCGTCCATTCCGTCCATTCCGTCCATTCCGTCTATTCCGTCCAATTCAGTCAAACCAGAAGTTTCAGCGCCACCAACAAAACCGAACAGGAAAGGCACGCGCCCGTCGCCGACCATCAAGCCGCGCCCTCACCAACCACTTCCCGCAACGCCACCAACAAGCCCGGCCGCAACGCCAGCCACACCACCAGTGGCAACCGCCATAGCTATTCCCTCGGCCGTTACCTCAAATTTTCCGTCGCCTGGGATCGCGCGCATTTCGATTGCATCGCGGCCGGCCGCAGAAATTTTCGTCAACAACAAGCGCATTGGCACCACAATTGATCGTGGGAGCGGCAGCGGCTGGCTCGTCGTCAACTCTGGATCCAACACCTTGACGCTTCGCCGCAACGGCTATCGTGATTATGTGAGGAAAATTTCTGTTGCCAAGGACGAACGTTTGTCATTGGGCAATGTCACTTTGGAACGCAGCGAAATCAAGTCCCTGGCTACCGGAGATTATCAGGGCGGCGAAGTCCGAACTTTGACGATCACCACCAACCGTTGGCCTGCCAATGTCACGATCACGCCTGCTCCAGATACCAACGCTAAAATACAAAGACTGCGCCTTGAACAGGCATCAAAATCCGTGAGACTTCCATTGGGCCGTTTTACGGTTCGGGTTGAGTCAGACGGTGACTTCAAAGAGCGTCGGATCGACACCAGCACGTCTGCCAGTGGGATTACCTACAGCGTCGAATTTCCCCGCTCCCAAAGCACGAACCCAGAGCCCCTGAAAAGAGGGCGGGAACCATGAACATCAAACCACTATTCATTCGCTTGATGATTGCGGTGACATTTCTGGGATCAGACTTGGGATCGATTTCAGCAAAGGCACCATCAGCTAGACCAGTAACGCGAGCGTCGAGCAAGGCACAACCCGTAAAAAAAGTGCTGATCAAACAAACCATCTTGACCGTGACTTGCAACGTCCGGGGAGCCACGGTGACTCAAGACGGCATCATCTTGGGCAATGCAGGCAATGCTTTTGAAGTCGATCCAGGGATCCAGGTGATTAGCGTTTCAGCTCCCGGTTATCAGCCCCAACGTATCAAAACCCTAGTCAAGGTGAATGCCCGCAACACCGTCAACGTGACTCTTATTAAAGCCCAGGCTCCAAAACGGCAATCACCAGGGGCTCGCCCAACAGTTGCCGGGCGGAAACAGGCGCTGCCTCAACGGCGAAGCGCCGCCGGTGCCCCAGGCAAACAACCGCTCAAAAAAGGTCAAAATCTTTTCGGGGACGATTTTGCCGGGACTGAGTCCGGGCCCGCCGCAAGCTTTTCAGCTCCTAGATCGCCAACGCCCAGGGCACCTCAACCTAGTCGGCCTTCACAGCCTTCTCAGCTTAGGCCGGCAGCACCGCGGCAGCAACCAAGGCAGCAGCAGGCTCCGAGTTATCAGCCCGGTTACGGCCCAGGCTCCAATCCGGCGCCCCAGCAGGGGTACGCGCAACCTGGATATCAGCAGCCTTATCAGCAGCCTTATCAGCAGGCTCCCGCGTATCCACCATCCTATCCAAACTACCCGAATTATCAGGGTGCCCCTGGCTACAACCCAGGCTACGCGCCCGGCTACAACCCAGGCTACAACCCAGGCTACGCACCCGGTTACAACCCCGGCTATGCCCCCGGCTTCAGCCCCCCAATGTACCAGGCCCCGTCGCCGTATTATTACTACCCGCAACAGCAGCCGCCGCCTGCAATGGCCGCGCCCGTTGCACCGCCAATGGATACCATGGCGCCGCCCTCGGTGGCCGAATCGCCTTTGCCTTCCGTGGCTGAAGCGCCAAGCCAATCTGGGCCGCCCTCAACTGAAGAACTTTTTCCACGGGTTGCCGCAACGAAAAAGGCTTCAGCCGGATCGCGCAATCCCGTCATTAAATTTTTGCCGTTCGGAGCTGGCCAATACCAAAACAGGAATTACCTGCTTGGCGGCGCATTCACTGCCGCCCAAGGCGGGGCACTGGCCCTCTATTTCATCAACTCATCGAATGCGGCATCTGCGAAAATAAATTACAACAAGTACATTACCGCGCGGGACTCGACGTCGCCGGCCTCGGCGGAGTTTGAATACAACGAGGCTGAGGCAAACAAACAAAAGACCTTCGCCAAGTCGAGCGACCAAAACGCCACGTTGGGTTTACTTGCTTTTGGCGCAGTATGGGTGACCAGCACAATCGAGGCGAGCATCAACGCACCGTCCAGCAAATCAAAAAAGAAATCGCGCGGACGTCGCCGCGGTATGGCATTTGAAACCGGCTTGGGTGAGGATGGCCTTGAAGCACAAATCTCCTACAATTTTTGAGCCCTTGATTAAATCATGGGGAATTGCCCTGACTGGCGGCATCGCCACTGGCAAGTCCACACTAGCAAAAATATTGCGAGACAAGGGCTTCACCGTCATTGATGCCGATGAACTGGCGCACCGCGTGGTCATGCCCGGGCTCCCAGCTTTGGCGGCGATCGTCCAAACCTTTGGCCCCAACATCCTTGACTCGACCGGACATTTGGACCGGAAAAATTTGCGAAATATTATATTTGCGGATGCCGACGCACGGGCGAAGTTGGACGCCATCATGCATCCCGCAATCCGGCAAGAACTTCACGAAGAATTGGCCCGCAAAGGCTTGGACAAGAAACCAAATATTTTCTTCTATGAAGCAGCACTGATTTTTGAAACGGGATCCCAAAAACATTTCCGCGAAGTCTGGGCCACCCACTGCCCACGAAGCATGCAACTGGACCGCCTTGAGCACCAACGCGGCGTCCCCCGGGCCGTTGCAGAGAAAATGCTCGCCGGACAAATGGATGCTTCTGCCAAAGCTGCAATGGCTAACCTCGCATTCGACACCGCTGCACCCCTGGAATCCATGGCTGAGTCTGTCGAATACAGTCTAAGCCTACTCCAGAAAGCTTTTCGCAGCGAAAAAGGCTTGCAGAAATCTAGCAACGCCACCTAATCTGCGGTTGTGCCTTTTCACCCACCGATGAGGAGCCAACCAATGTCTGCCTCCGTTACAACAACGACCCTATCCGCCCCCAACAGTTCGAATCGTTCATCAGAGCGCATGCACGCCGCCGCCATTGCATCCGCGCGCCGCAGTCGAGGATTTCAACGCCCCGCGGGTTCCGACGATGCTCCGCTCAAGGTTTCGGAATTTTTTGGACGCAACACCTTCAGCTTTGAACTGATGGAAAAAAAGCTGAAGTCCCATGACGTCGCCAAACTAAAAGAGTACGCAACCAGCGGGGAATCACTGCCGCGCGAACTTGCCGACCTCGTTGCCCATGCTGTGAAAGACTGGGCGATCTCTAAAGGCGCGACTCACTATTGCCACTGGTTCCAACCTCAAACAGGAGCCACCGCCGAAAAGCACGACTCCTTTTTCTCATTTGACAACAAAGGCTGTGCCGTCGAGAGATTCACAGGCAAAGAATTAATCCAATCTGAACCTGACGCATCAAGTTTTCCATCGGGTGGCCGCCGGTCAACCTTTGAGGCACGTGGCTATACCGTATGGGATGCCTCGTCACCGATGTTTCTGATGCAGACTGAGCATGGAACCACGCTCTGCATTCCATCGCTGTTTATTTCCTACAGCGGAGAATCCCTCGATCAGAAGACACCGTTACTGAAATCCCTCGCTGCGTTGAATCGCCGCGCCTGCGAAGCCCTGCACCTCCTCGGTCACGACGACGTCAAATACTGCGTAGCGACAGCAGGACCAGAACAAGAATATTTTGTCGTCGATGACTCTCTTGCTGCCTTGCGCCCCGATTTAATTTTGGCCGGCCGCACGTTGCTGGGAAGGAACCCGCCCCGGGGGCAGCAACTCGAAGACCACTATTTTGGATCGATCAAGCCGCGCGTTTTAAGCTTCATGATGGAATGCGAGCAAGAACTCTACAAATTAGGAGTCCCGTGCAAAACCAGGCACAACGAAGTGGCTCCGAATCAGTGCGAAATGGCACCGATCTTTGAATTTGCTAACGTCGCTGCGGACCACAACCAGCTCGTGATGGAAGTACTCAAATCCGTGGGCAAGCGCCACCACTTGACGGTGCTGTTCCATGAAAAACCGTTCGCGGGAATCAATGGATCAGGCAAGCATGTCAATTGGTCACTGGCAGACAGCAACGGCCACAACATGCTTGAACCCGGCGATAATCCATCCGACAACATTCGCTTCCTGTATTTCTTGGCAGCCAGCATCAAGGCGATCCACGATCATGGGGCGATGCTGCGCATGGCGATTGCTTCGGCAGGAAACGATTTCCGTCTGGGGGCCAATGAAGCTCCTCCTGCGATCATGAGTGTCTTTCTTGGCGAGACCTTGGATGAGGTTTTGAACAAGTTGACCGACGGACGTGGGGGTGCCATGACCGAGCGCCAACGCGAGATCAACCTGGACCTCGCGCGGGTACCGGTGATTTCCCGCGACAACACTGACCGCAACCGGACTTCACCGTTTGCTTTCACGGGCAACAAGTTTGAATTCCGGGCCGTCGGTTCTTCGGCCAGCATCAGTCCGTCATTGACCTTCCTCAATGCGGCTGCGGCTGACGCACTGGAGACGATGAACGCCGAGCTGCGCCGTCGCGGCGGTGAACGCCCATCGGCCGAGCATATTCTGGCGCTGATCCAGGAGACGATTAAAGCCACCAAGAAAATTCGCTTTGAAGGCAACGGATATTCCACAGCTTGGCACCAGGACGCCGAAGGGCGCGGCCTACCCAACCTGCGGACTACACCCGAAGCCTTGAAGGTATTGAACGAGGCACGCACCCAAGAATTGCTGGAACGCCTTGGCATTCTAAGCAAGGAAGAATCCAAGGCGCGCTACAACGTCTTTGTTGAACGCTATAATAAAATCAGGTTGATCGAACTCGAAACCCTGCTGGAAATGGTCAGCACGCAGGTTCTTCCTGCGGTTGAATGCCAAATTTCCCAGCAATCTGCCGCCGTCGAAGCTTGCAGTCGGGCCATGGGCAAAACGCCCAAGGCTGTCGCTACACGCTTTGAGGGTCTGACCAGACTGTACGGAACCCTCGTTGAACAAACGAGCCTCCTGAAAACTTTTGTGGAGGCAACCGCTGCCATCCACGACGAAGAAAAACTGGCTGAAAGGCTGGCCGGCGAAGGGATGGGGCTAATGGAGGCCGTGCGCCAGGCTTCAGACGAACTCGAACTTCTGGTCGATGATTCACTTTGGTCGCTTCCTAAATACCGGGAACTCCTATACATTCTGTAGTTAATGACCCGAAGAAAAAATTCCAAATCTGGCAAGTCCGGAAAACCCAGTCGGCGTCGCGAGGAAACCTCCTCGCAGCCGGCTGGATCTGGGCCTTCGCGCGGTAGCGGTGGAGGTAGCGGTGGCAGGGGACAGCCCCACCGTGTTCGCCTTGAACCTGACGCCCAGAGCCCAAATTCCAAATCAAATTCACGGTCAAGTTCCAAATCAAATCCACATCCAAATCCGCGCCCAAATTCAAGGCCAATTTCAAAGCCAAATCTAGGCTCGAAATTTGACGCTAAGCAGGCCATCGAGACCACGCGCAAACAAATGGAAAATTGGCGTGCCCAGGCAATGCAGCCAGTGACTAAATCAGCCACGGCACTCGACCCCTGGCAGGAACAAGCCTGCAATATCCTTCATGAGGGCGGCAGCGTCGTGGTCGATGCGCCGACTTCCGCCGGAAAAACCCGCGTGGTGGAATCGTTTTTCGCGGCGCACATCCACAAACCTGGCTTCCGTGCCGCTTACACAACACCGGTCAAAAGCCTTTCGAACGACAAAGTCCGGGAACTCCGGGCAATTTTTGGCGCCGAAAATGTTGGCATCGCCACGGGGGACATCAAAGAAAATTTAAATGCCCCGATCGTTGTGGCAACCCTTGAGTCCTACCGCAACTCGCTGCTGGGCACAGAGCCTGACCTTGGTAGAACCCTGGTCGTCTTTGATGAATATCATTACCTCCAAGACCCCAGCCGGGGCAGCGCCTGGGAAGAAGCCCTGATTCTGACGCCGGCCTCATGCCAATTGCTAATGCTGTCGGCATCGGTCGCCAATGCCGAGGAAATTTGCACCTGGCTCACCAATATCAGGAAACTCCCGTGCGAACTGGTGCGGACAACCCATCGCCCAGTGCCTTTGGCTGGCCTCGTTCACTGTCAAGACGAGTGGATTTTGGCTGATCAACTGCCGCCGAAATTATTTGAGAAGCCAGATACCGGCGGACGCCCAGACCGTGCCCCACAACCCGAGGAAATCGCCCTCCTTGCCAAGTCCATCCTGGATCGGGAACTCACTCCGTGCATCATGTATGCTGGCCGCCGCATTGCGTGCGAGCGGCTGGCGGTTGCGATTGTTCGCGAGATGCAGCCCTTGCCCCTCGAAGACAGCCAAAAAATTGGTGAGGCCTTGCAGAAAATCCACGGCGAGGTCCGAGCCCTGTCCTTCATGAGCCAGGACCTACGGCGCGCGATCCAAACCTATGGCGTGGCTTGGCATCATTCTGGACTTGCAGCCCCCGTTCGAATGGCAATCGAGCAATTATTGAAAAACGGGCTCCTGCGTTTTTGCACGGCGACCATGGGTCTGAGCCTTGGGATCAACTTCTCAGTCCGGTCCACGCTAATCTCTGACTATGACCGCCCCGGGGACCAGGGTTTTACCAACTATGCGCCCTCGGAAGTGCTGCAAATGCTGGGTCGGGCTGGAAGGCGCGGACGAGACGCCATCGGTTACAGCCTTTGGCCCGCACCGGATTATTTTGGGCGAATGGGAGCCACGTCTCGCGAAGCTTGTGAGTCGCGGCTTCGCAAAGATCCAACGACATTTCTCGGACTGATCGGCCGCGGATTCAGCCTGCGTGCCATTGAGCAATTTTACGAAAAAAGTTTTCTGGCCTTCAAAGACAGGAAGGCCGACCTTTCCATTGTTCAAACGGGTGATGTCCAGGATCACTTGAGCGATCAAAAATTGCCGTGCCGTTCCCCGACCTCTGAAATCGTCAATTTCTGGAAAGAAGATAATGCCACGTCGCTGTGTCCGACCTGCAAGCATCGCCGCAAATGCCACACCTATATCGAAGATCGCGTCGCATCGAGCCGCCTTGCCCATATGCATTTGCACCTGCATTCTATTGGCGCCCTGGATGACACCGAAAAACTGACGTCCTTTGGCAGCGTCGCGCGTTACTTTCCGCAGGCTGGCGGCATGCTGATCGCACGCAGGATTGCCGACAATACCTTGCAGGCGGAAAATCTTGGGCGTTTTGCTGAACTCATGGGCGCCTTTTCCTTGGCGCGTTTCAAAGAACCAAGAATGAGTGACGCCTACCGTTTTCCATTCAAAATTCCTGATGTCGATGCTGAACTTCGCGAGCTGTACCCGATCGAACTCTTTGAAGATTTGTACGACTTGTCGACGGGACGGCGTGGATCGTGGAAGAGAAAAGCTGAAGTCGATCGCAATTCGGAAACTGCACCGCTGCGCGAAATCAACCCGGCAGGTGCATACATCGTGCATCGGTGGTTGTCTGGAATCCGCTGGGAAGAACTCGTCAAGGAAATCGCCACCGATGGTTTCGGTGCCGGCGATATCATGAATGTTCTGTTCCGCGTCGCGACCTATATGCAATCACTGGGGCAATCCGGAATTACTGGAGTCTCTCCCTACGCAATTGCCCTGCGCAAAGAAATCCTGCGCGATCCGCTGTCGTTGAATCTTTAGGTAGTCGCTGGCGCTTTCGCGCCAGCGACGTGTCCTGAGCGCAGCGAAGGATCTCGATCAAAGTCCAACAAAAAAAATGCGTAACCGAGGGGACTAACGATAAAGTTCCGGAAACAAATTACGTTCAATCAGCTCCATAAACGTATGGATTACTTTGATATGAAGTTCTTGCACACGGTCGGCATAGGCGCCGCCTGGAGTGCAAATTTCAACATCGGCCATCGATCCAATGACACTTCCTGGACGCCCCGTCAGGGCCACGACTTTCATGCCGCGCTCCCGAGCCACTTCGACCGCACGCAGCACATTCTTACTGGAGCCACTGGTGCTGATGGCCAGCAATACATCACCAGATCGGCCGTGAGCCTCGACGTAACGAGAGAATACGAATTCGTAACCATAGTCATTGCCAACGCAAGACATGTGACTGGCATCACTGATGCTGATCGCCCGAACTGCCGGACGATCCTTGCGGTAACGACCCGTTAGTTCTTCGGCAAAATGCATGGCGTCGCACATCGACCCACCATTGCCGCAACTGTAAAGGCAGCCGCCCTGACGCAACGAAGCCACCATCAATTCCGCGCCACGGGCCACGGCCGCCAAAGCGGCTTCGTTCTTGCGCAAGGCATCAAGGGCCTGCGCCGCCTCGGCCATGGTTGCCCGGACGTGTTCTAACATCATGACGGGCGTCCCTCTGGACCAGGCCGTGATTCGCCGCCATTATTTCCCGTGCGCGAATCCGGCCGCCCAACGCATTCGTAATGAAATCCAGCATCCGCCAAAGCCTTGTATGGATATTGATTTCGCAAATCAAAAACGGCCGGAGTGCGCAGCAGGCTGCGAATCCGCGTCCATGATGGACGTTTATATTCCGGCCATTCCGTCAGCAAGATCAAAGCATCGGCGCCATCAAGAGCATCGTAGGAATCCTCCATGTATAAGATTTGCGAAGGTTTCATCCCAGCCTGCTCCCAAGCTTGAGAAAAAGTTTTTTGCGCCACTGGATCGTGGGCAACAACTTCCGCCCCCCAATTCACCAGCGCACTCAAAATCGTCAAGGCCGGAGCCTCACGGACATCATCCGTCCCTGGTTTGAAGGCAAGGCCCCAAACAGCAATTTTGCGCCCCTTCAAATCACCGCCAAAGTGGCTATGAATTTTGCGAGCCACATGCATTTTTTGCATTTTATTCGCGTGGCTCACGGCCTTCAGTACGGTGAGTTCGCAATTATTTTGCTGTGCCGTGCTGAGCAGAGCCTCGACATCCTTGGGAAAGCATGACCCGCCGTAGCCTGGGCCAGCGTAAAGAAACTTCTTGCCGATCCGCCCGTCGGAGCCAATCCCCCGGCGCACGTCATCAATATTTGCGCCGACCACTTCGCACAGCCGCGAAAGTTCGTTCATGAAACTGATCCGTGTCGCCAGCATCGCGTTGGCCGCATATTTGGTCATCTCGCTGGAACGACGTTCAATCACTTGCAAACGGGAAGGATCGTCTTGCACAAAGGGGGCGTACATCTCCAAGAAAATCGCCGCGGATTCCGGATCGGTAACCCCAGTGACAATCCGGTCGGGCTTCATGAAATCGTCGATGGCCGTGCCTTCCTTCAGGAATTCCGGATTCGACGCGACGCGCACCCTTGGCTTGGGCTTGGAACCATTGCCGACCGGAAACCGCTTAGCAAGTTCCGCCTCAATTGCGGCCTCCACCATATCGCACGTCCCAACAGGAACTGTAGACTTGACCACCACCAGGAGTGACGCCACCGCGAGGCGCCCAATTTCGGTGGCGACCGCCTTGACATAACGCAGATCCGAGGAGCCGTCTTCACCCTCAGGCGTGCCGACCGCGATAAACACCGCAGCGGAGTCTGGCAAAGCCTCGGCCAGTTTTGTCGTGAAATTCAAGCGCTCATGAGCGGCATTGCGCTTCAACAGTTCTTCAAGCCCGGGTTCATAGATGGGCGGGACGTTATCACGCAGCATAGCAATCTTGCTGGCATCGGTGTCGACACAGACGACATCATGACCAACTTCGGCAAAACAAACTCCCGTCACTAAACCAACGTAGCCCGAGCCCACCACCGTCAACTTCATCGGATGCCTCCAAATTCAATCCCTGGATCTTAATTTGGATCGTATTAAGCCATCTCCTAAAAAGAAAGACCTTTTCCGGACTTCTCACGGGCTTGCAACTTTTAAAGCCCATCCCAACGCCCCTCCCGCCGCCCCTCCAGAAACCCGCCCCCCCGCTTTCCTCTCCCCCGGGGGGTCCGGCCCGGCCCAATGAGGTGATACCATTTACATGTTGAACATTTCCGGACGGTTAAAGGTCCCCAAGTACGGGCCAAAGGCGCATCATGACCACTGAAAAAACCATAATTGCAGAACCCGGCACACTGAACATTTTCACGTCTCCCAAACGCAATCGCGCCAGCCTCACCCGACTGCACGGCGATGTGTTCAAACGCCACCCATTGGATCCCGCCGAGTCCAGCATCGGTCGGGCCACCGACTGCACCGTGATCATCCAAGAGCCCAGCGTCTCGCGCAAACATGCGCGCATCCTCATCAACGCAGATCTCGTAGAAGTCGAGGACCTCGGCAGCTCCAACGGAACTTTTGTCAACGACCAGAAAGTCACCAGCAAACTGGCCGTGAAACACCGGGATCACATCCGTTTTGGCAATGTCTTGATGCGCTTCAATGCCTATGAGGACCTCGAAACGATTTGCGAAGATGAAGGCTGGAGCCGCTCTGTTGTAGATGCGGGAACACAGATTTTCAACAAGCGCTATTTGACCGACAACCTTGACGCAGAAATCAAATTCAGTCGCAGCAGCACACGGCCGCTGTGCATCATCAGCTTCGATCTGGATCTCTTTAAAAAGGTGAATGACACCTACGGCCACAATGCCGGCGATTACGTTTTACGCGAGACCGCAAGCATCGTGAAAAGCGTCATCCGTAAAGACGACATCTTTGGGCGTTTTGGCGGCGAGGAGTTCCTGATCCTCCTGCCCAACACGCCAATCAAAAAGGCGACTGAATTTGCGGAACGCATTCGCTCCGCCCTGGAGACGCATCCATTCATGGTGACCAATGAGGCCGGCCAACAAGTCCAGCACAAACAAACGTTGTCGCTGGGCGTTGCCGAACTTGCAGCAAGTCACAATCTTGCCACCGATTTTCTAGAAGTCGCCGACCAGCGGCTTTATCAATCAAAACAGGACGGACGCAACCGCGTCACGTCGGCCATTTGACAAAGGAGAATTTGTGAAAAATCGTCAAACCAAATATCTTTTGAAATTGAAAACATATGTGTGGGCCCTGTGCGCGCTGCATATTCTGGCCTCGGGTTGCACAACAGGATCTGGTGCCAAAACCAAGGTTGAGATGCTGCCGACCATTGAGCAAGATAGCGCCTACGAAGGTGCCTGGCGTAAGGCCTCGCGCTCGACCACGGTGATGCGTGACTTTGAAACCAAATACTCCATCGACGCCACTTACTTATCCCCTGATTTCAGGACTGCTTTTGCGCGCCGCGCCGAGCGATTCACCAAGAACAAGATGCAGTTCTTTGAAGATGCCTCCGGCAAAAGCGCCTTCTTTGTCTCTTTGTTTTCACCCGATGCCCGGGTCGATGACCTAGCCGACCAGGACCATTGGACCATTCAGATGGTGGCCGGCGATAAAACTATGCGCCCCGCATTGGTCCGCCGCCTTGCCGACAAAGATCGCTGGAAGTCCTATTTTCCTAGTGTCAATCGCTGGTCGGCCGAATACATGGTCGTCTTCGACACGCCATCACGCACCACCGATAGTCCCGAATTGGCTGCGGCCAACCAGTTTCAGATTCAATTCACCAACCCAGACGCTGATGTGACCATGACCTGGTAAAAGAATTCCCGACTCGCGTAATGCAATGCAACCTGGAGGCTTCCATGTCACGTTTGCGCTTTGGCGATGTCATTTTCGAACTAACCGATCTCGCATCCGACGTGCTTGACGAAATCCGTCAGCAGACAACGTACTACCGTGCCAGTGTTTACAAGAACGAAACCCTTGGCCTCATCAAACGCCGGGTTGATCATTTGGCTTTTATCAGCCGAATCCTGAAAGAAGATTCTCTAGCAGAATGCGTCAACGATTACCGCGCCGCAGAAAATCACTCTCATTCGATCCCCACTGGCACAGCAGATCAAGACGATCAGCAACCACACCAGGTGAGCGACGTGTGCGCGGTGACGATGCGCGTCATGAGGCTGCTCGTAGACGCCGAAAGGGTTCTGGAAGAAATGCGAATTTCCGCCCGCGCCCACGCCACTGAAGGCAACGATGCTCGTCAGTCACGCCAGATCGTCACCACAATCACGCGCCACCGCCGCGACTTGCTAGCGATGAGTCGTCATGGCTCGCGTTCCTGGTCTTTTTTGCAAACCTTCTAGGCCGGTATAACTGTCATGGCTTTTATGGCGGGGCCGCAAGCAATTTTGGTCGGGATTCTCGCTGGCGCCCTTCCGCTGGTGACTCGATCCGGCAGAAATCTTGAATACGAGCATGTCACCATGGCTGCCGCCATGGTCGCCGTCTTTTGGCCTATCGCAGTCATCTGTTTTGGTCCTTCCCCACGAAGATACTCCCTCGCCGATTGGATGGTGACTGTCGGATCCCTGTTTATCGGCCTCGCCCTGCCAGGGTTCTTGATGTTTGCTGCGCAACTCTGTCCTTGTAGTGGACTTGGTTATGGTCAGTGGCTATTGGTGCAAGCCCTCCCCTCGTGCATCCTCGCAGCCTCCGCGGGCACGATTGCACGGCACTTCATGGACAAATCAGACGCCACGTCATCAAAAAGAAGACTCTCGCACCAAAACATAAAATATATTTCGATTTGGATCGCCGTCATTTTAGCCTCACTGGCCAGCCTCTCCGCAACGTTGTGGCTTATGCCGCAAAAACGCGCGGTGCACTGGCTGTTCGGATTTTTGCACGGGCCAATTTACGACGAACGGATCTGGCTTCACCGCGACATCATCCTTACTCGCATCGGGCAAGCCTGCTTTTTTGCTGCCGCCGGGCTGGCCTTCTACCAAAATTTTATGAAGCGACTTCTCATCGTCGTCCTTGGATTAGCCTGGGCTGTCATCACCATCATGACTCTAGATTCTCCGGTTACAGGCCACGGCAGCAGCATCCTGCAACGCCAGTTTCCCCAGACGCTCATTCGCCCTGGATTTCGCCTCTTCCATTTCATGACGAATCCCGACGATGCCTCGCGGTTGGCCGCCGAAGCCGCCTTTCACATTCATGATCTAAAAATCATCCTTGGGCCTCTTGATTATCCCGACATCGACATCTATGCGTATCCAGATTCGCGTTCAAAAAAACTGTGGTTTGGCGGGGGTGCCACCGACATCACCGACGTTTTCACGCCGGGGGTTCACATCACCGTCGCTAGCCTCCCTGCTGCCGCCGGCTTGGCTGCCGCCGGTGTCGCTGCCATCCATAGCGCCGCTGCTCCCTATCGCGTTCCCCATCCGACTCTGCGTCATGAACTTGTTCACGCCCTGACGTCGCGCATCGCCTTTCATGGCCTTGGATTTCATCCCAATATGGCCATCACCGAAGGCCTTGCGGTTGCCCTGGCGCCGGATGCCAATATTTTCAGCGTCATGTCCCTGGATGATGCAGCGGCAGAATTGTTCGCATCAGGACGCTCCGGCAACCCAGCGCGCCTGTTTAGTCCCTGGACGTTTTGGCTGGAATCGGGTCCACGTGCCTACACCCAAGCCGGTTCGCTGATGGGATGGCTCGCCCGCAGACCTGGTGGCATCGCCGCTGTGACTAGATTATATGCGGGAAAAAATTGGCGTGATGCCACCGGTGAAAGCGCAGAGACACTGATTGCACTTTGGCAAAAAGAAATTTCCCTCAGCTCATCCATGGCCTCATCTAGCGCCTCATCCAGCGTCGCATCCAGAGCCTTTGGCAAACTTAAAAATCGAGTCCGCGCCAGCACTTTGTTTCGCTCCAGGGGTGTTGCCATGGATGTCTGCCCCCATAGTTTTGCCGAGCAAATGGCGGCTGGACCTGACAAAGAATCTCTGGAATCAATGGCAGAAATTTCCGGCGACCCGGCCTACCAATTGATGGCATTGCGGCAATTGGCCCATAAGGCATTCCATGACCAGAATCTAGTTGGGGCCAGATCATTGGGTGAAGCCGTCGCTGCAGATATCACGGCCCCAACCACAACCGGATCAGCGTGGCCCCCACGCAATGAAGAGGACATTGAGCGGCGCATCCTCGCATTGGACCTGCTGGCATTCAGTGGGTCAAAGTTAAAAGTGAATCCGGATCTCAGTGATCTGGTTAAGTTTCATGCCCTTCATCCGTTGCCGGTGCATTTGGCCCGCCAAATTATCGTCCGACATCGACTAGGCCAGATTCTGCCCGCCGCCGAGGCTGCGCGGTGGCGTTGGTATATGGCGGGTTGGGCAGAAATTCCGGAAATCCCGGACGCCGGCAAAACGCCATGGCTCATCCACTATTTGCACCTGCGCCACTGGCTGAGGTCGGGGGTTTCGCCCGTAAAATTCACGAAAATAAATGATCTTGATGATTTCATAAAAACAAAAATCGACAACGCCGTCATCGCCCATGAACCCGCCTTTGCCTTTGAATGGTACCGCAGCCTGGCAGAATTACTGGAACGACAGAATCAAACTGCGCGCGCCCATGCCATGTGGCTCAGAGCCGCTGCGTCTGTCAGGGGCCAAAACAATCGGACCGTTCTAGACCAAATGGAACAAAATGCCCGGCGCACTTCCGGCGCCTCCGTGCCATAATGAATCTCAGACACCCACTATCCCAGCAGTGACAGGGGAACCTCATGAAAGAACTTCTTAAAAAACTCGTCGCGCAACATGGCGGCCACAGCTACATCGAGCTGCGCTACCACAAGCGCCAATCGAATTCATTCATGGCGCAACGCGGCCGCGTGGATATTGCCAATCACTCTGTGGTTGAGGGCGTCGGTGTCCGTGCGCTGATCGACGGGGCTTGGGGATTTGCTGCCACAGCACGGGTTGACGAAGGGTCCATCATTCGCGCAATCGAACAGGCCCGCAACAACGCCCGCGCCATCGTCGCAGGGCGCGGTAAAAAAGACTTGATTTTACAAAAGGGCAAACTCTCCGTGGTGGACTGGATCGGACCGGGATTTCATGAGCTATTGGCCATGCCCATCGCCGATAAATTGGGGGCGGTAATCAATTATGAACAAAAACTGGCCAAGGCATCTCAATCCTTGCATACGGCCCGCTGCCGCTACAACGAACTCCTAGAAGAAAAAATCGTCGTGACCTCTGATGGAGCCGCGGCCAGTGCCAAGATGGCCCTGCCCGAATTCTCCTTGTCGGCCATTGCCGAAAAAGACGGCGAGCGCGCGACAAGTTCACGCGGAGCTGGCGTTTCAGGTGGTTGGACTTGCCTTTATGATCATCCATCCTTGGCCAACGTGGTCGAAGAAACCGCCCGCACTGCCGTTGATTTACTTTCCGCTAAATATCCAGAGGGCGGTAAAAAAACCGTCATCCTCGCACCAGCCGTTGTGGGGCTTTTATGCCATGAGGCCATCGGCCATACGGTTGAGGCTGACTTTGTGAAGTCTGGGTCCGTGGCCCAAGGCAAGATCGGAGCCACCGTCGCCTCCAATTTGGTCACCATGGCCGACACGGGTTGCGAGACCATCGCCGGTTACGCGGTCGGCAACTTGCCCTTTGATGACGAAGGGGTCGAAACAGAAACCACGACTATCATCAAAGACGGCGTCCTTGTTTCCTACCTGCACAACCGCGAATCGGCCGCTGAATTTGGTGTGGCGCCAACGGGTAATGCCCGAGCCTGGCTTTTCAACGACGAGCCTCTGATCCGCATGCGTAATACTTTCCTGCAACCCGGAACATCAAAACTCGCCGACATGATCAGCGGGATCGACGATGGTTATCTGGTGGAAGGGGCTGGCAGCGGTCAGGCCGACAGCAACGGCGAATTCATGTTCGGGACAGGGTATGTCTGGCAAATAAAAAACGGCAAAAAAACAGAGCTTCTGCGTGAAGCAACTTTATCGGGCATTGCGTTCGATGTTCTGCAGACGGTCGATGCCGTCAGCAGCGAATTTCGCTGGGACTTGGGCACGGGTTATTGCGGCAAGGGACAGCCCGCAAAAGTAGACGCTGGCGGGCCTTATATCCGCTGTAAAATGAATGTTGGAGGACGACAGGGATGAAAAACATCAATTCAGGCGAGACTGCCGCAGCCTTGGGCAAAACATCTGCCGAGATGGAAACTCTTGCCGCCAAAATTTTAGATCACGGCATGAAAAAAGGCGCCGACCGGATTAAAGTCGCGGCGTCGGCCAGCATCACGCGCCGCCTGGTGGTCGAAAACAAAGAGGTCTCCCTTGCCAACAGCCTGGAAGACCAGAAGATTGGCCTGCTCGTCCATAAGGACCAGAAAAAGGGCAGCGCCTCGACAAATATTATCCGGGCTGAGTCAATTTATAAAGGTGTCGAAGACGCCCTAGCCCTGGCTTCGTTTTCCATCGCGGACCCTGCCCTGAACATGCCGAATGGGACCTCGGCGCCCAAAGCAAAAAAACTCGACTTCATGTTTGATGACGGTACGGCTGATACCTCTCTGGCCGAGATCCAGGAACTGATGGGAGCGGCTTTGGCTCGGGCGACACAAGATAAACGAGTCTCCATCGACAAGTTTGAGATGAGTGTCTCCACCAGTTTTCACGCCCTTTATAATTCCCTCGGCGTTGCACAATCTGAAATGCAGACGATGCTCGGCTGGTCATTTTTCGGTATGGGTATCGACGGCGACGCCGTTTCCGGTTTTGACTACGATTCAGGATTTTCCTGGAAAACCAGTGATTCGGAGTCCCGTCTGATGGCAACTGCAGAAAATTTTGCTGCCAAAGTGACGGGCAACCTGCATCCCCGCAAGGCGAATTCCTACAAGGGCCTAGTCGTCTTCAGCCCGCGCGCTGTCGAAGAACTGCTCACGGGATTCATGCTTTATCATGCATCGGGCTCATCCGTGATGGATGGTAAGAGCCGCTGGGAAAATGACATTGGCAACGTTGTGGTAAGTCCGGTGATCTCTTTGCGTGACCAGCCCCATAATCCTGCTTTTGCCGGGGTTACAACCTTTGACGGTGACGGCCTGCCGACCCGGGGTCAGGTAATTTTCGAAAGCGGCAAGCTGTGCATGCACCTTCACGACTGTTATTCGGCGAAGCGCCTCCAAACCACTTCCAATCACATGTCGGGCGGGCCATTTGGAATGTCTTTGGCACCAGGGGGCGCTTTGCTGGCAGATTTGCTGCGCTCGCGGCGCGAGATCCTCCTCGTCGACCGATTTTCCGGCAACACCGATGCCATCAAGGGAGACTTCAGCGGTGTGGCGAAATCCAGTCGGCTCTATGTCGACGGCAAGGACTCGGGGGCAGTGACTGAAACCATGATCGCAGGTAATTTTTTCGAATTCGCAAAAAAAATCGAAGCCGCGTCCCTGGAAACTGAAGCCGTCGGCGGCGGATTCTCGTCGCCTTGGCTGCTTGTGGACGCCATTTCCGTCACGGGCGGGTGACGAGACGCAAATGTAAAACTAAAAGAAATCACTTTAAAACGCGTAGCCAACTCCCAAACTGAGTTCCGGGATCGGACGCAGAGCAAGGCGCGTGTCAGGCAACGTATTGATCATGTCCTCATAGTCCGCGACGGCCTGAGAATCCTTGCTGTCGACCGTCACGCTGCGGCGGAAATAGCGCGAAATTCCGGCGCCAATTGACAGCGAAACATTTTGCCGGCTCACCAGCCAACGGTTGCCAACTCCCAAAGACATTCCGTGGCGCATGTCGGTGATCAAATCAGTCTCATCCGATGGGACCTCACCCGAAAAATCAACCGGCAGAGCATTGGCCGAATCCAGGCTTTCCGTATAACGATTCGCCCTGGAATTAACTTTAATGAAGTCATAGCTCAGACGCGTGTACCAGCCCCGCATCGACTCCGGAACCTCCCAAAAACTGACGTTCCAACGCAAGCGAATTGCATCCAACTTGTGGCGTTCTCCAGGAAACATGTCTTCCCGGCGAAAATCTGAATTTTCTGAGGCATCACCTTTTGCCAGAAACGTCCCGCTCCAAAATTCCGGCCCCATAGAAAACCTTTCACCAACGTTGAAATCCACCGACGCCCCAAACTTGCTGGTGGTGATCCCGCTGGCCAGTTGTTCGTAACTGGCCGAGGACGGGGCAACCGGATCAATTTCGGTGATGAGGCGGCGATTGATTTCCCCAGCCTGGGCGGTTTGAGCTGCTTGGGCCAAAACGCCAGACAAGATGACCATGGCAAAATAACGCATGTAAATTTTCCTCCAGTTGGGTCAGCACCGTGACGCACGGCAGTCTCACTGAAGGAGGCTTCGGCAGAAGTTTGGAAAGATTTAATTCAAGGGCCTGAGGCAACGGGCATGAAGATTCCTCAGTTAGCGGGCGCGGCTGCCTCTGCAACCGCCAAAACCAATTCAGGGGCCGCACAAAAACGAACAGTATCTCCAAGATTCAAAGGGACTTCCCCATGCTGGCCATCGAGGGCCAGAAACGCCCGTTCGCTGCGGTTTTCAATTTCCGTCGTGTCTTTTGTGGGGTCAAAAAAACCGCTGGTGACGTCAGGCTTCATACGACCACCGGAAAAAACCTCGCGGACGCGAAATTGAATCCTGCGGTCGCTCCAGGGCACCGTTTGCCCCCCGGCCCCGGCGATGGCCGCCGAACTGCCTACGGCCGTCGCCACCCAGATGCCCGACGATTTTTGCTCTTCAACGTGGTCGTTGATCCGCAACAAGTAGCGAGTGGTCGCCGCTGGATTCAGATTGCAATAGAGAAAATCATTCAGCACTGGTTCGGTTTCCAGGGTTTCCGTTGATCCGGCACGCCGGATCATAGCCTTGATGCGCGTGACCCGCTTGGTCCGGCAGCGGCGCCCCTTCAAATCTTCTACCAAGAGGTCCAGACTAGCGCCGTCGTAGGCGCACAGATGGCCAACGCTTGAGCGCGAAGAGCGCACTCCAACGGTCAAAGTGTCATCTAATACGCTGTGACTGGCAGCCAACAAGGTGCCATCGCCACCAACGGTAACCACAGCATCGAATTTCTGGGATCGTGGCCAATCGCACTCCCGCGTGATCTCGACAAAAGCGATTTGCTGGCTCAGAAGTCTGGCACGAAGCCCATCGAGGGTCTGATAATGCTCATCGTGGGCCCGCTGCAACCTGGCCAAATCCTCTGCTGGCATGCGTCCGGCGGCAACTTCCCGCCGGATGACTCCCCCATGCCACTCGAGGTTTGTGGTCTTGCGAACCACTAGCAAGTTCACAGTAGACAGCACAGTAGATTTCAATGGGCGGTCAACCACTGCTGTTCCTCAGCCGCCTGCATCCACAGGCATGCCATCGCCGCCGATATCAGCGACTTCCTTGCGGCTGTCCACCTGCAAGTAATCTGGATTTTCCCAGATCCTGCCACGTTTCTGCAAATCTTCGCGGAGGCTTTTCTCCATAGAAGTCAGGTATGCATTTCCGAATGCCCCTGATTCGCTGCGGTGCAATTCAGCCTTCTTTGCAGGGGTCAACTTGGCCATATCGGGGGCTGTTTTTTTCTTCAGACGTAAAACAAAATGGGCACCGCGGCTTTCCAGCAATTTCTGGGCCGTCTGTCCCGGCGTTGACAGGGCAAATACAGCGGCCAACACACTGTTTTCACTGCCAATTTCAGGAACGACCTTGGCCGTCTGCCCGAACTCTCCGGTGGCCTTCCATGTCATGCCAAATTCCTTGCGGATCTGCTCCAGGTCATTACCACCCTTGGCGGTGGCAGCGGCCAGCCGGTCTACCTGGGCCTTGACGAGGGCCGGGCGGGATTCCTCGGCCAGAAGTTTGCGGGCAATGCCAGGTGACGCCTCTTCCAGTGCCTCATGACGGGCAGCCTTCAATTCCTCGGCCTTGATCACGTGAAAGCCAAAAGGCGATTCCACAATCTCGCTGATTTGTCCCGATCGCAGCAAAAAGGCTGCATCAGCGAATTCCTTGACCATCATTTCGCGAGAGAAAAAACCCAAATCCCCACCCTTGCCCTTGCCGGCGGCCTCATCGGTAAATTCCCGGGCAATCTTGGCGAAATCAGCCCCGGCGGCACGAACCTTGGCCAGGACCTCAGCCGCACGCTGGCGAGCCGTTTCTTTTTTGCGTTTGGCCGCATCGGCCGATGCACTTCTAGTCCCCTCAAAGCCGACGAGGATGTGGCGAGCACGAACCTGGGCTTCGGAATTGAACTCCGACGTGTGCCCGTCAAAATATTCTTTGATTTTCTTTTTGCCGTCGTCAGATGTGGCAAATTTTGCCACGTCAGCCTCGGTGACGCTGACCTTGACATCCGTCGCTGAAAACTTCAGGAATTCGACATCGAGCTTGGTCTCCGTAAGGGCATATTCCTGCACGGCAGCAGCTTCGCTAGCGAAATTGGAGCGAGACACCAGATCGCGAAACCGTTGAACGGTCAACGAACGACGAATTTCGTCTTGGAAAGAAGCCTCGCTATAACGTTTGGACCGGAGGTAATTTTTGAATGCCTCACTTGAAAAAGCTCCCTTTTCGTCTTTGAAGGCCTGAGCATCGGTCAAAAGCCGGGCAATTTCGTCGTCACTGACCTGCATCCCCACTTTAACGGCCTCAGCAAATAAAATTCTCTCGTCGATCAACTGCCGCAGCACCCCATGGGCGAGGCGGAAGGTGGCCGGGTCAAACCCGTCCTTAAACTGTGACTGGAGGCGTTGATAAGAATCCTGATAAGCGCGACGGAAGTCGTTGCCCGAAATCGCATCGCTGCCTACTTTTGCAGCAGATCCAGCCGGTGCCCGCATACCGCCATTCGGGTCACAAACCCCGAAAAAGCTCATAGCGATGACTGCCACCAGGAGTGTGGTATAAGCGCCCGAATTCCTCAGAATTTTTTTTCCGCTCGCAGCGTCGATATGCTTGAGTCCCGTATTCTTCCAGCGCAGCATTGAGAGAGTCCTTTCTTGTCATTTCTGCTCAGATAGGAAATAAGTAGACATAACGTGTAGCACAAAATGCTATAGCGTGTTAACGACGATTAATACCTAAATGATCCAAGAACGTAATTCGGCCCCTGCGATGCATCTGCTCAGACCCTGATTGAACCTGGAGTATCCGATGATTTTTGACTGGCTTGCTGGCATGTTTTCCAACGATCTGGCCATTGACCTTGGCACAGCCAACACGCTCGTTTACGTAAAGGGCGTCGGCATTGTCACCAACGAACCCTCGGTAGTCGCCGTCCAGCGCGACAATCGCGGCAACAAAAAAATCCTCGCCGTCGGCAAACAAGCAAAAGAGATGCTCGGCCGAACCCCCGGCTCCATCATGGCGATCCGGCCCATGAAGGACGGCGTCATTGCCGACTTCGAAATCACGGAAGCCATGCTCCGCTATTTCATCGAACGCGCCCACAACCGCCGCACCATGGTGAAGCCACGCATCATCATTTGCGTCCCTTACGGTATCACGGAAGTGGAAAAGCGCGCCGTCAAGGAATCGGCTGAGTCTGCCGGCGCCCGCGAAGTTCACTTGATTGAAGAACCCATGGCAGCCGCCATCGGAGCCGGCCTCCCCATCACCGAGCCAAGCGGCAGCATGATCGTCGACATCGGCGGCGGCACGACTGAAGTCGCTGTGATCTCTCTAGCTGGCATCGTGTACTCGAAGTCAGTCCGCGTCGGCGGCGACAAAATGGACGAAGCCATCGTCAACTACCTTAAACGCAAATACAATCTGCTCATCGGGGAACGCACCGCTGAACAGATCAAGATCACTATCGGCACGGCGTACCCGGATGAAAACATTCAAACGATGGCCGTCAAGGGCCGCGACCTCGTGGCCGGTATTCCGAAAACAATCGAAGTTTCGTCGGAAGAAATTCGCGAAGCCATCATGGAACCCGTCAATACTATCGTCGAGGCCGTCCGCGTTGCGCTGGAAAAAACGCCGCCTGAGCTGGCTGCCGACATCGTCGACAAGGGCATCGTCCTTGCCGGCGGCGGAGCTTTGATCCGCAATCTCGATATCCTCCTGCGCGAGGAAACGGGCTTACCGATCATGATCGCTGAAGATCCACTGTGCGCAGTCGTTCTGGGCAGCGGCAAGGCCCTTGACCAGATCGACATCCTGAGCAGCGTCCTCATGCAATAAGGTTTTCCGATCACTGAATATTAGTGGATGTTTAAATTAGGGGCAGTTCAGCCATGACGACACGTCAAAGCCACCTTCAAAAAGTAGCCTTGATCGCCAGCGCTGTTCTGGCCCCGTTTTTTTTCATGTCTTCTTCTATGAAGCCATGGCGCGGCGACCGGGTGAACGCCCTTGTCGGCCAGGAAGTCATCCATCCAGCGATTTCGATCTGGCATGGATTCGTCACCAACCTTTCCGATATCTGGCAGTCCTATATTGCCCTGTCAGGCGCAGCTCAAGAGAATCAAAAACTCCAAGCAAAAATTGCGATCCTGCAAACCAAACTCATGGATTATGAGGAACAGGTCCGCCAGACAACGCGGTTACGTCAACTCTTGGGATTGTCCGAACTGCAGCCGGAAAAAATGCTGGTGGCAGAGGTTATCGGTACCCGAGTCAACAACTTGTTCAAAGCCCTCAGAATCAGCCGGGGGAGCCTTGACGGCGTAAAAGCCGGAATGCCGGTCATCGCACCCAATGGAATCATCGGGCGCGTCATCAGGACGGGCCTTAAGGAGTCGGATGTCCAACTCATGGTCGACTTTGACTTCAACCTGGACGTCCTCCTACAACGAACACGGGTGCGAGGCGTGCTCAATGGTTTCACCAGCGACCTCTGCCGGCTTAACCTCCAAAAAGGCGCCGAAATCCGCATCGGCGACACCATCATCACGTCTGGCATCGTTGGCGGCTTTCCCAAGGGATTGCCTGTCGGCCGGGTGATGCGGATCACATACGAGTCGGACAACGTTTCACAAATCATCACGGTTGAACCGTGGGTGGATTATCGTCGCATCGAAGAAGTCATGGTGTTGCATCAATTGGATCCCGAACTGGAAAAGATCGTGGAGACTGCCGGACCGGACTGGCTTGAACGCACGCTAAAAAGCGGAAACGGATAAGGGGGGGCCCATATGGAAAGAGTATTAGAGACCTCCGACCAGTCAGCCCTGCAAAAACTTGCGGGCGCCTTGTGGCCACGCCCGGATTCCGGAAGTTTCCTGCTGGATTTATTGCATCTGTGCATGTTGGCAGCGATTGAACACACCATAATTCCCCACCAAACCCTTGGTGCCCTGCGGATCGACATCCTGACTCCGTGGCTATTTGTTTTTTTTATCTTTGCTCCGCTGCACAAGTCGCTGCCTCTAGCCATTATCGCCGGATTGCTCCAAGAAACTAGGTCAACAGCGCCGGCCGGCATGTACATGTCAGCTTATTGGAGCGCCGCCGTGACCTTGAATTTTATCCGCTATACTTTATCGTGGCGTCACATCGGTCCGTGGACCGTAACCCTGATTTCATGCATGGCATGGGTCATTGCCATTGAAACCCTTGTGATCGCCGTGACTCAGGATCCAGGTCGTCTCGATTGGCGCTATGCACTCTCCCAGATCTTGCGAACAGCGATCGCAACAGCAATCGGTGTATTCTTTGCCCGCACGACCAACCACAGCCTTCCCCCTGAGGATCAGGTGGGATGAAAAAAATCTTTCGCCGCGAATCGGTTGTCGTCGAAAACCGCTTTTTTTGGGCATCCGTCGTTCTGGTTGGAATGACCTCCATCCTAATTTTGCGGCTGTGGTTCGTGCAGGTTTATCGCGGAGAATATTACCGGCGCATCTCCGAGAACAATAGGATCCGTAAAATCGAGATTCCTTCCCCCCGCGGAATTATCTTGGACCGCTATGGCCAGGTGCTGCTCGGCAACCGGCCGTTTTTCGACCTGGCGTATATTCCCCAATACGTAAAGGACAAGGAAACAACCTTCAAAGTCCTATCTCGCCTTTTGCATGTTCCGATTGCGACATTTGAAAAACGCCTGCAACTTTCTGCCGGCCAACCAAAATTCCTGCCCATCAACTTGAAACGCAATCTTTCCATCCACGAAGTCTCGACCGTACAATCCAACAGGGTTTTCCTGCCTGGTATCGACATCAGTGTTGCCCCGCGTCGCGATTATCAGCCTGACACGCCTGCACATTTATTGGGCTACCTTGGCGAAATCAACAAATCCAAACTCGAAGAACTTAATCGCCACAACAATGAAAACCCCTACATGATGGGGGATTTGATCGGCAAACAAGGCATCGAGGCCCGGTGGGAACCACACCTGCGCGGTAAGCGCGGGTACCGCATGATCCAGGTCGATGCCTTCGGCCGCCAATCCCACCTGTTTGATCGCGACCGGTGGAACCTGCCGGAAGTTGCGGCTATACCGGGTGATGACATCATTCTGACGATCGATGCCGAACTTCAAAAAACCACGGTCGATGCCTTCCGTGGAAAATACGGCGCCGTGGTCGTCATGAATCCAAAAAACGGCCAGATACTTTCCATCGTCAGCGAACCAGGATTCGATCCCTCCATTTACCAGGTTGGCCTGAGTGGCGAGGAATGGCGCGCATTGCTGAGCGATCCCTACCACCCGTTTCTAGACAAAACTACCGGCGGTGAATTCCCGCCCGGATCAACTTACAAGGCCGTCGTTGCCTTGGCTGCCCTTGAAGAAAAAGTTGTGGATCCCCAATCGCGGTTTTTTTGTCCTGGACACTTCACCACTGGAAATCAAGTCTTTCATTGCCACATCCGCGAAGGTCACGGTCAAGTCAACATGCGCGAAGCCTTGATGAGGTCCTGCGACGTGTACTTCTACCGCGTTGGCGTTGAACTCGGAGTGGATCGCATCGCTAAATACGCACGAGCCCTTGGGCTTGGCCAGCGACTCGGACTGCCCCTCAATATGGAGCGGCCGGGATTGGTCCCTACCACCGCTTGGAAAAAACTAACGCACCGGTTGCCCTGGGCCCCCGGAGAAACGCCGCCCATTGCCATCGGACAGGGCTACAACTTGGTCACCCCTATCCAACTGGCTTCCTTGTATGCCACGATTGCCAACGGCGGAAGTATCTGGAAGCCGCAAATCGTCAACAAGGTGGTCAGCCACGTTGGTAAATTGATCCTCGAGGAATCGCCACAGTTGATTCGCACCGTCCCCTACATATCCCCTGCGACCTATGCCGCCGTGCGCGAGGGGCTCGAATCCGTGGTGATGGACGAACAGGGCACCGGCAAACGGGCCCGGGTTGAGGGTGTGCGCATTGCCGGTAAAACAGGATCCGTGCAAGTTGTCAGCCTCAAAAAAAATCACAACCAGCGCGACGTCAGCATGAAGTGGAAAGAACACGCCATGTTTGCCGCTTTTGCCCCAGTTGAAGACCCGGAAATCGTCGTGGCTGTGGTCAGCGAAAACGACAGCATTGGTGGAGGCGGCGCCTCAGCAGCACCGATAGCCGGAAAAATTCTGAATCAATATTGGCGCCTGAAAAAACAACGCACTCCCGTCGCTGCAGCCGCAGCCGCGGCCCAGACCGTTCGCGAAGCAGAGGACAGCTCAAATGCTGAAGACCCGGAAGACAAACAGCGACTTTGATGGCACAGCCCTCAGTCTGGGCAGTGACATCCGGGAGTCCAATCAACACTACACGCGGATGCTGTGCGTGATTTTTGCGCTTCTCGTCATGCTTGGCCTGATGAATCTATACAGTGCCACCGACGGCAATAGCTTCTTTTACTCTCAGATCCGCAATGCAGCCTTGGGAATTGGGCTGTTCTTTACCTTTGGATGGCTGATCGCGCCACGCACGTTGAACACCTACGCTTACTGGATCTTTGGCTTCGTCTGCACCCTACTGGCCATTGTCCTTGTGATCGGGGATGTCGCGGGCGGCTCCCAGCGTTGGATTGAATTCGCCGGCTTCCGTGGTCAGCCTTCCGAACTGGCAAAGGTAACCGCCGCCTTGGTGACAGCACGATTTTTCTACACCAACAAGTTGCGCGCAGCCTACAAGTTAAGCGATCTGTGGTTGCTTGCCGGAATGATCGGATTGATTTTTGCGCTGATCTTTCCTCAGCCTGATCTGGGCACCGCCGGGATTTGCGTCCTGATTTCCGTATCACAAATCGCCTTTGTCCAGGTTGACCGCAAAAGCATCATCATCGTGGCCAGCACGGGATTGGTCCTACTCATCATCGCCTGGTTCGGCCTCTTTCACGACTACCAGAAACTTCGCATCCTAAACCTCTTCAATCCGGCATTGGACCCGGGGGGCAGTGGTTACCATTCGCTCCAAAGTCTGGTGGCTGTCGGCAGTGGGCAAATCATGGGCAAGGGCTTCATGCAAGGGACTCAAACCCAGCTTCAATTTCTTCCCGAGCGACACACGGACTTCATCTTTTCAGTATTCGCAGAGGAGCACGGCTTCGCTGGAGCCTTTCTGACCTTTGTCTTGTTTGGCGCCATGAGTTACGTCGCCCTCGAAATCGCCCGCCAGGCTAAAGATTCGTTCACCAGCCTGCTTGGGATCGGCCTGACGGCGTTTTTGTTTCTTGAGTTTGTCATCAACGCTTCGATGGTTTTGGGTATGTTCCCGGTCGTTGGAATTCCCTTGCCACTGTTCAGCTATGGCGGCTCCGCTTATCTGAGCGTGTGTATCGCCCTGGGCTCCCTGATATCGATCGATCGCGAGAATTTGGGGCTATTTCGTCGGGTGAAGCCGTTTGGAGCCCTCGCTTCAAAATTCGCCAACAAAACTTTGCGGGGCTAAAAACCATTGCCTGCGAAAATTAAAATTCTGACGGCGGCGGCTATGCCCGCGATTGCATCTATGATGTTATTTCTGCCGGCAGCCTGCGGGCCATTAAATCGCGGATTTCCAGGCGATGCAGAACCCGCGCCTGAACTATTCGTAAATTTACCGGCAAATAGCCCATCGCGGCACTCCCCAATGATCAAAATGCCGTGCCTCGCCCCCAGCGGTCCTGTCCGGGAAATCACTTGGGGACGGCATCACGTCACAACAGCAGCAACAAAAGTTGTCTCCATTGCGAGCCCCGCCACTGCGATTGTATACTGCCAAGGTTCTCAACAGGTGGATTCGATCCTTCAGGAAATTGTTTCCAGTGTAAGCACCCAGCACGCTGCCCTAGCCCCCGCGTTTCTGGAATTGACAGGGCAAGCACTACCGCCGGTCTCTATTGATTTGTTTCCCGTCTATGAAGATGCACGGGGTAAGGTTTCTAAATTCGTCACAGACAATGCATCCTACGATCCCAGCACGGCACGAATTTCCCTTTATCCATCGTCAAAAAATCTTCCGGGAACTGTTCACCTGTGGAATGCGCCGTTCATTCATGCCCATGAAATGGGCCATCATGTGCTTGATCAGTTACGTGTTGTGCACGCACATCGCAATGCCAACGCCAATGCCAAAACCTTTGACTCAGCCTTTGATGCAGCCTTTGACGAAGCCTGTGCTGACGCCTTGGCCTTTCTCGCCACTGGCAGCAACCCACAATTGATTCGCGAACTTCCTGGATTTGGTTTTAATCGTGATCCATCGTGGCCGAGTTCCCCCGGCTACCTCATCCTGAATCAACTTCCAGTCAAAAACGTTTCCTCTGTATTGAACCTGTTTGTCCGAAAAAATTTCATCAACGAAATTTGACTACGCGGCCAACCTTGGTTACCCTTAAAAAAACGTTCGAAAAATTCGTAAAATCAGGGGTTTCAAATGCCAGCAAGGACGCTGCTTTCAGCCTTAGCGATTGTCTCAACTGTATTTACAACGGCACAGGCGGCAAATCCACGCCCTGAAGTGGTCTACGGCGAAGATAACCGCCTAGACCTTCATGATGCCAAGGTACCCGAGAGCTGGCGCCTTCTGGCCCGCTCTACCGCAGTCTTGATGGAAACTTCAAAGCTGACACCTCACGCCTCCCGTGCCGGTCACTTGAACGTTGCTTCAGAGAATTTTGGCGATGCCATGCAGCTTTGCGCGGACGAGCCATTCAGGGAGCAACCTACAGCCGGATTTTGTTCAGGCTTTCTCGTTGGCCCCGATATTTTGGTGACGGCAGGCCACTGCATGACATCACAGATCCGTTGTGACAGCACCTCGTTCGTCTTCGACTTTGGCTATAACGAACCAACGACTGATTTGTCATCGGTCCCGTCCGACAATGTTTTCACCTGCAAGTCTATTATCGCCCAAGAAGTTGACGACGAGACCCAATCGGACTTTGCCATTGTTAGACTCGATCGTCCTGTCGCGGGTCGCACGCCCCTTCAATACAAAAAACAGGGAGCAACGAAATCCGACACTAAATTGCTCGTCATCGGTCATCCAAGCGGCCTGCCGACCAAAGTTGCCGGTGACGCAAGTGTCAGAAATTCCAATCCCGACAAGCCTTTCTTTGTCGCCAACCTCGATACCTACGGTGGCAATTCGGGGTCAGCGGTCTTCAATGAAGAGACGAGGGAAATTGAAGGAATTCTTGTTCGTGGCGAAAGGGATTTCCAGTATGTGAATGGATGCTCCAAGAGTAACGTCTGCGCCCAGGACGCTTGCCGCGGAGAAGACGTGACCAAATCCACGGTATTTGCTGAATATCTGGATATTGACGAGCGCCCAACGGAAATCCATGCTGCGAAAATCACCGGGCTCGCAACCCCAATTCCTGACAACGATCCCGCAGGCATCACCCAGGACCTCAATATTCTTTCGAGCGGCGAAATTGCAGCCATCGGAGTCCGCGTCAAAATCGAGCACACTTACCCTGGAGACCTTCGCGTAAGCATGCGCCACCCAAACGGCACTGAGGTTTATCTTGGAGCACTCGGGAATTCGTCCCACTTCTCTAAACCCGATGACTCTCCCACAGACAATCCGGCATCTCGCCCCGCAACGGTGATCGAACGGACCTTTGGAATGGATGGCGTTGCCGTCAAGGCACTGTGGCAATTGCGCAAACTTCCAGCCAATGGCAACTGGCAAGTCATCATCCGCGATGCCGCAACATCCGATTTGGGCACCCTTCAAGAGGTCGAGCTGAAAGTACAAACGTTTATTCAGTGAACGAATATCTGATTGCCATAGGTTCGAACATGGGCGACCGGCTGGATTTGATCCGGCAGGCCGCCCGTTTGATTGAAGCCCGCTGCGGAAAAATCCACGGCCGCTCTCATCTCTACGCCACTGATCCCATTGGTGCCGCCGATAAGCCCTTTCTTAATGGCGCCCTCGTGCTTGCCTCCAAGCTAGACCCGCATTCACTTCTAAAAGTGTTGTTGGAAATTGAAATATCCCTAGGGCGGGAGCGGAGCGTCCACTGGGGGAACCGAACCATGGATCTCGACATCATCTTGGCTCGCGATGGCGTCGGGCAACCAATTCAGATTGATTTAGAATTCCTGCAAATTCCTCACGCCCGGATGCTTGAGCGGGATTTTGTATTGATTCCAGCCGGCGATGTCGCAGCGCAATGGATCCATCCGGTTAGCCACAAATCCCTTTCAAACGAGATTCGAGACCGGTTCTCTAATGGCCTGAAGCCGCTCGCGAACTTCATATTCTGAACCAGAAGGTATGTCGGCGATGAGACGTCCATCGTCAATGACGATAATCCGGTCACACTCGGCCAGGGTCTGATACTTGTGGGCAATGATAAAACAGGTGCAATCTGGGAGTAATCGCCCGATGGATTGCATCGCCTTGACCTCAAGTTTCTGATCGATGCTGGCAGTCGCCTCATCAAGGATCAAAATACGTGGACGAGTCACCAGAGCCCGCGTCAAGGCAATGATCTGTTTTTCGCCGGAACTGAAATTCTCGCCGCCCGCGAAAACCTTGGCATCAAGCCCCAAATTGAAACGCCCTGAGCGGTCCTTCTGCATAAGGTCCATTAAACCGCTTTCATGGCAGGCACCTTCGACACTGCTCCAGTCCTCAAAATCAGTGCCTGGAAAGCCCAGCAGGTTTTCTCGCAACGTCCCCCGGAACAAGATTGCATCTTGCGTCGAAAAACTGATCTGCCGGCGCAGATACTCCATGTCCCATTGGCCAAGAGGCACACCATCAATCACGACCTGACCAGCGTGTGGCTCATAAAGTCCAGGAATCAAGCTGACCAGCGATGTCTTGCCAGACCCAGTCCGCCCCACGATACCAATGCGCTCACCCGGACGAGTGTCGAAGGAAATGTCATGCAAAACAGATTTTGCCAGCGTATCAGGAGCATAGGACAAAAAAACATTCTTAAATGAAACCGCGCCGCTGACCCCAGCCCGAAGGCTCCCAGATTTTGTGGCTGATTTTTCAGAGAGCATTTCATGAACGCGCTCGCCCGAGGCCAGTGCCTCCTGAATCACCTGAATTTCCTGCGTGATAGTCCGCACCGGAGTCCCGTAACGTTCGGCCAAGCGCAGAAAAACTGCAAGCGTGCCCAGCGTCATGGTGCCATCCGCCACGGCGCTGCCGCCCCCCAAAATCACCCACCCCATGGGAAGGGCGCTCAAGAATACGGCAGCCGGACGCACCATGCTGTTCCAATGCAGGACCCGCATACCAGCCTCGAACTGCGTTTGAATAGCTTTAGAGAGCCGCCCGCGCGCCCAAGCCTCTAATGAATAAGTTCGCAGCACAGCGATGCCACTGACAAACTCAGCAAACAGGCTGTTGACGTGAGCGGAATGATATTTGAAAATACGCAACCAACGACGCACGGGCGCATTGAGGGTAAAGACCAGCACCAACGCCGGCACACTTGTAAGAATCGTGATGGCTCCAAACCTAAAGTCCAGCATCAAAAGTCCGGCAAACACCGAAATCATTTGAATCACGGCGATCATCATACGGGCCAGGGTGCCACCAAAAAATCCTTCGATCCCTTCAACATCGTTGGTCAGGCGCGTCAGGATGCGGCCGATTGGCTGCTGGTCAAAGTAACTCATCGGCAATGATGCCTGTTTGCGAATCAAATCAAGTCTCGCATCTAGGGCCACTTCCGTCGTGACCACCGCCAGGCGTCGACGCCCAAAATATTGCAGAGCCACCCCAAAACACTCGAAGGAAAGAAACGCCAGGCCATAGAGCAGCGTTTCATTCCATTGACGGGAAATGATTGCGTCAATTCCGATCCCCATCACCCATGAGGCCGTCGTGGCAAATGCCGCCGCCAGCATTAAAATTGCCGCAGCCAACCCCATGGCAGATTTCGACTTGCCGGCGAGATTCCAAAGGGCCCGAATCCCTACGGCATCGGGGACTGGACGATTATGAGCCGATTCAGGAGTGTAGGGCTTGTTGGTCCGCTTCATTTTCAGCTTCATTTTCAGCTTCATTGGCACCTCCACCTCCCATTTTAAAGATGCGGTCGCACGCGACAAGAACCCCTGGCCGGTGCGAAACGAGGATAACCGCACGGGCTATGAGACGCCGACGCAGGTTTCCAAGAATTTTCTGCTCAGTCTGCTCGTCGAGGGCAGAAAGGGGGGCGTCCATCAGCATGACTGGCGATTCGCGTAGCAATGCCCGTGCGAGGGTCAAACGCTGGCGCTGGCCTCCCGAAAGGTTGATGCCGCCTTCATGGAGGTACGCCTCCAGGCCACCAGGCATATTGCGAATTTCTTCGTCCAACGCGACTGTTTCAAGGGCGGCCCAGATTTTTGCATCGTCGCCATCGCCGCGATCGTCTGCAAGGCCACCAAGCTCCAGATTTTCGCGGACTGTTCCGGAAAAAACAAAAGGCCGCTGAGGCTGAAATGTGACCATCTGGGCCTCGATGGTGCCGCTGGCCTCGTGATGAATCCCCGCCAACGTCGCCAACAGCAACGATTTACCAGAGCCAATCCGTCCCGAGATCCCCAACCATTCCCCAGGCGCCACCTCGAAATCCAAGGGACCAGCCCTGAAGCCTTGATGGCCAGAAATACCCGAATGGACCACCAGTTGCCGGACCCGGATCGCGATTTTTTGAACATCGTGCACCGGCGTCCTGACAATCTGATGCAGATTTGCCGGCCCATTGAGAATTTCGCCGTTGATCGACTCAGGCGACCCAAGGATACTTCCGGTTCTGCACACTTCCAAAACACGGACAAGGCTGGCCCGCCCGCGTTGCAACTCCGACACAAGATCAGCCAATTCAAAAAGCGGCGATTGCAGCATCGTGGCGTAAGCAAACAAGGCGAACATGCCGCCGGCCCCGATGCGGCCAGTGTGAAGGTCAAACCATCCGGTGATCATGACGGCCGCCACACAGACAAGGCTTGCGCCAGAAGTCACAGGAAAAATCCGGAGCCCCGTTTTGAGAACCCGCAATCGGTCGCTTGCATACAAGCGCGCGCCCCGATCAAGCATGGCACTCCAAAACCGTTCGGTGCCACCGGCACGTTGAATCTTGATTGCCGAAAGATTTTGCGCCATCCGGTCTGAGAAAGACGCCAGTGTCGACTGGGATTTTTCGTGTTGCATGTATTCAAGCCGGGCCAGGTTGCGCAGCAATGCCGGGACCGCAACGATAACAATCATACACGCAAGGCCCGCACGCCAACTGATCAAAAACATTGCGGCAAACGCGAATACCGTGAAAAAAACACAATCGAGCCATAAAACCAGCGTGAACCCGAACAGCATTCGCGCCTGATTGACGTCAGCGCTGAAGCGGCTCATCAATTCGCCGAGGCTGCCCTCCCGAAAAAACCGCATAGGCAGAAAGGCAATCTGGTCCCACAACTGGATTCGCAGCATGCGCCCTGATTCATGAGTGGCGCGGGCCAGAGTTTGGCGCCAGCCAATGCGTCCAGCCAGACCGGCAAATCCGGTGAAAATAAAAGCAACAGCCAACCAAGCCAAGGAGTCGCGGAGGTTACTAGAGCTAGAGCTAGAGCCGGAGCTAGAGCCAGGATTTAACGAGTTATCAATATTAACGGCGTCCAGCGTCCACTGGGCAAACTTGGGGGCCATCACTTCGGTAATACTGGTCAGAAGCAGGCTGAGTAGCCCACCTGCATAAAGCCACTTGCGCTGGACAATGTGGCGCCAAAGAAACTGGTTGGCCGGGTTCACTCGTCTCCGTCCAACGTTGTGCCACGCTTCAACCCAGACCACAGCGCCTTGTCGCGCTCGGCCTTGGTATCCGATTTAGCCTGGAGCTTCCGGGCCTTATCGGCCTCTTTATCCCTCTTGCGCTGGGCTTTTTCTTTTTCGTAGTCCTGCTTTCGCTGGGCCTTCAGCAAATCCTTGGTGGGCATGCTGTCGGTACTGGCCTGATAGGTCGAAGGAGTAGATTTAGTCATCGATTTAGTCATAAATTTATCCAAAAATCCTGGTTTTGACTTCGGTCACGGCAGCCACCGACTCCGGATTGGCAATCGACGAGAGGTTTGCGATCTCCTGCCCACGCAAAATTTGCGCCACGACCAACTCCATTTTTTTGCCGCTGCGCGTATAGGGTATATCCGCAACTGCCATAATCACGGCGGGAACATGCCGCGGACTCAGTTCTTTTCGTATCATTTGACGCAGGTGGTCCTCAAAGGATTTATCGAGGATCTGCCCTGGGGCAAGCTTGATCAAAAGAACCACGTCCTCGTCGCCACCGTCACCGCCGGCACCAGCACCGCGCTTAACACCAACAGCCACTGAATCCTGCACTCCGACCATCCTCTCCACCACCCGGTAGATCTCGGCCGTGCCAATGCGCACGCCCCCCGGATTCAATGTCGCATCCGACCTGCCGTGAACGATAATCCCGCCATTGGCTGTAAACTCGACGTAATCACCGTGGCGCCAGACCTCATGGTCATGCAAAGGGTCGATTTTGCTAAAATGCTCGAAATAAGCTTGGCGGTATTTTTCTCCGGATGGATCATTCCAAAAGCCCACCGGCATGGAAACAAATGGCTTGGTGCAGACCAGTTCACCGTTGAGCCCGCTACCTCGAGAAACAGGATGGCCATTCCCATCCCAGCACTCAATCGCCATTCCGAGGCCCGGCCCCTGGATCTCACCAAGGCTTACCGGCTTCATGGGATTTCCCAGCATAAAGCAGGAAATGATGTCGGTTCCGCCTGAAATGGAGGCCACATGCAGACCCTGCCCAGCCTCTGCGTAAAGCCATTCAAAATGGTCTGGCAAGAGCGGCGATCCCGTGGACAATATCCATTTGAGGCGCGACAAATCATGATCGGACTGAGGATGAATTCCAGCGGATTTGCAGGCCGCGACATACTTCGGACTGAGCCCGAAAGCTGTGACCCCCTCGCTGTCAACCATGCGCCACAACGCCCCAGCATCTGGCGCCACCGGAGAGCCATCATAAAGAACAATGGACGTGCCGGTGGCCAGGGCAGACGCCATCCAATTCCACATCATCCACCCGCAAGTGGTGAAAAATAGCAGGCGCGATCCGGAATCAAAGTTCGCTACCCCACGCCTGCCAAGGTTGCAATGCAGCAGGATTTCCTTCTTGTGCTGCAGCAATGTGCCGCCCACGCTGTGGACTATGCACTTGGGAACACCGGTCGTGCCGGATGAAAAGAGGATATAAAGCGGATCTTCAAACCCACACGGCTCAAAGGTCAGCGCGTCTGGTTGGCCTGATGCGGTCGCTGGATTGAGCCAGTCGCTCCACGATGATTCAGCAAATCCTGACTCAGGCAGAGATCCACTCAAGTGGTCGACCCAAACAACACGGCGTAGTTCCTCGCCTGAATCCGCAGCATTAAATTTCAGGGCACAAGACCGAATTTTCGACGCGCAATCAATCGCCTTGCCGCCATAAACGTAACGGCGTGTTGCAAACATGACCTTGGGTCCGATTTGACGAAATCGATCGACAATGGCCTGTTCCCCAAAATCAGGAGAACACGAAGCCCAGACTGCCCCGAGCGATGCTGTAGCAAGCATGGCCACAATTGCTTCGGGCGTATTGGCCAGAACACCGCAGACGCGATCCCCCTTGACCACGCCACATGATTTTAGGGCCGCTTGGCATGCCGCAACCTGCTCGCGTAATTCAGATGCATAAAGAAAACGCCGGCGGCGACCACCCTCGGCATGAGCGACAATGACTTCTTGGTAGCTGGGTACCGGAATCAGATTTTGCGCAAAATTAAGCGTCGCACCCGGAAACCACTTGGAGCCGCGCATTTTTCCGGGCGGCGGCTCCTGCCAAGTTCTTGACGGCGGGGTTTGCCAGACAATCCCCGAAAAATCCGCAACAGCGCCCCAAAATGCCGCCGTGTCGCTGATCGACCACGCATATAAAGCCGGCCAAGATGCCAAATCAATTCCATGGCGCGCACCGGCAAACGCTGCAAACTCATGCATGTTTGATGAAAAATTAGACACGAGCAAACGACTCTTTCCTATTTACGCGACGAAGTCCCTGGGGAACGCTCCAGACGGGACGCGATCTCGCGGATGCGCGCCATTCCACTGAAGTTTATTTCGGGCTTACTTTGCTTCACAAGGTCGAGCCGGACAAGGCGACGATTAACTAATTCAGGCGCGCAACCAAAAAAATCCGCTAGACCTTCCGCATCGGCACCTTTGGCCACGGCAGCAGCGACTAGACTTCTGGGCAAGATGACAGCCGCAGCAAAATCATCTGCCAGATCCTCGGCCGTCGCCTCATCCCCCGGAATGGACTTGAACCCTGCGGCAGCCGTGCCAGATACGTAACGAGCGTAGGGGCAAATGACTTCGCGAAATCCATGCCCCTTGTAATTGCCGTCTGCAATGCCGCCTTGCACATGCAACAGAAAATGCCCGAGCAAATGGGCCAAGCGAAACTGGCGCACATCACGGGTCAATCCGGCTGGAACCAGTGCAATGACTGAAAACTGGCCCTTCTCATCACGCACCAGCAGGTTACCCGAGCAATCAAGGGGCAAGGCTTCCGTCTCCACTCCGATACACTTCAATAATTCTGCTGCGTCGAACTTCGGATTGGTAAAACCAAACTGCGTGCGGACCATCACCGCAAGCTTTTCGGTGTCTTTGGCAGCAGCACAGGCAGCAAGTTGCGGAAAGATCGCGATCATTTCATTCCTCCACCGGCCCCCGCAGGGCGCCGCGTTCATTGAATTCTTCCTTTATATTGTACCTGATTCCTGAGGATTTAATTCCTCCAGCAACCTTAATGCATTCTTGAATGCAGTCCGGGTATCGCTGGTGAATTACAGGTGAATTCCAGCTTGGGACATTTCAGGTTGGCAAATTTTCGAGTATTTTCGGTGTATTTACATGACTTTATCGAATTCTCCTCATGCCACGTCCACCGATGGCCGAAGATACCTATGGGTGAATTGTGGTCAGCTGAATTGACTGAAGTTTTCTGGAGTGGATGGAACAAGGTATGAGCAAACTTCAACTGGTATTCAAGGAACGCAGAACTGATGGGCGAGAGACCCTTACGGGTTTGATGCCTGGCCGCTTGTTTCTGATTGCCAGCAACCGCACCATGTCGGCCCGCCCGATCGATGTGAGTCGGCATGGACTGGGCGTCATCATGTCGGAAAAAATCCCTGAGGACACTGAAATTGGGCTCTCTGTTGAAAAAAAACAAATCATCAAAATGCGGATTGTGTGGACTAAAGATGACTTTGGAAAACGGGATTTGTATCGGTATGGATTGGAATGTATTGATGCAAAAATAGATTTGGCGAAAATTTTTCAGGCAACCGGATGTCTCAAATAAGTTCATTAACGAATAAATATTTCACATGAGCACCTCAAACAATTGATCAATGACAAAAAATTCTGTAATAATATTGGTAGATGTATCTTTAGTTTGGTTGAGAGCGATGTGAATGCATTCGCATTTCATTGAATCTCGACTACATTTAATCGAAGGAGTGAATAATGGCCGCGAAGAAGAAGACCGCAAAAAAGAAGGCTGCTAAGACCAAGAAGAAGGCAGCAAAGAAGGCTAAGAAGCCAGCGAAGAAAAAAGTCGCTAAGAAGAAGTAATCTGGACCTTCGGTCCGGTTACTGCCCTGCCTGGCAACGGGTGGGGTTTTTTTTTGCCTACCAGTAAGGCGAGGTAATCTCGGCAAAACAGTCGTGGGCATGAATTGATTCTTGATTCTGGACATGAAGCTTGAACGCTTCAACGCCGCTAAATCCGCCCAGAGATCCTGCGATGCTGCGGATGAGATCTTCCACAAACCCAGGATTGTCATAAGCCAGCTCAGTGACGAACTTTTCATCGGCACGTTTCAAAATTGGATAAACCGGCGAACTGGCGTGGGACTCCACCATGGCCACCATTTTTTCGATGGACGGCATCAAACTTGCCGCATCTGCGGAGGAACGGATCGTCACCGTCACCAAGGACCTCTGATTGTGGGCGCCTCGCTCTGAAATTGCTTTGGAACATGGGCACAGGGATTTCACGGGCAATTGCACCGTCACAAAGGCCCGGGATTGGCTGCCACCATCATCACCGTCGCCACTAGCGCCGCCGCCACAATCAACTCGCCAGGTGATTTGATGGGGATTGAGGGCTGACTTGCGCGACACCGGCGCATAAACCCTGCGAAACCAAGTAAAACGCACTTCACAGCTGGCCCTGCTGGCTTCAAGTGTTTGGCGGACATTTTGAACAAATTCGACCATCCCAGAGATGGATATGGGACGATCTCCGAGGGTGTCGACGGTTTCGACAAAGCGCGACATGTGGGCGCCGCGTTGTTCGGCAGACAAACTGACGCCGAGGGACCAGACTGCACTGGTCCGGAAAGCGTCTCCGTCACCTAGATCTGGTGTAAAAGGATACTCCAATCCCGAGACGCCAACATTTTGAATGGCGTGGGAACGCGTTATCATTGATCCTTGTACGTCGAGCATTTTCATTACCACAGGTGTTATCAGGCGACCCTCTACATGGCACGACTACCCTCAAAAAGCAATCCGTCCAGGATGTTCCGCGGCGCGGCCCTACCATGGCGGGGGATCGCCTCGTCATGGCGGCGCCTGGTCAGCCACAGCCTTCCCGAGGCCGCCGTCAGCTTGGTGGCAGCAGGGGTCTTTGGAAGCCTGTTTATCCACGTGTTTCGGGATGTTTTCTCTGCAGACATTGCCGCTATTGTTCCCCGCGCTGCCCTGGGAGCCGTCACAGTTGTTTGCCTGATTATCGCCCTGACTGGCTCCCTGATGGTGCGCCGGGCCGCCCAAAGGGACGTAACCGTGGGCTGGCTTAACTTTTCGATCCTGTCAGGCCTTGATCCCAAACGGGCCAGAATCACCGAGGGATTTTCCCTAGCAATTCTGGCCACAATCATCGGCTTGGTCACAGGGACACTCATCATCCTCGCCGGGGGCGGGGTTTTGCAACAACGTCCCATCGCCGTGGCTGCACCCTCATTTGAAGGCCTTTTATCGCGGCTTGTATCGTGGATTGTATCGTGGATTGTTTCGTGGCTTGTATCATGGCATGAAACATCGATCATCGCGGCAACGCTGGGCATATGCCTGGCAACGGCCTTGGCTTCATTGCGCACCCAAACACCAAAGGACCAACGCAGCCCTTCGATTTCAGGCAGACCAACCAAATTGGCCATCTCGCCCCGCAGATTCAGCCTTGTTTCCAAGCACTGGCGTTCCCCGCTGCTCACCATGATCCGCTGGCGCACCGGGCTGATGCTCCGAGCCCCATCAAGTTGGGCCTTTTGGGGCGCATCGTTGTTGGCGACCGGCGGGATGTCGGTCGCGGCGGCTGCGGGCATACCCTCGGCCTTCGTCGCTATTTTCGCCTGGTTTGCCGGTTGGTTTGCAGCCTTGCCCTTGATCTTCCAGGCCGCCGCTGAAGCCGATTCCATTCATTTTGAGTATGCGCTCGGAATCACGCCACACCAGGTGGCCCGAAGCCATGCTGGCACAGGCCTGATCGTTGCCAGCGTTTGCGCAGCCATCACCACCACCGGCCTCGCCGTCGCCCCAGGCGAGGTCATGGCTACGGCGGCGGCTTCAGCTGCAATGGCACCCTCACTGACTCCATTTTTGTTGTGGCAAGTGGATGTTCGCCGCCCGGTCATTCAAATGTTGACCACCCTGATGGCGAGTTTATTTCTGGCCACCGCTATCATTGCGACAAAGGCTGCTTTTGTGCTCTGGCCTGTGGTGATAATCTTTCTTGCCCAGCATCAGGATCAGCGGCTTCGGATGGAGATTAAATGATGCAGGAAAATAATTTTAAATTGCATCTGAACACCACTGCTCTGGAAAAAACATTCCCAGACGGCGCCTCGGCATTCAAGCTTGGCCCCATAGATCTGGATTTAGAAGGCGGCACATGCCTTGCCGTTTCAGGTCCGAACGGCAGCGGCAAAAGCACTTTATTCCAAATCATGACGGGCAACATGGCCGCATCCTCGGGCACAGTGACTCTGTCCGGACATCCAATAGCTGAATCACGGAAATCATGCGGCTATCTGCCGCAACACAATCTTTTGCCAATGTGGGCCACCCCGGACGAGCTATGCCGGTACAGCGCTGGAATGCTGGCCCCCGAGGAACGCGCCCACAACGCCGCAGGCAATGCGCTGGCCTACTGGGATTGTCAGGATTTTGCCCAGCGCCCCATCGGCATGCTGTCCATGGGAATGCGCAAGCGAGTCGGCCTTGCCATCGCGACCCTTCACGACCCAGACATCTTGATTCTGGATGAGCCATTTGAGGCTCTAGATCTGGGCCATATCGCGGCACTGCGCCAGGAAATCCAGCGCCGGAAAGCCGCCGGGGGCATCACCATTTTCGCAACTCATATCGCGTCGTTCGCAGCGGAACTCGCCAACTCAAGTTTCTTTCTGCACAACGGCCACGGATCAACGATTTCGTGGCCGGAGTCAAAAACCACTCGCGAAGAGATTCTCGAACGAAAATTTGCCGAGGTTGCCCCGCCACCGTCGGCATTCCTTCATTCCCGCAATGCCCGCAATGCCCGCCAGGTCACGAAATGAATAACGCACTTGGAGGATTCGCTCGCCGCTATGCCGCGCCCCTTTGGCCATGGTACGCCGCTGGTTTTATTGCCCTTGCCGCGACGAATTTGATCACCCTTGAAATCCCGCTGTTGGCCAAAGATGTTGTCAATGCCGTGAACCAGATGACGGCCCAACAGTCAGCAAATCCTGACCCAATGGCTCTTTCCAAAATCGCCCTTTTGATCATGGCCCTTGGTCTGCTCCAAATTTTCATCCGATCCCTGTCGCGGATTCTGGTTTTTTGGCCAGGTCGCACCATCGAAGCCAACTCACGCACGGATGCATTCCGTCATTTATTGAGGCTTCCGCAAAAGGCCCTCATGCATTTCGGCATGGGGGATTTGGTCTCTCGCCTGTCCAATGACATCGGACAACTGCGCGTCTTTTTTGCCTTTGGTCTGCTGCAGGTGCTTAACCTGATTTTTCTGTGTGCCTTCATCATCAGCCGGATGCTGACCATCCACGTTGGTTTAACCATTGCTTGCATCGCGCCCCTTGCCCTGATGCTGGTGATCACCCGTTATGCCATGCCCCGCATGCAGGAATACTCGCGCCAAAATCAAGAAGCCATCGGGCGCCTGACCAACCGGGTTACCGAGGCCTTTGTCAACGTTCACGTCGTCCAACAAAGCAGTGCCGAGGAATCTTTCCTGAACCGAACGAAGATTGAAAACCAAGCGGTCTACGACAGCAACATGCGTTTGGTTTTCATCCGCAACGCGGTTTTTCCGCTCATGAGCTGCCTAGCATCGATTGGCCAGATGACCGTTATTTTCTACGGTGGCTACGAAGCGATCCACAACCGCATTACGGTTGGCGATATATTGGCCTTCAATGTTTATATCGGCTTTCTCAGTTTTCCGCTGACGGCAGTCGGAATGATCATCGCCATGTATGAACGCGCAAAAACCGCAGTCGTCAGGCTCAATGAAATGGAGTCCCAAAGTGCAGAGGCACCGGTGGCCGTGAAAAAGCCCATGTCTGCAGCCACTGCCACCACAGCCACCACAGCCACCAAAGCCACCGCAGCCACTCCAATTATTTCAGTCCGCGGCCTTAACTTCCGCTACCAGGACGATCCTGACAGGTTTGCCCTTCAACAAATTTCTTTTGATTTATCGGCAAAAGGCCGCATTGGCATCGCCGGCCCAGTCGGCAGCGGCAAGACGACCCTCTTGCAACTTATTGTCCGACTCTACGACCCGCCCGCGAACAGTATTTTTCTGCATGGACGCGACCTCCTGACACTAGATCCGGTAGAAGTTCGCCGATCCTGCGGCATGGCGGCTCAAACGGTGCATCTGTTTTCGGCTTCTGTGGAAGAGAATCTGCGTTTTGGATTGGCAAAGCCTGTTTCCAAGGCGGATGTCGAACGCGCCGCAAGCGATGCCATGATTTTCGATGAAATCACTGAATTGCCTCAGGGATTCCAAACTGAGATTGGCGAAAAGGGAATCAGGCTTTCTGGTGGACAAAAACAAAGGCTGGCCCTTGCCCGGCTGTTTTTGCGGGATTTCGAAGTCTTGATCCTCGATGACGTATTGTCTGCGGTCGATCAACTAACCGAAGTAAAACTTGTTGAGACTTTGCTCCGCCGGGGTTGCGCCATGATCGTCGCCAGCCACCGACCTTCGGTATTAAAATCCTGCGAGCACATCCTGATTCTGGATCACGGAAAAATAGTGGCGGCTGGAACTTGGAACGAGGTCGGACACCTGACTGGGGACCAAAAATGATCCCCAGATTCACTCACGCCAAGCGCACCGTCGCCGGCGACCTTGGCTTCGGCTTGTCGGTTCTGGTGACCCTGGCTTTTTTACTTTTGGGCACAGTGAATTTCTTTTTCTCCTATAACCGTGAACTGGAAAATCTTGATACCAAGGCAGGTGAACTTTTGGTGAGCGCCACAGAAGTGCTCACTAGCCCTGTTTGGAACATTGACGACCGGGAAATCCAACGTATCGTCGGGATTTTCCTGCAATCCGACATCATCACCGCCGCAAAATTAGTTGATGAGCACGGTCAAACCATGCTGGAAAGGTGGAAGTCCCGCGAAACTCCCCGACTCACCTTGACCCGCCCGGTCGAGCGCAACGGGGCTGTCATCGGCCAACTCACCCTGTGGTTCACCGATGCCACCATCCGGCAAAAGCAAACAGACACACTGATATTCCTCGCCATGGCCCTCGCTCTGGCGATCAGTGCCGTCAATATCGGGACTCGCAAACTCATGAAACGCTACCTGCGTGATCCCCTCGACCGCTTGATCAGGGGGTTGGATGTGATTGCCAGCGGCGACTACCGGCTGCAACTTCCAAATGCTGCTCAAGAGGAAGTTAACCGCATCAACAACAGTGTCAATTCCATGGCACGGGACCTTTCGATTCGCGAGGCAGCGTTGGCCGACAATCGCCAGCGCATGGAAATCCTAAACGGTGCGATCATGGACATCTTTTCCGGCCACGACTCAAATAGCCTGATCGATCAGGCTCTGCGCAGCACAGTGCGCTTGGGCAAGGCCTCCATCGCGGCATTCATCCCTGCCAAAGATAGTCAGGACCCACATTATGACGCCCCGTCCCCGCGCCTGTTTCTGGACGGGCAGCTGATCGCCAAATTTCTTGACCAGCCCCCCGTCGCTCTTCAAACAGAGATTGACCGGGCCTTCAGTGCCATACCGGAAAACCGCGTCTACCGATTTTCTTTGAAATCTCGCCAGCGTCTGATTGGGGAATTTATCCTCGGTTTCGACGCGCCGCTGGAATCTCATGCCCATGGATTACTAAAATCAATCGCATCCTTGGCGACAGTTGCCATGGTTCGTCAGTCGTTCATCCACGAGTCCGCCCTAATGACCGCTGAAATGAAAGTTGCTGAAAGCGTTCAGCGGGCGAACCTCGGGGGTTCCGGTAAAAATCCCGGAGGACTCCAATCGGACCTAGCTTTTCACTATGAGCCGGTTTTGCGGGTTGGCGGCGATTGGACCAATGTGATTGAGGCCCCCGCACAACGGGCCATCTATGTCATGATGGGTGACGTCACTGGGCACGGAATTGCCCAGAGCATGATCACAGCGGCCGTTAGCGGAGCTCTGGAAAGTTTACGCAGCCTCATGGGATCCCACGATAATATTGCCGTGAACCGGCCTTCCCAGATTTTGGAACTCATCCAGTGTGTCGTGGACAAGGTCGCAGCCGACAGCAATTTACAAATGACGTGCGCCGTCCTGAAGGTTGACTACCAACAGCAAACGGTGACGATCGCAAATGCTGGCCACCAGTTTCCGGTAATCCTTGAGCCCTCCAAGTCGGGACTGATGAAGGCCCGTGCTTTGACGGGCGGGTTGCAGCCTATACTTGGAATGAATCACAGCCTGAATAACAGCCTGAATCAGAGCCTGAACCATAACCTGAAGAATGATCCTCAAAACAAGGCGGAGGCTCGGGGCGATGCCACCTACGCATTTCCTGCCGCTGCGCGCCTGGTGGTTTTTACCGATGGGCTTGTCGATGGACGATCAAAAGGGGGCAAAACTTTTCACCGCACGTTTGTCCGGTGTCTGGCAGCCTTGAAAAGCAGTTTTTCCAGCACAGCCATCAAAGACGAGATTATTTCTGATTTTCGCCGGCATACCTCAGGCGGCAAAGTCAGCGATGATGTCTGCCTGGTTGTCATTGCAGCGGCAGGTCAAACATGATCAGAGATCTTGGAAAATTGTGGCCGTGGTTGCGGCAATATCGCCATCTAGTGCTGGTTGCCGTCTGTCTGGTGCCGGCCATCTCTGGAATGCAGGCCGCTTTACCTTTGATCCTTCGTGCGACGATTGACCACGGCATCATCCCCGGGGATCTGCACTATTTGGCCTGGATGGGGATCACTTATCTGGGGGCGATCTTTTTTGAATACGCCTGTCGCACGGGCCAGACCGTTACCGCCGCTTGGGCAACCCACCAGATGATCCGGTCGATGCGAGAATCCGTGATTCGCCATGTGCTGGGTTTGTCGGCCAGCTTCCACGACCGGTCCCTGTCCGGGGCGCTCGTCACGCGAGCCACCAGTGAATTTGACAACCTTAGTGAATCCCTTAATCAAGGCGTTTTGACTTCGATAGTTGACCTTGCGGTTCTCGCCGGGTGCATGATCGGGATGCTGCTTTTGGACTGGCGTCTGGCCCTGACGGCATTTGTCATGATCCCGGTTTTGATCCTTGTCGTCCGGGGATTTTCCAAGGGACTTCGCGATTCGATGCTGTCAGCCCGCAAGCACCTCGCCGCCTTGAACGCTTATACCCAGGAATGTCTGTATGGCGCCGCTACAATCAAGACCCTCAATGCTGCGCCGGATGCAGCCAATCGTTATGAAAGGCTCAACGACACCTATCGTAATGCGCAAATGCGCAGCGTCGTATTGGACGCTGCGATGTTTGCCGTTCTTGATGGTTTTTCGGCGATGACCACTGGCTTGGTCTTGTGGTTGGCGATCCGTCACTTGGCGCCGGATTCCCTGATGGCGGGTACTATTTCCGCAGGGGTCCTGGTTGCTTTCGTTCAATATGTGCAGCAGATGTTTGAACCCCTCAAACAACTTGGCAACAAGATGGCAATGCTTCAGGGCGCTTTTACGTCGATTGACCGCATATTTGGCCTGCTCGACACCAAGGAGATCATCCCCGGCGACACCACCTTTGAAATGCGCGAGGGTAATGTCTCGTTTTCCAACGTGACTTTTGCCTATGGTCAGCGCGACGTTTTGCAAGGCGTGACGTTTGACCTGCCGGCAGGAAAGAGCCTGGCCCTCGTGGGTCCAACTGGCTCTGGGAAATCTACAATCATCAAACTGCTGGCGCGCCTTTATGACGGCTACCGCGGCAGCATCACCATCGACGGAGTTGAAATTTCGGGAATCAGTCCGACCACCTTGCGCCAGAAAGTCGCCATTGTGCCTCAAGACATTGTTTTGTTTGACGGCACGCTGCGCTTCAATATTTCACTGGGCCGCGATGGCGTCGACGACCATGCCATCAACCGGGCATTGGAGGCCGTCTGCGCAAGCGATTTCATCACAAAGCTACCGGGCGGCCTTGACTTCCATGTCCGGGAACAAGGGGCCAATCTTTCCCATGGGCAACGTCAGCTGATTGTCTTTGCGCGGGCGTTGGCCACAAATCCGACGCTGATTATTTTGGACGAGGCGACGTCCAGTGTGGACCCTGACTCGGAACGACGCGTGCAAGAAGCCATTGAATCCATGCTCCACGAGCGCACCGTCATTGTCATTGCTCATAGACTTTCGACGGTGGCACGCTGCGGGCAAATTCTGGTCATCAAAGGCGGCAGGGTTCTAGAACGCGGCAGCCACGCAGACCTCATATCGGCCAACGGGCTTTACCGGAAGTTGCATGATCAGCCTGGAACTTTTTTAAACTAAATCAGGAAATTCTACAGGTCGCGATAAGTGATCACGCCAAGATAATCCATCTTGCCCAGGTCAACGCCGTTGTGGCGCAAAATCCCGTAGGCTGCGTTCATGTGGAAATAAAAATTGGGGACGGCATGCTGGGTCAGAAACTCGTCGCCTGGCAGGTATTTCCCTTCTTTTCTGGGATTTAGGGTCTTTCTGGTTTCCCAGCCCTTCCATGCCTCAGGTTTAATCGTCGAGAGAAACTCCAGAGTCTTGCTGATTCGCTGATGAAGTTCCGCCAGGGTTGTCTCGTTGTCTTCAAACTTTGGCGCTTCAATGCCCGTCAATTTCGCTACGGCGAATTTCGCTGTATCGCACGCGATTTGAACTTGGCGAATGAAATTGAATTGATCTGGTGCGAGCCGAGAATTCAACAGGTTGGCGGCATCAAATTTTTTGAGTTCCGAGAATTTTTGAGCCTTCTCCAGAATCTTGTCTAGGTTCGCGAGCATTTTGGAAAACTGGGCAAAAGTTTCAACGATCATAAAATCTCCCTAGTTGCGAAACAGCCGCTGCCATTCTGCAAGTGATTTGGCGTTCAGGTATGGATTGGTTTTCAAAAGTTCATCAACGGATGCTGAATTTTTTGGGTCATAGCGGTGTCCAGGATAGACGATGGTTTCTCCGGGCAATTTGGCAAGTTTTGTGGCCAAGCTTTCGTGTAATTGCTCGGAGTTTCCCCCCGGTAAATCCACCCGCCCGCAGCCCGACAGAAACAGTGTATCGCCCGAAACAAGAGCCCCATTGCAGAGAAAGCACTGACTGCCTGGGGTATGACCTGGCGTGTGGATCAAGGTGACTTTGCTTGCACCAATGTCGATGACATCGCCACCGCGACAGACCTTAAAATCAGAGCGACTTAGCCCGGTGATTTTTTGGACGCCTTCAAGTTCCTCTGCCTGGACGTAAACCGGCACAGGCTTGCGCCCGACAAGTTCGGCGACGCCTTCGATGTCGTGCCCCCAAAGGTGGCCGCCACAATGGTCAGGATGGTAGTGCGTGATCAGGCAGCCGGTGATGGTCATCCCGTCTGCTGTCGCCGCGTCCTCGATTGCCTGGATATTCCAGGCGGGATCGATGACAAAACACTCTTTGGAAGACTTGCTACCCATCAGGTAGACAAAGTTTTCCATTGGCCCAAGCAAGAGCTGCTTGAGATACAAATCAGAATGTTGCGGAGCCAAATTCAATTACTTGATTTTAGCTTCTTTGAAGACAACGTGTTTGCGAACCACTGGGTCAAACTTTTTGAGTTCAAGCTTGTCCTTACCCTTTTTCTTGGTCGTGGTGTAGTAGTAGCCGGTTTCAGCGGTGGAAACGAGCTTGATGATGTCGCGTGCTCTAGAGCGGGCCATGGCAATCCCCTTGAAAATAACGAAAACAGGGGTCAGGTATTACCACCGCCTGCCTTTCCAAGGCAAGGACAGGATTCGCCTGAGGGTTTGTCCTACCCCAACGCCTGAATAACCCCCTTTATGTACCCTTGAGCGTAGGCAAATGCCTGCATCCCCTTGGGGTCATCTTGGTGATGGGGGACATGGTCGGGCATCAGCATCCCGCGATAACCCCGGGCCCTTAAAACCCTGGCCACGGCCACCATGTCGACGTCGCCCTCGTCAGGGAAAACCTCTATGAAATCACCTCGTTTGCCTCTTATATTGCGATAATGAATGTTAAAAATCCGACCGCGACTGGCAAACCAATCCACCACATCGAGGATCTCCCGGGCGGGGTCTTTCAGCATCTCTGAAACGGTGCCCACACAGAAATTTAAGCCATGATAGGGACTGGCACTGATGCCCACAAAGCGCTTCAAACCATCCACGGTGCCCAAGACGTTGTCGATGCCATAAAGCCCTCCTGGAGGTGTCCCCGGGTCTTGTGGGTGGCAAGCCGCCCGGACCTTTGCCGCTTCGCAGGCCGGCATGATGGCCTTCACAAAGTATTCTATCCGTTGCCAGAACACCGTCTCGGGCACCCGTCCAGCCCGGGTAAGTTGCTGGCGTTTGGCTTGGGGCACCTCGGCCTCCTTCCATGTGCTGTACTCGCTGCCGCCGCGGCCCGGGGATTCTGCGGTGCGCATCACCCCAAGTAAGCTCATGTTGTATTTGACGGCTGAAATACCGGCCTTGCCACAGGCCTCAATCGTCTTGGCAATGTCCTCGATATCGCGGTCTCGCTCTGGGCTTTGCCCCAGCAGGATCGCCGGGCGTTTTTCGTGGTCGATGTGGCTGGAACTTAAAAACGGCAGAGGGATCATGGCCAGCTTAATTCCATGATGGGCACAAAGGTCGCGGCACTTTTCGAGATCGCTGGTAGAAAAAAAGCCCTTATTGCCCTCGTCCTCTGGATAACCGCAAATGTCGGTCACGCCGTGGCGTTTAAAAAAATCCAACATCCCAGGCGTTGTCGGACCCTGTTGGGTGCCGCAGCGCAGATCCGCCTTGGACGCAGCTTTAGACGCCGCCTGGGCCATTGAGGCTGGACCAAACAAGGCCATTCCTGCAACGGCTTTAACCGTCCCCAAAAGCAGTTCTCGCCGGCTGGTGCCAGCAGGCTTTGTATTTTTCGAATCGAGCATCGTCTATCCTCTAGCATGCACCCATAGCTGTCAGTTGTTGGACTTTTGAAGACGCAGGCGCTGCCCAATCACTTCCAGGCGCGGATCGGTACTAACGAAGTGTGGGGACAGCCATTGATAAATCATGTCGCCCGCCTCGAAACCGCGCGCAAGGAGCGTCTCCAGAAGGGTTCCGTCGGCACGGGAAAGGATGTCTGCAATGGCATGCTGGCAATTGCTGTAACCGCCGACGGAGAAGCGACGGACACGCTCACGGGCATCAAGATCGTCCAACATCTTGTAGGATACGATCCCCGTGCTTTCGCCCACGACAATCCTCGTGTAATGGGCGAAAGCAGCGTCAAATACCTCCTTTTTTATCTCCACCATTCGCGACCTGCGGACCTCGGTCGCTGCGCTCATTCTTTCACGCAGCCGATACGTCTCAGAGAGGGAGAAGTTGTGTCCAGCCTTGGCCGGAAAAACCAGTGCGATGTCACCATCGGCAGCATTCCAACTAATTGTAAAGTAGCCCATCGGATCGGACTCGACTTTTTTTCCATCAAGGCGGACAAAAACTCCAAAAACATGGGTATTGCGCGGCAAGTTGAATGGGCCCAAGCCCTGCCATGAGTAGAGGCTGAAAAAATATCGGTATTGATCGGAAATATTAGCCTGTGCAGAAACAAGAGACAGATCGTGCGTATTCTTGTCAGGCAACAAGACCTTTGTGACTTCTGAATCAAATTGAGCGAATGGTGGCGATCCAGCATCGATTTCAAGAAACCGCGGAGTGTAATCAGGCAACGGTTTCTCATCATCGGCCAGGGCATCTGACGAATGCACATCGGACGAACGCACACCGCTGTTTTCCAAGCGGGCCTTGCATCCGAACGACATCCATGAAGACGCAATAAATACTGCGACCATCAGGGAAGCGTAACGCACTGACGGGGTTCTAAAAGCTGTCATCATCATGTGGCATCATCATGTGGCATCATCCTTGACCGCGCGGAACGAGAACTTTCCATATTCAAGCATCTACGGCCAGACACACTTATTAGTGTCGGAAGTGTAGCTTGAAGTTGAAGAATAAATACAGAAACTAAGAACAGTTTTGCCGACGGTCTTGCTGCACTCATTTTCGGAGGCCGGATGTCCTTCCATTTGAATGTAAAAAACTCCAGCATTGGCCCCCTCACTGCAGCCGACCACGGCGACCGCACCGGAACTTAAATTTTTCTGCATCAGAAACTCTGCAATTGCACCCCGATAAGTTTCGCGCTGGTGGGACTCGTAGTACCCCTTGGCTTCGGCGGTATTTAAAACTGCGTCTAGGGAATCACAACCACTTGAGGTTAGATTGAAGGTTGTGCACCGGTCAACGCCCTTAGGAAGTTCGGCGCTGGTATTGAAGACGCGCCGGCTCTTCCAACATTCGCCTGCCTGGGAGGCCGCGTAATTGACTTGAACTCCTTGGGGACATTTCGGCGGCGGCAGGCTGGCTTGTTTGCCTTCCCCCTGGAAACTGGCGCCCCTGCAGCCACTCAGGCTAAAAGCGCTCAATCCAAAACAAAGCGCCAATTGTGACCAAGCCCGTTGCATCCAGCGCCTCCTTAAAAAATAAAACTCCAAGCAACTATCGGCAATTTTAAGTGAAATCTTTAGGAAACCAACGTCAAGAATAGAAAAACCCTGACTTTCTTGAATGTTAGAACGATGCCGAAGCCCCACCGGCCAAAAACAATGATTTTCGGTAACATTCTTTGTGAGTCAATTCGACCTTACAGGATCGAATACAAGGGCATAAATAGCACCCCCTGGTTTTCCTCAACGTTAGAACGTTGTTGAAGGCAGACGCTTTGATTTACTGCAGCGTATTTTTCGCGCATTACTTTGAGGCTTTTTAACTTTCCGGACGTTCCCGACTTAATTTCTACAGCTATAATCACGCCGTCTCTTGCTATGATGAAATCTACCTCAGCTTCCGAGTTTTTCTCTGCTCTTATCCAACAATATAACGACCTATTTTCACTGCCGACGGAGGATTCGGCGAGTAGTTGTTGACCAACAAATTGTTCGGCAAGACGGCCCTCGTGCAACGCGAGCAGGTCCTTTCCAGCGTTCACAGCAGCCGCAGAAAATCCAGCCCACCGCTGGCCTAAACCGATGTCAAGAAATTGAAGCTTGAAATATTTATCGCTGGCCTCCGCCCCCAACGGTAGACCTGATGGGTTGACCGACCTTATTTTATGCAGCAGACAAGATTTTTCCAGCAAATTTATTGATGCCTTAGTTCGCCTGATGTCCGTATCTGGAGATATGGTTGTATATTTAATTTGTTTCCCAACGTGCTTAACCCCAGTCTCGAGAAGTTTTTCGAGATTGCTCGATTGGAATTCACCCCTAGCATATTTATGTACGTCGTCTCGAAACGATTGCAGAATCCGATCTTGAACTTCTGCCACGGCAATGAAGTCTCGACTCTCTCCAAATGCGCTTACCGCAGCAGGCATTCCACCAATTATAAAATAATCTTTCATGGCAGTTGTTAAAAGGGCGTGAGCCGTTTCGCTCGTTGGCTCCATTTTGCCGCCGCGCAATCGCGGCAGATGAGCAACAAGATGCTCCCGATTAGTTGCTGAAAGGAATTCAGAAAATGACAGTGGAAACATGAACTCGTAGGCTATTCGCCCAACTGGAGTCGATATTTTTTCGAGCGCAAACTCCAAGAGACTTCCAGCCGCAATTATATGATATTCGTTTGCCTGCTCGTAAAAATATCGCAATGAGACAATTGCCTGAGGGCATTCTTGAATTTCGTCAAAAAAAATTAAATCGACTCCCGGTCGAATTTGCTTTCCAAAAATCAGAGACAATTCTGAGAGGATGACGACAGGATCCAAATCACCTTCAAAAATTTTCTTAAACGAAGAGCGCTGCTCGAAATTCACTTCAAAAAAATTCTCGTAGGAAGCCTTTGCAAATTCGCGAACGGCAAAAGATTTACCAACCTGACGCGCCCCCCTTAGCACCATGGGCTGACGCATTGGAGATTCGCGCCAAACCTCGAGCGCTTTGTCGATTTTTCTCCTAAAAACAGCCATATACGTTCCGCACACTTATTCGAAAGGGTTACTTCAGGCTATCATAACCCATACGCAATGTAAATTATCACCCCATACTTATGACTCGCCATGTTAAAAATACCAAGGTACTTTTAAAATTAGTAGACAGGTCGCTTGACTTGTATTTGAGGGCCGCTCAGGGCGAAGTGGGCGAGGCTGCAGAAAAAGTCGAAACGCCAAGCCAAGCCCAGCCCAGCCCATGACCCTCGCCGAGATCAAACTGAAATTGGAAGTCAAACCCCATCTTACAAGGGACTATTGATCTAGGAGAACCTCGATCCGGTCCACGCCAACCATCGTGCTCGCGTTGTCGAGTTGGCTGACGCGGACATCGGCACGGTTGATTTTTTTACCCGCGCATGACGGCGCATTGATGGGGGTGATGGCCCTGTCAGATCCAACGGGCCCAACCTCAACAAATTCTGGCTTGGCGGCCCCGTCATTGTAGCAGCGGATTTCAACCTTCATCGACTTCCATTCAGTGGATGCGCCGCCTTTTGCGGTCCATCTGAATTTTGACCCGACCACGGCTTTGTCCGGAACAAAACCCGGTGCCTCACCAAAATCAAAAGTTTGTTCGGCGTTGCTCACATATAAAGTTGCGCCGGTGAAGTCCGTATACATATAGGGATCTCCCCCAACTGAGGCGATCTTGGTCACATTGATTCCTGCGGTGCGATCGGCGGGATTTTTCAGGGACATGACATAGATGTTGCCTGAGGTTCTGGTTGCCCCGATAATTCGGCCATCTTTCAAAGCGCTCATTGGGCCAATCCCACCAGCCGGGGGATCATACTCGGCAAAGCCAGCACAGTTGGGCGTGCTGGAAAAACAGCTCGCCGGATAAACCCCAATTTTCCCCTTGCTCACCCAAATCGTGTCACTGATCGGATCATGTGACGCTGTATAAACGCCCACTCCGTTGATGATGTTGCCGTTGGCATCGCCGGCTATGGCGTAAGAGGATGGAGTAATGCCTTTGGTCAGCAAAGACGTTAGAGGAATGACTTTGGTCAGGGGTGGGATGTTGACGGAAACAAACTTGGCATTGGGCGCCACACTCTCAGGATTAACCTTCTGCATGGTGTTCAAGTCCAAGGCGTTGCCACCACCACCATGCTGCGAGTAAAAAACCATTCTCTTCTGGTCGATGAAGCAACTGTATCCCCAAAGGGCTGCCAGACCCAGGGTACCTTCATGGCTGGCTGCCCCATCCCACATGGGGCGGTATGGCGGCGTGTCGGCCAAGGGAAACTCTCGATATGCCCCCTTGCCCCAAGCCGCCAGCATAAAGCGCTTGTCTCCGCGTTTATACGAGGCCAAGCAAATGCGATCTGTGGCTTCTGAAATGACTTTTTTATTGCTGGCTGGAATCGGCCCCTGAGGGGTGCCATCTGGATCAATAAAGTAAATGTTGGGAAACCTGGCCGCGATGAAACCACCCTCGGTGACGTAGGTTCTGGTGCCTAGATTGCCGTCAAGGCCGCTCCAACTTCGAGTCTCTTTGACCTCATTACCCTCTAAGGTCAGACGCTTTGCAACGCCGGCAGAGGTGACAATCCAGATCTTGTGGCTGGTGACAGAATTCAACGTCCTGCTGATGACGCCCTTGGCATCGTCACCTGGGTCCCCACCTGTGGTGGGAGGCCGCGTTTTCGACACACCACTGAAATTTGAGTCAGAGCATTTGCAGGAGCTGATCGTGATTCCAATAATCACAAAAATAAATATCCCGGCCAAACCTTTTTTCACGTTCATCGCGATTCCTTGCGGTCAGGGTTGTGATGACCAACTTGTGATCATCAAATGGGAAAGGAATGGATTACGATGGCCCTGCCACTCCCCAATTCGGCGTTGGTAGTTCCCCAACTGGTAAAACTCTTGATGGCTCCACTACGGGTGGTGAATGTAATGATTTTGGCAGCGTCCATCGCATCCACTAAAGTGCTGTCGCAAATCAAGACCATCCCCCCAAACTCTGCCAGCAATTCTATCATATCCGGCTCAGAATGACGGCAATGCGAATAAGAATCGGAAGAAGAAGATGATGATGATGGTGATGGTGATGGTGATGGTGATGATGATGATTCAGCGCCCCGCTCGAGGCTTTGCCAGTTCCACGATGCTCTCTCACCTCGGGAATCGCTGACTACAATTGCAGTGACGTCGTCACTGGTGTCCGCCGCGCCGTCCACGTCCTTTTTTTTGCTCGTTAAATAAATCAAAGTGGCCCTTGTCGGCTCTGCTGCCGCGAGGCCTTTACGCTGATCGAGCGCCGAAGGCATCCCATCGATCAGAGACGGTTTGATTCTCATCACGGCCCCAATTGGGGGCGTCGCAAATGGATCCACGCGCGCCTCGCACGCGAATAATAGCAGGGCTGCGGCGCATCCCAAGATTGATTTGCCCATGGCTCGGTGCTCCAATTCCAGTTACCCCGACCTTTTCGGCTTTTTTCATGGAAAATTGAGGCGAACATAAAGGCATCACTTGTCTTTTTGATAAGTGACCGTAATGAGTGAATTTATTTAGCGTAAATGCAAATCCAGAGATCCCTGGCAGACCCTAAGGAAGATTGATTTTCGGCGTCTTGGATCGCTTATAAAGCACCACCGTATGCCCGATGGCGTCGATGGTCGTCGCACCGCAAGCCGATTCGATTCCAGCCAGAATCTCTTGAAAGGCTGCCTGTTCATCGCAAGCAACGCGAATTTTGATGAGTTCATGATCGCTCAGGCAGCGGCTGATCTCCTTGATCGCCGCCTCGGTGATTCCGTGCTGCCCCATCTTCACCACCGGATTCAGGTCATGAGCCAATCCACGCAGGAATTTGTTTTGCTTACTAGACAATGCAGCCACGGCCTGATGCTCCCTTAAAATTCAAGTCGAACTTAAAACCGAACAATACGGACATTAACGCCGGCGCTGCTCGCGCCGCTCGGGCTACTTGGATTACTAACGGGCTCCACATAAGCATGCTTGTAGCGTGGAGTTGACCACCATGGGCCTTCCAGTTGTATCCCGTAGCGGATTCCGAGTTTATGCAACTGGGTCATCATGCGCCACATGCGCGCCACGGCGTATTGCAGCATCTCAGTGCTTTGACTCCAGCCAGCAGAATCGTTGTCGCTTGGCGCCACCACCAGCCCGTCACCAGTTGCCGCAGCAATCACTGCCGCAGACATTTGCGCGCGCAATTTTTCGTCGGCCTCTAGCAGTCCCGATTTGCCTTCGCGGAAAAGATTCAGCGGCAAAACCGGCTGGTGCTGCAGGGCGCCGTTGCGAATGACTTCGTCTCGCGCCGCCCAGTTCAACATACTGCCGTAAACGGTATCGAGCCCGACCAAGAACCGCACGGAAGCATCGATCAGCCCCCCCTGGTAAAGCAGCGTTTCGCCAAAGGCTCGCAAAAAGTCATCGCCGGAATCTTCAGCCAACCCCGGCGCCGCAGTGTCCATATTGGCACCGACGAGGCACGCAAACAGGACCGCACGCGCCCCCGGCGCCATGCCGTTCGCGGCAATGCCCCGAATCCTATCGCGGTTACTGCGCAACCACGGAGCGTCAATCCAACCATCACGCTGCGCCGTGTCTTCACCGTCGCCGGCCGAGACCTGAACGTCGGCCGTGTAAAGTTTACCCGGCAAACCATGAGTCATAATGCGCATGTATTTTACTGGGCCATGTTGGCTGGCGTGGCTCGCCAGTTTGGTCAGAAATTCTTCGCGGGAATGGTAATCGTAAATGAAATAGCGGTTGCCGTATTTTTCCATCTCGAGGCGATGCGCATCAATCGCATGGGCTCCAGCATGAAGCATATCGGCCTCGTCGAACCCAACAAAGGTCACCGCCGACTCACCGGCAGCCAAATCTGGATACTCTTGTTGATTGCGGTTATGGGCAAAGTAACCAAAATCAGTTCCCGCATAAAAGTACATCATGGCTTCACTGGCGATGACGTAATCGTAGGCGATGTAAGCCGCAGCCGGCAGTACCGAAACTGCACCAGCCAAGGGCGCGCCAATGACCGGCGCCAGACTGTTGTAAGCGTCGATGGCCGCCTTGTGAGGAAACACCATGTTGCGCAAACGTTTCGCAAAAATCTTGAACGGATTCGTCCCTGCGATCACTTGGGAATGATGGTCACCACCAAGCGCCTGTCCGCGCCGGTATTCTCCCCACTCGACCATGCCCAACAAAAATGCCTGGGCAAAGTGCCCAAACGCCTGGCGCCGGACTTCGGCCGCAGAAGTTTGATAACCCTGAAGGCGCAGGGTCGCGGCAATATGATCCGCATAGGCAATTTGATAGGCACCAAAAGCCGTATGGCCCACCACGGCAAACCTGCCGGCCTCGTGCATCCACCCAGCGGCGGAATTGCGACCGGATTGCAACGCCCGTCCAAACCAAGACTGGGCATCCACCGGTCCCGGAATGGGACGCGGCAACATCATGATAATCGTCAAGGCGTCGAGACCCGAGGCAGGATTCACCAGACCTTTAACGCCGTCTTGGACGTAGCGGTCAGCAATATTCAAAGAAGAAGTAACAATGAGGGTTGCTTTGCCGGCAACCTGCAAGCCAACCACAATGGCATGAAGCGTCGCCGGCATCGCTGCGCCAGACGCGCCCCCTGAAAAGGGCACCGCAATGGCTTCGCCCAGCAACAAGGCCGACTGCGCGTAAACCACAGCCATCTGACGGTTCACAAAGGCCCGGACCCAGTTTTCTGAGTTCTGGTCTTCGATGATTCCGTGAAGCTGATGCAGGTCATCCATCCGCAGAAACATGACATCCGGCTGCCACATGCGCGAAACGGCTCCAGAAAAAACAGCGGCCAGCCGCGTGGCGGTCTTCGACTTGCTGGCACTGGCTTCAAGGGTCCAAACCGCGATATTTTTGAACATATCCCGATGTTGCCAAACCTGCAGGATTTCATCGGGATTTGTCGACCGGCGAACTCTAAGGGCAACCCCCTCAAGGATTAATTCCACCTGGCGTATTGCCGCCAAAGCGTCGTCGGTGAAGCCGAACATAGACCTGTCGATCATGCCACTTGATTGCTCGACACTTTTACGGACTTCCGGCAGTACCCGGCGGATGGCTTCCGCCGTTTCATAAACTTCAGACCGCATTTGGTCTGGCGCCAGTTCAATGAGAACTTTTGCGTCACGTGTCGCCGATGAACCGGGGCCGGCTTCGATGGCTTCGATGGCTTCAGGGTTGGCGCGGCGAAGGGCAGCGTGCCAAACCTCAACCGCCTCAGCAGGCGACTGGGCTTCGGGTGAAACAGTTTTCAATACGACCATCAAACGCCCATCAAACGCAGTGGACCAATTACGGGCTGCGTCACGCTCCACCTGGCCGTTGATGCCAGAATATTCCAACGTGTTGGCTTGGGAATTTGCTTCTTCGAATAATTTTTCCAAATCAAGTATAGCCGCGGCATGCAGAGTCGGGGCATTCAATGCCGGGGCATCGCCACTGCGGCGCGAAAACGTCCGCAAGCGCGTGGTCAAACTGGCGGCCATGTCGCGCCGCGAAGTGATCGCTGCCAGTTGGGCAACTTCATCAACTCGGCCAGCAATTTCGGTGGTGAGGATGCGGATTCCCTGGCCATGGGCGATGAAATCTGCAGAATCCACACTATCTCTGACACCCCGGCGGCTAATTTCGCTGGCAAATTGCGCGACAGCCATTCGGGCATCTGCGGCTCGCAAGCGTCCCATGCGGGTATCTAAAAGGCGCGAGGCCTCTGCGATTTGAATCATTGAATTGGCGGCGAAAATACTTGCTGCCGCTGCACTAGGTTGCTGCGAGGCTTGAGAGGCCCCGCCGGTCTCGTTGATCAGTGCGACGACCGGCGCGATCTCGTGGACAGCGGCCAATCCCCGTTGTGACAGGGACTGCAAGGCAACTCTAAGCTCGCCTTTGGCCGTCTCGTCATTGACGGCACCACGAACGAGGCACTCGGAAAATGCGGCCATCACACCGGGAGCAAACTCGTCTTGCTTGCCGGCCTGATGCGGGGCCAGGTCGGAATTGCGGGCCTCCGCTTCATCTAAAATTTGATCCAAGGCGGGGCACGATCCGGATTCCTGATTTAGGGTGGTCTGCCGGCGCGCGGCTGAGGCCGGCAATGCCGATGCGACAACGACGCTGAGTGTCAAGACACCAGTAAACAGCGGTTTAAGGCCACGATAAACCATTGGTTGCACTCCAATTCAGGTGATTATGGGGACCGTTTAACCCACAGAGGTGGCCTTAGCAATGCGATTCAGGCTGTAAAGCAGGGCAACAACCGCGACCCACAAGGCATTGGAGCCGGCCAGGTGGACAAGCTGCAGCCAATGAGGCGCCATCAGCAACCAATTCACAATGCCGGCAACGATTTGGGCCACCACTAAAAAGCGGACCAAGAAAATCAAATTTGATACTAAATCACTGTTTTTACAGTGTTTTTCAATTCCACTCACGGTCAACCACAAGGCCCCTGCCGTGGCCACCGCAAGAAACGGGTGGACCACACGTAGGCGCACCAGAAAATGGGCCGACCCCGACAAATCTTGAACCATACCCGAAATCAAATCTGTGGCCGGAAACAGGGTGTCCCCCAAGGCCACAATCGCCCCTGAGGCGCCCACCATCAAGAACAGGCCCGCCACTCGACCAAGGCGTTGGTAGTAATGCACTGCCAGGGAGCGACCGTCTGGCCCTGGGCGTCCCAGTCCCGAGTTTTCAGAATCCTCCGGCGAGGGATTTAGAATCACCTCCGGAACCGCCAGCGCCATAATCGTCCAAACGAGTGCGCCCACCAGAAACAGTGTATTGACCAGGTGCAGCGCAATGACGACAGCCCGCGCCAGGGATGAATCGCCGGCGACTAGATGTTGCAAAACCAGCACCGCCCCGACGGCAGCCTCGCCAAGGATGAATCCAAGGGCCCATCCCGCAGCGCGACGCTGGATCACGCCCTGGGGAAATCCTCTGCTGGAATGAGTGGCACGGCGAACCAAAAAAAACAGGGTCGCCACAAGGATCAATGACAGGCCGCTTGTGATGCGATGTGAAAATTCAATCCAAGTCGCCCTAGAAGCGCCGGTGGGCAACACCGAACCATTGCACAGGGGCCAATGGCTGCCGCAGCCAGCCCCGGATCCAGAGGCCCTGACGTAGGCCCCCCAAACGATGACAAAAATTACGTAAACAAGGCAAAGCCAGGCAAATTTGATCAAATTACGGGAGATTGGCGCTGGGAAAATCAAGTCGGGGGCCATTGAGTGTCCTACGAGTGTTCTACGAGTGTTCTACGAGTGTTCTACGAGTGTTCGATCCAATGTCAGGTGGCGAAATGCCGTCAGACATCAGATACTGGATACACGTATCCTAAATCAACGGGTAAACCATGAAACACTTCGGCCTCTTTGAACAAATAATGGCTGCGCTGGCGGGACTTCTATGGACTGCGGCGATTCAAAGCTGCGCCATCGAATCGGCGGCCCCCACGGAAATTGTCGCTGTTTCTGCGGCGCCCCAGCCAAGCCAATCCCCCTTGCAAGCACCAGGCAACCGGGCGGTGATCGTTGGCAGCGCGACCCCAATTTCTGGCTGGGTGCAACTCGACCTTGAAAAAATGCGGTCAGCTCTGGAGAACGCGCCAGAAAAATTCAAGGTCGCCGTGATTGCCCCCACAAGCTCTGACGCCGTGATCCGAACCATCCATGAATCATCCATGGCGACTGGCCCGAGGGGCACCCTCGTGGTTTTGCTCGCTGGATTTGCCAATGAACGGGGCGCCTTGACCTTGGCCGACCATTCAACCTTGAATTACGGTTCGCTGCTGTCCGCCACCGGTGCCCCGGCTCCGCGGTTTGAGCGCCTTGCCATGATCGTAGCGGCCAGCCTGGGCGACGCCTGGATCCAAGAAACATCGGCTATGGACCGCGAACGAAACTTTGCGCAAACGGTGATTGTCACCAGCGTTGGCCACGAGGCCACAGCGCCGGCATTCCTTCATCCAGCGGCGTCGCGACTTCTAGACACGTTTCGCCGGGCTATAGAAAGTTCTAGTAAAAATTCTAGTAAAAATTCTAGTAAAAATTCTAGTGAAAATTCTAGTGAAAAGTCCGACATGATCACCGCCATAAAACACATGCAGGAAAATCACGACCTCTTGTACGGAGCGGGGCCGGTGATCAGAATTGCGCGGTGAAAATCTAGCGGGCGCAAAAAATCCAGTCGCCAACACCATAGAGCCGCATCTTGTCTGGGCATTGAAATTTTTTTCCACCCCAGGCAAAAACAGGCCGCAATAAATATTGGCGCCTGACTGCTCGCAGACCGTCCCGGTCAGCTTCTGAAATTTCCTCGATTCCCGGGTTGCACATGACCGAATTCTCTTGCTCTCCCGGACACTGCCACACCCCCTCGACGTAGCCGTCGCCTAAACCAAAGGCGTGCCCAACTTCGTGCAGCAAGGATGCATAATCGTCGGGAGACCCAAGATTGATCACCGGATAGGACGCTGGATAGGTATGAGCCCGGATTGCACTAAAAAAATTGACACGAAAATCGCCGGGGCATGCTTCAAGAACGTCGCTGACCAGTGGACCGCTGGAATCCTCGCGCACCGAGTCCGCCCAATCAAGCACCGCATCGCGCACGGACTCTAGGGCCGACGGATGATTTGTGTTCGTGCAGACGTAAAGGACTTTGAGATCCATTTTCGGAATCAAACCAAAAGTGTTTGTGATGCCTTCGACACGTTCAGCGCCAGCGGTGACGCAACCCAAAAAAATCGTCGCAAAGACGGCGACAAGCCCTGTCATCCGGCAATACAAAACGCCCAAATCCAAATTTTTTGAAAATGATTGCACCGCTGGCAATCATACCTGAAAAGGCTACAATATTGTTACAAGCATGAGGCATTTTTTGACGCATTCAATGTTTGCCTGGAGACACTTCTTTCGGGCCGGCCACGGAGGCATCCCAATTATGATGAAGACAATAAAAGCCATCACCCTAGTGAGCATGGCCGTTCTCACCCCGACTGCCCTCGTTGGCTGCAAATCCACAGGTAAGAAAAATCTGGCGCACGTTCAGGCATTGGAAACCGCCTCGAACGACAGGATTGTCGGGCCAAACCACGAATTACCCTCCATCGCCACTTTGATTGCAGCCCGCGCCCGCGCCATCGCAGCAGTCACCAACGCCGGAGGCAAGGATCCTGTCCTCGTTTACATCAACATTTATCCATCTGGAATGGCACGCTGCACGGCAAACACCACTGTGGAATTTGGCATTTCATACAACACGAGCAACGCGGATGACCAAGCTCGGGCGGCTGGATTTTACGTTAAACCTGATTCGGACAATGCCTGCTCTGCAAAGGACGATCTACTGATGGATGCCGCGCGAGCCCTCGACGCATTTCTAGGGATGCGTCCGATTGATGAATCAGGATTCATGGATGCTTCAATTAAAATTGAGCCGGCTGCACTCCTGAAAAAAGAAATTGCTGGCATCAAAATCGAAGACTCTCTGAAGACTGCCAAAGCCTGGAACTTATTCCTCAAAACAATTCTTGGCCCCAGCACCATCGACAGCCTGCAGTACCAGATTGAAATGTTGTGCCGCGACGACACTGCCGCAGGCGCTATTTTCAGTGCGACTGACGGAACGGCAATCCATACAGAGCGTTGCGCAAACGAATGATAAATTTCTTCATCAGCCGATGCCTTGGGTTTGGTGCTGCGCTGTATATGCTCGGCGCAACCATGTGGAGCATGCCCGCCGGATTTCCGTTAAAAAAATCTTGCGACGCCTTCTTTGAACCGTTTTTCCAGTGGTCAGGTCTTTGGCAAGGGTGGGACATGTTTGCCCCCATCCCCCGTGACGAGGATATCTTCGTCAGCAGTGAAATATATTTTAAAGACGGCACCAGGAAAACATGGGTCATGACCCGGATGAGTGAATTCCCATACCTGACGAGATACCAAAAGGAGCGTTGGCGCAAATTCTTCAACGACAACCTGCGCCTTGATGAGCGCAAGGGCATGTGGGACGCATCAGCGACTTGGGTTGCCCGCGATGCCTCCGCAAAATCTGGACAGATTGTTTCCCATGTTGAACTGGTGCGCCATTGGCGCAAAAGCCTGCTGCCAAATCAACCTGGCAACGTCTTAGACGACAAACGGCCCTACATGCGCTTTGTATTTCATAAGTGGAAGGCACCGTTATGACATTTCAGCGGGTCGTCATGAACTTTTGGAGCTGGCTCACTGACCCAGTGTCGCCGCTGCCACTGGCACTTTTTCGAATTTTATTCGGCTTTATCTTGATCCTCAACGGCGCGCTGCTCTTTCCTGATCTGGGAATGTGGTTCAGTGCCGGTGGAATTTTTCCACTCGATTCCGCGCGATCCATGATCGGGGTCAACCGGCTCAACGTCTTTTTGCAACTCGGTGACAGCTACAAAACCGTGGCCACCGTGTTCTGGGTTTACATGGCAGCCAGCGTCCTTCTAATGATCGGCCTGTTTCCCCGTCGGATGGCCTTGCTCGTCTACATTACCCTGGCTAGTTTTGGGCATCGCAACATCTACATCCTTCACAGCGGCGATACGTTCATACGAATTGTCAGCTTTCTCATGATTTTTGCGCCGTCTGGAGCAGCCCTTTCCGTGGAAAGTTGGATGCGCGGATTTCCCTTGAAAAGGGTCAATCCAGCCGCATTTCGCGCCATTCAGTTTCAGGTTTGCCTGCTCTATGCCGCCGCATTTTGCTTCAAAGCCACCGGGGCCAGATGGCTTGATGGCAGTGCCGTTTATATCGTCCTGCAGTTGACAGAGTTCCAGCATTTTCCGCTGCCGGACTTCATGCGCTCTGATTTTATGAGCAAAGTTCAAACTTGGGGCACCCTGGCGATCGAAGGGGCCTTTCCTGTGTTGGTCTGGTTTCGCGACACGCGCTTGGTCATCATTGCTGGAAGTATTTTGATGCACATCGGGATCGAATACAGCATGAACATTCAACTCTTTGAGTGGACGCTCATGGCTTCTCTGGCTCTGTTTCTTGATAAACACGAAATCAGAAGCATGTTGGGTTGGCTGCAACGAATACTTTACCGGAGAATTCCATGCCCAAGCCAAAATCCGCACTGATCACCGGAGCTTCATCGGGAATCGGCGAATCATTTGCACGGGTTCTTGCGGCCAATGGCACCCATTTGTTTCTCCTGGCGCGACGGCTAGACCGTTTGGAGGCGTTGAAACATGAACTTGAGTCCCGTCATCAAATTCAAATCACCGTGATCCCGTGCGACCTGCGGACAGCGCATGCCCGAACCGAGGCCTGGGACAGAATCACGAAGGCACCTCAGTATTCGGCCGCACCAGTTGATTGCCTGATCAACAATGCCGGCCTCGGCGCAAGTGGGTGGTTTGTTAGGTCTGACTGGCAGCGAATGGCGGATACCATCGATGTCAACATCAGCGCCCTCACCCATTTTGCCCATCTGGCCCTGCCCAGCATGATGGCTGCGAATCGCGGATGGATCTGTAATGTATCGTCAACGGCGGGATTTCAACCAGGCCCAAAAATGGCTGTCTATTATGCCAGCAAGGCCTTTGTAACATCCTTGTCAGAGGCTCTCTCCTACGAAGTCCGGCATTCACCTGTTAAAATCAGCGCGCTTTGCCCCGGGCCCGTGAAAACTGAATTCGCATCGGCGGCAAGCATGCAGGCTTCAAGGCTGTTCAGCCTCTTTAAACCCATGACGAGCATGCAAGTTGCCCAGATCGGCTATGCGGGCATGTTGAAAGGGCAGGCTGTGGTCATCGATTCCAAATTATTGGCAGCCGCCGCTTTTCTAAACCGGTTTTTGCCGCGGCCGATGATTTTGCAAACAACCGCCTATCTGAATGGCGCAAGCGGAAAAGGAAAACGGACATGAAATTGCACTGGACCATTTTTGTCGTCGCCATCCTATCAGGATTCACAGTCGCCTCCTGCAAAGCCCGACCACAGGGGGAAACTGGGCTGAGCACGTCAGAAAATTTTGTTGGCAATGCGGCAGACCCTGCAATCACTGCTGAGCCAGCTCCCTACGAAACTGTGAATGGCCTTCCACAGATGTCCGCCAGCGATAGTCAGTTTTCATTTTATTGGGGAATCTGGCGGGGAATTTCTCCATCTGAAAAGGCACAGATTGTCGCCTCGCCGCAGCAACAGGCGTCACTCGTGTCACGCAGGTCCGTTGTCTGGGACATTCACGATTGTGCGACTAGTGCCTTGCTGCACCGGAATCACGAGGAGTTCTATTTTCTAGATAATTTGGAACTCGAAAACGACAAGCTTCGTCCGCTGCGTGAGGCTGTTCGCCCGGGCTGGCGTTACTTCAGCATGGGCACCTTTAATTCTCTGTTTGCCCGCGAGGGCTCGGACATCCGCAAACAGCAAGATCTCCAAAAACTCCAGTCTCGCCGCGGCCAACGCGGGCAAGTCATGATTCAGGCTGAACATAAATTTTTTGCGGTACCTCCGGCAGACCTCAAATCTTCCTTCGTGTCCTTCTTCGACTATCGCGCCGACGATGCCCGCCTTCTCAACGGCGTTTTTGCCCCCTTCAACCCTTACCGTTGGCCAGTTTATTATGATGAACGTGCCCACAAACCCCACAGCATTGATGAGCCCGAAATCTGGCGAACCGTGGCCAATAATGCCCGGACTTTCAATGCGCGCCTTGTTTGGAATTGGTGCGAGACCGCTGAAAAGCCGGTCGCCTATTTCGAAGTGGGCCCGGACGACTTGCCGCCACCAGGGCCCAACCGGCCAGGACGAACTGATTCAGGAACTACGGAGTTACCTGTACGCCAGCGCGGCACATGAGCAATGACAGAAAATCAGAGAAACTGTTGGTACCAGTAAAAGTTACCATACGCATCCATCGCGCTGCCTACCCCGATATAGCGTGCTGCCCTTGCCAACATCTTTTCGTTGGCGTCCGGGCTGTACTGCCAGATCCCAACTGCCTGCAGTGCCGTAAAGGGCCCCGGCGGTGAGCAGCAGGTATTTTCGGCGACACCGTAGGTGCTGTGTTCATTGGCGGACATTCTGAAAGCAACGCTTTGGGCCCAAGACCGCGCCAACATCATCAATTGGCTGGAGACCAGGAGCGGTGGCAAGCCGGCCGTTGCGCGAATCTCATTCGTCCGGCGAACCAATTCCCGTTCCGCATCAGAAAGCAATGACCCTTCTGGATTCGGCACCCAATCGCTTCCGGATTGCACCGGCGGCGTTGCGATATTTTCCACAAGCATTTGCCGCAAGGCTCCGTTACCGAGGGCCGCAGGATCAGACCCTGCACACAAACTGGGGCTCTGTGAAGTCGTGCCTGACACAGGGACCACAACAATCACTGGGCCCAGAAGGGTGGTCTCAGACGTAAATTCCGCGCAAACGAGTCCTCCACCCGCCATCCGGACGAAGGCACTAAATTTTGTTATTTCCTTGAGATCAAACTCGACGACACTCGCCCAAGTCACGGCTGTTCCCGTAGATTTGACGAGCCGCCCAGGAACTGCCGGAATCTGGCGTGTGCTGCAGGCACTGACGGTGTCCGGACAAAAGGCAACGACGGCAGCCGCATCGCGAACTGTGGCGTAGATCAACGACTTGGCATCGCCAGTCACGCTCGTGCCAGCGACTAAGGAAATTCCATTGCCATTGTTATTCCAAGAAACCTGCTTGGAACTTCCCTGACTGCTCGGCTTGGCCTTGCAGGCCGTTATGGGTGCAAATGCCAATGCCCATCCGGGCCCTAGCGCGAACGCAGCTGACTTCAAGAATTTCAAGGTATTCACCATGGGTTGGTATCGGCCTGAAGTTGCTCGGACTTGACTCCGGACCGCACCAAACTTCGATTTTTGGCAGTGATTGACGCGGGGTGACTTTTTTCAGCGAAGTGAAAATTTTCAGCGAAGTCACCTCAATCGATCCGCCAATGAAAGTTGAAATGGCGCAATAAAACCAATGATTTCATGGATTTAAAAAATACTTTTAAAAAAACATTTAGTTTTTCTGATATCCACCGAATGACTCCTTAGTGGGAAAAGGAGGTGTTTCGTGAAGGACAAATCAAAATTGACTTTGGTGGGCCCAGATTCTCCGATGAATCGTCCGCCGCGATCAGGAAAATCCGCAACCAAGAGAACGGTTACCGGCATGATGTTTCAACCCGTGATCCAGTTGCGAATCGCTGCCTATAATGCCTTGGCGGCAGCAATGTTTTCGCTAGTCTTATCGTTTCTTTTTTACAAGAACCTCGAGATGTTTGCGAATACCTTCATTGATACATCCCAGGCTGATGACGCCACCATCGCTCAGGTATACCATCACATTGAAGGGGTCCGGATCTGGGCACTGCTAGTTTTGGTCGGTTACGTCGCCGTATCAATTGCGGTTTCGTTAAGAGTTACCCAGCAGATGGTTGGGTCGACGGTAGGATTCCGAAAACATGTCCGCTCCATGGCCAATGGTGACTTGTCGAAACGAATTTCTGTCAAAAAAGGCGATGCTTTTCAGGATGTCGCGGAAGAACTTAATCATTTGACTGACTCTCTTGCCAAAGCGCGTGAGCGTGAGGAAGGTGAGTCCTTGAGCAGCAATCGACGTGCTTCTGGAGACGACTTGGGCATTTGACCCGTTCTGGGCTGTCTGGTCTCGTTTTTGGTGGAACACGTCATTCTGGTTGCTGCTGAAAAAGCAAAGGGTCAGCCTGTTGAGGCTGGCCCTTTGTTAATTCATCCAAACAAACGCTGGCTTAGTGCACGCGGGTCAACATACCGGTGTCGCCGCGAATCGCAAAGAGCTCATTGATTTCGACTGCCTTCAATACCGTGCTGACCTTGATGTTAGCCATCAGGTTCATGCCAGCGACCGGGCTTTCACTGGTGCCAAGGTTGGACACAGACACATTGTCGACGTTCATGCCGAGGCTATAGCCCCAAAGGACTGAAACGTTCTGAGGCACGATGGAAGCGCTTGCGATGTAAGCACCCTTGCCACCGAAGGCGCCAGCGTACTGGTAAACCACCGTGTACTGGACCTTGAATACTTCGAACCCGTACGTGTTAGTGCCGGCGTACTCAAAAGACTTGAACTGAAGGTCAGAGAAACCATGCAACTCTGAAGCCGCGGTGATGCCTTTTGGCATTGCCGTGGCGAAATCAAATTTCACATTCATGACGGGTTTGCCAGCGACCACAACCGCCCAAACCTTCTTGCCGATATTAATGATCTCGTCCAAGGTGGCATCGATGACGCCGAGATCATCGTTTTCCGGCTTCACGAGGGTTTTAGCTTTTACACTTTCGACAGAAGCAAAATCCGCTGCGAGGGATGCGCGCACTGCTGCAGAGGTCTCAACTTCCTTCACGGTAACATTCAAATCATCAACATTGCGGGTTTCGACTGAGAGAACCTTGGCAGCGTCAAGCGAATGATCATCAACCATGCCGCATCCCGACAAAGCCAGACTGAACATTGCACTACTAGCAAGAATACGAACGAACATCATGCGTTCCTCCAATTTTGGCCCTACTTGGGCTCTTGGTGTCTTCTAAAACTACTCTTTGATAAAGCTGACCTCGTTATCCTCGGACAGCTCTAGTTCAGTCAAGCAAATTTTTTTCAGTTATTTCGAACACTTCTCAATAATCGCTTCACGTCCGGCCACAGGATTGGCAACCACTGCATTCCAAGTATCCGGACAACTCTGCACAATTGGATTGCAGGGGTAAGCCGAAAGGCCATAGATCGTGCCGGAGGCCACATCTGCAGCAACACGGCGCAGACCGCGGAATGATTCTCCGAAAGAATTAAAGTCAAAGGAGCCGACCATTTCCACGGGACCGTTGGCCGGAGCTTTCAACACCATGCCCTTCTTTTCAACTTCCATCCCAACAATCAAGCAAGTGCCGGCAACCGTCACAGACTTGGGGGAACCTCCCGTTTCGAATTCGACTTTTTCTCCGGTGCGGAGATTTGCAAAATGGACGATTCCACGGTTGGCCTCGGCGACGACCAAGCGTTCGCCATCCGGCATAATCACGGGCTCACCGGGACGGTCCAACTGGCGATCCAACACATCCCGACTGGTGCCAGACGCTGGATCGACAATCACAACCTTGCCAGCAGGTGACGCGATACTGTCTTTGCGAAGGATGATGAACTGATTGCCGTGTTTAAAACCAGAAACCGGACCACGCAGGCGCATTTTCAAATAAGACGGTGCGCTGGAACGATTTACGGTAAAGATGGTTTGAGCTGGCAAGTTGGGATCCATTGAACCATCTGAATCATCTGAATTGCCGCCTATATCCAGGAAAAACTCTTTTCCACCCAAGGTGCCCAGCCAGCCATTGCTCCAAGCTTCCGCCGGAATCCAGTGGTGTTCCGTGGTAAAGCCCCCAGCTCCAGCCCGAATAACGGTCCATGCCGTCAAATTAGGTGAAGAACTCGTCCCCGTAACGATGATAGCGCCTTGGCCGTAAGGGTGGACGGTATAGGCTGTATGCTTCAGGCTAACTTCGTGGATCCGCTGGCCGTCGCGACCAAATATAGAAACCCGATAATTGGCATTAAACTCCTTCCGATTTTGCCCGACCCACAGGTAGCCATCATGGAAAATCATGGAATCATAGGGCTCTCCGATGTCCATCTTGGTGAGCAACACGGGTTCAGAAGGCGCACTGACTCCGAAAACTTCAGCAAAATCAGTGACTTTCGACGCTAAAGCTGGCTGTCCCAGCCCAAAGCCAATCCCTGCGGCCGCAATCACACAATGAAAACTAGATAGAACATTCAATAAGTTCCAGCGCATGGCAACTCCTTGTAAAATCGATACGTTTTTGATTTCTTGTCCTGCAGAGTTTGTATGACACTTAAACTAACTCTGCAACGTCAACAAAAATTGTGATGCACAATCAGCCATTCAAACATTTAATCAATCATTCAATATTCCCGAGGCTTCACCATGACCAATGAACTTTTTGTGCCGCTTCAAGACAATCCCAACGCGCCCGCCGGTTACTCGGCCCTGCTAAAAAGAATCCTTCATCATGAAGAAGTTTTTCGCAGGATTCAAAGCTCGGTCAATGCCTTTGAAACCCGCCTGAAAGTCGCTGAACGGACTCAGCATCCGGATGCCAAGGTCGGCCGCGAACTTCTGACCCGCGCTCTGCGCTTGCTTGCGCTCTGCATCGATACGCCAGGTGCACAATTCGTTCCCTACGCCTTAGCGGCGATTGATTATCTGGTCACAGAAAATGATCATACGCCCGACTTCAAGAATGCCGGCTGCTTCAACGATGATGCCCATGTGTTGGAGTCCGTGCTGACTCATTTCGATTTGAAAAAGAAGATGTAAAACTAGGCTTCAATCTAGGCTTCAATCTAGGATTCAATCAATGAATCGCACCGCGTTGTGCAGCTCGTTAGGATTATCGGCGGTTGCAGGAAAATGTAGCGCCAATAATTTGCCTGCGGCTGCAACGGCCTTTGTCAGCCCGCCCGCAAAGTCTTTGTTTTTGATGCCAATTAAAATAGCGGCCACCATGCCGTCCCAATCGCTTTGCTGCACCTTTGCAGCAATGGCTGAATCACCGAGCACCACCACGCGGTGTTCCAAGAGCGAAATGTAAATTAGAACTCCCGTGGCAGCCTCTGTGCGGCTGACTCGTGCCCGCAAAAATTCAGCGGCCGCAGCATTTTGAGCCTGGACGTCGCGGTCCTGCTTCAACGTGCATAAGCGCTGAACCAAGGGAATTCGAGCCATAAAAAACGAGGCGACAACAACCAGAAAAAGCCCTCCCACGGTCGTGATCTGGGAAACTTCCATGGACCAGGCGATTTCAAGGACGCCCACGCCGCCAAGAAGGGCCACAATCAAAGGAACATGCCCGATAGCCGATGAACGACGTGCCAAGGCCACGACAAGTTCGCCGGAGGTATTCTCCTCGGCAGCCGAGATCTCATGCTCCACCGTGGCAAGCCCCGCCAGGTCCAACCGGTTTGCAATCCAATCAGGAATTTTTATTTTTGCACTGTCCGTTACCATCCGCCTGACGACCCTCCACCACTAAAACCACCGCCACCGCCACCAAAACCACCGCCACCGCCGCTGCCAAAACCACCACCAAAACCGCCGCCAAATCCAGACCGGCGCAAGTTGTTTCCGTAATGGCCGCCGGGACCATTGAATGCTGACAAAACGCGGATGACGAATCCAATTAAAATAATGAAGGGAAACAGGCCGAACAATCCGCCCCCGGACCCTCGACGAGAACCGCCCTGTCCCCGAGATTGCCGGATTGATCCGACATCAAACTCTGGATCCGTGTGCCGAATGATTTGCAAAACTCCCGCGACAACGCCGTCATCAACGCCGCTTGCACGGAATTTCGGAGCGATCACCTCTGCAATGATCCGCTTGGCAATAACATCGGGCAGCGCTCCTTCGTTCCCCTGCCCCACTTCGATGCGCATCTTGCGTTCGCTCTTGGCAATCAGGAGGATCACACCACGGTCTGTTCCCGCTTCACCGATCTTCCACTTTTCCCCGACCTTAATTCCAGCTTCTTCAATGGACATTCCGCCCAAATCCGGCACGGTCAAAACCGCAATTTGGCTGCCGCCGCCCTCACGAAGGCGATACAGAATTTGATCCAACGTATTTTTAGTCTCGGATGAAATCATCCCAGCAAGGTCAGTCACCGGGGTGGTCAGCGCCGGGATTTGATCCATAAATTGACCCGTAATTTTAGACCCCACCTCTGACGATTCTGCCCGCACCACTGGCCAGAAAAAAGCCAGCAGCACGGCGCAAAAAAGCATCAGCGGGTGTGCAGAGAATTTTCCCGGCATTTATTTAAATTCCACCTTCGGGGCCGCCTCAACGGTTGGCTTCTCCGCAGCAGAAACATCCCACTGCGCCATTTTTTCAAAATGATACAGCAGGCCATTGGTCCAACTGTAAGGAGGGACCGTGACCAAATCGTTGAACGACTTGATGGACTCGATGTGCCGTTGGCGCGCCACGGTGATGCGATTTTCAGTTCCTTCTAGTTGGGCTTGAAGGTCACGGAAGTTCGCATCAGCCTTCAACTGCGGATAGTTTTCCGACACAACCATAAGCCTGCCCAAGGCTTGACTCAATGATCCTTGCGCCCTTTGAAACTCCAGCAACTGCGCTGGAGAAACTTTGGAAGGATCCACCGTGACGCTGGTCGCCTTGGCCCTGGCCTCGGTAACATCGATCAGGGTTTTGCTTTCGTGCTTCGCATAACCCTGGACCGTCGAGACTAGATTTGGAATTAAATCAGCGCGACGTTTGTACTGATTGAAAACCTCTGCCGCAGCAGCATCGACCGCATTTTTCGACTGAGGAATAGACTGCCAACCGCAGCCAGAAAGCGTCGCACAAATTGTCACGGCAACCGTCAAAAAAAATCCAGTTTTGCGAAAAAAAGCCATGAAACACCTCATCCTGAAACCAATTATTTGTTTTGGGGCAACTGAATCCAAGCTCTGATATCTGCAATTTGCGCGCTGGTCAGCACATCCTTAAAAGGAGGCATATTGCGCTTCCCATTCACCACACTTGACCAGAATGTCGCATCCGTCAAGGCACGACCTTTCAAGACGGGGCCGGACAAAGCAAGGTTACCCTCGTCACCGCCTTCATTGCCCCTCACATCACCGTTGGCGCCGTGACAGGCTGCGCAATAAACGGCGAATAATTTCTTTCCACGCGCGCCGCTGACCACTTCATTTTTAGCTAAACCACCAGAGTTCGCCCGCGCACCCACCAAAGACGATGGCGCGGCAGACAAATCCACGCGCCGCGAGGCGCCTTCTTCGCCGGGCATTCCGGGGGGAAATCTCCCTGAAAAATATGCGGCGATCTTTTCCACATCGCCATCAGGCAATCCTGCTCCACCACCCAAGCCAAAGTCGGCCATTTTTTTAATGGTTTCCTTCCATGCGTTTTTAGAAAGCCTTTGCCCCTCTGCCATGTCAATGGAGTGGCAGGTCTGACAATGAGCCTCTGCCAAGGATTTGCCCTCTGCCAAAAAAGCGCCAGATCTATCCCCGACAAACCGCACGCGATCGACGGCGTTATACAAATACCCTTTTGGATTCCACTCCGGCTCGACTGGCTGAACATTGCCCATTGAGTCTGTGGCCCGGGCCCAAGCCTCGTAGGATTTCCCTTCCCTGACTTGCATCACATATTCAAACTCCTGCCAGGCTATATTCTCGCGGGAAAGTTTCGCCGCCTGCCACGACGATCCGGCATCAAGGGAAATTTCGACTTTTTTAATGGCACCAGTTCCCGAGAATGTTTTGCCACGCAGTGCTAGCGGGCCAGCCGCGAGCTTGGCATCTCGTGGGGGTGCCGTGAAAATCGACTGGACCCTGATGTGTTCAATCGGCTTGCCCAATTTAGCTGGATCCAAAGCCTCGCCGGGCTTCACGGGCTTGTCCGGCATGCGATACGCCTTTTTGGCGTAGATGCGTTGGTCGACTTCGTTGGTAAAGGTCATCCGGGTGACCCACTTGACCCAATTTTGACCATAAATTCCTGGAACAACCAGGCGCACCGGCCCGCCGTGGACAATCGGCATCCATTGGCGATTCATTTTAAACGCGAGAATTGCCTTGGCTTCGATCAGTAATTTTAGGGGAATGCTGCGAACGAACTTCGCATCACTTTTGATGATCGGCTTGTCAAACCCTTCAACCGTCACATATTCGGCATTGGCTTTGACGCCTAATTCCGCAAATAGATCGCCCAGCGACACACCACTCCACTCGGCGTTGCCAACTGCACCCCACTGCCATTGAATGCCGCTGACTTGGGGCGAAAAAAGCCCCCGACCATTTCCAGAACACTCTAGCAGGGAATGAAACGAGATTTGATTCCGTTTCTTTAATTCACCAACGGAAATCTTTTTTGGCTTGGCCAGCAGACCATCAAACATGACAGTCCACGAGTCATCCGTAGCAGCGGGCAGGACGTTGTGGTGGCTGCGGACAAAAAAACCCTCAAGGGGAGTCTCCCAAGGAATAAGTGCTTCGAGGGTGCCCTCGGCTAAAAGAGGCCGTGCATTGCGCTCAATCAGCAAGGCGTCAGGCGACGCTGCCTGGCTGGCTTGGGAGATTAGCCCAAACTGCCAGATGAACACCCAGGAAAAAACTAGAGAAGCTAGGGAACGGCGGATGGCGGCGCCAAATCGACCGTAGAGGAAACGCTTTGGCAGGCATTGCTTAAGACGACGTCTTTTGCAGCGTAATCGATCGCGCATAGTCCCTTGTTTCGGTCATTGAAAACCTGAGCGCCGCGTTTATCGTTTTCATCCTTGCGAAGTTCAAACAATACCCCCGTTTTGGTCTTGTAGCAAAGCTCGGCGGCAGGTGATTCAAAAAATGCAGAATTGGTCATTGCATAAAATCTGGTTAGGCTCGCCCCGTTCAAGCAACGGACCGCATACACGAGGTGCAAATTATTTACTTCACCTGGGCAGGCCGCAGCTGGCAGCGTGAAATCAATCGAGGCCGACGGGCCGTCAACCTTCAAGACAGCCCCTGTGGCAATGGCGGATTTGGCGCATTCAGGCAGGCTCGCGATCAACTTGGAAAAGCTCATGTTCGTTGACTTCATCAAATCCAGGGCGGCGGGTGCCTCACCAAGTTCTGAATTCTCAATGAAGCCCGGCTTCCATGGGGCGCTGACCATTTCTGCACGCTCTTTGACGGCCGCAGCGTCCAAGGCATCGGGAGTTTCGGCAACGCTATCCACCTTGCGCACGGATTTCACGTCAGTGTCGGCCCCTTTTTCACAGGCCACGACGGCTATGGACAAAACGAGCAACATTTTCATTATTTTCATAGTTTTCATTGTTTTGAATGTCATGGTTTTTTGCGGTCCTCCGCAGCGTCATCACATTTATCTTTGCCTTTGAGGCCAAAATCCTTGATTAGAATTTCGCTGGACGCTCCCTGTGCCTTGGTAACAATTTTTACCAGACCATAAGTCTTGTACCCCGGCAGCTCGCCGCCTTTGTGTTCTGAATAACGGCAGGCATAGGTTATTTCGCCCGGTGTCCCCAACGCGTCCGCCTTCATTGCGCAGACCTGTTGCGATCCAACCATCACACATTGCCCGGGCTGGACATAAATGGGCTCGCCTCCAAGGGCAACCCCGACCAGAGCACCACCTGCGACCATCACCGCGACCATCACCGCGACCATCACCGCGATGCTCGTGATTCCTACGCCCAGTTTTGTCATTATCTGTTTCATAGAAAGTCTCCCTAGCAAATAAATTAGCCTACGCCCCGCCCGGCGAGACCTCTACCCGAAAAGCTTGGGCCCCAGACCCGGTTGCGCAGGCGAAGGGCTGGTAACCGTAACCATCATCACCAAACCAACGCCCCCACGAATTTTTTACCACAAAATAACCGCCACCGGGTGCTCCTTGATCGCGAAGATACCCTTGAATCGAATAAGCATGCCCCCCACCCTCATTTTCGCAGGTAAGCGTGGCAGAGCCGCTACTTGCATTTTGCCAAGAACTGTCCACATCGGAACTAGCAAAAATAGCTTTGCCGGCATCCAATTCCGCCAACATTTCGTCAAGGCCATTCAACTCCTGAGTATTTCCCACCACTGCCCGCCCCAATGGCCCTTGACCCACTGCCTCAATCGCTGCACTCATGTATGGATTGCTGTAGCGGCTCCACAGATCCCACGCGTCAAAGGTATAGCCAGGATCGAATTTGCGCATGTTGGTGATCACCGTATGGGTCATACCAAATGCCGTGCACGCGCCTTCGCTGCCTTGATTTTGCACGGGCGAAGGGAATGGGCTGTACAACAATAAATCCAATTGTTTTTGGCCGGGCTGATTCAAGTTAAGGCGCGTGCCCTCCTGACTGAGGGGTGACCCGCCCCGATTTTGTTTTGATGAGAAGGCCGCCTTGTTTTGGACCCTCATGTCCCTGAAATTTGGCAGGTAAGCAATGTAGCGCTGGCAGTTGACCAGCCTCATCCCCCTTAGGCCTCTGGCGGCGCAGTCCACGCGGGGCCTACCGGGATTTTCGATGTAGCGGGGACGCAAAAATTTTTTTGCTGACGATTTAGGGGACGATGAAGGGTCCGCCTTATCGAAAAATAGGCTTAAAAATCCTGACTCATCTGCCTGCGCGTTCGGACCTTGCCCAGGCCAATCATCCAAAGCATACGATCCAGAATCTTCGGATGCCTCGCATCCACCATTGGCAAAAACAAATCCCTCGGGGCACTGGTCAAATGCCTCAGAATCGCTGCCGCCGCTGGTGTTCCCTGATCGGGAGCCTCCGGGCGAAACGTAGTCGCTTCCGCGCCCGAGTTGACTCGGTGGAACAACCCCGTTAAAAACAGACAAATTTGGGGCATCTGGGCTGATTTGTGCTTGGGGCATGCCACCACCCGGGCCATTAGGGCCATTAGGGCCATTAGGGCCATTAGGTCCATTGAATTGCTGCGCCCGCATGAGCCCAGCGAACAAATTCATAAACCGCGGAACGGCCCCCGACGCCTGCCCCTGCGCAGCAGAACCCCCAGCGAAGCAAGCATCTGCGCCGAGGTTGACATTAACTTGGACGAGAAAAGCCCGCAGCCAACTGCAGTTTCGATCCAGATCTTGGCCCAACTTCTCTGTGGCACCAGCGGTGGATAAGTAAACTTTTTTCAATGCGTTCAAATAATTCAGGCGCTCGCGTTCCATATTGCCCAGCAAATCATCCATGGGGCGCATCATGATCTGTGACAATGCCGGCAACGACGCCGCATCGACATAATCGCGAATTCCTGGCTGGCTCAAAAGCGCAGCAAACAAATCGTTCGTCGCCGGTAAATATCCCGGTTGAATGAGGGACAGGACAATATCTTTCATCTCCTGCGTCTCAGCATCGAGGAGTTGCTCAATAGCCGCCGGGTTGGTGACGGACCGCTGAAAATCGGCCGTCCGCTGCACTTGTTGCAATACATAACGAATCAAACCGTCGCGTAATTGCGGTGGAGCCAAATGCAAGGCCTCATCACCAGAATTAGACGCATTGCTAGTCGCGCCCTCAAACCACTGGGCAACTGCCACAAACGACGGCGCCTCCCCCGCAGCAACACGGGCATTGAGGGCCAAAAAAGATTTCGAAGATGCATTTGATTTTCGCTTGCACCCTAGAGGCAGGACGCAAATCGTCAGCAAAGAAACCATCGCGCAAAAATATTTTCGTCCCATGAGCATCGCGCCCTCACTCGTTGAAAGATTTGTCGGCAAAATTCGTGAATTTCTTGAGGCATATCTGAAGTCGCGGGACAGCGGTCTGGACCAGATACCCGCTTTAACCCACAGTTATTATCGGAAGTATTCAGCAGATTCGGACACTGGAGTCCCATGCCAGGGGGCGGTTGCCGTATATATTTTAGTATTCACCCTTATTTTAACATTCCCCTAAAGAATCGGGGCATCCTACCGATAGCCCAAGTGGCGAATTTGACGCCGGGGAGTGATATTTTGAGAAAGTTATTAATTATATTTTTTACATGCTTCTCAGTTATTTCGTCCTGCTCCAATGCTTCATTTAAATCAGGAGCAGCTCCAAAACATCCTGTTAAACCAAATTCAGGCAACGGTAATCCGACCGACAACGGTAATCCGACCGACGACGGTACCCTGCCTCCGTCGTGCATAGGCGTCACTAGGCTTGGAATTTCAGCAATTACAAAATCAAGTCCCAATTTGGTCCCAAGCGGAGACTTTGAATCAGCGAATACTGGTATTACTGGAGACTACACTTTGGATACCCTTGAGACCTGTGTTAACTCCGATTCTGTTCGACCTGGCGTTGGTAGTTATTCAATCGTCAGTGACCCTCATAGGTGCCACAGAGCTTGGGATGTCATGACGTCCACGAGCAAAATAGCTATCTTTAATGGTGCCGTCGGTTCTCGTTTTTGGTGTAAAACTTTTAGCGTTGAGGCTGGAAAATCTTATGCCTTCGCAGTAGACGAACGATTACTGCACCCTGACTTGGGCGAAGCAAGTAAAAATGGCTCTAGTCCTATTAGGTGGACGATTAATGGCCAGGAAGTCATTGCGCCTTTAACGCCAATTCAACAATGGCGAACTCGCGGAGTATTGTGGCAGTCCCAGGCCACAACACAAACAGAAGTTTGTGGAATTAACAACAGCACGAACAATTCTGGAAACGATTGGGCCATTGACAACATTTGCCTTGTGCCCCAGTGAAATTGGTGCAGATTTTCTGTGCGGAAAATTTTCTGACTGAAAATTTTCTGACAGAGGGGGAAACTAAACAGATCAGTCCTCGCTGTCGGCCCGCAGCGCTGCCACCACGGACAGGTCCTCCAAAGTCGACGTATCTTGATTTGAATTGCGCCCGGCGGCGACATCGCGTAACAAGCGGCGCATGATTTTTCCCGAACGGGTCTTGGGCAATGCATCTGCAAAGCGAATGTCATCAGGACGCGCCAGCGCACCAATCTGCACCGCAACATGTTTTTTTAATTCGTCACGCAACGCATCCGAGGCACTGAACCCAACCTGCAAGGTGACAAAGGCAACGATCCCTTCACCCTTCAATTCATCTGGACGTCCAACGACGGCGGCCTCGGCCACAAGTTTGTGGGAAACCAGCGCACTTTCAACCTCCATCGTACTCAGACGGTGACCGGAAACATTCAGCACATCATCAATGCGCCCCATGATCCAAATGTTGCCTTTCTTGTCACGGCGGGCGCCGTCTCCCGTAAAATAAACTCCCGGGACTTGCGACCAATACTGTTGTTTGTAACGTTCATCGTCGCCCCAAATCGTCCGCAACATACTGGGCCAGGGCTTGCGAATCACCAGAAATCCGCCGCTGCCAGCCGGAACCGGCTTGCCGTTCTTATCGACAATGTCCGGGAAAACACCAAAAAACGGTTTTGTTGCGGATCCAGGAACCTGAGGTATGGCTCCCGGCAGCGGTGAAATCATGATGCTGCCAGTTTCTGTTTGCCACCATGTGTCAACAATCGGGCAACGTCCTCCGCCAATGACCTCGTGATACCACATCCAGGCTTCTGGATTGATGGGCTCACCGACGCTGCCAAGCAACCGCAGCGACGACAAATCATGCTTCGCCGGCCACGAATCTCCGGCTCGCAGGCAGGCGCGAATCGCCGTCGGTGCCGTGTACAAAATACTGACGCGATGTTTTTCGACGATGCTCCATAGGCGGCCCCAATCTGGATGGTTCGGCGCCCCCTCGTACATGACAATTGTTGCACCGTTGGCCAAAGGCCCGTAGGCAAGGTAGCTATGACCCGTGACCCAACCGGCATCGGCCGTGCACCAAAAGGTATCGCTGGGCTTCAAGTCAAAAACAATTTTTGCTGACAACGCTGCACCCAAAAGGTATCCGCCAGTCGTATGCAAAATGCCTTTTGGTTTGCCGGTGCTGCCCGACGTATAAAGCAAAAAGAGCGGGTGTTCGCTGTCTGCTTCATAGGGCGGGCAATGGCTGGACATGCGCCCCAGAAATTCTCCCCACCAATGATCCCGCGCGGGCTGCATGGTGACAAGGGTGCCGGTCCTGCGCACCACGAGAACATGACTCACCGAGGGACAACGCTCGATGGCAACATCAACATTTTGTTTCAACGCCACGACGGCGCCCTTCCGGTAACCACCGTCTGCCGTGATCACCACCGAAGCGCCGCAGTCATTGATGCGGTCGGCCAGGGCCTCGCTGGAGAACCCACCAAACACCACACAGTGCATCGCCCCCACGCGTGCACACGCCAACATCGCAATGACCGTCTCGGGAATCAGGGGCATATAAATGGCCACGCGGTCGCCGGGGGTTACGCCCAGAGCCTTCAGGGCGTTGGCACATTTAGACGTTTCACGGAGCAAGTCCTGGTAGGTCAGGGTTCGACTATCGCCGGGCTCGCCCTCCCAAATTAAGGCTGCCTTATTGCCAAGCCCTGCGGTCACATGTCGGTCAATACAATTAGCGCTGGCATTCAACTTTCCGCCGGTGAACCATTTCGCAAAAGGGGCTTTCCATTGCAGCACTTTTTTGAATGGTTTAATCCACTCAAGATTTTCTTTGGCCTGCTTGCCCCAAAACACCTCAGGTTTTTTTACCGATTGTTCCCACAGTTTCTGATATTGGGCAGGGCTTTTGATATGGGCATTTTTCGCAAACTCGCGCGGTGGCGCAAAAACCCGCGTTTCCTTCAAGGAACTGGTGATGGCGTCAGTTGATGCTGAAATTTTCTCTGATTTTTTTTTGATCGCCATGGAAATTTTCTGCTCCGCTGGGACGTGATGCCCAATTCAATGGCAAGGCAGATTAGCCCTGATTCCCCGAATTGTACTATATCCCGCCACGGTCCGACCAGACTTTGACTCAAAGTGAGGGGTTTCGATTAATTTGGCTTTTTCCTTGCCTAAAGCTGAAGTACAAGGCTAGCAAACGACCTTGGCGGAGACGACCGTGAAACATCAATTTGCCGTTGCCCCTTTTGTGGTCTTCTTCGGGGGGTTTGGTTCCTGTTTTATCGACGGCCATCCCTCCGAGATCCGGGCCTCCCAGACCATCCAGAATTTCCTCCAGGAGGTCAGCGATTCCGCTGGCGAGCCTGTCCCTGCAATCAAAGCCTGTTTTGCCATTGGCAGCGACCCCATTTATTCATCGCGTTACGACCATCGCGACCAGTCACATCCTGATGTGGGTTCAACTGATTTGGAAACCCTCTTTGATTGGATTGAATCATCTTCGGAAGGCCGCCCCCTTGTTTTTGTCGGTCAGAGCCACGGCGGCTGGACCGCCATGAAAGCTGTCCTGCACATGAATCGAAAAGTCGATGTCTTGACTACGGCAGATGCCATTAGCGTTCAGAATTGTGATGCAACTACATTTAGCGCATCCACCATCGGATATGCCACCCTCGGTTTCAGTCCCTGGGCAGGCTGTACCCACGCGCCAACCGATTTAAAACCGCGCTTCGCCGAAATACGAGCCCGGACTGGCATCTGGCACAATTTCTACCAGACCGAGACCACATTTTTGCACTCTTCAAAAATTCCGGAGGCTACCACCAACCAACGCCTGACCTTTACAGGCTGGTCGATGAACCCAATGCGTGGCCACGCATCGACTGAAAGCGATAACCGGGTTTGGAGTACTCTGCTTGATTCAACCCGCGGGCTTTGCAAACCCTAGACGATGCTATTGCCCAGCCAAAAAACGAATTCCTCCGGGATGCCGTCATCCAAAGGTTTGAATACACCAACGAACTTGCCTGGGGCGTCTCTCAAAAACTCATGGGAAGTTCATCCACCGCCCCGAAAGTCGTTATCCGCGAAATGGCGTCTCAAGGGCTCATTACCGATGCCTTGGCTTGGCTTGAGTCCATTGACCGACGCAACGAAACCTCGCATATTTACAACGAAGAAGTCGCCGAGCGCGTTTACCTGGCGGCAGTGAAATTTGCAGGTGACTACAAGAAACTTCTTGTGTCGCTGGCCACCCTTTGAATTACGGACTTAATGACGCAGATTGGCAGATACTTTTAACGGTGGCCATAGAACCATTAAAGTCCGTTGCCTGCGATGTCTGGATTTTTGGCTCCCGCGCCCGCGGCGACTACCGGAAATTCTCTGATGTTGACCTGTGCTACTGCTGCAAAAATCCTCTTCCAGGCGGGCTGCTCACCTACATCAAAGAACTCATGGAAACCAGCAATTTGACCATCAAAGTGGACCTTGTAAATACCCAAGACTTGGCCGTGGATTACCGTCCTAGTATCGACAAAGAAAAAATAAAACTCTAGTGACGGCTCAACTTAGTTTCTGGCGCTTTTGCGCTGGCGACTACTTGGTAATGCACATCAGCCGAAGTGACCCATTGCAGGCACTCGACGCCAGAGGCGTAGGCGCGCTAAACCACGAGTTTGAGACGAAGCCGGTACCAACTGCCAAGATAAGACCATTGTAAGCACTTGACCAACTCGTCCATGGGTTGCTGGACATCCCCCGGCAGTCGTCGCCACCTGTCGTAAAATCACCAGCCCATAAATTAAAAGAGGCATTTAAAGCCACGCCGGCATCCGTCACAAATTTTCCAGGCGCGGGATCCACAGTATTGGAAAAGTCCGCCTGAGTCTTGAACACCGTGGGTGTTGACTCATTGGTACGAATTGACTCACAAAAAGGTTACCGAAAATCGGTTGGAAATTCGGAGGGTTGGACTCGTTGCGTCACAATAGTGCCACAATAAGTGTGGGTAATTCACTTCGCCGCAAATACCAAACTGCGGATGTCTGCGTTCGCAAGCTGCGCTGACAAGGTTCCCGCCAGCACACCCAAGGTCACTCCAGATGTTCGGACGTCATCGATAAGAAGAACCCGAATTGAAGAACCGGTGAATCTCGTCTTGGTTAGATTCGCCGGCACGATGACATTGAAGGCCGTTTCTTGGTCAGCGTTTCTTTGCCCAGAGGACCTCATAGATTGCTTGCGAAGCCGCCACAACACAGGCGGGATGATACGAATGACGGGCTTTCGATGTTGCGCCGCCAACTCAATGGCCAATTCCGTTGCCAAGTGAGGGCGACCACGAATTCTGCTCCAAAAGCTCGCAGGAGCAGCGGCAACGCCATCGCACCAAGCCGCAGCAGCGTGGGCTCTCGGCTCGTCTAGAAATACCCGGACACAGCCGGCGAACTCGGGGTGTCCCCCGCGCGACTTGGTCTTGACGATGACGTCTCGAACCTCCGCACGGTATTGGAATAAATGATTCACATCCGGCCACTCGCCGTGTGTACGATGCTGATTCAAGGCCCACAGGCAATGATCACAAAGGCCACGCCAGCCGCCACGAGAGCCGACCCGACCAGCCGGGTCGTTTTTGCCGCAATGACTACAAGTTGTCAGACCCTGCCACAAGTTCATGGCGGAAACATCGCAGTCTTCTCAGACGATTGGAAGTGACTTCTGGTACAATTTTCGGGTGCAACACCCAAGAGGAAAAAAAACATGATGAAAATTAGACGCGCAGTGGTGATGGGATCCGGGGTCATGGGGGCACAAATTGCTGCCGTCCTTGCGGCCGCTGGTGTGCGAGTGCATGTGCTGGATTTGGCGTCCACCGAACCGCCGACCAGCCTGCCAAAAGAACTTCAAAAAGATTTGCGGCTACCAAAATTGCTGCAAAAAAATTTCCGGTCAACACGGGCCATCTTGGCCGTTGAAGGGCTGAAGTACCTGCGCCCTTCTCCGCTTTTTTCCCCGTCACACCTGCAAAATATAATCCCAGGAAATTTTGAGGACGACATGGCCGTCCTGGCCGATGCCGATTGGGTGATCGAGGCCGTCATCGAAAAACTCGACATCAAAAAAGAACTTCATGCAAAAATAGCCGAAATCGTCCGGCCTGGGACTCCCGTCACCACAAACACGTCTGGCATCAACCTTGCCGCCATGTGTGACGATTTGCCCGAGCATTATCAGGCTGCCTTCTTTGGTACCCACTTTTTCAATCCGCCGCGCTACATGCGCCTACTCGAAGTGATTGCTCATCCGGGGACAGACCGAAAATTGATGGAATCACTTTGCCACTGGATCGATCACCGCTTAGGTAAGGGCCTCGTCGAAGCCTTGGATACGGTAAATTTTATTGCCAATCGCATCGGTGTTTTCGCCAATCAAGTGACGCTAAAACACATGGCCGATTTGAATCTGAACATCGAAACTGTCGACGCCATCACCGGAAAACTAATGGGCCGGCCTGGATCTGCGACATTTCGGACGATGGATGTCGTTGGCCTTGATACCTTTGTCCACGTTGCCAATAACACCTACGACAAGGCACCCGACGATCCCTTCCGCGAGGTCTTCAAAAGCCCCCAGTGGATCCTTGATTTGATCAAGGCCGGCACACTCGGACAAAAATCTGGCGATGTTGGATGCTTTAAAAAATCCGCAGATGCCAACGGCAAACGCGTGATTTTGGCCTACCGCCCCGAAACCAAGACCTACGTTGCGCAGGAGGTAGCCCCAGTGGCTTGGCTCGAAGAAGCCAGCAAAATTTCTGACCTCGGCCAGCGTTTTGAATTTATTTTCAAACAAACAGACCCTGCGGCAACGTTTATCTGGCGTATCATGCGCGACGTGTGGAGCTACTCCAGTTTACTCCTCGACACGATTGCAGCCGGCGATCCGCGCCGCGTGGATGAGGCGATTCGCTGGGGCTTCAACTGGGACCTCGGGCCATTTGAGTTATGGCAGACGCTCGGCGTCGATGCCGTTGCAGCCCGCATGAAAAAAGAGGGCGCCAAACTGACCCATGCCGGAAAAGTTTTCTATACGGATGCCAAGCCAGCCCGGACTCCGTCATTTCTATCACGCTCGAAAACAGTTTTTGAGAGCCGCAGCGCCACCCTACGCGATCTTGGTGACGGCGTTGCTTGCTTTGAATTCCACACCAAAATGAATGCCCTTGACCGCCTCATGATGGAAACCCTGCAAAAATCTGTCGTCGCCGTGGCAAAAGATTTCGACGCTCTCGTGATTGGCAATGATGCAGATAATTTTAGCGCCGGGGCCAATCTTAAAGAAATTCTCGGCCTGATCCAAAAAGGCGATTTCCCGACGATCGACGGTTTCATCCGTGAATTTCAGGGCACCTTGCAGATGGTCAAGTTTGCGTCGTTTCCAAGTGTTTCGTGTCCGCGTGGCCTGGTCTTGGGCGGCGGCTGCGAAACAGCACTCCATACTACGCTGCGCGTCGCTGCCGGCGAAACCTATGCCGGTCTAGTCGAAGCCGGTGTCGGCTTGATTCCAGCAGGAGGCGGAACCAAGGAACTGGCCTTGCGGGCCTATGACCAGATGGCGATGGCCGAGCGCGGCGACCCGATGCATTTTTTACAAAGAGCTTTTTTACTGATCGGCATGGCCCGGGTGTCCACCAGTGGTTTTGATGCCGCTGAAATGGGTATGTTCCCCCAAGGGTCGACTCTGATCACCTTGGCGAAAGACCATCAGATTTCCCAGGCCAAACACGAAGCCCTGAATCTTGTCCGGCGCGGCTACATTCCAGCCCAGCCGAGAACGGCCGTTACGGTCGTGGGCGATCCGGGCATCCAGACCTTCAAACTCATGCTGTACAATATGGTGGAGGGGCGCCAGATTTCGGCTCACGACGCCCTTGTTGCTACCAAAATGGCGACGGTCCTTTGTGGGGGCGAGGTCGATTCGGGCAGCGTGATTTCCGAGAATGATTTCTTGGATCTGGAACGACGCGCGTTTGTGGATCTTTGCCGCGAGCCAAAAACCATGGCACGCATCGAGCACATGCTAAAGTCTGGTCAGGCGCTTAGAAATTAGTCGGAAATTAATCGGAAATTAATCGGAAGCAATTTTTTCCAGACAGCATAAAAAAACGAAATCCAGGAGACCCCTGAAATGTCTAACACCCAAGGCGTCTATATTGTAAGCCCCCTGCGTTCACCCATTGGCAAGGCCTTCCGAGGATCACTACGCGTCAAGCGTCCTGATGATCTTTGCGCGGACGTTATTCGCGCCGTGATGGCCAAAAATCCTAAGCTTGATTCCGGCTTGATTGAAGATGTCCTGATCGGCTGCGCCATGCCCGAGGCAGAGCAAGGCATGAACGTCGCGCGTTTCGCCCTGCTACTGGCTGGCCTTCCGGATCACGTTCCGGGTGTGACGGTAAACCGTTTTTGTTCGTCAGGAATTCAAACCATTGCGATGGCCGCAGACCGCATCATGGCCGGCAACGCCGATTGCATCCTAGCAGGTGGAACGGAATCCATGACGATGATTCCCATGATGGGAAATAAAGTCGTCGGCAGCCGGACGGTCATGGACGGCCACCCGGATTTTTATTTGGGTATGGGCATGACGGCAGAAAACGTAGCCAAGGAATTTAACATCTCGCGGGACGATCAGGACCGATTTTCCGTTGAATCCCACGCAAAGGCCGTCAAGGCCATGGAAAGCGGTTGGTTCAAAAATGAAATTGCCCCGGTGCAAGTGACCTACCGCACACCAGGCAAAGACGGTCAGGCCAAAGTGGAAACCAAAACAATTGACACCGACGAAGGGCCCCGTAGCGACACGACCTTCGAGGCCCTCGCCAAACTAAAGCCGGCGTTTCTGCAAGGCGGCACGGTCACGGCTGGCAACAGCTCGCAAATGTCCGACGGCGCAGCAATGTGTTTGGTTGTATCTGAAAAATTTGCCAAGCAGCACAATCTGACCCCTGTGGCCCGTTTCTGTGGATATGCTGTGACAGGCGTGGCGCCAAGAATCATGGGCATCGGCCCCGTGGCTGCGATTCCAAAAGCCTTGGCCCGCGCAGGGATTCAACAAAACCAGATCCAGCGCATTGAACTCAATGAGGCTTTCGCGGCTCAGGGTCTGGCCGTCGTGCGCCAATTGGGACTCGACGCGGCAATCATCAATCCAACTGGCGGTGCGATCGCCCTGGGACATCCACTGGGTGCCACTGGCGCCAAACTTGCGGCGACGCTGATTCACGGCATGCACCGCGACCACCAAAAATACGGCATGGTGACAATGTGCATCGGAACTGGGATGGGCGCAGCTGCAGTGTTCGAAGCGGTTTAGTCAGCAGGGATTACACCAACCCTAATGCCCGGGCATCGACTCGCAACGCGCGACGGGCCCGGGCGAAAAAACTTCCCGATAAGCGCATCAAGACATTGTTGCCATGAGCCTCCATTGTCATCCAAGTGACGTCCCGTTGACGAATAAGGCGATTGCTGCTGCCAAATTGTCCCATCGCCGGGGCTCGGCGTGCCAATCGGTAGAAGCCCCCAAGGATGAAATCCATCCGGGAGAACCAGACTAGGTGGTTGGGCCTTGCTCCGTCATAAAGCGCCGCCACGGCTGCATAATCCCCCTGCCCACAGAAAGCGCTTGCCGGCAGCGCCGGTTGCAGGTTCCACCAGCGGCCGATGTTTATTCCCTGATGAATCAGATCGGGGCGCCTCTCCGAGAGAAGTTTGATGGCCTTCGCCCAAACCAACGCGCCAGCTGAGTGGGTAACTGCTGTTGGCGCAAATCCTTTTACCGATCCAATGGGATATCCAGTGCCGAAAGCGGCTTCCAAAAATTCCGCCAAAGTTGCAGCTGCATCGCCCGCGCGCCTTTCTGCGTCACGCCAAATCAGCCCCCACCAAAGGAATGCTGCAGCATAAAAAAGCAGGCGACGCAGGTTGCGCAACCCCATTTCATCGCGGGCGGTTTGGCTGAACAGCATCGAATTCCACGTCAACAGGTAAAATTCACTATGGCGCCTGGATTTATCGAGGCCACACGCCTCGGCAAGTGGCTGAATAAAATCATTGATTGCCTCGCGATCGTCGACGTAGTCGACTCCATGCACAAACAATACGGCATTGGATTTTGGTTGAAATTGGGCAGGAAATTGAATCTCTTGGATGAATTCTGCACCATTGGCGTTCAAGCGAAACCGGATCAATCGAGCACAGGCCGATTTTGACGGAAGGTTTTTCAATTCAAAAAATATAGTCCGATAGATGGTACCAATCAAACCCATAGATCTCATGGTGCCTCCTCTTATGCATGATGGTCATAATCATCTGGCACCAGATCAAAAATCAGATTGGGAAAGTGTAAAGGCACTTTAAATTTTCAATTAAGGTGCCATAATCGGGCAACAGTTCCTGCATGATCTCTAGAATTTTTTGGGAGACCTACCAATGACGGTCCATATTTCATCCGAATACTTGGGTGGCCTGCGCTGCAAATCAAAGCACGCCACGTCGGCCAGCGAACTGCTGACCGATGCCCCCGTTGATAATCACGGCAAGGGCGAATCCTTTTCACCGACAGATCTGGTTGCGACCGCCCTGGGAGCCTGCGTCATGACGACGATGGGAATCCTTGCCCAGCGCTTGAATATTGATTTGGCTGGCATGCATGCCGATTGCACCAAAGACATGGTTGCTGACCCGGTCCGGCGCATCGGTAAACTAACCGCCAAAATCACGATTCCAAAATCTGTGTCTGCAAAAATTTCCCCTCTTGACCGGGAAAAGCTCGAACGCGCGGCCCACAGCTGTCCGGTTCACAAAAGCCTGCATCCTGACGTACAATCCCTCATCGAGCTCAACTGGATGGAGTAAACGAGGCATGATGCGACGACTGATGTTTATTACCTTGCTTTTAACGTCATCCACAGCCCTTGCAGGGACCTTGACCGTCTATATCATTCCATCGCCACATGGCATCAATTGGGCATCGCCAAAAACCCTTTCTTGGTCCGCTTTGACCAATCAGGCGTCACCCCAGACGCATACCATCGGCCATGCCAACATCCACTTGCGATGCCAGGCTGAAGCCGGTGATATGCGGGATTTTGAGCTGCTGACGGGAATGACTTCTGGCGCCAATGATCCCACCAATAATTTGCTGACAGTTGAGGGCTACGGCCTCGGAATCCTGTTCACCACTGCTCCCGGGCGACTTGAAACACAGTCTGAAGTTTCGCGAGACTTGCACCACCGCTTTGGCCGAGGGTCGATAAACTTCCTGCAATTTCAGATTGGATCGGCAACCTGCGAGCGTTTGGCGCGGTATGTTACTGAATATCAAGAACGCGGATACGATCAGCTTTATGGACTTCCCAATCGTCCGCGCCATGGCGAGGGCGCTGGCTGCAGTGCCTTTGCTGCGAGTTTTTTGGATCTAGCCGGCCTGCATTCAACGCACCTGAAAGCCAGTTGGTCCAAAGTCCGGCGCGTCCCAGCCCATCTCGTCGGCGGGCCATTAACGGGCAGGTTTGTACCGATGACAGCCTTGCTGAGGCCGCTGCTTCCTTCCAGGTGGGCAACGGAAGCTGAGTCTCATTATGGAGTTAATTTTTTCGATCCCGATGCGCTTTTTCGCCACATCGAAAACTCCTGGCGCGAAGGAAAAAATCCTCTTGGCGAGCTGGGCACAAGAACCAGTTCTCTTGAAGGGCTGGGCTCAAATAATGCTGAGACAATACCAGCCGAATTGACCCGCCTCGGGGCAGCCAAGGGTTTTGTCCTTGACGCCCGAGAGGTACCGGTGCCGGATGAGGCTATCTGGTTGAATTGACTGTGGCGGCACGACGGCCGCAAAATTAGGAGCTCGCAATGGAACAACCTGTCGACGTGCAATGCCCGTTTTGTGCGGAGTGGTTTACAACGTTTATAGACCTTTCCGCCGGCGGCCAATCCTATACCGAAGATTGTCAGGTTTGTTGTCGGGCGATCGACATGGTCATCACGGTGAATTCAAAAACTGGTGTGCCCCGGGTCACGACGACAAGGGCGTATTAAGCCCGTCATCTTGAACCAACCTCTGCATCCTGAAGCCGCGGGCGAAGTGCCTTTTCTTCGCCGGCCCATCCGAATGACCAGCAGGCACTTTCCGCGGAAAGTGCCTTTTTCCTGTTCCGTCACCTCCGGCCGGTGGCCGAAACTCAGCCATGCCCATAGCGCGACTCGATAAATTCTTTTCCCATCAGATCTTTCGCCGCCAAATTATTGTGCGCGCGACAAAGCAGGCGCAAATTCGCCAAAGTGTTCTGTCCCCCAAATGCCCGCGGGTTCACATGGTCAAACTCTAGTTGGTGAATCGCTTCGCAGCGCCTCGCGCCGTTAATTTCAAATCTGGCAGTCTCCGCGCCAGTCATCACCGCGCCGGGTATTTCCGCACCAGTCATCTCAACTCCATGAGAGCGACTTTCAACGAGGGCCACATAGGTGCAGCGGTGGCCATCCCGTCGCGCAACGTCCCGCCGAAGCGCCGCTGGAATATACCTGCTGGCAAGGGAAAACTTAGGCGTCCTTTTGGTGCCGTCGTCAGACGGACGCGCCGACTGGGATTTGCCCGCGCCCAACTCGCGACGCTTGCGCAGCTCATTTAGAGCATGGGACAAAATATCCGACGGGGATTTTCCGGGCATCGCGCCAACCAGATATTCAAAGTCCGCGGCGGCGGCGGGATTAAGCGTGACATGCATGCGAATCCCCAGGGCTGTTTCAACGTTGCCAGATCCAGATCCGCCGCCAGATCCCACCGCAGTTCCCGACGAGGACGCCCCAGACTCGAGCACGAAATCTGGCCCGTCCGCCTCTTGAGCCGGAGCTTCCCCGCCTTGCGACAAATAAACCACCGAACGCAAGGTGGCGCGAGATCAGCGCAATATTTGACAGGTGCAGTCGACTAGATTGAACGAGACCCAACATCTCTGGAAACTGGCGAATGGCCCTGACGGCGGCGCAGCGTTTTGATGCTGACGATTCCGACAACTTCAAATCACGCGTCAAATAAACAAAAAGTGACGAGGCGCCCAGTCGCGTGTGCAGGTCACGCGCCGTGATTTCAATGAGGCAGGCGTTCGAATCGGCGACATGGCTGCGTTCGGAGGCGATAGCCTTATACAAGGCTGCGGTTAAGTCGGTGTCGGAAAGTTTTTTTGCGGCTAAAATTTCCATTGGCTGCCCCCGGTGTTATGTAAATCATCTCAGCGCTCGATAGTTTTTGCGCCCAGTGAATTTCTATCACGGGTTTTTTTGGACGGCGCAAAGTGGTCTAGAATCGCCGCAAAGCCCACGCCCCTTCGCCCTCTTGCTTGATTCTTCGCGCATCCATCAGCATCAATTTTTAGCCCCGCGACGCAGAGAAAACGCTGCCCTGCAAGGCCGCGACGACAATGATAAAAAACGTTAAATTTTTATGTCAAGTAAAATCGAATGGCAGACGAAATTGCTCAGCGGCTTGATGACGCTCGGTGATGCTCGGTGACGCGTGATGATCCGCGCACTTTCCGCGGAAAGTGCGGCCCTGTTAAGCTAAGTGCGGCCCAGTTAAGCTAAGCCAACCGCAGGCGCAGGCCAGGCGCAGGCGCTCAAAATTTCCGGGAATAGAAGTAGCAGGCTTCGTAAACAATAAAATCAACGGAACCCGACCCATTGCATTTGATGCCATCCAGAGACCGGCAGCGCTTGGCAGCAACGAAATAAGCGCCTTTAATCCCCGAGCTGATAGTTTTGCGAAGGACCGTTTCAAATCTTTCATGCTTACGGCTGTATAGGTCCCCGTCGCTCCAGATGCCATCGTCCCACAATGAGGGATCGGCCTTGTCAATCTCCGCCCTTGCGGTTGGCTCGTCCATGCGCAAGTAGTAATTCGCCGAGCCCAGTGTCTGCGCCTGATAAGATTTGAGCGAAGGCCCCATGACAGGGTCATTGGTATGGCGAAGGGCGATCATCGAGTCATCAATCCGATCCGTAGGATGGATGCAATACCCAGCCCACGCGCTTTCGCCGGCAAGGTCGAACTCCAAAACCGGAGCGCCCCCCTGATACATCTCCATCACACGGTCAAACTTCGGACCGGCCACGGCAGTTGAAGCCAACCCAGGAAAAACCAGCGCGAAAAATAGTAACCCTAAGGCAGTGGTTGCATGGCTCATGATGGCTCCGATGTTACAATGGTTGATTTGATGGCCACCTTCACGGTCCGCGTGGGCCAGTGACTTCCACAATCTCAATCTTCTCTACCGTCCGCAAGTAGCGTTTGGTGGCTTCAGGGAGTTGATACCAGATGCGAAGTGCAAAATAAGTTCCGAGGGCCGCAAATGGGATCAGAAACAGCGGCCAATAGGCCCAGCTCTTGCTCGTCAGGTAACCCAGGGAAATCGACTGCAAGCCGCTGCCCAAATAAACGCAGCCGTCAACAACTCCAGATGCCGTGCCCGTGGCCTTGCGACCGCCGAAATCAGCAGCCGCAGTTCCCGACATGATTGAATGGACACCAATCACAGCTAAAATCATGGTGATCGCGCAAAGACCCAGAACCACCGGATGATCAGGGATTGCAATCGCCATGATCGACGTCAAGATCACCATGAAAGCACTCATGATGGCAGCCGGAGGACCGCGCCTTGATTGAAAAATCCGGTCCGACAAGATGCCGACAGTGAATCCGCCGACAATCCCCGTCATACAAATCAATAAGCCCCAGTGCTTCAAAAAGAATTCCGCGCCAATTTGAGGCACTTCTTTTGCATAGACGAAATACCACTGCATGATGCCGTTGCGCAGCACGCCGGAGGTGAATTCGACGCAAGCGATCGTCAACAAAATCGGGTTGGTGAAAATCCGCTTCAACAAAGCCCCAATGGCCAAATCAATTTCGCCTTCGTCGGACGACGCATCGTGAGGATCAAATTCGTCAAAATCAGCGTGGGCGGGAGAATCCTTGAGCAAAAATGCATCGATCAAGGCCCAGAAAATCAATAACACTGCGGGAATGAAGAATATGAACCAAAATGCATCCGTTTGCCCCATTTCAACGGCAAAGGCACTGCGAATGAATTTTTGAACCGCGGAAAGCTGAACTGTTGGACTCAACTTCACGGCATCGGCGATGGCCTGACCCCAGTCAAAGGCAAAGTACACGCCAAAAGAAATCAACGATCCGAAGATCGCACCAAAAAGGCCACGTTCGCGAACATGAAACCAGTAGGCTTTGACCTTGATGATGGAAACAGCGCCGTAACTTTGGAAAAACATGTTCAATGAATAAAGGGCCGTCATGGTGATCGTCAAATCGATCGCCCGCCCGCCGTGGAGGTAATAGAAAACGACAGCCCCCATAAGGATGTTGGCCATGCTCGATCCGATCGCAGCGAACAACATGCCCTTGCGCCCCCCCATGCGGTCCACCATGGGCCCAGTCAAGAGGAAACTAAGGCCGTAAACGATGGTTCCGACTCCGAAAATCAGCCCAAAGTCCTTCTTGGTCATCAGGTCGCCAAGGGCGTTCTTCGAGACACTCAGGTTGTAGCGGGCCATATAAAGGAAGGCATAGGTCATGCCCAGGGCAAACCAGTTGATGAATCGCTTCCACATGAAACGGGGGCTGTGGTTTAGGGGATTATTGTTAAAATAAAGGCCCACAACGATCACCATAGTGATGCCAATAATAATCAGGTCCATGGAATGCTCCCCAAAACTGGCACCAAAAAAATCTCAGTGAGCGCCCCTCGTATCGCAAATGGCCCGGATTTTCAATTGCCTTTAAGCCCCGGTTTTGCAAAGGTTTACCCATGAATTCTTACTTTTCTGAATGGCTAAATCTTATTCTGCGTTGGTTCCACCTCGTTGCTGGAATTTCCTGGATTGGTAGTTCCTTTTATTTCATGTGGTTGGACCAAAGCCTGGAACCCCCAAAAAAACCGCGCGACGGGGTCGAAGGCGAGCTCTGGATGTGCCACAGCGGCGGCTTCTACCAGGTCGAAAAACGCCGAATCGGTCCCGGCTCGATGCCGGATGTCCTCCATTGGTTCAAATGGGAGGCGGCATTTACCTGGCTCAGCGGCATGGGCCTTTTGGCGGTCGTTTATTATTTGTCTGATTCCGCCTTTTTGATCGACCCGACACGAACCAACCTCAATCACGCCCAGGCATCGGCCATCGGCATTTCCGTGCTGGCCGTAACGTGGTTTTTCTACGACTGGCTGTGGAATTCTAAACTTGGGAAGTCCCAAGCCGGATTTTCCCTGGCCCTGTGCCTTGTCCTAACGGCTGGAATCTCGTGGTGGCTCAGCCAGCTATTCACCGGGCGCGGGGCATTCCTGCATGTCGGGGCCATGTTTGGCACCATTATGGTTCTCAACGTTTGGGTGCGAATACTTCCAGCCCAACAAAAAATGATCGATGCGACGAAAGAAGGCCGCACGCCGGACTTCAACCTCGGCAAAGCTGCCAAACGTCGCAGCGTCCACAACAGTTACATGACCCTTCCCGTCCTATTCATTATGATCAGCAATCATTTTCCTGCGACCTATTCAGGCCCTTGGAACTGGGTGGCCCTGCTGCTGATGACATTCATCGGCGGCGGAATCCGTCACATGCAAATCGTTGGCACAAGGCGCGTGGCCTGGATGGGTATTCCCGTTACCGGCGCGTTGGCACTTGTCATCTGGATTTGCGCACCAAAACCGTCTTTTAACGTGGGGCAGGCAGGCCAATTACCTCCGCCAGAATTTGCCCAAGTCAGGGGCATTATCCAGGAACGATGCGTCACTTGCCATTCGCAACATCCGACGGACGATACTTTCACGGTGGCTCCCGGCGGCATGATGTTTGACGACCCGCGCACGATCAAGGCTTTCGCTGCACGCATCAAATTCCGGGTGGTCGATTCTTCGACCATGCCCTTTGGCAACAAAACCAAGATGACCGCAGATGAGCGCCAGATTTTGGGGCGCTGGCTCGCCGCAGGCGCAAATATTGGCGGCGCAGACGCAAATATTGACGCCGGCCACGAGTAATATTCATGATGGAAACCGGCTCCCAAAAAATCTTCGCCGTTCGCAGTCAACGTGTCATCACGGCTGCCGGCGATGCTCCGCACCCGGCTACTCTAGTCATTCGCGACGGAAAAATTGCCTCCATCGAAATTCACGGTGAATGCGCCGCCCTTCGTCATTTCGCCCCGCAAGAAATTTACGACGCCGGCAATCTGGTCATCATGCCCGGCATTGTCGAAGCCCACGCCCATATCAACGAGCCTGGTCGTACCGAATGGGAAGGCTTCGAAACGGCAACATTGGCAGCGGCTGCCGGCGGAATCACCACCGTGATCGACATGCCGCTCAACAGCATTCCGCCGACGACAACCCTTGCGGGCATGCAAGCAAAAATGGATGCCGCCCACGGCCGTTGCCAAATCGATTACGGGTTGTGGGGTGGCGTCATCCCTGGCAACACCAATGAATATGAAGCCATGGTTGCCGCTGGCGTCATGGGGTTCAAAGCCTTCACCTGCCCTTCGGGTGTTGACGAATTTCCCATGGCAGCGCGGGCCGACCTTGAACGGGCCATGCCAATTTTGACAAGCCTTGACGTGCCGCTTCTAGTCCACGCTGAACTTGAGGGCGCCTGCGCCTCTCCACAACTTGGAACCACGCGCCATTACCGCGACTATTTGGCATCGCGCCCACAATCATGGGAGGTCGAAGCCATCCGGATGGTGATCGAACTTGCCAAAAAACACGGCACCCGCGTCCACATCGTACACTTGTCCGCCGCAGATGCCCTTGATGATATTGCACGGGCGAAAGACGCCGGAATCAAGCTGACGGTTGAGACCTGTCCGCACTACCTGACCCTCAGTTCCGAAGAAATCGCCGATGGAGCCACGTGGTTCAAATGCGCGCCACCAATCCGCGAGGCCGCCAACCAGCGCAAGTTATGGACGGCCCTCAAATCGGGCCTTATCGACTGCGTGGTATCGGACCATTCACCCTGCACACCACAACTTAAACTAATCGAAGACGGCGATTTTGGTCACGCCTGGGGCGGGATCGCCGGCCTGCAATTCAGCCTGAGCACCGTCTGGACCGAGGCACGCCGCGCTGGCCATCAAATCACCGATCTTGTCGGCTGGATGAGCGCCCGCACGGCGCGCCTGACCGGACTGCATCGCCGCAAGGGGGCGCTAACTCCGGGTCACGACGCCGACTTTGTGGTCTGGGATCCCGAGGGTCAATTTACGTTGACCAGGGAAATCATCCGCCACCGCCATAAAATAACGCCCTACGAGGGCAAGACACTGACAGGTGTTGTTGAAGCCACGTATGTTCGTGGTCAATTGGTCTACCAAAGAAAGGGTCCAACCCAAAATGCAGAATCAAACACCAAGCATCACCGGGGCCAATTTTTACATCCCCTTCGCTGATAAAATTGATCTGGCCTGCGAGGATGTCGGCGGCAGCGTGCTATTCGCTACCGATGATTTTTTTGCGGAGAAGGAAAATCTGCTGAAAGTCGCCGCTCCCGTTTTTATCGCAGACAAATACACCGACAACGGAAAATGGATGGACGGATGGGAGAGCCGCCGCAAGCGCACTGCGGGCCACGACCACTGCATCATTCGCCTTGGACTACCGGGCACCATTCAAGGGTTTGACATCGATACGGCATTTTTTACCGGTAATTTTCCCGAGTACGCATCCATTGAAGCTATTGCGGCAACCAGCGACTCCTTGAACGAACTTCAAAAAAACAGCGCCCCTTGGGTCACCATCGTTCCCAAGACGAAACTTCAGGGGGGCAGCCACAACATCATACCTGTCAGCCAAGTCAGTCAAATCAGCCAAGTCAGCCCAGTCACCCATGCCAGCGGCGACGATCCCACGACGAAAACTCGCTGGACCCACCTGCGCCTGCGCATCTTTCCGGACGGCGGCGTTGCCAGATTACGTGCCTTTGGCGATGTTATGCCCGATTGGAAAAAACTTGCGGCAACTGCGGCCGCCACCGGCAAATCAATCGATGTTGCAGCGGCCGCTAATGGCGCGACTGTTTTAGCATCGAGCGACTCCTACTTTGGGCCAAAAGATAATTTGATCAAACCAGGACGCGCTGAAAACATGGGCGGCGGCTGGGAAACGCGCCGTCGGCGTGGAGAGGGATCTGATTGGATCGTGGTGCGACTGGGATGCACGAGCATCATCGACAAAATAGAAATCGACACCCACCATTATAAAGGCAACTTTCCGGATTCCTGTTCGGTGGAAACCTGCCGTTATCCGGCACGAGATTTGCTGCCCTGCGACCTGCGGGACATTTCTGCTTTTGAGGCCACGGAAACCAAGGGCTTCGCGCCCTCCACAACGACCTTGGTTTGGACGGAAGCCCTCCGGAAAACAAAACTCAGAGCCGACACGGCCCACGAGTTCGACGCGAAAGAAATCAAATCAGGCAACAATCCCGTGGACTACATCCGCCTCAACATTTCACCCGATGGCGGCGTCAGCCGGTTACGGATCTGGGGGCGGCCGTCCCAGTGAAGTCCCAGGTGAACATCAATGATGCGGGCACGACCTTGGCTGGGTTCAATGGTCTGCCACGCCAGGATGCCATCGATTCCCTGATGCGCTGCTGTGGCAGCCAGCGATGGGCGGAACGCATGATGGCCGGGCGCCCCTTCAAGTCTATGGAAGAAATTTTTGATGCGGCCCAGAGCCATTGGAAAAATCTCGAAAGATCAGATTGCCTGGAAGCCTTCGGGCATCATCCCCGGATTGGGGATTTGGATTCAATGCGAAAAAAATATGCCGCAACCTCAAGCTGGGCCGGTGAAGAGCAGCAGGGCGCCCAAGCCGCTTCGGAGGAAACCATAAATCGCCTTGCAATTGGCAATGCTGAATACGAAATAAAATTTGGTCACATTTTTCTTATTTGTGCGACGGGAAAATCTGCGTCAGAAATGTTGACGAACTTAGATTCACGAATGACCAATGATTCCGGCACAGAAATGCAAATTGCCATGAACGAGCAAGCAAAAATCACCCGACTGCGCCTGGAGAAACTTTTTCGATCATGAGTAAACCATCATCACGCTCCCCCATCACAACCCATGTCCTTGACCTGAGCACCGGCCTGCCTGCCTCAGACATTCATGTCAGGCTGGATGAATTGCGCCACAACGTTTTTCAGCCGATCGCAAAAAGCAAAACCAACAGTGATGGCCGGGTCGAGGATTTGCTGCCCGTGTCCCAGGAGATTGCAACGGGCACCTACAAACTGATTTTTATCACCGGCGAATACTTCAAATCACGGGGTGAAACATCGTTTTATCCGACAGTTGAAATAACCTTTAACATCACCGATGCCACGCGCCATCATCATGTGCCGTTACTGCTCAGCCCTTTTGGTTATTCGACTTACCGGGGCAACTGAAAAACAAAATCCCCTAATTCAACCAGGAGAATTCAAATGCCAAACTCCAACAGCAGTAACAATGCGATGCTTTTTTCCGCCGTCGCAGATTCCGTCAAAGCGCGCCTTAAAGACGCCAACTTGAAATTCAACCACCGCTATCCGGGAGTTCCAGAAGGACGCCAGGCGGTGCATACCGTTTACGGCGGGGCTCAGTTGTTCACCGCGCAGACCGCACGAAAAATGGGCGAGACATCCCTGCGGACCATGGCCGAATACGCTCCCGATGCGGCGACCCTCGCGCGCGGACTAGGAATCAATCAGGAACAATTTGGACATGACTTGTGGCAGAAGGTCTACGAGCGTGTATCCGGCAAGATCAAGGCCGAGGCCGTGGAGGATTTTCGCATCGACTTTGAAGACGGCTATGGCAACCGTCCTGATGCCGAAGAAGACGGCCACGCAGCAAGTGCCGCCAAAGAAGTAGCCCAGGGCATGAAGGAAGGAACGCTTCCGCCCTTCATTGGAATCCGCATCAAGCCATTCAACCAGGAAAACATCCATCGCAGTATCCGGACCCTCGATATTTTTCTCGATACCCTCCTGCAAAGCTCCGGCAACAAACTGCCTGAAAACTTTGTCATCACCCTACCGAAAATCACGGTAGCAGCACAGTCACGCGCCCTTGCGGAGCTTCTGACCGAGGCTGAAAAAAAACGCGGCCTGCCTAAAAATTCCCTCAAGTTCGAAATCATGGTGGAAATGCCCCAAATCATCATCGACGACACTGGCAGGACGCCACTTCGCGAGATTGTTGATGCTGGTGACGGCCGCTGCGTCGGCGCGCATTTCGGGACATACGATTACACGGCCGGTTGCCAGATCACCGCTTCGTTTCAAACCATGGCCAATCCCGTCTGCGACTTTGCCAAGCATGTCCTGCAGGTCAGCCTTGCGACCACCGAGGTCATGATTTCCGATGGCGCCACCAACGTCATGCCAGTCGGTCCGCATCGTGCGGCTCCGGGCTCGTCGTTGACCAAGCAACAGGCGGACGAGAACCGTGAGGTTGTTTACCGGGCTTGGCAACTAAGCTACAAGCACATCCGCCATTCTCTCGAAACCGGCTATTACCAGGGCTGGGATTTGCATCCGGCGCAAATTCCTGTTCGCTATGCAGCCATGTACGCTTTTTTCCTGGAAAGTTTTGATTCCGTTTCAGCGCGTCTGAAGGGCTTTGTGGAGAAGGCCGCCAAGGCGACACTTCTGGGGGACGTTTTTGACGATGCGGCCACCGGCCAGGGCCTGCTGAATTTTTTCCTGCGCGGAATAAGCTGCGGCGCCATCACTGAGGCAGAGGCCCTGCGCACGGGGCTTTCCCTCGATGAGATCCGAAGCCGGTCTTTCTTGAAGATTCTGCAAAACCGTAAGATCGTTTGATGCCAGAGTTCAGCAATTTGGAGCTTGTTTTGAAGCTTGCTTTGGAGCCTGGTCATGTCCATTAACACCATGTGGGACGGCCTGACGAATCCTGACGCCATGGTCCTTGACCATGACTGGGATTATGCCGTGTCCCATGGCAGGGTGTTGCGCCAGCTTCTTTTTGAACACGGCACGGTGCCAGTTTGGAATTTTATTTTTTGCGGTGGTGGCCCCGAATTGGCCAACCCCCAGAGCTTTGCTTGGACGCCGTTTAGCCTGCCCCTTTATTTGGTCCATCCCGTTTACTTCTTCCTCGGACTCTGGCTTGCCATGAGCGCCCTTGGATTTTGGGCCTTACAACGCCTGTTGCGTGACCACGGTATTGGACGCCTCAGTGCCGCCGTTGGTGCGGGAATTTTTGTCTTCAGCGGTTATTTTATTTCCCACTTCCGGGTCGGGCATTGGGGATTTGCCTTCTTTCACCTGATTCCTGCGTTGATGCTGGCAGCCAATAAACTCATGGAGTTTAATCCGCGACAAATTGCCTCAAAACGACGCTGGATGTTTTTGCTGTGGCTGTTTTCCTGGATCTTGTTCACCAACGGGATCCCTCAAACTCTTTTTTATCCGTATTTGGCTTTCCCGGTTTTTGTTATGGCCATCGCTCATAAGGCAGCCACCAAGAAAAGGCTGCTCGTAATCATCACCCTGCATGCACTTGGCGCCGTTGCAGCGGCCTATAAGTTGATTCCGGTCATGATGTGGTCACAGAAATACCCACGCGCCCTCGAAAAAACGGAGCACCAGTCTTTTGCCGACGTCCTGGGAGCGCTGGTCATACCTTATGAGGAACAGCTGAAGGCGGTGAGCATTGCCAATGATCGCCTGTTTGGAGTTTGGGAATACAGCGCCTTTGTCGGCCCGACAGTCATCATCTTTGTCCTGCTTGGGTTGCTGTGGTTAAGGAACCCTAAGAAACCAGAAACAGCCTTCTTGATACGATTTGCCCTGATCTGCGGCATAATTGGCGCATGGCTCAGCACCGGCAATCAATCGGCTTGGAGCCTTGGTTTTTACTTTCGGCAATTGCCTTTTGCCAGTTCCATTAGATCATTTGGTCGTTACGAAGTTCTCGTTGTTCTGGCGATTGCAATCCTAGCAGCAGCCGGCATGTCAGTCCTTCTGGAGCAACTCAACGCCTGGTTGAAGGTCAGACGGGTCAAAGAAAAATGGCCGCTTCGGTTCACGGTCCTGAAAATCCTGAGCGTCCTGATTTTGGTCGCAGCCACATTTGACCAAATGCTGGCCAATAACGTTGTGCTCCTCAAAAGAATCCGTGCCGTGCCCCGCGACGACGTCGCCAAAATCTACGGCGTGGATTTTTCCCGGACACAGATGATCAGTGCCCGGGGAATTTTTAGTACCGATATGGATTTACTGGCTGAAAAACGCCAGTGGATCGACAACTGCTATGAGCCACTTCCAAACGGACTTTTACGGAATTTTCAAGGTCCCGAAGGAATTTTGGAGCTGTCTTCCCCGCCGCCTTCAGCGATTGAATACGGAGCATCAAGTGTCACGTTCAGGTATTTGGATTCGGCGAATAACGCCTCGGTCAGGGAAATTCAATTTAACATGCCTTTATTTGCGGGTTACACATATGATCCGCCCGCTACGCTTAAACGCCCCAATGGCCAGCTTGTTTTCGACGTGAGGCAATTAAAATCCGGGACGATCACCGTTCACGGACCAGAGACTGTCCCCTGGTGGAGTGTGCTCGTATCCGCCTGCGGTTTTCTGGGAGCCGCTGTCGTCATCTTTGGCTGGCCCCGAAGGGTTAGGTTATAGTCCGGCCGGGCGTACCAATTCCATTCCCGCCGCAACGCACGTCGTGATCGCCTGCTTGCCGGTCGGAACCTTGAGCAAGGTCAGCATCACGTCGGCGGTCATCGGATATGCCGCAATCGAAACCGTTTTGTCTGTGGCAGCGTTACCGACCAACAGAAGTGGCTCGTCCTTGCCATTATTCTCATTCACTTGCACGAAGCCTAAAAAGCCCCCCGCCTGCATCGTCGTCCGCTGGCCACTGGCCGTATCAAAGCGGGCAGTGGCTGCTGGCTTCTCTTCATCGTCAAGAAAAACTCCGCAATTGAACTGGCTGGCAGAAGCGACGCCCGCAAAAGAAAGGGTTGCAGCAATGGCACTGGAAACCATAAAGCCTGACTTCATTTTCATGGGTAAATTCCTTAGGTTTGGAGGGGGTGACGAAAGCAATCACCTAAATTCTCAAGGGAACGAAGCAGATTGTCAAATCGGCGGCATCATAAAGACCAAAAATGAATCGCTATTTTCCCGGAACCAAAAACAGGCTCAGCTCTGGCCAGAAAGTTACGACGACAAGGCCTCCAAGGAGCATCAAGGCCGGGACAATGGAAGACCGAATGACCTCGCCAAGGGGCAGTTTAAAGGCAGCTGCCGCCACAAACAAATTGATGCCGAGGGGAGGCGTCAAGTAACCGATCTCAAGATTGACGATCATGATGATCCCAAAATGAACGGGATGGATCCCATAATGAAGGGCCATTGGGGTCAAGAGTGGTGCAAAGACCAAAATCGCGCTCATAATGTCCATGAAACATCCAGCGATCAAAAGCAGGATGTTCACAACAATCAAAAAACCATAACGCGAGGTAATCACACTAGACATATCTTGGACTAGATTTTGGGGGATCTGCTCGATAATGAGGTATTTATTGAAGCTAACGGCAAACAGCAGGATGAAAAAAATCATACCCAGCATTTCCGTCGTATCCGTCATCGATTTCCAAACCAACGGCAACTTGAGTTCACGATAAATTCCAAGTTCGATGATCAATGCCACGGCAACGGCAATGGCGGCGGCCTCCGTGGCCGTAAAAAACCCAGAGTAAATGCCCCCCAAAATAATCAACGGGACTAGGAGCGAAAGGAATCCGGATTTTAGAGCAGCCAGAAACTCCGGCGTGCTCCACCGGCCACGCGGCATCTTGCGGCCATGATACATCGCATAACACATCAAAATTGCCGATAAAAGCAGCCCAGGAAAAATCCCAGCAATGAACATATCGGTCACTGGTACGCTGGCCATGATGGAAAATATGATCATCGGAATACTAGGCGGAATGATGATTCCCAAGGTTCCGGCCGATGCCAATAGTCCAACAGAAAAGCCCCGGGAGTAGCCGGCCTCGACCAGGGCCGGGTACATCATGGTTCCTATCGCAATCAACGTGACGGGGGATGATCCAGAAATAGCAGCAAACAGGGTGCACGATAAAACCGCCGCCACACCCAGACCAGCTGGCAACGGTGCTGTGATCGATGCGGCGATGCGGATCAAACGGCGCGCAATCGCACCGTGGGTCATCAGGTTTCCGGCAAGGATGAAGAGCGGAATGGCAAGAAGCACCTCTTTGTCCGCCGCGTAATAGATATCTTCGATGACATCTACCAGGTCAGCGTTACCTTGAAAGGTATAACAAAGGGTTGCGACCATACCCAAAATCACAAACAGCGGCAGTCCCGCCACGAGGGAGACAATCAAAAACAAAATGAGCGAATAACCCAGCGACATCAGTGGACTCCCGCGCGAACGGGGCGCGCCGCTGGTATCAAGGCGAAAAACAGGTGTTTCATAGCCATAACCAAAAACACGGCCGGAAAAATCCCTTGAATGACCCAGAGAGGCACGCCAGTGATGACATTCACATCACCGGACTCATGGCTTTGGCGCGCGTAGCCAAGGGCGATCCAAGAATAAAAAAAGCAAAACGCGGCAACGCAAAGCTCCCGCAAGACCACCACCGCAGGCAAAATCGCCTTCGGCAAAACATGGTCCCCAACCTCTGGGCGCAAGTGGCCGCCGCTCGATGACGCCAAACTGACCCCAAGGCTACCGGAGATGATCATCAAGTGCAGGCTCAGTTTCTGAGCCCAAGGCAAACTGTGGTGGAAAACTTCGCGAAAAAAAACATCGGCACACAAGAGCGCCGCCATGGTCCCAATCGCAAGGCCGGCAAGCCACCGTTCGCCGGTTGTGACCAGACTAAAAAACTTGTTCAATGAGGCCATCATTATTTTTTTCCGGCTGATTTTTTCGCTTTAAATTGTTTTTTTCCCTCAAGAACGGCGTCGTAAATTCGGCGGGCATCGCCCCCAACCACCTTCACAATCTCATCCGCCAAACCATCCACCGACTTCCGAAATTCGACCTTTTCAGATTCCGTCAGCGTTTCGATCTTGATGCCGGAAGTCTGCAAAACCCCGATAAGCTCTTGACCAATTGCACGCACAGCAGCGCGACTTTCGATCGCCAGCTGGTTGCCGTTTCCATAAATGATCTTTTGGTCTTCTGCAGAAATCTTGTCCCAGAATTTCTTGCTATAGAGGATCGCAGCCGACTGATAGATGTGCTCGGTCACCGAAAAATGTTTGATAGCCGTATGCCATTCGGCCGACAACGTCAGCAGGGCCGTATTGTCAAAACCATCCACCAGGCCTGTCTGCAACGCAGTCAATGTCTCGGGCATTGAAATCGGCACGGGATTTGCTCCCACCCTTTTCCAGAAGGCCAGGTGCGCTTTGCTTTCCTGGGAACGGACCTTGAGCCCCTTCAGATCGGATGGTTTGCGAATCACATTTTTTTTGGTGCCGATATTGCGCCAGCCGTTTTCGGCCCACGAGGCCAGAACAAAGCCCTTATTTGCAAAAATCTTCTTAAACGGTTCGTATAAATGCTCATCAAGGATGTAGTCAGCTTCTTCGTAGGATTCGAACAGATACGGAATTTCCAGAACATCAAGCTCCGGAATCACGCTGGCCAGAGCACCGGCCGTGATGCCGCCGCCTTCAATGCGACCACGTTTGATGCCCTGGGTGATTTCAAGTTCACCCCCAAGCTGCCCACCCATGTAGGCCTTGACTTGAATGTTCCCCTTGCTCTCGCTTTCGATGCGCTTTTTGATCTGATCCAATGAATCAGCCCAGGGAGTCCCGGTGGGTGCCACTGTCGCCAGCTTCACCACCACCTTTGCCCCAGCTTGGGACGTTCCGGGCATCGCGAATGAAGCGGCAAATGATGCGACGCCCATTGCCACTGCAATCCCATGGCAGCGGGATCTGAAAGATTTATAATTCATGTCAAAAGTACTCCGCCATTTTTTCCAGCATTTTTTTGGCCTTGCGCTGCTCGACAATCTGCTCGGGGACAAGGTCTGGAAGAACTTCCGGTTTGCCGTTGATCACGAATTCAAGGTGTTTTTTGAACATCGCCTTGTCGCCCTTTTTAGGAGCCAAGGTATCGGCGATCAGAACATGGGTACCAAAATAGTTGTTGGCCATTTTAAGAGACCTGTTGAAGTTCTCTTCGCTCTTCGGCAGGCTGCCTCCGGCAAACGACGGAGCCACGGCGTAATAAGCACCCCAATAACGCGGAGCCGCGCCATGAAAAAAATCGGGTTGCAGCTTCTCAACGCGCTCGATCATGAGGCGGATGCGATTTTTATTGCCTAACAAGGTCGGCAACCCTGACAGGCGCGCCCACTTGCCCAGGTTCGACGCAGTCCAATACAAAGCCGGCACCTGCTCCACAGTCAAAGAATCCAATGCCTCTTCAACTTTCTTACCCCCGGTTGTCACCTGCGTGCGAAAGTCTAGGTTGCTGGCCAGAGCACGCTCACCCCACGCTATTCCGGCTTCCCACGTCGCTTTTTTCATTGCTGTGTCGGTAAGATGCCCATCCGCTAAAAAATAGTGGCCCCGACACAAATAAACCAGCACCTCGGCATCGTCGGGACTTTGTTTGGCTACTTCTTCAAATAACTTTAGGGATTTTTCCAAATCGACTTGATTTATCCGCTTTTTCCATAAGAGGATCGCCTCAGCTTTTTTCTTACTGACCACTGCCTTGTCGGCGACCTCGGCCCCGGCTTCCTTGCCCGTCATAGCTGGCGTGTCCCAACCGGCTGTGCGGGCGGCCGCGCAAGCAGCCAAATGCATCAAAAGCGGAGCAACACAAAGCGCCAATTTGAGGGCACGCATCATAAAAAACCTCGGCGGGTTGAAAATCATGTTCATATCCAATTAGAAGTTATTGGATTTACAGCTCTGGAATCATAACACTCAGAAGCGGTTGTTCCAAACACCCCGGGACTCCGCTTCACCCTATTTTTGGCACAGCTTTCTTATTTGCCACTCAAGGCACTACCAACTATGCCCAAAAATCATTATACTGACCGTCAAACTTAAAGGGAGTTACATCATGAGCGAAGTATTGGTGGTTGCAAGCAAAGTAAAAAAACTCATCAAAGACCGCGCCAGCATGAATACATCATCGACCGCCATGGACGCCCTGTCCAAGGTTGTCGAGCGTGAATGCGCTCGCGCCATCGAACGTGCCCAAGCTGACAAGCGCAAAACTGTCATGGACCGCGATTTCGAAGGCTGATCGTCTTATTGCAAGATGACCCTAAAGCCCCATCGAGATCAAAAATGGGTTCGATTTCTGACGGGCGGAGAAATCCGCCTTGTTGGCAATCCCCTGCCATGAGTTGGCGACAAGAACTTGCCCAATCGCTCCGCCAAGGCTGTTTCCAGGCCCCAGCAGAAACAACTTGTCCGGAGCGAACTCCTTCAAAGCGACCGTGACGGCCTTCGTAAAATCATAGGTCTCGACCACTTGGCGATCGAGGGTGTAGCGGTACAAGCCTTCAACTTCCGTGCTCCACGGTTGCCAAATCTGTCCGCGCCCATCGATCATGGGAATCTTCGGACGCCCAAAAATTTCCGGCGAAATCGTCTTCATCGCACGTTCTGACGTCTGTTTTAATAGAGGCGTGTGAAACGCTGCGTGGTTGATCAATTGAAACGGATAATGCTCGATTTTCGGAAGGTTTTTCATCAAGTAATTCAATCCGATGCTGTCGCCGCCAATCACCGCATAACCGCCCAGATGAATCGACGGGTAAACGTTGCCTCCCGAGGCACGGGCCCGTTCAATCGTCGCCGCGATCGTGTCCTGCAGTTCCTGGCTTCTTTGCCAGTCGCCATTCATCGCAGGATAAATCAACTGGCCACCGATGATCTTGCCCTTCATCATCGAGCCCATGGTGTTGATCACCTCAAAACTGCCCGCCCAATCGAGTGCCCCGGCAAACCCAAGGGCCAAATACCAGCCCATGGAATTTCCGGTGACCGCAACGACCTCGTACTTTTCGCGGTCAATCGCCTGAAAATCAGCATAGGAACACGCATAAATCAAAGTCGACGCGTTCTCGCCCTTGGTGTGCAAGCTGGGGCTGAAGGTTGCCGCATTGTCCAATTCGGAAATCGTGGGTTCAGATAATTTGGATCGACGCTGATCAATGTCAGCGATGAAATCAGCGATATTCGGGCGATGTTTTTTCAAATACCCCAGCGTCTCGCTGGTATAAGAACCCCGCCCCGGGCAAATGACGACAATGCGTTCTTTTTTCTTCATTGCAACCATAGCCTCTTACTTGATGAGGGGGATTTTTTTGGAGTTAAACATTTGAAGCGCTGCCGCCAAAATCTCTTCTTTTTTTGGCAACCCCGCGGCCGACGCCTGGCCAAGGGGAATAAAGCAGTCGTCCGCAGCGACCACCTTAATCTTGGGCAACAAATCCATTTTCTCGACCAGCGCACTGACAAGGTATTCACTGAATGACCCGGTTTTGCGGCATTCTTCGACAACCAGAACTTTCTTAGAAGATCCGATTTCCTTGACGACCTTGTCCATGTCAACGGGAGCGATCCAACGCAGGTCGATCACTTTGACTTTCTTGTGGTGTTCATTGACCAAAACTTCCGTGGCCTGGCGCGAATAAAAATAGCCATTGCCGTAAGTGAGGATGGTCAAATCCGCCGTAGCATCGCCCACGTATGACCGGTAGACCCCAAAATCTCCCACCGCAATTTCTTCATCTGGATCTGGATAAGTGGCTGACCAGAGCTTGTCGCCTTCGACGTTCAAATCCCGAGTCATGTACAACGCAATTGGTTCGATAAAAACCACGATGCGACCGTTTTCATAAGCCTCGCGCACACACGCACGCATCATCTTGACGGCATCGGCGCCATTCGACGGCACAGCTATTATGAGCCCGGGAATGTCGCGCAAAACTGCCAGGGAGTTGTCGTTGTGAAAATGCCCGCCAAAACCCTTTTGATAAGCCAAGCCGGCCATGCGCAGCACCATTGGGTTGGTGAACTGCCCGCGGGAGAAAAATGGCAGAGTCGCTGCTTCACCGCGAATCTGATCTTCTGCGTTATGAAAATACGCCAAAAATTGAATCTCTGGAATCGGCACGAATCCGTTGTGGGCCATACCAATTCCGGTGCCAATGATCGACTGTTCATCCAGCAAGGAATTGAAAACCCGACGCGCGCCAAATTTTTTGAACAACCCGTCTGTGACGTTGTAGACTCCGCCCTTTTGCGCGACGTCTTCGCCAAAAATGACCGTATTTTCGTAGCGCAGCAAAATATCGTGCAAACCCAAATTAATAAGCTTGGCCATGTGCAGCGGAGTTTTTGATTTGCCCCAATCGGAACTGCCAAATCCACGCTCCCGTGCCGCCTCGGACGGGACCGGCGGAGCCACGCGCTTATTGACGCAAGCCGTGATGGTAGACATCACCTCGACGGGGTCTGACAACTGCGGCCGCAAAATCGCCGCATCCGACACATGTCGAATCCGTGAGCGTACCTGTTCGTACATATTGATAATTTCATCAGCCGAGGCCAAACCGTTTTCCAAAACGATCCGTGCCGAATGCAGCAGTGGATCCTGGAATTCGACCTCTTCGATCTGGGGAAACGACTTGTAAGTCGCCTCCATATCCGACCCGGCGTGGCCCATCAGGCGTACGGTTTTCACGTGCAGGAAAACCGGTCTGCGCCGCTCGCGACAATACTGTTCGGCCAGAAGCCCTTTTTGAAAGGTATCGAGCAGGCTCAGACCGTCGGCCGAAATATATTTAATGGCTGGACGATGGGCAAAATTGCGTTCGACCCAATGACCTGGAGTGGCCACAGAAATCCCTATCCCATTGTCTTCACAGACAAAAACCAGCGGCACGGCAATGTTTTGAAAGGCCACCCAGGACGCCATATTAATGGCTCCAATGGCGGTCGAATGATTGGACGAGGCGTCCCCAAAGGAACACGACACGATGGCATCGGGCGGCATCGGTGAGGCAATTCCCATGGCTTGAGCCCGGTGGATCGACAAGGCGGCACCAACGGCCTTGGGCAAATGTGAGGCAATGGTGCTGGTCTGGGGCGGGACTAGAAGCGGCAGGCTACCAAAAACCTTGTGGCGTCCGCCGGCGATTGGTTCTTCTGTGGAGGCGAAAAAGGACAGCATGGTGTCAAAAACAGGAGTAGTTCCAGGTAGTTGCTTCGACCTCTGGATCATAAAGGCGCCACTGCGGTAGTGTAGAAAGGCCATGTCCGTTAGTCGGAAAACCTTGCCCAAAGCTGCATTGCCCTCATGGCCGGAGCTGCCAATCGTGTAGTAACATAGGTTATTGTTCTTCAAAATGCGGGCAATCAGGTCCAGGTGCCGGCTGACCATCTGGGATTCAAAGAGGTCCATGACCTCGGAGGGGCGCAGGCCGGATTCAGCCAAAGACGTCCCGGAGTGGGCCTGGGGCAGGTGCAACTCGCGGACGTAGCGAGAAAAGTTTTGATCAATGACTTCAGCTCGATTAAACATGATTGCCCTGTCTAGTTTAGTGAGAGCTGCACACTACTCTGACCCTTCGCAGACGGGCAAGAAAAAGCCGAGCAATACAAAAACAGGAGTTCCCTGCCATGGCCAACTACGAATCCCTCGACTACATGAACATCGACAGCCTTTTCACCGAGGAAGAACTTCTCGTTCGTCAGTCGGTCCGGAATTTCGTTTCCGAAAAAATCGAGCCGCTCCTGATGAAGGCCAACCGCGACGAGCATTTCCCGATGGAATTGGTCCCGCAGTTTGCTGAGCTTGGCCTCCTGGGGTCGACAATCAAAGGATACGGCTGCGCGGGACTGGGCCAAGTTGCCTATGGCCTCGTCATGCAAGAACTTGAAAGGGGCGATTCAGGAATCCGTTCCTTTTGCTCAGTCCAGGGATCTCTCGTCATGTATCCGATCCATGCCTACGGATCGGACCAACAAAAAGAAAAATACCTGCCACAACTTGCCAGCGGTCAGATGATCGGCTGTTTTGGCCTGACGGAACCCGATGCCGGTTCCAATCCGGGGTCGATGCAGACCAAAGCCGAAAAAGTTTCTGGCGGCTATAAACTCAACGGCAATAAAATGTGGATCACCAACGGCTGCATTGCCGATGTCGCGATTGTTTGGGCAAAGCTTGACGGCAAGGTCCGCGGCTTTATCGTTGAAAAAGGCACTCCCGGCTTCACCACCACAACCATGAAGGGTAAGTTCTCGCTGCGCGTCAGCGTCACCTCCGAACTGCACTTTCAAGATTGCGTCGTCCCGGCAGAAAACATTCTGCCCAACGTCGAAGGACTCAAGGGGCCACTCGGCTGCCTAACCCAAGCCCGTTACGGCATTGCCTGGGGCGTTCTGGGCGCTGCCAACTCCTGCTACCACACGGCCTTGCATTACGCGAAAAACCGGACCATCTTCGACGGCAAACCTTTGGCCGGCCATCAATTGGCGCAAGCAAAACTGGCAAAAATGGTCCAGGAAATCACCAAAGGCCAATTGCTGGCTCTACAGATGGGCCGCATCAAAGAAACAGGTACTCTACTGCCGCATCAGGTGTCCCTGGGCAAAATGAACAACTGCAAAATCGCGCTGGAAATTGCCCGCGATGCCCGCGACATGCTCGGCGGCAACGGCATCATCGACGAGTACTCGGTGATCCGTCACATGATGAACCTGGAAACGGTGAATACCTACGAAGGCACAGAAGACATTCACCGCCTAGTCATTGGTGAAAACATCACCGGCATCGCCGCGTTTCGCTGATCAAAGTGACCACTAATGCGACAGCCCCCTAATGCTCTAAGATTTAGCGAGAAAATACACCTGTTTTTACGGCATGTTAGTCATAGAACACGGGCTCCTAATGCTGGCCCTGAATTTGCAGATTTTGCAGAGTCCGTTACAAAACAAGTCCGCACAAACAAGGGAGCCACCATGTCAAAACCCACGTTGAAGGGAATTTACAGGCCATCATTAAAGGCGATGATCGCCTTCTCTTGCGCGCTGCTTTTTTCGAGTTGCTCCCCCATCACGTCCAACCTAGCCGGCGATGACGATCCCGTCCAGATTCCGCCCCCTGTGGATGAAAATCAGCCCCTTTCCAACGGCAGCAGTCCAGGCAGCACTCCCGGCAGCGCTTTGGTGATGTTGGATCTGCCGGCCTTCAACCAGCGGTCGTCGGTCAATTGGGGGCCCATCTTAAAGGACATCGTGAACCACGAGGCCCCAGGCGACAGCAATTCCTACGGTGACATGATCACCCTCGGGCATGAAACAACCCACGGGATCAACTCCTACGCCCGCAATTCCCTAAACAACTCGGGAAAACGGGCCAATGGTTTTTATTTGTTGAACAGCAAAATCGCCCTCATTGAAGAGCCCAAAATGCGCAAGTCCCAGGTTGCCGCGTTCGTGCCGGTGCCCCTGCGCAATTCACGATTTGATTTATATATTGCCGGCAGTCCGGACTGGGATGACAGGCCCACTTATGTCCTAGATGAATGGATCGCATATATCAACGGATCGGCTGCAGGCGTGGAACTAGTCAAGCTTGGCCTCTGGCGCGCAGGATGGCGTGACGGTGTCACGGGAACCATGGATTTTTGTGTGTTTTCTGTCGCCCTCGGCATGGCCATTGAAAAGTTCGACCCTGCCTATTTCAAGGCCAACACCCAGTTTCGCGAATTTCTCGCCTTTAATTTGCAGCGCGGAATGAAAGTATTTTTTGAAGGCCGAAAAATGCCCGACTTTGCCGACGATAATCTCAATCGTTATTACGAAACCTTTCGCGACAGCCAAGATGCAGCCGCGATGCGCGACTTTCTCTACCGCACCTACGGCGAGGCTTGGGTTAAATCCGCGGTGTTCACCGACTGATGCTGACCGCCGCCAACGCAAAGATCGTGGCTAAGGACTGTAACAAAGGACTGTGGCTAAGCACATGATTCAGCATCCTCAATGCGTTCGAGCTCCGCATCATCGAAAATCCGCGACCGCGTCAGGAAGCGGAGGCCCTCTGCATTATCAAGAGAAAACATTCCGCCACGTCCCGGCACGACGTCGATGATCAGCTGAGTGTGCTTCCAGTATTCAAACTGAGAACTGCTCATGTAAAATCGGGCGCCGCCAATTTCCCCCATACAGACATCGGAACTGCCCACCATAAAATCACCGACCGCAAAACACATCGGGGAGCTGCCATCGCAGCAGCCCCCCGACTGATGAAACATCAAATCACCATGCTTGGCGCGGAGGCGCTCGATCAATTCAAGCGCCGCCTCTGTTGCCAACACCCTTTTTATAGTTCCAAGATTCATCTTAGAAGAACCCCAACTTTTTCGGGCTGTAACTGACCAACACGTTTTTGACCTGCTGGTAATGATCCAGCATCATCTTGTGTGTTTCACGGCCAATTCCAGATTGTTTGTAACCACCAAACGTCGCATGGGCTGGATACGCATGGTAACAGTTTGTCCATACGCGACCTGCCTGAATTTCCCGACCAAACCGGTATGCCGTATTGATATCGCGCGTCCAAACGCCAGCCCCAAGTCCGTACAGCGTGTCATTGGCAATCGCCAACGCCTCGGCCTCATCTTTGAACGTCGTCACAGATACAACGGGTCCAAAAATTTCCTCCTGAAAGATCCGCATTTTATTGTTGCCTTTGAACACGGTCGGTTCGACGTAAAATCCCCCCGCCATGTCTCCAGTAAACTTGGCACGATTGCCCCCAATCAGGCATTCAGCGCCCTCCTGGCGGCCAATGTCCATGTAGCTCATGATCTTTTCGACCTGCTCCATGGAGGCCTGGGCCCCAATCATGGTGGACTCGTCCAAGGGATGCCCCTGCTTCACCGCTTTTACTCGCTCCAAAGCCCGTTGCATGAAGTCCTTGTAAATAGACTCTTGAATCAGCGCCCTCGATGGGCTGGTGCAAACCTCGCCTTGGTTCAGGGCGAACATGGTGAAACCTTCGAGAGCCTTGTCGAAGAAATCATCGTCCTTTTCCATGACGTCAGCGAAAAATATATTGGGTGATTTGCCACCCAGCTCCAACGTCACTGGAATTAGATTCTGCGAGGCATATTGCATGATCAATCGGCCGGTGGTCGTCTCCCCCGTAAAGGCCACCTTGTTGACCCGTTTGCTGCTGGCCAGTGGTTTTCCGGCTTCCAGGCCAAATCCATTGACGATATTCAGAACGCCTGGTGGCAACAGATCGCCGATCAGTTCCGCCCAAACCAAAATCCCTGCAGGCGTTTGCTCCGCCGGCTTTAGGACCACGGCGTTGCCGGCAGCGATTGCCGGCGCGAGTTTCCATGCCGCCATCAGCAGTGGGAAATTCCATGGGATGATCAATCCAACCACACCCAGCGGCTCATGAAAGTGGTAGGCAACGGTGTCGTGGTCGATTTCACCAAGGGATCCCTCTTGCGCCCGGATGCACCCAGCGAAATACCGAAAATGATCGATCGCCAGTGGCAAGTCTGCCGCCTTGGTCTCACGGATCGGCTTCCCGTTGTCCCAGGTTTCGGCAATCGCCAGCATTTCCAAATTCTGTTCCATTCGGTCGGCGATCTTGAGCAAAATGTTGCTACGCTCTGTCGGCGAAGTCTTTCCCCACCCCACCTTGGCCCGGTGTGCGGCGTCCAAGGCCATCTCGATATCGTGGTGATCCGACCTGGGAATTTCGCAAAAAGCCTTGCCCGTGACCGGGCTGACATTTTCAAAATACTTTCCTGATTTTGGTGGAACCCATTCGCCTCCGACGAAATTCGCGTATCTGGACTTGAACTGCACCGGAGAGCCTTTGTCGTTGGGATTCGGATGCTTTTTCATACCCCCCCCTTTTCTGCACTTGCCCGTTTTATGCGTTTACCTAGAACCTTGTGACATAATGTTCGACCAATCCGCCTGTGACCTGTGTTAATATTTTAAAACCATGATATTATTGGGAAATTATGACTTTTATCCAAGGAGAATACCTGATGCGCAAATATTTTCTTGCGACCTCGATCCTGCTTCTTTCATTAAATTAAGCTAAAATTGTTTTATGAATACCAATGCCACAAAAGCCATAATCGAAACCAGAACCCTCGTTTTGATTGTGGCTTACGAGGCGGAACGCCACATCCAAAGTGTGCTCGATCGTCTGCCCGATGAAATCTGGAATTCTCGTCGCTATCAAGTCCTGTGCATTGATGATGCCTCCTCTGACCAGACCACCGAAATTGCCCTCGCCTGGAAAAAAACGCACAGTCGTCAAAATTTACTGGTCTTGCGAAATCCAGTCAATCAGGGCTACGGCGGGAACCAAAAACTCGGCTACCAGTACGCCTTGGAGGAGGGCCTCGATTATGTTGTGCTCTTACACGGCGATGGCCAGTATGCGCCGGAACTCGTCCCTGAAATTTCCCAAATCATGTCTGCGCAAAACGCTGATGTATATCTTGGCGTTCGGACTTGGTCGTATTTGAATGCACGATCAGGCGGAATGCCCCGATACAAATTTCTGGGAAACAAGTTTCTGACCTGGATCCAGAATCGCTTGACCGGAAAAAATCTGGTGGAATACCACACTGGCCTTCGCGGGTACTCCTGCGATTTTCTCAGACAAATTTCTTTTGGTCTGAATTCCAATGATTTTCATTTCGACACGGAAGTCCTTCTTCAGTCGTTTTATGTGGATGCCAAAATCGTCGAACATCCCATACCCGTACACTACGGCGACGAAGTTTGCCGCGTCAACGGGACCATTTACGCTTGGCAGGTCTTCCTTGCCACCCTGAGGTACGCATTGATTCGGACTGGACTGATGAATTCAACTCAATACCGCCGCAACAAGGCAACGCGCTATCTGGACAAGACCAGCAGTCGCTGGTCTTCCCATGGCCAAGTTCTGGCCCAACTTCGCAAGCATCAAGTTAAACGCATTCTGGATATTGGTTGCGGCAATGGATTTCTTGCCCGGCGCCTGATCGCCGACGGCCATGAAATGCACGGCCTCGATCGCGGGGACTTCCGGTCTGGAGCAGCCTGGACCACCTTTCGGCAGGCCGACCTGGATCACGATGATCTGGACCTGGATCCAACTGATTTTGACGCACTTTTGTGCCTAGACGTGATCGAGCACCTGAAATTGCCCGAAAAATTGCTGCTGAATTTACGCCGGAACCAGTTGCGAAACGGGTCACCGTTGGTGTTCATCTCCACGCCCAATATCGCGTTTCTTTCCGTGCGATTGTCGTTGTTATTTGGGTATTTCAATTACAGTGAAAGAGGAATTCTAGATCTGGACCATAGCCGGCTTTTTTCTAAATCAAGCCTCTTGAAAATGGTGAAGAATTCTGGCTATGAAGTCTTGGAGACTGTAGGCATCCCTGCACCGTGGGATTCGGTTCTCTCGGGCCGGACTGGGAAGTTTATCGGCAATGCCCTGATCGCAATCCACGGAACCTTGGCCAAGATGTGGCCCTCTCTTTTTGCATTTCAAATCCTGGTGATTTGTCGCCCGTCTCCGAGCCTTTTAATGTTAATGGAACTGGCAAAAAAATCCCAAGGACGTTCTGCGTCAGAAGCGAGCTAGGCGATTGTGGCACCAAAATTCCCGCCGTGACAGCAATTGGAACGACCGCAGCTTTGGCACCTAGTTTTTCATGCCGAGAAATTTCTGACGATTCAGTTGGCGCAACTTTGCAGCGCAGTAGGGAGATTTTGATTGTACAATTCTTTATTATTGTTGATCTGCCACACGTCATTGCTACCCGTACAGCCCGGGAATACCCGACGGTTTGAAGATCCGCTAGAATCCATCTCAGATGCAGTCGTGGTGAAACTATTTTGATTACCCAATAGACTATAAACGTAACGCACCTTCTTGCAGTCCGTAATCCGAAAGCCAATATCATTGGTCGTATTACAGGTATTGTAGGTGCTCCACGCAACTGTGCTTCGAGCTCCACAAGTCGTGGTTATGGTGGAACCACCTCCGGCGGTCAAACAGCCACCCGTTTGGGCCCCGCCCGAGAACGTGTCGTTATCCCCGTAATAGGAAACCTGAAGGGTGTAAATATGGGCCAAGTTGCCCCGGGCCTCAGACTGGCGCGCCTTCGATTGAAATTGTTGAAAACGAGGAATTGCCAATGCGGCAAGAATGCCAATGATCGCTACGACAATCATCAACTCAACCAGACTGAATCCACTTGAGATTTTTTTCATAAGTAATGCTCCCACGACTATTTCTTCCTCATCCATCGAGAAATTATAGCACGGGTACCCCAACTTCCGATGACAACCCTCTGGATTGAATGATGGTTTGAACATGACTGCGGCAGGATCCGCAGCTTTTACCGGCCTTGGTCTTTTCCATGGCTTCGCGCCAGTCGCAGCAACCGGCTTCTGCAAGTTCTCTCAAACAACGTTCATTGACGCCCGCACACAAGCATACAAACATGGGGAATCAGGCTCCGGATGGTTTTGAGATTCATTCTCAATGGAATGAATATAAATAGCCCCCCTTGGAAAGTAAAGAAAGAATAATTCTAATTACTTAACACACGAGAAACACAGCGTATTGTTTATAAAAAACTGGAATTCCGATTTTAAGGGCCCTTGAAAAAAAATATCCGATGGAACCTTAGGCAAATAAAGACCATTGGCCTCTACAATTGATACGCTTGGCAAACCACATCCACCAAAGGAGCGATCCCATGCTGAAACGCGAAGCGCACGCTGTCTGGACCGGAACCGGCAAAGAGGGCAAAGGTTTTCTTACAACCCAGAGCGGTACGCTGAAGGACACTCAGTATTCGTTTCACACACGGTTTGAAGATGGCAAAGGCACCAACCCAGAAGAACTTATCGCAGCAGCACATGCAGGATGCTTTGACATGGCGCTGTCCTTCATGCTGACCGGGGCCGGATTTCCGCCGCAAGAATTGAACACAACGGCGACAGTCATCATGGAACAAGAAGGCGTTCATTGGACCGTAACCGAAATCAAATTGGCTCTGGTTGGCAAGGTTTCAAATATCAGCAACGACAAATTTCAGGAAATCGCCAAGCAGGCAAAAGAAGGCTGTCCGATATCGAAGCTATTCAATGCCAAGATCACCTTGGACGCAAAACTGGCCTGATCAAATGCTTTGCGGTTGAATGTTGGTTACTTGGAGCCGCAATTCGTTGCGTGATCGGATTTCCATGCCAGCAAAGTCTGGCGGGCGTTAAGGGAGCCGATACCTTGATTCGCCAACTCGCGGATCGCTGCTTCATAGCGGCCCAAAACTTCATTCTTCTGGCTGCAGAGGTCATTCTTCGCAATTCGTCCGGAGCAAAACCCGACGTCCAGAGCCATAACCTCGGATTCGATCACGTCGTAACCGGAGAAAACGCCAGTAGAAGCTAAGTCCCGAATCTCGGTCAAAATCTGAACGGCCTCATCGTAAGACTGTGAAGAACAATTCCGCCACAAGGTGCTGGCATTGGCTGCAGAAGTCCCAAGACTCAAATAAGAAATAATAAAAAGAGAAGCCAGGATATTAAAAAACCCAAATTTCTTAATAATCATATAAATGACCCCATCGAGATGAAATGTTTGCGAGTTGTGTTCCCGGAAGACATACCGCGTAATTAGGGCAGTGTGAACAGTTGATTCACAGCGTTTGCGTAAAAATAGCCCAAATAGAAACGGTCCCAGCCAGGAATTGAAAAAGGTGAATTCGGTCATGAAGCGGCTACTTCACCAGATAGTGCATTTCTTCAATACAAAAATTTGTTGCCGACAAAAAAATAATCCACCCGCACATGGCAGATGTGTATTCAAT
>CANFEB010000001.1 GCA_947445775.1 Oligoflexales bacterium | reverse complement strand
CTTCTGTGGGTGTCGCGGTCAACCATGTGGCTATGGTTGGCGGATGGACCTTCAATGCCCAAACTGGAACCGTGACTTTTGCTGATTATCCTCCGGAAGGGGCGACAATCGGAATCTCCTACCGTGTAAAATCAGATTATACGACGGACTATCCAGTCGCCATTTCCCAGCCTGATAAAATCCAGACGGTGGTTGCCGTGGATGTCGCCACGAACGAAGCCGTGCCAGTCCAATTTTTAGGAACCGCCGTGCGGTTTGCCGTCAATAATGTGGCCGCTGGGCGGATAGTCCGGGTGACTTACGACTACGGGGAAGCCAATCAAGAACAAACCTGGGAACTTTCAACGATCCCTGAAGAGGGAACTTTTGAAATGGTGGCCAATCCCCCGGGAGCCTGCACAAGTGATGTCCGGGTTGAGGGCAAGACGCTCCATTTCCGCTGTGCGCCAGGGGATCGCGCCACACTGCATGTCGAATATAAAACCATCACCGGGCGGCACTCCTCCTTTGACGTTTCGGCGGAGACCGGAGTTGATGACAGCAAAATCCGGCTGCAGTCGGTGGTCATCGCAGTAGATGGTGTTGAGACCGAGGATTATCAATTGGCTGCCGGAAGGCTGACGCTTGGGGCTGCTGCAGTGGCCAATGCCAAGGGCGATGGCTCCATTTCAGCCAAGGGCGTGCGGCGCAAACAGCACTGAATTGATCTGGCCAGCCGCCTCGGCATCAACGTAGAATGGGTAGAACCATTAATTGTCGGGGCGGTTGTACGTTATGAAACATAAAGGTTTAGTCAATCGCGCTATAGCAAAGAAAATTTTAGCGACGATCTTGAAATTTGGGATAGTCGCTATTTTAATTTGGTGGATGATTCGCGGTGGACGCCTGAACGCATCCAGCATGGCGATTTTTTTTGATAACCAACTTTTTTTACTGATCTCAATTTCATTCTGGATACTGGTGCCGGTTGGATTGGGATCCCTCCGGTGGTTCTTGTTGCTTCGGGGCGCAAAAGTCCAAGTCAGCTATCTGCGGGCCTTGCAACTTCAATTGGTGGGAATGTTTTTTAATACAGCGATGCCTGGGGCCGTCAGTGGCGACCTTGTGAAGGCTGTTTATGTTGTCCGCGATCAGCGCGGCCAAAGGCGAACGGCGGCTGCCATTGCGATCATCTTGGACCGCGTTGTGGGATTGATGGGGCTTTTCACTGTTGCGGGAGTGGCGAGTGTTGTTTTCCTGGGTAACGTTACTACTAATCCCGTTTTGCTTTCGATGGCCTACCTAGTTTTTTTGTGCTGGCTTGGAATGCTAGCCTTTCTCGGCATTGTTTTTTTTCCACACAAGACCGGTCGCGACCCAATTGAACGATTTTTGGTCCTGAAACCCCGGTTCGTCCAACGTGTTTTTGAGGCCGTTCTTAAGGTATACCGGGCTCTGCGATCCTACCGTGACCATCCCCGCGAGTTGCTTGCTGCATGGGCTATTTCAGTGGTGATTCAGTCCCTGGGCATTGCCTACTATTGGTACACGACCGTCGAAATGACGGGACAGACTCCAGGCATTTCTGAATTTCTTATTGTTTTACCGTTTGGAATGATTGCGACCGTCATACCGATAGCGCCCGGTGGACTTGGTGTCGGACACGTAGCATTCGACAAGCTTTTTTCTTTGATCGGGCTTGCCGGGGGTGCAAACGTTTTTAATGTCATCGCCCTTGGGCAACTCGCCCTAAACCTGACGGGCATTGTCCCCTATTTACTCATGAGAAAAGGCACCGATGCCGTGCCGGTTTCCGATGAAGAGATGCGTCATGCCATTTCTTGATCGACCTGGCGCGGCGATTTTCTTTGAGGCTAGCGGCTCACCGGAGTGTCCCGTCGTTACGCTAATCAACGGCCACACCAGAACATCTTCAGACTTCAAGATGATGGCGCGAAGCCTCGTCGAGCGGGGCTTTAAGGTTTTAGTTTTAGATAACCGGGGGGCTGGCCGGAGTCGGGTGACGGAGGATTTTGATCTCGGTGACATGGTGGCCGACGTGGTGGCCATTTGGGATCACCTTGAGATCGCGTCCAGTCATGTGATGGGCATATCAATGGGCGGAATGATAGCGCAGTGGCTGGCGGGAAGTCACCCTGACCGAATTCAAAAACTCGTATTGATTTCGACATGCCCAAACAGATCATTTATTCGCGATCACGGCAGCTACGCCTGGTCTGAGGACGAGAAGGCGGTCGAAGCAAAGCTAACCGGGTATTTTTCACCCGGATTTGTGGCCGTCAATCGTGCGCTTGTCGTTGCCATGGCTAAACAAATGGCAAAGTCGGCAAAGGACGGGCCGTTTCTACTGGATGCCAGCCGTCAAATGCGCGCTATGGAGGGTTTTGATGCGACACCCTTGTTGGCAACCATTGGGGTGCCAACGCTGATCATTCATGGCGCAAGCGATATGATTGTCCCAGCAGACGCTTCTCGTGTTCTCGCGCGGGCAATCCACGGCTCTACGGTTAAGCTGTTTGAGGGGGCCGGGCATTTGCTTTTGGCAGAGCGTCCCAAGGATCTTTACGACGATGTCGCCCGGTTTTTTGCTAGCGCCAGCAAGTCTGACGGCAGCTAATCTCACGCCAGCAAGTCTGACGGCGGCGGGACTCAGGATCATTTTTAGAAGTTTCTGCTGGCCCCGGATGTGATCCCAGAGAGCAGGCGGATCTCACTCTCACTCAAATCAACTTCGGCGGAAACCTTGGAGATGCTTAGGCCTTGAGCCAGCAAACTTCGCGCATCGGTGTATTTTCTCTCGCGCATCTCGCTAAGGACTTCTTCGAGAGGGACTTTTTCATCGAGGGCCTTGCACATCATTTCTGCGCGGGTGAGGAGTTTTCGCAGAAGGTTTCTTTCTGACTCAACCTTTTGTAGGAGTCCTTGAACCTGACTTTGTCGCGTCGCAAGCTCTGCAAGGGGGGCCTCCAAGAGGCCACCGAAACCGGAAAGAACTTTTTCGATCTCGCCGCGAATCACGCCGCCGCAGGCTTTAGACTCCTGTTCGACTTCTAGAGCCATTCGGCTCACCCGGTCGCTCGCTTCGCGGACTTTAGTCTGGCCGCTGGTGATTTCTTCACGCGCCCGCGCGCGAATCTCTTCTATCATCCGGCGCTCATCGGCTAATTCAGCGACGACATCGGCTTCGATGGTACGTCGCCGCATGAACTGCCAAAACGCAAAAATCAATCCTGCATCAACGATCAGCAGAATAACGATCAAGCTTGTCTGCAACATGGCACTCTCCAAAAAGACAGGGGCTTTTCCGAATCAACCTTCTTCCAGAAAGCCACGAAGGACTTGTTCGTCGGCGGAATCAAGGTTCACAGTCTGCGCAATGACGTGCTTTTTTTTGCCGCGCTTTCCTATTCCATCAACTTTCAGCACTTTTGCAAGGATGCGAAACTTTTTTGGTACGTCGATGCGCCGGTATTCAACCAGGCTTTGCTTACGACTCCAGTAGTCAGGCAGCGCAATATCCACTTTGATCAGCGAGCCTTCCCGAAATTCTCCTGGCGCCTGAAACTCAATCCCGTGAGGGCTGATAAACATCGACTGAATGTTATGGCTATTTGTCTCGTCAGTCTTCAGGCTGAATGGGCTGACGGAGATGGGAACCCTCTTGTGACTGCGCGGAAAGCTTTTAATGAATTTCTCGCTGAAGGCAGTCGCCTCACACTTTGGAGATGAAGCTACGCCATCGTCTAAATCCAGTTGATGGTCGTTCGGGATAAATTCTGACATGGACATATTCTCCTAAAATTATTCGCTGAGAATGTGTTTAAGTTTTGAACGTAGCCGACTCACCGCTTGCGTGTGCAGCTGACTAACGCGTGATTCCGTCACCTCAAGGATCTTCCCGATCTCTTTAAGATTCAAGTCCTCGTAGTAATACAGCGAGAGAACGAGCTTTTGTTTTTCGGGGAGATCCTGAATGTGATTAACGAGAAGCTGGCGAACACCCTGATTTTTAAGATGTTGAAATGGGTTTTTTGAATTTGGATTCTCCAGTGACTCAAGCAGGCTCTTGCGATCGCTTTGGCTTGGCCCGCTCAGCTCGTCAATTGACAGAAGAGTTACCGATTTAACTTTTGAAACCAGTTCATGATACGCGTCGAGGTCCATGCCAAGTGCATCCGACAACTCGGCGTCGGTTATTGTACGGCCATATTTTTGTTCAAGTTCCGCATACGTTCTTTCGATTTTCTTGGCCTTGTCGCGGACTGATCTTGGGACCCAGTCTTGACTGCGGAGCTCATCGAGGATAGCGCCGCGGATTCGAAATTCGGCATATGTCTTAAATTTATTGTCGCGGCTTGGATCGTATTTTTCGATGGCATCCATCAGGCCGATGACTCCGGCGCTGATCAAGTCGTCGATTTCGACATTTGAGGGAAGTCGTGCAGCGATTCGCTGGGCAACAAAGCGGATCAATGGAGCATAGTCCATGATCAACTGATCACGCAATTTACCATCAACGCCCTGGGTTTCTTGTTTGTACCTTTTAACGAGGCCCTTCATGTATGGGTCCCCTCTACAGGCGCAGCGAGTGCGCTGATTTTCTTTGGGATTACTGTTCGCCACTCATCGTTGGCATTTATTATGCGGTGGAAACACTGCGTCCAGGCTTGGCCGGCCAAAGTGAAATTCGAGTTCTCTTGGACGGCCCGGCGAGCCATAACTCCGCGTTGAATTGCGGGATCTGTGGGAATAGATCCTGCAAAAACAAGTCTGGCACTCAGAAATTTTGATGCGACTTCAGATAGGCGCTCAAATACTCGGCGTCCCTCATCTTCAGAGCGCACTTGATTAATGGCGAGAGCGATGACAGGAATATCCTCGCACTCTGATAAGACCTTTATGAGCGCATAGGCATCCGTCACAGCATGGGGCTCGGGTGTTGTCACCACGAGGTTTATGTTGGCGAGACGGTTCATCTGCAGAACGGTTTCAGCAATGCCTGCTCCGGTATCTATGATGACTGTGTCAAAGCGTGCAGCCACAAATTTTATGCCTGCAATCAGTTCATCGCGCAGTCCAGCGTCTAAATTCTGTAGAGCAGCAATGCCAGATCCGGCAGGCATAACGGTGATACCCATTGGACCCCGAAGAAGGATGTCCTCGATTCCGACGCGGCCAGTGATCACATCAAAAATACTATTTTCGGCTTTTAGGCCGAGTAGCACATCAACGTTGGCAAGCCCAAGGTCGCCGTCAATGATGAGGGTGTTACTTCCGTGCTTTGCAGACGCCGCAGCCAGATGAATAGAGGTGAGGGTCTTTCCAACCCCACCCTTGCCACTCGAGACCGCAATAGTTCGTTTACTCGAAAAGGCCTGCATGAATTGATTCCCCATTACCGCGAAAGACCAAAAATTTGTTCGACAACCCGCTCGCGACTCGCCCTCTCAACGTCATCAGGAACTTCTGGCCCAGTTCCAAAGAAACTCATGGGGACTGCCCATTTGGCAGCGATATTGAAGGCATCGGTGAATTGCCAACTCTCGTCTAATTTATTGAAAGCCAGGCTGCGCACTCCGAGGTTTGAGTACATCCTGACGGCAGAGTCCAGAATTCCAGCTTTTTCAGCCGCTGACAGCACGAGGTGGAACTCGATGCCCGGTGTTTTGGACTTAAGAATATTCAGGTCTTCCAATATCTTGACTTGTTTGACGGGGCGCCCCGTGGTGTCAACGAGAACGAGGTCGCAGTCATTGTTTTTGGCCAAGACACCGGCTAGATCCTCGGGCTCTTGAATGGCGGCAAAGCGGATATTTAAAACCTTGGCATAGACGCGTAGCTGTTCCGATGCAGCAAGTCGGACGGCATCGTAGGAAACGATTAAGACCTTGCGATTTTCGCGCAATGAAAACTGTCCGGCAAGCTTGCATAAAAGTGTCGATTTCCCAGCCCCGGGAGGCCCCACCAGGCAATGCACTGACTGGCCGCCAGGGACGGTTTCCCAGCGTGGAGATATAGAAATTTGTTTCAGCATCCAACGGATGGACTGATCGCGGTAGTAGGTGTCAGGCGTTGTCGTTGCATCGGCCTTTGGTGGAGGCAGCTTTGTCAGGCTGGCCACTAGCTTTGCCAAGAGGGTTTCCTCGATGCCACTGTGACGCAGCATCCGAATGATTTCTGCCGCTGCTGCCGGCAGTCCTTGCTCTATCCCTGAGTTATTCTGGCGGAGAACTTCAAGGAGTAAAAGTTTAAGGTCGTGGACTGATCCTTCAAGATTTTCGATTCTGCGTGCTGTGGGAAGTCTGGACTCTAAACTTACTAATTTTTTTTCGATGCGCTCAAAAGACGAGTCCATGCGCCCTTGGTTGACTTGGGCTCCTGCGCCGAGATTGGTCGTCGCCGATGCGCCGGCAATATTTCTGGTGACGGTGGCTGCGGCAGCGGTTACCTCGACAAGCTTCACGTTGGGGCGTCCATCGGTTGGCTTTTCGCGAGTCGACAGGATCACGGCGTCATTGCCAAATTCCAGCTTCACCGCTTTGATAGCGTCTTTGAAGGAAACGGCCTCGAAGGTTTTAATTTGCATTGCGTGATTCCCTTACTGCAGCCTTACGGTCCCAATGGTTTTTGTCTTTGATTCAGTCGGAAGTTCATCAAATGCGAGGACAACCAGCCCCGGGATGAACCGGGTCACTAACTTTCGTAAATCCCATCTGATGCGGGAACCGCAAAGGAGGATGGGAATGGCCCCATGTGGCTCAAAGGCCCGCATAGTGGTGGCAATGCTATTCAAAAGCCTTTGGGCCAGTTCCGGATCAAGATTCAATGAGGTAGACCCATCATCGTTGATCTGCTGGCTCATGACGATCGTGTCTTCGACCGCCCGGTCAAGGCTCGCAACTAGCAATTGATTGTCGCTGCTCAGGTACTTTTTTATAATACCACGGCCCAAAGCTTTGCGGACATATCTGGTCAGAATCTCAGGAGATTTTATAGCTTTGGCGTGATCGGCAAGAGTTTCAAAAATTGTCAATGTATCTCGGATGCTGACCATCTCTGACAGCAGGTTTTGGAGGACCTTGACAACATCTCCCAAGGTCAGACGATCTGCAGCAATGACTTCCTCTATAACCTTGGGGTGGTCTCGCTTGATGCCTTCAATCAAATTTTGGGTTTCTTGCCTTCCAAGAAGCTCAAAAGCATGTTCGGAAATCAATTTGGTTAGATGGGTTACAACGACAGTCGGGCAGTTGACCGCGGTATACCCGCGAAAAGTAGCCTCATCTCTTTGGTTTGGCTTAATCCAAAGAGCCTCCAGCCCGTAGGCAGGCTCAATAGTTTTGATGCCGTGGATGGGCTCAGAAATATCGCCAGGATCCATCGCAAGATAATAGTCGATCATCAGGCTGCCCCTGCCGATGACATTTCCTTTCAATAAAATCTGGTACTCACCGGGTTGCAATTGAATGTTGTCGCGCACCATCACCATGGGGACCACGATCCCAAGATCTTGGGCGAATTGTTTCCGCGCAGAAATGATGCGTTCAAGAATCTCGCCATCCTGTGCAGTGTCCACAAGTGGAATGAGGCCAACACCAACCTCAAGCGCCATGACGTCGACATGCAACAGCGCCTCAATGGAATCTGAACTGCCCTCTTTTCGGTCTTTATCAGTGGCCTCGACTTTTGCCGAGTCTTCCTCTTTTTGGATAAGGGCATTGGCTGAAGTGCGCCCGAGAAAAAAGAAGCCGATGGCCATCACAAGAAATGGAATCGCAGGAAGTCCTGGAACAATCGCCATGAGGACCAGCAAACCACAGCATGTATAAAGGGCTTTCGGGTGGACCATGAGCTGGGAGGACAAGTCCTCTGACAGTCCACTACCAGCCGACGCACGGGTAACGATAATACCGGCGGCCGTGGAGATAATCAGTGCTGGAATCTGGGAGACCAACCCCTCACCAACGGTCAACAGCGTGTAAAGTTCCGCCGCATTTTGAAAAGACATGCCGTGTTGAAACACCCCGACTAGGAGTCCGACCAGAATATTGATGATAGTGATGATGATACCTGCGATGGCATCACCGCGAACAAACTTTGAGGCCCCGTCCATGGATCCATAGAAGTCTGCTTCTTGTTCAACTTTTGTGCGGCGTTTTTTTGCCTCATCCCGGTCGATCAAGCCGGCATTCATCTCGGCGTCAATGGCCATTTGCTTACCAGGCATAGCGTCCAACGTAAAGCGTGCGCCAACCTCGGCAATGCGGCCCGCGCCTTTAGTGATTACGATAAAGTTGATGATGACCAATATGATGAAAATCGTAAAACCAACAAAATAATTTCCACCAACCACAAAGTGTCCGAATGCCTCAACAACATCTGACACGTCACCCTTTTGAGCCTTGAGAAGAATTGCTCTGGTCGTGGCAACGTTTAGGCCGAGGCGGAACAGGGTCGTGATGAGGAGAATGGTTGGAAATGTCGAGAATTCAAGTGGATGCTTTATGTAAACCGAAATCAAAAGAATCAGGATGGAACTTGTGATGGAGGCAGCAAGCAGCATGTCGAGAAGGATCGAAGGCAGCGGAATGATCATCATGAAGACGATCCCCAGCAAGCCCACTGCAATCTGGATGTCCGGACTCCGGATCAAATCCAAAATGCCAGTGCCAAGGCCTGCGGGGGCGATGGCCTTCCCGGTTGATTTCGCTCTGGATGCAATCGCTGCCATTCACTACTCCGGAGATTTTTCTGTCAGGCTGTTTTTTTTCCGGTTTTGATGCCTTTGAGCTTGAAGACGTACCGGATAATTTCCGACACAGCCTTGTACATTGACTCGGGTACTTCGTGATCTTCATCAACTTCGGCGTAAATGGCTCGTGCCAGCGGACGGTTTTCGATAATCGGAATATCAGCCTCCTTGGCAATCTCCCGCATCTTCAACGCGACATGATCAATTCCCTTCGCAAGGACAATGGGTGCTCCCATTCCCATTTCGTACTTCAGGGCAATGGAATAGTGGGTTGGATTGGTAATCAGAACGGTTGCTTGTTTGGTCTTCTCAACAACCTTGCGAGTGGCAATTTCACGCTGCATTCGTTTCTGGCGGCCTTTGAGAAGTGGATCAGTTTCGCGGCGCTTGATCTCTTCTTTTATTTCCTGTTTGGTCATTTTCATTTGTTTTTCTAGGCGGAACCAATTGTAGAAGAAATCGGCGGCGGCAATAAACAACATCGTGCCACCGACGGCCCATGTCAGTTGCGACGTGACCTTTGCCCAATGGGCCCATGTTCCCGTTATCGGTGTGACCATCAGGCTTGGGGCGCGGGGCAATTCATCTTTGATCATCGCCGCTGCGACGATGGCAATTGCACTCGTTTTAGCCACGGACTTGACCAACTCAGCCCCAGTATCGAGGCTGAACATTCGCGCTATGCCGGTCAGTGGGTTCATTTTGTTGAAGTTGGGAGCTATCTTTTCCCAAGACCAATTAAACTGCGTTTGGAGCAGCGTGATGGCTGCAGCAATCAATCCTGCTGCGATACAAACTGGCAATGAGACAGAAAGTCCTGTGACCCACATCGTGCCCAGGTAATCCAAAATATTCTGCTCGTTGACTCGAAACGACTGGGCGCCTTGAAACGACCGAATCATCATTCTCTGAATCAAGGTAACGCCAGAATTTCCCCCATGATATAAAACCATCGTCGCAGCTAAAAGAACGAAAACGGCCGTGACTTCGCGTGAGACAGCGATTTGCCCGCGTTCCCGGAAGTCTTCCCGGCGCTCTTGGGTCGCTTCTTCTGTGCGATCGTCGCCACTTTCGCCGGACTCAGCCAAGGGATCTCCTTATCCGTGTTGCATTGATTTAATTGCGGTCATGAACAGGTCTCTGGTCCCGATGTAGTGTGAACCCATCCATTCAGGAAAAAACGGTATCGTCGCAATATAGACAAATAGGCCTACGGCGAAGCTGGCAGGAAAACTGATGATGAAAACATTCAACTGCGGGACAGCGCGGGCGACCAAGCCCAGAGCCGCCTGTGTGAACATCAAGGCGATAAGAACCGGCGCGCTCAATTGGAGGGCGACCTTGAAAATACCCCCTGTAACCTCAAAAATACTGCTGGTGAATGGGGCCATTGAGATCGAGACTTTGCCGAGAGGAATAATTTGGAAAGTCGTCATCATGGCATCAATAAACAGGTGATGAAGGTTGAGCATTAGAAAAATGGTCATCAAAATAACGCGGTGAAATGATGTGAACGTGTCCATTTGTGCGCCAGCATCAGGTAGAAATAAAGATGCCGTACCGAAACCCATTTGGTAGCCAGTCATTGAGGCGGCCATGAGCATGCCGTCAAAGCTGACCCTGGCGAGGTAGCCAAGGGAGATTCCGATAACAAGTTCTTTGATGACCATTGCGGCTAACATCAGAACATCAGCGTTTTGACTAATGACCGGCGCTACCGGGATCATGTGAGCCATGGCGGCCGTCAGTGCGACTGATAGCAGGACTCGAGCTGGAACTGGCGTCGGAGCGTCACCAAGAATCGGCAGGGAAAACACCATGCCACCGACTCGCAAAAATGCGAGGCCGTGGTTCATGATGGTGTCAACGTCCCTGAAGTCAATCATCAGCGTGTTACCAATGGAATTGTGTTCATGATGTCGATTGTAAAATGCATCATCGTTTGAATAATCCATGGCCCGGCAATGGCCATGGTGAGGCTCAAGACAACAATTTTTGGAATGAAGCTCAGTGTTTGTTCGTTGATTTGGGTGGCGGCCTGAATCACGGAAACAAGTAAGCCGACCACCAGGGTCGAAACCAATGCGGGTGCAGCTATTTTCATAGCCACCATTATGGCCTTGCCTGCGATATCGATGACGGTTTGGTCGGTCACTTCAGGCTCCTATGGTGAACATTCGTCAGCCAAATGTGTGAAAGCTTTTTACGATCGAACCGACAATCAAAGACCAGCCATCGACCAGGACAAACAGGACCAACTTGAATGGCAGCGAGACTATAGTTGGCGGTAGCATCATCATTCCAAGTGCCATGAGAATTGCCGAGATGACCATATCGATAACCAAAAACGGGATGTAGATCAGAAATCCGATTTGAAAGGCCGTTTTCAATTCACTGATCATGAAGGCGGGGACTAGTACCGTAAAGGGAACGTCCTTAGCAGATTTCGGCTGTTCCCTTTTTGAGATCGTGTAAAAAAGACCGATGTCGCTCTCTCTAGTTTCTGCGAGCATGAATTTTCTAACGGGCCCCGCTGCCTCCCCTAACGCTTGGTCCTGGGTGATCGCCTTGGCTAAAAATGGGGTTACAGCGCGTTCGCTGAGGGCGTCAATCACTGGCGACATGGTGAAGGCGGTCAAAAATAGTGACAGCCCTACGAGAACTTGATTTGGCGGCATGGACATCGTACCGAGGGCCTGGCGAACAAAGCTCAAGACAATCAGGATGCGGGTGAAAGAGGTCATCATCAGGAGGATTGCCGGCGCAACAGAAAGCACCGTCATGAGCGCTACAATTTTTATCGCCGGGACAACCCCGTCCGGATCATCCTTTTGGGCGAGATTGATGCTGAGGGACGGCAGTGAGGAGTCGGCCGCATAGACTATGGTCGCGCTGACACACAAAACCCCAATGGCCATTACGGCTAAAACACTGAATGGCCTGAGGTAGCCAGAAAAACCCGCTGGGGTGATTCGACCGCCCTTCGTCTGGCATGTCGTACTCCGATCAGATGACCGGAAGATTCCGCAGTTTTTCACGAATCAGCCTCGTAATGTCATCTGAGGGTTTGGATGCGCTTTGATTAGAACTCAGATCAGAGATGCCATTGTCGGTAATCGCAACTCGGACTCTTTTCGCCACTGCTGATGATCCGGCCGATGATCCGGCCGATGAGGTTGATGCAGCTGGCGGTGTCGCTGTGGGCGCTGCTGTCGTGGCAGCTGTTGTTGCAGCTATTGTAGCGCCTTGGCGAGACGGTGCCCTGATGGGATTTTTTTGCGTTGGGATTTTTGGCGACTCAACTGACATTCGCGCACCTGGCGAGGGAGTTTCCCCTAGTTCTTCAAGGTCAAGGCGGTCTTCAAAGTTTCTTCCTGTGGCAGCGGGAAGATGTTGCATTCCTTGAACGGAAGAAATTTGCGCAAATGCGTTCTGATGATTCTGGCTGCCGCCACCGACAGCAGCGCTTGCATTGGCGCCGGCAACATTGGTGAGAAATTGAATGCCATTGGGCGAGATCGACAAGAGCACGGTTTGAGTGCCCACTTGCACAAGTGCCAGTTTTTGGCGCGGTGCAACGTGCATCGTCGATATAGTTTTCATGGTCAATGCGGCGATGTCGCGGGCGAAGTCATCGCCGTCTTCACTTCCTGGGACTCTGTGCTTGCGGGATTTCTTGAATAGCTCCCGGACATGGTTTGAATTTGATGACCGAAATTTTTCTGAAAATGGATTGATCTGTTTCCATTTGTAAACAATTCCCAGCAGAACAAGCATGAACAGGGAGAATCCGCTGACGATAGCAAGTTTGGCACTAAGGTTAGGGACTTTGCTTCCAACGCCAGGCCAGGATGCCTGTGGGGGATTGGCTTCTTCCAAATTGTTGATGACCCCTGGCTTTGCATTGTCTGCCTTGACGAGCTCGGCCGGCGTCATGGTGTTAACGTTTTCAATGTCGCCATTGATTGCTGCGGGTGTCGATATTTGGCCCGAGGATGCCAAGGCCGCTTCGAGTTTTTTGTGGTCGAGAGTGACGACAACGCGGTCGGCCAATATCTCACTGATCAGGGCCTGCTTTACAGCAGCTGCATCGCGATTAACAAAAAGGCGCACGGCAGCGTCAGTCGGTTGGCCGGTGGTGGCATTTGGGACCTGAAATGCAGCGATTTTTGTGATGTATGGGCTATTGGCATCCAGAAATGTGCCCGGCGCTGGAACGATGGTAGCGGGAAGCAGTACCTGAACAAACGTCCCATGGTCTTCAACCACTGGGTTTGCCCACTCGGGCCGTCCCGTCAAGGCAACGGTAACAATTGAAACGGTCTTGTCTGATTCGCCGTCTATCTTGGCGATTGCATTGACGGTCGCCGCGGCGAAAAGCCCAGACGGTGCGACTATGGTCAACGCCATGGCGATCAAAATCATGGACACCTTAGATACCTTGGACAGCATAGACTTCAGGGCAATCATCGCTCATGCCTCTCTTGCAGGCTGCAGGTCATTTAAGCCAAACTGAGAAACGACATCCGTCAAACGCACGCCAAATTTTTCATTGACGACGACGACCTCGCCCATGGCGACTAGCTTGTCGTTGATCAGGATCTCCATCGGTTCGCCGGCAATCTTGTCGAGCTCGATCACGGAGCCTTGCCCTAACTGAAGAAGGTCGTTGATCAACATTTTTGTCCGGCCTAGTTCCACCGAGACCTTTAGGGGCACGTCCAAAATCATTTTTAGTTTCGAAAAGTCTGTGCGGGCCAACCTGCTAGATTGACCGTCTAGGTTGTCGGCGGCCTCTGTGCCGTCCTTCAGGGCTTCGTCAAACTCAGGACTGGTCCCCGTACTTTCGGTTGCATTTCCGTCGGCCATGATGCCCCCCTCAGGTTTACGTGTTGTTTACATTTCAATTAAGGATTCGGTTATCTTGATTGCACGGCTCCCTTTGAGCAGGCCGGGAACTCCGCGAAATTTCGGCATACCCTCGACCAAGACTTCGAGAGGCATCGTCGCATCGTTGTTGAGCTGAATGATGTCCCCCGGCTCGAGCTGCATCAAATCCTTCACGCTGATATCTGCATCCCCAAGGCGCACGATGATATTTGCGGATGTACCCATGATTTTTTCTTTGATGCGGTTGATCCATATGAAGTCGACTTCAAGTTGCTCGCTTTGAAATCCAACCGAAAGTTTCGACTTGATTGGTTCAAGCGTCGAATAGGGCAGAATGATCTTGATTGTTCCGGAGACTTTTTCCAGTTCAATGTCGAATGTGGTTGCAATCACCACATCAGACGGTGCCACCACGGCGACAAACTGCGGATTGATTTCGGTGCGGCTATAACCGATTTTCAACGGATAAACGGGTTCCCACGCCTTTTCGAGGTCATCAATCGCTAACATTACGATGCGACGTGCAATTTTGATTTCGATCGGCGTGAAATCCTTCCCTTCGATCTTGGTATAGGGAACATCGTTGCCGCCAAAAAGACTGTCCACCAAGGCATATAGCAGCTTGGATTCAATCACCATGACGGCTGCGCCCCGCAATGGTTCGAGTCGCAGAATATTCAGGCATGAGGGCAAGGGCAAAGAGTTCATGAACTCAGAGAACTTCAACGGGCCCGTCGAGTTGACGCTCAGATTAGCCATTTTTCTCAATGAGTTTGACAGGGTCACCCGGAACAGTCGGATGAAACGGTCGTGGATAATATCAAGGGTTGGCATGCGGCCGCGAATGATGCGGTCTTGGTTTGCTAGGTCATAGCCCATGACGCCGGCCTTGGCGTCGCCGCCACCAGTTTCGCTACCCGCTGGACGGTTGTCCGAAACAGCGGAGAGAAGCGCATCTACTTCACTTTGTGACAATACCTGGTTCATTGATTCGTCCTACTCAATCAAAATGTCAGTGATGTAAACGTTCTCGATCTTGCGGGTCATGTATTGATTCAACCGGTTCTTGATCTCAAGGCGCAGTTGATCTTTACCATCTGGGCCGAGCAAGAATTCCCGGGATTTCTTACTGGCCACGGATACAATTGCATCGCGCAACTGGGGCAGACGTTTTTTTATTTCACCCTCTTGGCTGGATCCGCCAAAAAATTCAACGCTAACTTCCATGCGTGCGTAGTGATTGTCCATGGGGTTGCCGAGGTTGACATTGAAGGGTGCAAACGAATACGTCTGGCCAAAGTCGGGAGCCGCGTCGTCATGACCGTCACCCTTGGCGTCACCCTTGGCGTCACCCTTGGCGTCACCCTTGGCGTCACCCTTGGCGTCACCCTTGGCGTCACCCTTGGCGTCACCCTTGGCGTCACCCTTGGTGTCACCCTTGGTGTCACCGGCGTCACCGGCGACACCGGCGTCGCCTTCTCCGGCAACCGCTGGTTTTTTTTCACCGCCCTGGGCGTCACCTTCCGCTGATTTTTTTACACCGCCCTGAGCATCGGCCTCAGCGGCAGATGCAGGCTTCTTTTTGCCCAGAAACATCGCCGCTCCGCCACCAATCGCACCAACAGCGAGAACTCCACCAATTGCCATGATGACGAGTTTTTTCTTTTTCTGTTTCGCCTCGTCCTCGGGAGTCGCGGCTGCGCCTTCCTTGGGTTTCTCGCCGGCTTTTTTTTCTTCTTTTTTGTCAGACATGGCTCTGGCTCATTCCCTAGGTGCGGCAGTTCGCAAATTTTTACAGCATTGACAGCAACGACTTGCGTTCGGACTTCTTGGATCTGGTTGTTCACTGGTTACCTATACAATTCGCGTGCCAACTCTTCTGGTCAGGAGATTGACGCACCGCCGCCGCCAGAAACGCCTTGCGGGGCGGGGCGCACGGGTTTGACTCGCAAGTTTTTGACGGCAGCGTCAAAGTCATGCCTTAGCTTCCCGCCAAAAAAATGGCGTTGTGCCGGAACCTTGGCGCCCTTTCCGAAAAGGCCGGCACCGGGGTAGGCGCCAGGGTTTTTGCTTAAATTTTGCTCATTGCTAATAATCTAATTGGATGAGTTGTTTTGATGGGTTAGGCTGTAGAACTTCGGTTTTGAACCTTGTTTAAGATTCGTGGTTTCACCCACTCGTTTATACTCGCTTGTGAGGTAGTGTTTGATGCGCTCAAGAATCAAAGCAGCAAGCCTTCTGGCCAGCCTTCTTATCCTTAGTGTCGGCTGCATGGAGCAATACGATCCGCGTCGTTTCTGGAAACAGTCAAAAGACGAGCGTGAGATCGCACACCGCCCCATTCAAAAGCTGACGGCCAAGGGCGAAATTCCGCCGAAGGAAGTCGCTGTGGCTGACGTAGATCCGATTACGGCAAAATATGTGTCGTTTTGTGCCAGTTGCCACGGCGAGGATGGCAAGGGAAACGGTGTAGCAGCCGCTGCTCTGAATCCAAAACCACGTAATTTTCATGACTCGGCCTGGCAAGGCAAGGTTGATGACGCCCATATTGTCGGCGTTCTTGAAAAGGGCGGCGAGGCTTATGGGCTGAGCGGCTCCATGCCAGCTTGGGGAGGCATCTTGTCAAAGGGGGAGATCGAGGGGCTCGTCAAAAAGATCCGGGTCTGGGGCAAGAAGTAACTGCTTTTTGCGAATGGTGAACACCTTGTCGTCGGCGATCAGGTGTTCAGCGGGCAGGGGTCGCTGGTTGTAGTTCGATGCCATTGAGTAGCCATACGCACCGGCTTGCATTAACACTGCAAGCTGATTTTTTTTGGGGACGTGCTTGATTCGAATGTTGCTGGCCAGCACGTCGCTTGATTCGCAAACCGGTCCGACAATTTCGAAGCCCTCGCCCTCGCCATTGCTAGGCACGGCAGGCAGGGTAGGATTGCATGCAAAAATGATTTCATGGCGCGCGCCGTAAAGTGCGGGCCGGATTAGTTCCGTCATCGAAGCATCCACCACAACAAATCGTTCTTTGACTCCAATGACGCGGGTCAGCAAGCCACCAGATTCTGCGACCAGCCACCTGCCAGGTTCCACGACGATTCGTAGGCGCTTTGTTTCAGGTCGCGCTGCTCCGGCCATGGAATCACGGATGATTCCGGAAAAAATTTCTACACCAGGTGGCTCGTTGTCGCCATCGTAGCGCACGGGAAAGCCGCCACCAAAATCGATGAACTCCAAGGCTGCGCCGCCCTTGGCGTGGATGGCATCTGCAAGTTGGACGAGTTGCAGGGCGGCAGCCTTCCATGGGGAAACGTCTGTGATTTGGCTACCAATGTGGGTCGAAATCCCCGCCAATTGGAGTGTCTCCGGTGCCTCTGTGATCCTCCTCAAGGCGACGTCAAACATTTCTCGTGAAAGCCCAAACTTATTTTTCTTCAGGCCAGTGGAAATTTTTGGGTGCGTGTGGGCGTCGATATTTGGATTCACCCGCAATCCGAGTTTTGCCAGTTTGCCCCGTGACCTTGCAATTTCAATGATATCGTCGAGTTCAAAAAGGCTCTCGACGTTGATAACGATCCCACGTTCAACGGCCAAATCGATTTCGGAATGTTGCTTGCCGACTCCCGAAAAAATCATCTGATCTGCCCGAAATCCAGCCGCCAATCCAAGGTGGAGTTCCCCCACGGAGACGGCGTCTATGCCCCAAGACAATTCCGTGTGGCCGGCTATGTGACGCAAGATTTCAGGATTATTATTGGCCTTCGCCGCGTAGCAGGGCAGGACATCCAGTCCCTTGAAGGCGCTGGCAAATCGCATCAATTGGCGGTCGATAATAGAGCGGGAATAGACGTAACACGGAGTTCCAGTTTTTTTGGCAAGGCTGTCAAGGTGGACATTGTCACACCAGATGCCATCCGGGCGGTGGTGAAATCCCAGCTGGGATCCATTTTTCCCCGGCTTCATTTTTTAGCGATTTCTGGTGTTAATGCTGACGACGGCAGCGGTGATGCTGACACCTCTGTCGACAGGGGCAATGCGAGTCCGCCCGTCGCGAAATTGCCGCGCGTGCCCTTGATAGAAAAAGCCGAGGTGTCCAGCGAGCCTAAGGACTTCAGGGCTTCCAGAGATCCGGGGATTTCCGAGAGATTCTTGGAAATGCCTTGGGCGTCGACCGCTGCGCCAATGGATTTGGTTTCTTTGCGAATGTCGTCCTCGGCCTCGCGGATCACCCCGTCAACGGTCGATTTAACTTCGTTGGCTGCGCGGCGAACGTGGACGAACAACTTTCCGGCCGATCTGATAAAATCAGGCAGCTGCTTGGGCCCGATAAAAATTAGGGCCGCAATGACGATCACAATGATTTCAGATATTCCAAGTCCAAACATATGGCGGCAACTCTAGTAGACTTGTATGAATTGTTAAATGGGAATTCGCTAGGCGGGAGGGGCTTCATGATTGTTGTAACTGGTGGCGCAGGCTTTATCGGCAGTGCCTTTGTGTGGAAGCTCAATGAAGAGGGGCTTCACGACATTGTGGTTGCCGATGAGTTTGGAAACGGCACGAAATGGCGCAACTTGGCCAAACGCCGGATCTCCGATGCCCAGCACAAGGACGAACTCCTCAACTGGCTCAATACGAAGAGCCGTCCTGCTGCCATTGACGCCATCGTCCATATGGGGGCCTGTTCCGCCACAACTGAAAAGGATGTGGATTACCTCATCAGGAATAATTTCAATTATTCCGCAGATTTATTTCGATTCGCTGCTCGCGAAAAGATTCCTTTCATTTACGCCTCCTCGGCCGCCACCTATGGCATGGGCGAGCACGGGTATTCAGATGATCCACAGGTTATCCACAGGCTCCGTGCGATCAATCCCTACGGCTACAGCAAGGCTCTGTTCGACCAATGGGTCCTCAAACAACGCGAAAAACCGCCCTTTTGGGCCGGCCTCAAATTTTTCAACGTCTATGGCCCCCAAGAATATCACAAGGGCGGACAGGCCAGCGTGGTGCTCCATGCCTTCCCCCAAATTCGCGATCGCGGCACCCTCAAACTGTTCAAGTCCTACAAGGAAGGCATCGCCCACGGTGACCAGCGCCGGGATTTCGTTTGGGTCAAGGATGTTGTCGACGTGATTTTGCATTTCATGCGTGCGCCCCAAAATTCCAAATCTGGAATTTACAATGTCGGCAGTGGCGAGGCTCGCTCGTTTGCCGACCTGGGTCGCGCCGTGTTCTCGGCAATGGGTCGACCAGAATCCAAGTTAGATTGGATTGAAATGCCGGACGAATTGAAAAACCAGTACCAGTATTTCACCGAGGCCAACCTCGCGCGTTTGCGAGAGGACGGCGCCTACACCAAGCCCTTCACCCCCCTTGAAGAAGGGGTCAAGGAATACGTTACGCGTTATCTGACCCACCAGGATCCCTACCTCTGATGATGCCCCAGCGAAAGATCCATCAATTAATGATGGTGGCGGGCCTTGTTCTTGCTGGCGCATCGTCGGAGTCGCCAGGCGCTGACGGGGCCAACACCACAAAGATCTTTGGGATTCAGGTCAGTGGCGCAACCCGTACCGACCTAGCCTGGCTGGAGCGTTACCTCGGGATTGAATTCCCGGCGGAGATTTCCGAAGCCGATGTGGTGCAAATTCGACGCAAGTTGATGACGGCGGATGTTTTTACCGATGTCCGTATCCGCGTGGAAGGATCGACGTCGAAACTGGTCATCGATCTCGATGAGAAATGGACCACGATTCCGGTGATTCGTGGGGCTTATGGCGGCGGAACGCCGCTTCTTGTCGCGGGCATTTACGACATGCATGCCTTTGGGCGCCTTCTCACCCTCGGCGCTGAAACCAAGAAATACGGATCGTCGCCTCCCGGATTCACCCTTTGGGCGAAACTCCCCCGGGCTGGAAGTGGTAAAGGATCTACTGGGATTGAATTGTGGCGGGACTTCCGCCGCCGCAGCTACTACTCCGGCTCCGGGGAATTATCCGGCACCCTTGGTTTTGACAGCGCCTATGCCCGTTTCTATCACTTGGTGCCGATCTTGGCCGAAGTCGATCCCCTTGATCCGGAGATCCTTCAGGCCGGCGTTGAACTCCTCACGCGACGCGACCGTCAACCACTCGTGGAAGACATTCCAGCAGCACAACTCAATCTTCCCGAGGGACAAAATTCCACTGAGCACCGCTTTCTTGCCAGTTTCGTCTTTGACAACATGGAGGTCGAAGATCAGCAACTAGGCGGTCAGCGCCTATTGATTAAATCAGGCGTCTCCCAAAGCGAGGGCGTAACGGACCCTGGGATTTCAAATTATTCTGAGGCTGAAGCCTTTTCCTTCTACCGCCCAGAAAATAATATCAATATTGCCACCCACGCCTACTTGCAGGTCGCAGGCAGCCCGACGGTTGCCAACGCATTTCACCTCGGTGGCTTTGATTCTGTGCGCGGCTTTCCTGATGGGATTCGTCACGGGGCATTCGCCGCCTACGGTAATTTGGAAGTTCGTCGCGAGGCCTTGACGGCAAAATGGTTGAAGGTTGCGACCGTAGTTTTTGCGGATGTGGGTATTGCGGGAAAAGATTTTGCCGAGGCGCGTCAAGACGTCTTCCGTTCAGCCGGGACCGGAATCCGCCTGTCGATTCCGAAAGTTCACCGCCTTGTTTTTCGTCTGGACTACGCTTGGGGCAAGTCTGAGAAAATTTCTACGTCGGGAATTTCACTCGGTCTGAATCAGTTTTTTCAGCCCTACAAACCGCTGTAGTCAGATTTCGCTGCAAAAATCTTCGCTTTTTGCAGCGAAATCTGACTACCGGGAGCTGGCGCCTTCAAAACTCCGGCCATCGTCTTCATGTGGGACGGGAACGGGGCCCTCCGGATCAAAACTGTCGTCCAACGCCGCAGCCTCGATTGCCAATGAAGCACCGGTAATCTCTGGTGACTTCTTGGGCTCGTCTTTGAAGGCTTTCTTCAAATGGGTTGGCAAGTCCTTCTTCATATCCACGCCAACAATGCTGGAAACACCAGGCTCTTGCATCGTTACGCCGTAGAGGGTGTCGAGCACCTCCATCGTCCGGCGGTTGTGGGTGATGATGATGAACTGGAACTGATCCGACAACGCGTCGAGAACGCGATTATAACGGCCGACGTTCGCCTCATCGAGGGGTGCGTCTACTTCGTCAAGAAAGCAAAACGGTGTCGGCTTGGACTTCAGCAAAGCGAAAATCAGCGAGATGGCGGTAAGAGCCTTTTCGCCGCCGGAAAACAGATTCATGTTTTGCGGTTTCTTACCCGGCAGACGGACCATGATTTCGACTCCGCCATTCAGCGGATCCTCAGGGTTCGTGAGTTGCAGTTGGCCTTCACCATTCGGGAAAAGAATCGGAAAGAGTTGGCCGAATTCCCGGTTGACCACAGTAAACGTCGCAAGGAATTTGTCCTTGGATGAAATTTCAATTTCACCGATGGCTTCATTCAGCAGCGCAATACTTGAATTGATTTCGTCTTGCTGAGTGCGGATGAAGTCCTCTCGCGAGGTGAGTTCTTCAAATTCCTTGAGGGCCATCATGTTGATCGGGCCAAGGGAATCAATCCGCCCACGCAAGCTGCCGACGCTACGCGCAATCTTGTCGGCCTCAAATTCTGGATCATAGGTAAACGTGTAGGTTGCAATGTCGAGTTGATATTTTTCTTGCGCTTGGGCATTCACGCTCGTGATGGCCATGGTTGCGCGTTCAATTTGAACATTTTTGTCGGACAGGCTTTTTTGGACCTTGGCCTGATACTCGCGGGTTTCTTTGAGGCGCGAATCAATGACGCGCAACTCTTCATGGATGCCGGCTTGGGCCTCGCGCCTTTCTGCGACTTTTTCATCCAGTGCGGCGCGCTGACCGATCATTCCTTCGATGCGGAACTGGGAATGTTCGAATTGGTTTTTGGCAGACTCAATATCGTTTTGCAGCGCGGCCTGTTCTTCGTACCGGCGGCTCAGCTTATTTTGTAAAAGTTCTTGCTGGGCACGGGCATGGATGAAGCTTTCACGCAGGGCAGTGGCCCGCGCCTCTGATTTTGCTAGATCCACCGAACGGCTACGGTTTTGGCGGAAGACTTCCTCGCGGCGTTCTTCTAAGCCCGAGGCCTCTTCGCGAATATTTACGAGTTCAGCCCCGGCATTACGCAGCTCTTCTTCAAGAGCCGAGCGCGAAGATTCCAAGCTGGTCAGTTCAGCGCGAAACTGCGTATTCTGACGTTCCAAGTCCGCCGTGGTTTGTTCTTGGGCAACCAAAAGTTCTTGTTTGTGGACGGCAACTTGTTGGGCTGATTGCAGCTCGGCCATGATGGCCAGAACACTGCTATTTTGCTTTTGCAAACGGCCATCGATCTCGGTGATAACGCCGCGATCTTCGTTGATACGGACTTCGAGTCCGTCGATCAGTGATTGGGCTCGCGCCAGGTCGCCTTCGACCTCTTTGAGGTTTTTCGCCAGAGATTCCTGCTCGGATTTGCGGCTGAGAACACTGGCTCCACCACGACCACTGACCAGGAAATCATCTTCACCGGTGATGCAAAGCCCTTGCGCGGTGAACGCAATGACGCCCGACGGCATTTCCTTCAGGGAGGAATCGTCTATGGCCAATGCTGGGACGAAATAAAGTCGGTGAAGGAGCGCTTCCAGTCCGGATTTTGCCTGGGGGCTTAGAGCGCCTTGGGTGTTCTTGGAGTCGAGCCGTAGAAATTCGCTCATCGAAACAGCATCGAAATTATCTGCCCAAGTTCTGACAAGCGCTCCGAAGGCGCTGTCTGATTTTAGGGCGACCGAACGCCCCAACAGCGTGACGGGCAGCGGCGTGACCTCGGCCTTGGCCGCAGCGCGGATAACCTGATTCAAACCATCGATGCTGGTGATGACAAGGCGTTCTGACCAGCGTTCAAAGCCCTGGGCCGCCGGCTTGGGAAGCTCTTGCGCATTGGCGGTCCAGGCGATCAGTTGGGCGAAAAGTCCGGGAACCTGATTGCGATCAATGGATCCGGAATCAAATAGTTTTTGCAGCGACGACGCGGCGTCGGTTGCCCCTTGTTCGTCTAGTTCCTGCAACGAAGTCAGGCGGGCGCGTGATTCATGGTATTTTTCCCGCAGGGTGTCGCGGGTGGTGTTGGCGGCCTTCATTTGTGCATACTGCGCGGCGACGGCGGCTTCGCGGGCGTGCTTCTCACGGATTTCTACGTCGAGGCCTTCTTGTTGGCCGCCGGCTCTATCCCGCGCCCCCTCAAAGGTTGCGGTAGCCTGAGCCACGTCACTTTGCAGATTTTCGCGCCGCGAGGTCTCGGCTGCGAGGCCTTTTTCAGCGCGGGAAATCTCGCGCTGAGCGGCCTCAGAACGCACTTTGTTGCTGTCAATCAAACGGGTCAGGTTGCGAAGTTCGTCTTCGCCATCTTCGATCTTACCGCGAAAGACGCGTGCGGACTCGTCAACCATATCCACTTCGTCTTGGAAGGCTTCCAGTTGGCCGCGAAGTACCGTCGCCGTCTTGTCAGCATTGGAGAGCTCTGTCGTTGCGCCATCAACTTGGGCTTCGATCACTTTGAGGTTTGAGGCGTCTTCTTCGATTTCACGGTGAATGTCACGCAGGCGGTTTGCCCCCGTGTCCATGCGCGTTTGGGCGTTGCCCACAGCGGATTCAGCACGGGCGATCTCCTCACGGATGGAAGAAATCTGTTCAACGACGGCCGCCAGTTCCGGGTCAGCCTCCGCCAGTTGCTGCTGTAGTTCCTCAAAGCGGGACTCATATTGGCTAACTGCCGCCAGAAATTCTGCTTCCTTGGTCGTTTGTTCGGCCAAGGCAGACTGGGCTTCATCGAGTTTATTTTTGAACAAGGTGAAGTTGTGTGCCAGGAGGAGCAGCTCTTCATCACGTAGCCTGCCGGACATCTCCTGCCACTTTTGCGCCTTCTCGACTTGTTCTTCGAGGGAGGTTTTCTGGCGTTCGATTTCGGTCAGAATGTCGGTCACGCGAGACAGGTTCAGGGCGGTCGCTTCAAGGCGTTTTTGAGCCTCGATCTTGCGGGTTTTGTAGATCAGTGTGCCAGCGGCTTCTTCCAGGATTTCGCGAACGTCTTCTGGCTTTGCATTGAGGATACGGTCGACTTGACCCTGTTGGATCATTGAATAGCTGCGCCCACCGAGACCCGTCAGGGCAAAGAAGCCGACAATATCTTTCAGGCGGCATGCCTTGCGGTTGATCAGGTATTCGCGCTGGCCATCGATATAAAGACGCCGCGTCAGAGTGATTTCAGGTTCATGGCGGTATTCAGGAGGACAAATGCTGGCGCCTTCGGTGTTGTCGAAGGTCAGAGAAACTTCGGCCATGGACATGGTCTTGCGGCGCTCGGAGCCCGCAAAAATAATGTCGGTCGCCTTTTCGCCCCGCAGGTTCTTGGCGTTTTGTTCGCCCATGACCCAGCGGACGGCGTCGATGATATTACTTTTTCCAGAACCATTCGGGCCAACGACCCCGGTAATACCACGGTCAAAGGTCAGGCTGATTTTATCAGCAAAGGACTTGAAGCCCTGAACGGTAATTCGTTTTAGGTGCATTGGTCACTGCCACTACGTTTATTGGATGTTCAAGTGCTCTTTTATAGCAGTCCCGGGCTGAACATCAAATAGAATTACCTTGTTTCCATAGAAGGAGCATACGGCTGCCCGCCCTTTTGCTGTGACGGCTATTTGGTAGTAGGAATTGTAGGGGTCGGGGGTGCCGATTTCCGCAGACCAATATTGGTTGCCAAGTGATTTCGCTGCCACCCCAAAATAAACCTGCGAGCGCGACCAATTTACCAAATCCCTGAAATGATTTACAAAAAGCATCTTCTCGCCTTGGACTCGCTTAACTTCGATGTCCCCCGGATAGTGCAGACCTTTTTCGTTGTCCTCAGCCCCGCGACCGTAAACCCTCGTAAACTTTAGGTAATCACTGGTCATCGGCACAGTTCCGTCGCCCCTGACCCGAGGGTCGCCGACAATGGCCACGCGCAAGACGTCATTGGCATGGGGTGATCCGATCCCCGTTGTGGTTTCGATGTGTCCCCGGTGGCTCAGGTAAAAAGCGGCCCCATCGTCAGGATCCTGGTGGGCGCCGAAAAAATTAGTCCGGTAGTACCGGCGGGTGGCCGAGGTTGAAGTGATTCCGGCATCTGAATCCGGGACGCCGCCAAAGCCTTCGGGGTTGAAATAGATCCAGCGAAATTCCTTGGCAACCTCGGTGGTCTTGGCATCGCGGAAGGGAAATGACTCTGGCGTTGCGTCTCGTTCGGCGGCCAAATCGTAGACGATGGATTGGTATACTTGGCGTTGCGCCAGACTCGAACGCGCGCGCCGGGTTTTTTCGTAGTCATCGGGTATTTCGTTGGGCGTGCTAGTTTGAATCCCATCGGCAGTATAAGAGGAGGAGTCGTCCAAATCGAGGTCCAACCAGGTCTGCGCGCCATAGTCTGTTGGGAATGCAAACAGCAGTTCGTTGACTGGATCGAGGTGCATGGCGCGGCGCGCTGTCCCATAAGAACGGACTAGTTTTACCGTGGTTTGCGTGCGGTCGTCCGTCAAGGTTCCGATCAGTAATCCGCCGGCATCCCCGGCATTATCGCAGGCGATGGCAAAGTGTTTGTAGCCTTCGCGCATGATCGTGTTGAGGGGGCTGCAGCCGAGGTCAAGGCGGGCGACTTCCCGGGGCAAATCCGGTGCAGAGACATCATAAAGGATGGCGGTGGCACTGCTGCTGGTTCCGTCAGCGTCAAAGCTCACCAGCATGTCGTTGCCAGCGACGGCGATGGTGCGGCCAAGGCGCGGGACTTTTATGGCTGACATTTTATTGCCCGCAGTATCGAGCACAAGCAGAGAGCCGGCGTTGTAGGTCCGGTCAAAATCGGCGTTGAGAACGTAGAAATAGCCTTCCCCAGGTGCCACGGCGACGTCGACGGGGCTGGCCATCTGATTGCCGAGGCCGGGGAATGATTCCTCTCGTTTGCAGGCCGTGGTCACAAGGGCGCCCATGACAAGGGTCATAATAACGGTCGCGGACGTGGCGGCGAATAGGCTGTTTTTACAGGTGATTGACATGGGGCGAGGATGTCATGGCATGACATTTTCGGCAAACCATAAATTTGCTTTTGACGGCAGTGAAGATTTGCGGGTATCCCAAGTGAACGAAAGCCTTGAGCCACCTGTTTCCGGAGGAGTTTAAAAAATGGCATCTTTGAACCGTGTTTTGATCATTGGCAACCTCGGCCAAGACCCCGAGCTCCGTTACACACCAAACCAGGTTGCCGTTGCAACCCTCAATGTCGCTACGACCGAGTCCCGTCCGGGTGCAGATGGTCAGCGTCAAGACGTTACAGAATGGCACCGCGTTATTGTCTGGAACAAGCAGGCTGAAAACTGCTCCAAGTATCTCGTCAAGGGCCGCACGGTTTTTGTCGAGGGCAAGCTCCAGACCCGTTCCTGGGAAGATAAAAACGGCCAGAAGCGTTACACGACCGAGATCGTGGCGCAGAATGTGCAATTCCTTGGCGGCGCCGGTGGAACCCAGTCGCGTGAGCGCGGCGAGATGGGTGTTGCTCCGTCTACGAGCAACCAGAGCAATCAGAGCAACCAGAGCAATCAAGGACCTTCTGAGGTCGGCGGCAGCCAGCAGGGTGCGAGCAACTCTTACGACCAGGGGCTCGACGAGATCCCGTTTTGATTCGATAAAAAAATATGATCCGAGCAGGTGACTGGTGACGGCGAAACCCAAATGGTTTTACGATGATTCGCTGGTTGCCTGCGGCTTCGATGGCATCTTGATCCGTAATTTTTATTTTCCGTCCAAGCGCTCCCGCAAGATCGCTTGGACGGAAATTCTTTCTGTCCGCCGCCACCGCTTGCGGACTTTTTCGGGGCGATGGCGCGTTTGGGGCATGGATATTTTAGGTATGGATGTCTCGGGCCTTAGCCTGCAGCGCATCTGGTACCACTTGGATTTCATGCGGCCTTTGAAAAACGAGGCCATCATCATCGACGCCGGCGGACTCTTGAAAGTCGGCATCACTCCGAAAGATCTCGACAAGGTCTTCACCATCATCAAACAGCGGACGCGTTAAGCGCCGTTAATAAGCCCACTGTTCTTTCGGCAGCCAGTAGTTCGTCCGCTGCGTTGTTGGCGTCAGAAACGGAATCCGACGCCTCCGGTCAAGGCAAAGAAGTTGTCAAATCCGGAGCTGGTGCCAATCAGCAGGTAGTTGCGCAGCTCAATCCGCGCGTGCATGTTTTTCGTAAAGTGATATTTTTGGCCAACCGCAAAAGTCCCTTGGATGGTGGTGGAGGCTTCAGCACCTGGACGGCCTGCGGTGCCATAAAGATCTGTTTCCGTAGCAGCCGCCCCCGGATTACCGGTCGTAATAGTAGTGTCCGCATTAAAACTTCCCCGATTGGAACGGTTGGTTCCTTTCAGCGTCGTTTGTTGTTTCCAAAAAGTGGACATCGCCACGCCGCCGCCCGCCAAGAAATACAAATCAAAGTGGGTCACTGCCCGCAGCAAAATGATTTGCTTGCCGTAAACCGGGTTCCAAATGGCATGGACCCCGAGCAGCGTATCCGTCTGACGAATTGGCACATAGGCAGGCCCGTAATTTGCGCGGCCTTGTAATTCTCCGGGCTCGCCGCACTCAGTACCAACGACATTGTCTGGATCGTTGAAGAATTTTTCCAGACACTGGCGTTCAGACTTATCTGAGTTCGAAGCGATCATGGCCTCGACGCCAACGCCCCATTCTTCCGACCAAAAATAATTAACACCACCACCAAAAAGAAGCGTGCTGATGTAGGACTGGTTGAGAACCATACCGCCGCTGCCTTCAACTTCGATTCGAGACTTTTTTGGAAAGGTCTTGCGCATGACCACCTCAGTGCCATCACTGGCCCGTTGGTAATCGCCGCTGGTGGCAGCAAGGCCAGTGGCAGCCGAGGCCAGAAGCATCGTGGCTACGGCAAGAGGCGCAAAAGTTTTTGCCCTGTGTTTGACCATCTTCGATCACCTTATTGCCGACGGGGTTGCACAATTATTTATTAGCGAGATCCACGAAAGTCTGTTGGATTTCCTGCACGCGTTTGACCGCAGCTTTTTTCAAAGCCGGCAAGTCGACTTCCGCGCAACCCTTAGCCCGTGCATCCCGGACCGAGACATAAAACTTTATTTTCGGCTCGGTTCCGGACGGACGGACACTGACTTTGGATCCATCGTCCAGTTCAAATTGTAACACGTCAGACTTCGGGAGGGTGAGTTTGCCGACCTCTGCCACATTGGCGCCCTTGACCGCAAGCTCGCGGCCTTCCTCATAGTCTCGGATGATTTTGACATTCTGCCCGGCGAGTTTCAGGGGCGGATCCTTGCGCAGGCCCGTCATCATGGCTTTGATCCGCGCCTCACCAGATTGGCCTGGCAGGGTGATCGTGTGCAGGCTTTCTTGATAAAGGCCGTGGCGCATGAAGAGGCGATCAAGAACCTGGGACATGCTCAGGCCTTGACTCTTGTACCAGGCGACCATCTCGGCGGCGATGCAGCAGGCTGCGACAGCGTCCTTGTCGCGAACAAAGCGGTCCATAAGGAATCCGTAGCTTTCCTCGCCGCCGCAGACGTAGGTTTTTTTCGGTTGCAGGCTGCCACTTTCATAGCACTCGATTCGGTCACAGATCCACTTGAAGCCGGTCAGGGTTTCCTCGCAGTCTGCACCGTAATGGCGGGCGATGTCGGCTTGCATGTCGGTGGTGACGATGGTCTTGATCACCAGGGGCCGCGGCGGCATCCGTTTCGCAGCCGACAGGCCATCCAAGACAAATTCGGTCAAAAGGCAGCCAATCTGATTGCCATTGAAAATGATGAAGTCACTACCCTCGCGAACCACAATTCCAATCCGGTCGGTATCCGGGTCGGTTCCCAAAACCAAGTCTGCATTCGTCTCTTTCGCCAGCTGGATGGCCATGGCCAAGGCTTCCGGATCCTCCGGGTTCGGGGATTTTACCGTGGGGAATCGCCCGTCGGGGTCGCGCTGCTCGGGAGGAATCAACACATTGGTGAAACCAAATCTCTTCAAGCACTCTGTGACCGGAAAAAGTCCCGTGCCGTGAAGTGGCGTATACACAATCTTGAAAGAACTTCGAGCCACCACGCCCAGGTTACTCTCGTGGAGCATGAGGCCCTTGATTTTGGCGAAGTAAACTTCGTCCAGGGCGCCGCCAACCTCACGGATCATGTCGGCGGATTTAGCCGTATCGTAAGCCACGTGTTTCAGGTGTTCGTAGCCGGCAATCGCCGCGTAATGCTCGATGATTTTTCGGTCGTGGGGGGGCACCAGTTGGGCACCCGTCTGCCAATAAACCTTGTAGCCGTTGTACTCCGGCGGGTTGTGGCTGGCCGTGATACAAATCCCTGCCGCGCAATCAAAATGCCGCGTCATGAAGGACAGCATGGGCACCGGTCGCATTTCCTTTGTGATCAAAGCCCTGATGCCATGGGCGGCGAGAACCTCTGCCGCCGCCCGGGCAAATTCCTGGCTGCGATGGCGCGAGTCATAGGCGATGGCCACGGCGAGTCTGTCTGGGCTGCGTGGACTACCTAGGCTGCTTGCCGAACTTTCCGGCACTGCCCCGTGAAACTCCTTCAGATATAGCGCCAAAGCCGTCGTCGCCTTGCGGACATTGTAGAGGTTCATGCGGCAACTTCCGGCCCCAAGAATTCCCCGCAATCCGCCCGTTCCAAACTCCAAGTCGCGATAGAAGCGGTTGACGATTTCCGGCTCATTGCCACTATCAATAAGGGCCTGAACCTCTTGGCGAGTTTCGGCATCAAAGGCCGTGGAAGATGCCCAGTAGCGAGCGCGCTCCAATGCCGAGGCCGCAAGACGATTTGAAAAATTTCCGGATTGGCTATTGGACACAGTAAGACCCTCCCCACAAGTTCGAATGCCCTAGAGGGGTTTTACCGGTTGTCGGGCCGAGGGCCAAGGCTTCAATAGGACTCCGTGAACAGTCCCAGGGCCGAAGCCTGGCGCAGAATTGCCTGAGGATAGCTCAAATAAAGCGCCAGTGCGGTCCCGTGAAACCGGTGATGGCCGCTTTGCAGCCGTCCGGCGAGGGGCAACTGGGCCTCGTACTCCGTGGTTGGACCGTTCAAAATCACATTAGGAGCCAGAATGTGATGACGCCATTCCTGGATTACCCCCGGGTCTCCGAAAAAAGCCATCGCAAAGGCAGCATCCGTTGCGTTAACGGCCTCAATCGCATCATTCAATTGATCGTATTCGTGGATTGCGATGTCCGGCGAAAAAATCACGTTCGATTGGTAGGAACTCAGCGCATCAAATTGCTTCATCAGGTGAATGCCCGGTGTGACGAAATGACCGTTGCGGAATTCCGAAATTTTCTTGCCGGTGACGAGACTCTTTTTGGCCTCGCGTCGTGCCATCGTTTGAAAGCGCAAAAACTTGTCGACGGATTTTCCGGCGTAAAGTGGCCCCATGTGCGGCGAGCCCTTGCCCGGTAACAAATCTTCACCGGAGAGATGATCTTGCGACGGCAAATCAGTTCGGCCGATCTTTAATTTTTCCGCGCGGCTATGAATGGCCTCGCAGTACTGTTTGCTCAACGATTGATGTACGAAGACGCGGCTCGTCGAGGTGCACATCTGGCCTGCTGCTCGCAGGGCTCCCGCCAAAGTCGCGCTCACGGAGGCTTCAATGTTACCCGTGTCATGGACCAAAACGGCATTCTTGCCGCCACTTTGCAGGACCAGCTGCCGCTCAATGATGGCGCGGCTTTCTGCTCGGATTTTTTCGCAATGTTCTCGCGAGCCGTTATACAAGACAGCTGCTATTTTTTTATTCAACAGCCCGTGCCGCAAGACCTCAAAATTTCCGAACACAACCTGCAGCGAGCCTCTAGTCAAATTTAAGCCAGAGGCGATTGACCCAAGCAAAATTCCAATCAGTGAAGAGTGCGGGCTGGGCATGGCAATCAACGGGCATCCGGCCAAAAAGGCGCCAGTAACCTGAGTGGCAAAAGTTGCCAGCGGCGTCGAAAATGGTAGGTAGCCCAAAACCGTACCCACGGGCAGCATCACAAAATCTTCGTGGGATCCGGCCCCGCGAATTCCCAGGCGGGCCGGGGCCAGAAGGGTCTTTTCGATTTCATCGGGCATTTCTAGGACGTGATCAAAGTGGCGAAGGGCTGCCGACAAATCCATGTCGGCCTCTGCGGGCGTCAGCCCCGACTCTAGGCGCAGGGCCAACATCGCTTCCTGAGAATGATCGCCCAGGGCCCGTCTAATCGTACGCAGTTCGTCCATGCGGACTGCCAGCGGAATGGCGCGCATGGCAAGGCGCGCGTGGTTTGCCTGCTCAATGGCCGTATCCAGCGATGATTTCGCTTCGCGCTCCGTCGTGGTGGCAACCAAAAATTCTCCGGTGCCGGGATTTTCAGACCGGCGACGTTCTCCGGTGTCCTCAATTTTTCCGCTACGGTGCCACCCGCTTGCCAAAAAATGTCCAGGCCATTCAACGGGAAATTGTCTGGCCTCGAGTCGTCGTCTGAACTCTTTAATGAATTCCATGGCAACCTCCGGGGAGTTTTTTTGTGGGGACACCGCGTGGGGATTTTCCAAATGAGAATTGGTCATAATGAATAAACTTCCTCATTCCCCATTCAATTGGGCCATACAAAAGTCATGGCAGAAGACACGCGCCGGGAGAATATGTTTGGCGGTGTCTGCCGGGCATCTGAATCCGTCGATGCCCCTGCTACAATCATAACGGGTGAGCGGTGAATTCACGTCACCTTTGCCGTACAAAATTTTATTGCCTAGAAATATTTGTGGAGACGTTCGTGGAGATGTTCGTGCACGCACTTCCCGACATTGCAGCAACGGGCTGGCCAGATGAATGGTCCGATGACTGGTTTGTTTGCGACGGCGCTGGTGGCGTTGACGGTCCGTTGCCGGCGGCCACGATTTTTTCTGTTGAAAATCATGACTTTACTTTGCGGCAGGGTGCCGAGAGCGGTAAGCGTTTTGTTTCAAGGCGCGGCTTTGCCCAGTGGTATGACGCGGAAGACTTTGCCGGCCTGTGGTCGGCGGCGGCCAACCTTGCTAGCCTCACTAGCCTGGCTGCCCAGGCCATGGAGATGCCGGAAGTGGCTTCGGTGATGGAGATGCCGACAGTGGCTTTGCCCATGAATGCTGATGACGACATCCTGCAGGCTCTCGTGATGTCGGGGGTGAATCCCTCGGCCCTAGCGGCTCCCGTCGGCTGCTTGGTGCCGATGGATGCTTTCGTTCCTGAGACTGCCATCGCAATATCTCCGCGGATTGAGTCCGCCATGCAACTTGCCCAACAAGCCGGGCAGGTGCAATCCCCGGTTGAACCGCGCATGGCCTGGTTGGCCCAGCGAGCTAAATCCCGTCTGGGAAATCTGTGCAACCCAGTGTCCCCAGCGTTTTTAACGACAGTTTCGTGTGGGGTATATTATACGGCGTGGTTGCTTGGGGCGATGCGTGAGGTTGTCTGGCACATGGATCATGACACCCTCGTTCGGCGTCATGTCGCCAGTCCATGGATGGCATGGGTACCCGGCCTTCATATAAAAGCGACTTGGGATTTGGCTTGTTTGATCCGCGCCATGGAAGAGCAAGACGGCTATACGGCAACGCGGCCAGTCACGGCCGCAATGTTGGCGATTGTGCCGCCTTTTGCAGCCGCCTACCTACAACATGCCTTGAATGACCACTGGCTGATCCACTGCTTGGATCCGCAGTGACCTCAGGGGTTACCTCAGCGGTTACTTGCCAATACAGAATGAACTGAAGACAACATCGAGGACGTCGTCGGCAAAGACGTCGCCAATCATAAGTCCAAGGACTTGTGTTGCCTGACGCAATTCAAAGGCCAGAATTTCATCTTCATCCCCGCCAGCATTTAAATTTAGGCGTGTTGAAATAACATCTAGGTGGCTTTTGGCCGTCTCAACACAATTCAAGTGGCGCGCATTGGTCAGCCAAGCCCCTTCGTGTTGAAGCGATCCGATTCGGCGGTCGACTTCATCGGCCAGGCGGTTGCGTAAAGTGGCAATGCCCTCGCCGGTCACGTTGGAGATGGTGACTGGACTGACAGTGGTTGATGACGCGGCCGAGGCGCCATGGTCATTTAACAGGTCGATTTTTGTCACAACAATGATGGGATCGGCAAGGAATTCGGCCTTGATCCAAGGCATGATCCGTTTGGAATCCTCAGTCACATCGTCGACTGATGTTACCAGCAAAATCAGATCCGCTTCTTTTGCCAGAGATTTTGCCCGCGCAACTCCAAGTTGCTCGACCAGATCACTCGATTCGCGAATGCCAGCCATATCGATCAGGCGAATGAGGCGTCCGTTGACGAGGCATTTTTCCTCGATGTAGTCCCGTGTCGTTCCAGGAATTTCAGAAACGAGGGCGCGGTCGTGACCCAAAAGTGAATTCAGTAGAGAAGATTTTCCGACATTCGGAGAACCAAGCAAACAAACGCGCAAACCATCGGCGCTAACCCTGCCACTGGCATAGGTCGAGGCCAGATGTGCGAGTGCTAAGCGTACGGCCTCAATCCTGGTGGCCACATGCTGCAAGGAAACTCCGGCCGTGTCGCCCTCATCAGGGAAGTCGATGCGGGCTTCGAGGTAAGCAAGGGCTTCCAACAATTTTTTTCTTAATTCCGAGACCGCGATTTTTAATCGCCCCGTATGAAGTTGCTTTCCAGCGCGCCATTCTTGTTCCGACTGGGCTTCGATCAATTCGCGCAGACCCTCGGCCTCGGTCAGGTCAAGCTTGCCATTTAGGACTGCCCTGCGAGTAAACTCCCCAGGTTCCGCGGCGCGAAATCCCGAGTCCAAGCAGGCTTTGAGGATGCGTTGAACAATATAGGGTCCGCCGTGGCATTGAATTTCCACGACGTTTTCACCTGTGAATGAATGCGGCGCGCGAAAGGCAAGGACCAGGCTGCGGTCGATAATTTCGCCTGTGGACGGATCTTTGATGTTGGCAATGCAGGCATGACGGTTTCTGGGGGGAGACTTACGAACGATGAGGGCAGCGGCCCTGACGATGGCATCCGGACCTGACATCCGGATAATCGCCACCCCGCCCGCGCCCGGAGGCGTGGACAGGGCGACAATGGAGGGTCTACTTATCAAAAATTCTACCGGTGGAGATTTTCGGAGGAGTCGGATTCCGAAAGAGCATCGTTGTTGTCTGATGTGCGATTATCGCGTGCCGGCAGGATCATCAACTTGCGGCTTGAACCGGATCCAATCGACTTGGTGAAAACGCGTGCGTCGCTTTCGAGGGCCGTATGGATAATTTTGCGGTCATAAGAGCTCTGGTAATTCAAAACCACCGGACGCTGGGTCTCAACCACTTTTTCGGACATCTCTTTCGCAACGGCGGTCAATTCTTCTTCGCGGCCGCGGCGGCTGTTGCCGGCGTCGATGAAAACGCGGAACGGAAGCTCCTGCTTCAAGTGGCGCGGCTTTTTACGAAGTAGGTGCTCGAGGGCCTCGGCAAGCTTGCTGTTTTCCGAAAGAATCTTGCTGATTTCCTCGTCTTGGATGTCCATCCGGAGGTGTTCCCCTTGGATGCTGGCCTTGACGTCGACGGTCGTGCCGGTAATGCGCGAGCAAATTTCCGCGCAGAAGAGTCTAAGTTCTTCCGTCACGATGGCTAATTGTTCTGGCTCAAGTGGTATTGCCGGCTCACGCGGGGTACGTGGGGCACGCGTATCAAGACGCTCATGACGCGCTGGACGGGGGCTGCGTTGCCCGCGCGAAGATTCTTGTTGGCTGCGATTTTCAGGGCTCTGAGCGGATGCTCCAGCCCGATCACGGCCACGATCCCTTCCACGATCACGTCCGCGGCCCTGTCCCCGGCCGTCATTACGTCCCTCTCCGCTGCCTTGAGGACGGTTGTCGTTGCGACCGTCACTGCGTCCGTGACGCCGCCCTTGGCTTTTAACCCAGGCCGAAATTTCGACCTGACCAAATCCAAACAGCTTCAAAATGCCGCCCTTGGATTCTTTCACCACATCGTAACCGACTTGATGTTGGTCAACACCAAGGGCCACTGCCGCTTTGACGATAGCAAGATCAAGTGTCTTGCCCGATGTTTTAACCCGTTGCTTGTCTGTGTTCATGTCCTGTCAATTCCTCCAGTTTGAGTGTGATCCGGCCAACGTGACCTTTGTGGTCACATGCCAGTCAGGTCGATTCGTGCGTCAGTTTGCGGTTGAGCCATTGTTGCTGCGCGATCGACATGACGGTGTTGGCCAGCATGTACAAGACCATTCCCGCGGGAAGGGTCAGCATCATTACGGTAAATATCAGCGGCATCGCCAGCATGACCTTTTCTTGTGTCTTGTCGACACCGGCCATGGGGGTCAGCTTTTGCTGAAGAAACATTCCGACGCCCAAAAGAAGCGGCGTCACATAATAGGGGTCGGCAACGGATAAATCCTGAATCCAGCCGAAAAACGGCGCTTGGCGCAATTCAATGGCCGAGGAAAGCACGCGATAGAAGGCCAGGAAAACCGGGATCTGCGGCAGAATTGGCAGGCAGCCCTGCATGGGATTCAGCTTGTGGGCGGCCATAAAACGCATGACTTCTTGCTGCTGAGTGCGCGGGTCATCTTTGTAGCGTTCGCGGAGGCGCTGCATCTCTGGATTGAATTTCTTCATTTTATGCGCAGAAGAGGCGGCTTTTTTCGTCAATGGATAGAAGAGAACCTTCAACAAAACTGTCAGCAGGATGATCGCCAGGCCGTAGTTTTTGAGGGCGCTTTCAAAACCTTTGATAGCCAGCAGGAGCGGCTCGGCCAGAACGTCGAACCAGCCGCGATCCAGCGTATCAACCAAATAAAGGCTGCGTTTTTTCAGGTCATCAGAAATTTTTGGGCCGAGATATCCGTCTAGACTCATGCTGACGCTTGCGCCTGCACTCACCATTCCGAAATCCTGATGGATGAACATTGTGACGGGGCACAGGTCTTTTGCCGGGGCTTGCGCGCCCCCAACCCATGATTTCAAATTGGTTTTGGTGTTCTCGGGAATGAATGCAGCCATGAAGTAATGCCGGTCATAGCCAACGTAACGAACCTCCTGGTTATTGACGTTGAGTTCTTTGGCGCCGCTGTCTTCGCAGAATTTGTCGGTGAAAATGAATTGATCGGAATCCTTGACGTTGGCGACAATGCGCGGCTTTTCGGTCGGGCTGCCCGGAAGTATGCTGCTTGATCCGGCCTCGAGGGTGGAGATTGTCTGGGATAAAAGCACGCCACCGCGCAGGGACTGTGGTTGGGCGGAAGTGTTGGTGAAACGGACGCTGGTGCCCAGGTTATAGCTGTCAGTTTTTTGTTCGAAGGATTGCTCAACGAGCCAAGGTCCGTCTTTGCGGCTCATGGTCACAGTATTGTTGACTCTAGCTGCCGAAAAAACACCGGTTTGAATGAGAGTGCCGTTGGGCGACTGGTTTGCCGCTTGATCGCCGATGATGCCCTGGACAATAAGCGGGCTATCGAGGACTTCAACCGGTTGCGCGCCTGCGCCGATCCGGTCATTGAATTTTTTGAGGCGCACGGAAGCAATCGCCGACTGATTCTGGTTCAAGGTGACTGTAAAGGCGTCTGACTCCAAGACGAGTTGGTCGGGGTCTAGGGATTTAACGGCTGGCACTGTCGGCGCAGCAGGTTTTGCGGCAGAAGGTGATGTTGTAGAAGGCTTCGCGGCAGAAGGTGTCATTGCATTTGCCGGCGACTGTGCGGCGTCTGGAGCGCTGGCGGCGGTATTTTCTGCCGGCGTGTCCTGCGGCTTCATGTAGTCCGGGTACTTACGTTTCAGGTACTCGGTGTAACCGGCATAAAGCGCCACGCAAATAAGAATGGCCAAAATCGTCCGCGTGCTATCGGTTTGTTTATTGGAATCATCAGGCGGCATTTGGTTCATGGCAGGTCAACTCCCCCGGGGTGCCAAGGGTGGCAACGCATCAGGCGTCCGGATGTTTTTGTAACGGCGGTGGTCAGCGAATATTTTTCCAGGCATTCGGCGGCAAATTCAGAGCAACTCGGAAAGAAACGGCAGCGCGGGCCGAGCAGAGGCGAAATCAACTGCTTGTAGGATTTCAATGCGAACTTCAGGGCAAACTTGATCACTTTGAGGTTCCCGGGAAGTGCTTGCTGCGGAGTTTTTTCATGGCAAGTCCAAGTTCATTGATTATTTGAGGAAGCCCTGCACCAGCGGCAGGCGGTCTTGCGATGACCACCAGGTCGAGTCCGTCACCGTTCGAGTTACGGAAGGTTTCACGGAGTAGTCTTTTGACCCGGTTGCGCACCACAGAATTCCCTACTTTTTTGGAAACGACCAGACCAATGCGGTCTGGAATGAGGGTGGAATCTGTTGCCGGCGTTTTTGCGGCGATCACGACGAGCAGTGAAGACACGACCTTCATGCCTTGATCAAATGTACGATCAAAGTCGGTCTTGTTCAGCAGCCGCTGTGTTTTAGGAAATGAACCAGCCTGGATCGACAAAAATTACTTCTTGTAAATCGTAACAGCGATCCGCTTGCGGCCCTTGGCGCGGCGCGAGCGAAGAACGTTGCGACCACCTGGGGATTCCATGCGTGCGCGGAAGCCATGGGATCTAAGACGACGGGTATTATGCGGTTGAAATGTACGTTTCATGAAACTCTCGATTTCTGCTATAAATTCATCAGGTTACGATTAATCTCGGCCTGTTCCTCAAGAAAGTCATGCTGTGTTATCAAACTGATGAGACGTGCGCAACCATCCAATTTAGATCATAAACCATAAAAAACTTGTATTTCTAATGAAATGCTATTAAAAACCGCCTGACTTCGATACTTTTCTAAGCAAATTTCCGCGTATCCGGGGAGCTTCTTTTGCTGCGTTTTTTTACCCGCTTGATCGTCATCGCCTCCGGTTTGGCCCATGCTGCTCATGGCTTGGCCGACGAACTTCCCCGGACCCGGTGGCAGATCCTGCCCCTAACAGAACTCTTCTACACTGAAAAACCAAATTCCCAAGGCACCCACATAGTAACGGCGGCCTTTGACCTGCCTTGCGGCGCCTCGCCTCTGGGGGTTTTTCTGGCGGACCGCGGCGATAAGTTACAAGTCGCCGCCATGGTGGTTCGCCCCCTCGTCGCTTGCGCCCGTTTGCCGGAGCGCCGCTACTTCAAAATGCCCTTTGTCGATTCCACCGCCTATAAAGTCATCGAGCCCATGCGCGGGGATTTGGACGGGATCCGGGCGACAGAACTTGGTGTGGCTTCCGCTAAAAACAATCTTGAACTGAATGTGGACGTTCCCTGCGGAGTCATTGCCGCAGGTTTGCTGGTCATGCCCGCCGCAGAGAAAAGCTTTCATTTGGCGGCCGTGGGCTTCAAACTTCCACCGCGTCGAGTCACCGCAGCCTGCCCCGCGGCAGACTTTTCGGGAGTCGCCCCGGCAGTGGCCCGAAGTGTTGTGACGGTCAGTGGCCTAGTGAAAACTGGGCAATATCGAGTTTTGCCACGCAAGGTCGCAGACGTGCGAAAACTCGGCGTGCTGCAGTTGCGCGGCATCAAGCGCCTCGATCTGAAGGCCGGCAAGGTTCATTTTGAGCGCCGCTGCTATGAAGTCCCGGTGGGGATCGCCGTGGTTCCCCGTCGCGGCGGCCAGGCCATCGGCGTCGCCATGGCGAGTTACATCAATGCGCCGTGCCTTGCACGCCAGGCCAAGGTCAGCGCCTCTCCCCTGATAGAAGAAACCCTTGCCATTGCTCCAGCTCCGGGGCAGGTCGGGCGCACGGCGGCGGCAGCAGCTGGTTCGACTTGGGACTTGCAGATGTTGAGCAAGGCCCACGTGCTGACCCCCCAGGAGATTAAAAAATACCAGCTTGGGCAATTGCTTTTGGCATCCGGCACGCGGGGCGATATTTCCGGTGTTGTGGTAACCGCCGCAGCCAGCAGTGCCCAGGTACAAGGGCGGCGCCCGCCGACGCGCGGCTGGTTTGCTTTTGTCGCTCGAAGCGGTGGCAACGGTGGACGTTTTGCCCTGCAGGCTGCTGGGATGCGCAATTCCAGCCCGACAAACCTCGCCAGTGTCGATCCGCTTGTCTTGGCGTCGCGCGTGGGCCGTCCGGCTGGAGTCCCGCGGATAACCCTGGGCGAACGGCCGCTGCGCTTGCAGATCACTTCGGCGCTGTGACAAACTAGCGGGTGATGCTGAGCGAAATCTCCATTCAAGCTGATGCCCTACGGCGCAACTACCGCTTCTTTGAAAGCCGCGTGGGGCGTGATCGTTTGGCCGCCGTTGTTAAATCCAATGCCTATGGGCATGGCCTGAGGCAAGTTTACGAAATTTTGGCGCCTCTAGACCCGGCCTGGCTTTGCGTGAATTATCTGGCCGAGGCCCAAGGGCTTCGCGACCTTGGTTTCAAGGGTCGGGTGCTCGTTTGTGGTCCGTTCACTCCCGATGAAATTCCCGCAGCCATCCACGCCCAAGCCGACGTCTTTGTGGGCACACCCCAGGCCCTGGCCGCAGTCCTCGCCGCACCCGCAGCCTCGCCACTTCGCATCCACATTGAATTTGATACGGGGATGTCGCGCCAGGGATTCGCACCGTCAACGGCTGCAGACATCGTCGGGCAAGTTTCCGCGCGGCCAGAAATCCTGGCTGGCGTCTGCACCCATTTTGCCAACGTTGAAGATGTCCTTGAGCACAATTACGCCAAACTGCAATTGCAAAAATTCGAACAGATTCGCCTGACCTTCGTCACCCACGGAATGAGGCCGCTATTCCATGTGGCCTCCAGTGCTTCAACTTTGATCGTGCCAGACAGTGTGATGGACCTGCATCGAGTGGGCATTAGCCTCTATGGCCAGTGGCCCTCCCAGGCGACGCGGCTAAGTTTTCTCAGCGAATCTGGCGACGTCGACGGCCTGGAGCCAGTGTTGTCGTGGCATGCTCCGTTGACGTCGGTCATCGACGTCGAGGCCGGGCAATATGTTGGCTACGGCTGCACGTATCGCGCGTCGCGGAAAATGCGCATCGCGGTGATTCCGATCGGCTACTACGAGGGTTTTCCGCGTGCGGTTAGTGGCAGTTCTGCCTACGTTCTTGTTCAGGGTGCGCGGTGCCACGTGATTGGCCGCGTTTGTATGAACATGACCATGATCGATGTCACGGAAGTGCCAACAGCCCAAGTCGGCGACCGCGCGGTCTTGATTGGCAGTGACGGGGCCGAGTCCATTTCAGCGGCAGACATCGCCAACTGGGCCGACACCATTCACTATGAACTTCTCACCCGACTCAATCCCGACATTCCGCGCAAGATAATTTATTAGCGGATCCCTTAACTGCAAGCAAGACCGCTGAATTACTGGGGACAAACCCCTGGTCAGGTCAGAATTCAGATTATTATTTTTCCAGTAAGTTAGGATTTAACTAACTTACTGGAAGAATTTATGGCGCGAGATCGATTCAATATAAACACACTAACCACCGAATTTGACTACAATTTATTAAAGTCATCCCTTAGAGACTATGGGCATCCCCGCGTCAAAATCAACCAGCTAATAAAAACTCATCAGATCATCCGCGTCAAAAAGGGGATCTACGTCAAATCAAGGCAACCTTATAGCCCTTTAGTTCTCGCAAATATGATCTACGGCCCATCTTATGTGTCCCAAGATTTTGCGCTATCGCTCTACGATCTCATTCCAGAACGAGTCACGACGGTGACAAGCATGACGACGGGCCGCAATAAGGAATTCAATACACCGTGCGGAGACTTTAGCTACGAACATTTATCTCCGCATTTTTATATCTACGGTCTCAGACGAATTGAAATCGAAGGTGGTCGCGCATATCTCATTGCCAGCCCTGAGAAGGCGCTTATTTACCGCATATGGACCGTGAAAGGACTGAATACACTTAAAAACCTGGAAGACTATCTCGAAGGCGACATGCGGCTCGATTTTACAAATATTCAACAAATCAAAATATCAAACCTTAGGAAACTAGCAAAAATTTATGACAGGCCAGCGCTATATTTATTAGAAAAACTTCTGCGCGACAGGATGCCATCATGAATGAATTAGTAAAAGAACGCCTAAAATCCTACCGTGCAAAAACGTCGCAACAAGAAAAAGCCGCACTGCGGGAAATCATTCAAGAGATCACGTTACTCGGACTCTGGCGTGGAAAATTTTTTGAACATGCGGCCTTCTATGGTGGCACCGCGCTAAGAATCCTCTACCAATTAGACCGTTTTTCCGAGGATCTTGATTTTACCGCCCTTAGCAAGACGAATGGCAACGCACTAGACAGGTATCTTCATGCCGTTAAAAGCGAACTCAACGACAGATTCCGCGTTCGTCAAAGCAGATACGGAGCTCCACATGATTGCGGTAGGTTCCAGTTTCCACGGTCAAAAGGGCGAACTTCTCAAAGTAAAATTTGAAATTGACACCGATCCAGCGCAAGGATTTACAACAGAGGCAAAACCATTTTTTTGGCCGCAGGTATTTTCCGTCTTGACGTGTGATCTGCCCAGCCTGTTCGCAGGGAAGTTGCACGCGACATTTTGCCGTAAACGGGTCAACAACATAAAGGGAAGAGATTGGTATGATTTTTTGTGGTACGTCGCGCGCGGCATAAAACCGAACTATATCTATTTAGAGAGCAAATTACGGCAGTCCGGAAACTGGCCCGCCACCAGCGCCTTTACGCAAGATGCTTTTAAAGAATGGGCAAAAGATCAGTTAACCAATTTCGATTTTGAAACAGAAAAACAAGACGTCCGCCGATTTATCGCTAACCCAAGAAGTCTTGACGGTTGGAGCAAAGACGCATTTCGCGCTGCCATCGATCGTTTGTAGTCGTTGGGTCGGTGTCATCTGCAAATATCTTGTGGAGGGATCTCGAATTCCCTCACAAAAAAGGTTACCGAAAATCAGCGAGAAATTAGGAGGGTTGGACTGGGGCGAATCCAGGAGCGCCACAATAAGTGTTACCGAAGCGGGTAACAAAAGTTACCCGTGGCAGAAAATGGATTATATGTGCTCCAAAAAAACAATCATTGCGGTATATTATGGCCTTTCGCCATATCTCGATCAAGTTAAAGGAGGTTCTACCGATAAGACTTCGATCAGCAGAGCAGCCAAGTTTGGGGAATATTATTTGTGAAGTCCATCCGACAACTTTGGTTACAAAAGCAGAACAATAAACGCAAGGCGGCCTACTTGGCGCTGGGGTTATTGGTTTCCAATTTTTTTGCATGTAGCAACAAGGCAAATTTCGCCGACGGGAACAAAACAATGGCTGGCAGGCCCACTGCATCCATTTCGGCTGCTGCAGCCGTTTCTTCGGAAGCGACTTCACCGCAACATTTAAAAATAAAAGCGTTTATCGGCGCAGATTCTTTTTCAAATAACCCATGTGCTAACCCGCCAGGGACTCACAGCGCAGTTGCAACTATGCTGCTGCCCGTGGATTATTGTCTGAGTGGCTCCTCTGCTGCAGAGGCGACAACTGAAATTTGCATGTTAATTAACGACAGCGATACCGTTCCGACAGAGGACAATGCTTGTTGGAAATCTAGAATCGCGTTCGATCCGATTGCTGTTCTCAAAATTGGGGATAACAAGGTTCAGCTTTTTGCTCGAGACATTCACGGCAACACGGCATCTGATGGAGGCGGCGTCGACTTTCGGCAGGGTGCGGCTCCTTTAATAAATTTTCTACAACCGGTTGCCGCGGAGATTGCATATGTTCCGTGGAAAGCAGGATCCACTCACACGATTAAGGTGGAAGTCACTGATGATGACTCGCAATTTAAAGATTTAAAAATCATTGTGTCATTAATCAGCAAAAATGATTCCACTAAATTTAAACATATAGGATGCAGCTTCGCGAATAACCAAGCGCTTAAGCAATGTCCTGATGCGTCCTTGTATAATTCTCCGATTATTGTCGCAGATGCCGCCAAGAATCTATTTACAATAAATTACATCGTGCCTTCCGATTTTTCTGACAATCAGGTGTATTCAGTCTTCATTACCGCCATTGATCAGGCCGGGAATGCATCCATCGCCTCGACCCAAGAAATTAACCGAGGTTTTGAAGTGCTGGCAGGCCGATCATACAAAGGGTATGGCGGGACTGGCTCCACAATTGAACCAGTGGGAGACTATGCCGATATTTATGTCGACAAGAGAAAGGCCATTTACTTACCTCAAAAAAATATCAAAATTGATCCATTCGATACAAGAACATGCCGACTTTTTCGTTCGAGTGAAGCGGATCGCAGCGCCATTGACTGCAAAGATTCGGTCGTATCCGAATTCACGATTGATAATAAATGGGCATATAATTCAAAAGGGGACATTTTCTACGCAACGGGCGAATCTGCTTTGACTGGACAACGCCATCTACTGAAAATGGATTTCAAAGCCAAAACCGTGACGCCAGTTATCTCTAGTCAAGTGGCGAGTAGTGCCGGGACTTTGCTCACGGATCAGATCCCTGCCAACACAAAGGCATCACTCGTGCAGTTTGAAGTTCCTGCACCGAAAGTCGGTAGCGGTTATGCTTTAGGAGGCCTGTCTAAAAATTTATGGTTCATTGAATCAAAGCAGCTTTTAATTTTTAATTACAAGAATCAATTATTTTCTCTCAATAACAGCGGGGAGATTCGTTTTGTTTTAGGTTCCAGCCAGGGTCAGACGTCGTGGCCGTTGGATCAGAAAAACATTTCTCAAGCGTCTGTGAATATCCCGAGTGATGGGAGGCCGTTTGCCGTAAGTGAGGACGGACGCATTCTATTCGGGGGAACTCAAGACGCTGAAAAAAATTCAGGTGCCGGTTTAGGTAACCAATACATTCTAACTGGATTTGACCCACAAAATCTTGAAGCGAAGGTGTCTCTTGAGAAGCTGCTACCTGGAAATACGACTGACGATCCGCGAAATTACCACATTGCCTCGGTCACTTATGATGCAGTCGCCAACCGATTCATCGCAACTCTGGGATGGTTCGGTGCCTATCAGATGAAGCTGCCTGCTGTGGGTGATCCTCAAGATAAAAATATTTGGAATCAACTGACGAAATATGACAAAGACAAGACGGAAACGTCATTGGCGGATTCGCTGGCAAGTGATCAGGCATCGGATGGCTCATTTGTAAGTGGGCCGCGCGCGTCGCTTCACTTTGCTTTTGGAGTTGTAAATGCAGCGCCTGAAATAATTTATTTGACCGAGCGAAGAAATGGTTTGGTTTTTAGTTTCAACATAAAAACAAACCGGATGGCGTTAATCGTTGGTTATCGAGCTGGCCTTGAGCCTACTCAGATGGCGATCAATCGCAGGTTATACTTCCCAAGATTTATCTCGCTAGATGATAAGGGAGACGTAGTATTTTCAGATAAATATAATTTGCAAAGAATAAAACTCAGTGAAAAATCGACCTCCGCACCAAATATTGAGACTTTAATTAGTGGCTTCCCAATATTTCCAGTCACCTTGGATCGTTCAAAAAACCAGCTGTTGCTTTTCGCCGCTGATGGGTTCTCAAAATATAATTATTTATCGCTAACGTCCCCGCCTACCGTTTACAAAGGGTCGACTTATAAATTGGAGTACGTAACTGGAGCTGGGTTTTCAAACGACTTGGTCAATTTAAAAGTAGCGTCAATTGGTGGTCGGTGGGGAGGCCAAAGCGTGAAAGAGTCCTTCTCTGTTTCAAGTGCTCAGCCAGCAAGTGGGTTTGACGTAGTCACCACTCTCATGTCTCATACAGATTCGATATCGACGGGATACGTGGAACCTCTTCAAACAACTGCGTCGGAGTACTTGAACCCCGGAGTGGCGAGTGGCATTTACGATCCCGCAACTTTTCGTATGGCTCCCGTAGTCAGCAACAGACTTCAATTCGGGCTAGGCAGTAAACTAGCCTATACCGCAGATGACAATTCCTACATCGCTTGTGCATTTGATCCGCAGACTAAGACATGGCGATTTGCCGAGTTCGATATGGCAGAAAAAAAGATATACATGTTCGATGTTTTATTGAATGGGACGAGCATTGGGGCGTGTAATTCTATTAAAGAGCAATTTCAATTTTCGAATGGCGCGATGTACCTTGGAAGTTTTGCAAAAAGTGCAGTCTATTCATTGGATTTAACTAAAATTCGCGAATTCCATGTTAGTAACGCAACGCTCGTTAAGGTTAAGGGTAGTTTTGCGGGAGAGGGTTTCAACGGTCTCTTTGTAGATTCAAAATACGTCTATTACACAGATGCTTCCAACCGCGTTATCAGGAATGAACGGCTTCCGTAGCCATGATCTTCCCTGCGTAAAACGGACTCACGGTTAAGAACTTTCGGTAGAAGATCCCCACGTGACCACGGTGCCATCTGCAAAGGCAGTGGCAGTTGCCGAAATGTTTTCTGTTGCGGGATAATTTGCCTAAGCCGACCCAGCGACCCCAGCCTTGAAAAGGCCCAGCTGATTGCCATCGGGATCAGTGATGCGCCAGATTTCTCCGTAGGAAGGCATTTTGCGTGGACCGAAACGCTTGCTGCCACCGTAGGCCACAGCCCGACGGACGATGCCCTCGGGGTCATCCACTTTGAAGTAGAGGACGATATGGGAGTGGGTGCCAACATGATTGCCGCGCCCCGGCGGTGCGGCTCCCGGAATCAAGCTGACTCCAATCGTCCTGGAATCGTCTGGCGGGGCCCCATCAGCCCCCGTGCCTTGAGTTTCCAAGATGATGCATTCTTGGATATCCGCTGGCGAACGCCGCCATCCAAAGACGTGTTCATAGAATTGAAGGGAGGCCTGGACATCCGACACCGGGATCTCTATTTGACAGATCGCTGACGGCGAAATCACCGAAACGGTGGTCTCTTCCGTCACGAATGCTGTCCACGCAGGGCCAGGGTTTTGGTCCCGGTAACGTAAACCCCCGGAACGACTTCGCCCCCTGGAATGCGCTCGGGTTGCCCCAGGGTCCATTGACGCTCGACAAATGCCCGCAGGACAGCCTGGCGAATGCGAATGTTTTCCACCGTCTGGTCCATCAAAAACCCTTCTAACTTGGGGACTAGGGCCGGATCATTCTGTTCGATCAGGACCTCGGCCGCAGCAAAGCGGACCCGTTCGTCTGGATCGTCGAGAAAACGACCAAGATCTGCGGCAAACGAGCCTAATTTGAACTCCACGAGATGGCACAAAAGGTCATAATTTTTGTCGGTTTGGGCCTGGTCAAAGGTGGTTTCGCCGAAATTCAGGGCCTTTTTTAGCCCCTCCATCACCAAGGCCTCGTTGCCCAGACTGCGAAGAATCTTGATGGGCCAGGCAATGCGCGTCGTGGCCACCAGATGTTCCATGACGAGGGGGACGGCCCGATCCCCAAAACGGGTGATACCCCCCATGGCCAATTCTTTCTCTCTGGCATCGGCAATGCCGTTTTCTAGGCTAAATTCAAAACGCTGCAACAGTGCGGGAATGGCTTCTGAAGGGGCCTCCGCGTCGCACAGGGATTCGATTGCGGCCCAGCGGTCCTCGCGAATCGCCTTCGGGTTTTTTGCGGTTTTAGCAGAGCGGGCGATTTTTCCTTCGTGCTGACTTTGACGCCAGGCCTTGAACTTTTGCACGATTCCCAAGAAGATCCCCTATGCCGGTGAAGAATACCTAATCAATTAACTGCCAGATGCGCCGCGTGTCGTCAAATTGCGACATTGCCCGCCTGTTCGTGGCGCGGTACTTTCTGCGCTATGAGCGAAGGACCGTCCAAATCAAAAATAGCCTCTCCGGAAACCACTGCCAACCGCGCAATCGCGGGAATCATACTGGCCGCAGGCAAGGGCGCACGCATGAAAAGCGATTTGCCCAAGGTTTTGCACAAGGTTGCCGGCCTGCCCATGCTGGATTGGGTCGTCCGCTGCCTGCAGGCCGCAGGAATCGACCGGCAAATCGTCGTCATCAGCCCCGCCATGGCTGCGGCGAGTGGCCGCGAGGTCTGGCGCCGATTTTCGTCGGCAGTCTTTTGCATCCAACATACGGCCCGGGGAACCGGCGACGCTGTGGCCTCGGTCTATCCAGCCCTAGAGAATGGCGGCGGCATCAAGTCGCCAAGTTTTCTTGACGCCAGCCTCTTCTTGGATGAAGGAAGTCCCATACAGCCCCTGACCCCGGATGACGTCATCATCTGTGCCGGCGATACCCCGGCCATCTCGCCAGAGGAGCTTTCCCACTTTGTAAATGAATGCCGGATCGGCGCAGCAGACATCGGCGTCCTAGCCATGCGCGTTCCAGACCCGGCAGGCTACGGGCGTATTCTGACCAATCATGACGGGAAGTTCGCTGCGATCGTTGAAGAGCGCGACGCGTCCCCGGACCAACGAAAGATCAACATCTGCAATACTGGCGTGATTTTTGCGAAGGCCGCAGTGCTTTTTAGGTTGCTGGATGACCTGCGACCTGAAAACAGCCAGGGCGAGTACTACCTGACGGATTGTCTGAAAATCGCCTTGCGCAAAAACCTTAACGTGGTCGTCCATGAATGTGCCCACTGGAATGACTTTCTGGGGGTGAATGACCGGAGCCAGTTGGCTGCCATGGAGAAACTTCTGGTCCAAAGGTTGATCGGAAAAATGATGAAATCCGGCGTCACCTTTCACAACCCAGAAAGTTGCCACGTCGAAGCCGACTGCAAGGTGGGAGTTGACTCCGAGATCGGGTCGGGCGTTTGCCTTGAAGGGCATACGAATATTGGTCGCGGATGCAAGGTTGGACCGAATGTCGCGCTGGACGATGTCGAAGTGGGCGATGGGGCCGTGATTGGTGCGGGTTCTGTGGTGCGTAATTATGTCGTGAACCCCGGCGAATTCGTTCCGGCGTTGAGCATGATCCAGTAAAAATTTTTTTTCGGACAGGAACACTTATATGTGTGGTGTCATTGGATACGTTGGTTCCAAGCCTTGTGCCCGCTTGATCTTTGACGGTTTGAAGCGCCTTGAATACCGTGGCTACGACTCTGCTGGCATCGCAGTGCTCGACACTGAAAATGGTCCAGCCAAAATCGAGCTGGTCAAAGCCGAGGGCAAGCTCATTCATTTGGAACCCCACCTCGGGGAGTTGCCCCAGAAGGCAACGATGGGCATGGGGCATACGCGCTGGGCAACCCACGGCGCACCGACAGCCCGCAATGCCCATCCGCATTTGCATGGCGATCTAGTCATCATCCATAACGGCATCATTGAAAATTACCGTGAGTTGAAAGAACAGCTCATGAAGTCTGGCGTCGAATTCAAGAGCGACACCGACACGGAAGTGGTCCTGCATCAACTTCACGCAGAACTCGACCGGACCAAAGATTTGAAGGCGGCAATCATGGCGACGGTCAAGCACCTGCGCGGCGCCTACGCATTGGGGATTATCTATGCCCGCGAGCCGGGCCAGATTTATGTGGTCAAGCAGGGCAGCCCGGTGGTGTTGGGGGCCGGTGACGGCGAGAACTTCTTTGGCAGCGATGCCTTGGCCCTGTTGCCCCATACGAATCGCGCTGTTTTTTTGATGGACGGGGAATTTGCGCGCCTGACGGCCGACAAGATTGAGGTTTGGGATTTCTCGGGCCAGCCGCTGCGCCGGGAACCAGCGGTCTTGAATTGGTCGGCGGCCAGTGCCGACAAGCAAGGCTACAAGCACTACATGCTCAAGGAGATCCATGAGCAGCCGGCGGTGATGTCCAGCATGATGAGCCGCCTTCTGGATTTGAAGGCCAACGGTTTTGTCGAAAAGGAAACTGGCTTGGACGCCTTGGATCTAGGCCGGATCAAAAACGTCGCCATCGTCGCTTGCGGCACCGCCCATTATGCCGGCCAAATCGGGCGCTATATGATCGAAGAATTCACGCGCCTGCCCGCCAACGTCGAATTAGCCAGTGAATTCCGTTACCGCAACCCGTGCATTGATTCATCAACACTGGTGATCGCCGTTTCACAATCCGGTGAGACTGCCGATACGTTGGCTTGCGTGAAGCATGCAGCGGCGCAAGGTTGCCAGGTCATGAGCATCTGCAATGTGAGGTTCTCTTCTATTCCTCGGGCTTCCCAGGCGGTTTTGTACATGGAGGCCGGGCCAGAGGTGGGCGTCGCATCAACAAAAGCATTCACGGCCATGGTCCTTAGTTTTTACATTGTGGCTTTGGCGATGGGAGTAAAGCGCGGCAAGGTGGACCCAGGGCGCCTAGAGAAATCCTTTGACGCCATGCGGCGTCTTCCAGCATTGGTAGACCGTGCGGTGAATGCCGCTGGGGTCATTGAGGAGGTCGCCCATAAGATCTACGAAGCACAGAACATGCTGTTTATTGGGCGTGGCCCAAGTTTTCCTGTGGCCACAGAGGGTGCGTTGAAGTTGAAAGAAGTTTCCTACATCCACGCCGAAGGCTACGCCGGGGGCGAATTGAAACATGGGCCCATCGCCCTGGTGGACCGTCACATGCCGGTCGTGTCAATTGCTCCGCGCGACAGCACGTATGAAAAAATGATTTCCAATATTGAGGAAGTCCGCGCGCGCCAGGGCCGTATCATCGGGGTTGGAGACATCGGAGACGAACGGTTCCAATCAATTTGCGAGCATTATATTCCGTGCCCACAGGTTGGCGATGACCATTTGCAGGCGATTCTTTCGGTGATCCCGTTGCAGCTTCTCGCGTATTATGCAGCCGACATGCGCGGAACTGATGTTGATCAACCGCGAAATCTGGCGAAGTCCGTCACCGTGGAATAAGATGACTGAAAAACCGGACCTATTTGATGTTTTGCGCCCCGGAGGAATTCGGGGTCGCGAGGACGCGCGCGATGCGTGCCTTGTGGACCTGTGTCCAATTCAGCGCGAGGCCGCGGCACACATCGATGGGCCGATGGTCATTTTTGCCGGGGCAGGCTCTGGTAAAACCCGAGTCATCACGCGGCGCATCGTGCATTTGATCGAAAGTGGCGTCCCGCCCTGGCAAATCGTCGCCGTGACTTTTACCAATAAAGCAGCGGGCGAAATGCGCGGGCGGGTCGAGCAATTAACTCCCTATGGTTCCAGGGCCCTGATCACCACCTTTCATTCGGCCTGTGCCCGGTGGCTGCGAGAGTTTGCTGTTGAGGCCGGATTTACCTCTGATTTTACGATCTATGACGACAGCGACACAATCTCTGCGCTCAAGGCCGTGCTGAAAGAACTCGAAATCAAACTAGATAAAAACCTCACCGTCGGCGATTACCGCGGTTTTCTGCATGACGTTAAAACGGAGGCGCTATTTCCCCATGAACGCGAAACCATCAACGCCAAGTATGGCGAGTCGATGCCCGTGGCGGCCCTTAACGTCTACAAACGCTACCAGGAGGTTCTGGCAGCTTCCAACGCCATGGATTTTGACGACCTTCTAATGAACATGCTGCTCCTGCTGCGCAATAACGTGCACGTGCGCACGGCGATGCAACAAAAATACCGTTATGTTCTGGTCGATGAATACCAAGACACCAATAAGACCCAAAACGATCTTTTGACCTTATTGGCGGCGGCGCATCGCAACCTGTGCGTGGTCGGCGATGATGACCAGTCGATCTATAGTTGGCGGGGGGCGTCGCCAGCAAATATTTTAGAATTTGCGACAACCTATCCTGACGCTAAGGCCCTGAAGCTTGAGCAAAACTACCGATCGACCAGCACCATTGTCGATGCAGCAAGTTCCGTCATTGCGAACAATACCAAGCGCGCTCCAAAAAAACTTTGGACCGCCAACGACCGTGGCGATCCGATTAATTTCCGCATCGAGGCCGACGAGGAAGTTGAAGCCTGGGCCGTGGCCCGCTCGATCCTGGATGAAATAGCCAGCTATCCCTTGCGTGACGTTGCGATTTTTTACCGGACCAACGGCCAGTCGCGTCCCCTGGAAGAAGCCCTGCGCCGGGACCGAATTCCTTACCGGGTCTACGGTGCGCTGCGCTTTTTTGACCGGGCTGAAATCAAAGACCTGATGGCATACATGCGCCTGCTGGCGAATCCAGCAGATGATGTCAGCTTGCGTCGGGTGATCAACGTGCCAGCACGCGGCCTTGGTGACACGGCGGTGGATCAATTGGCGAAGGCGGCAACGGAACGTGGAAAGCCGATGCTGGCGACCCTAAAGCAATTGGCCGATGACAATGCACCGCGCGTCGGCCCTAAGTTTCGGGCCTTTGCCGAACTTTTGGATGAACTTAAATCGCAACTTGCCGTGAGCGGCTTGGAGAGTTTTGTCGAATCCCTCGTGAAACTGACGGGCTACCGGACTTGGCTAGAAAACCGCTTTCCAGACAAGGTTGTCGATAAGCTGGAAAACATCCACGACCTGGCCGGCGCCCTCGCAGTTTTTGAAGAAGAGGGATCTAAAAAGGGCCTCGCAGCCCTTTCTGATTGGTTGCAGTCGGTGACGCTGGTGACCACGGAAGATGAAAATGCCCAGGGCGTCAGCCTGATGACCTTACATAGCGCCAAGGGGCTGGAGTATGACCGGGTTTATATTGTCGGGGTCGAAGATGGCCTGCTCCCCTACGGCAAGTCTACCGAGGATACGGCAGACCTTGAAGAAGAGCGGCGCCTGTTTTACGTCGGCATGACGCGGGCCCGAAAAAAACTTTCGCTTTCCAGTGCGTTTCGCCGCCGCGTGTACAACAACACCATGGCTAACATGCCGTCAAGATTCCTGAAGGAAATTCCTCGCGAGCTCATGGCGACCGACGCCAATCACAAGGCCGCCGCGGATTCCTGGCAGCACAATCACGAAAATGACGATGATCAAGATGATTTTGCCGGTTCCAGCAAGCCCACCAAGCAAAAGGTGGCAGCCTCCTACACGGCTGCCGTCGGCGACCGGGTCCAGCACCCAACTTATGGGGCCGGAATTATTGATCAAATCATCGATGAATTTGGACACGTCAAGGCGGTCGTCGAGTTTGACGGCCTCGGCAAGCGCAAGGTGGCGACGCACCACCTGGAGCCCGATTTGGGCAAGGAATTGACCTACGATTGGGACGACATTTAGCCGCCGTTTGTTAGTCCCCCGCCTTGTTCGCTGATATAATCGGATCATGAACATTTTCTCGGAACATGACATTCGCAAAATCATGCGCTGGCTCGGCTGGTTTGCTGTGATTGTGCTTATGGTTGGAGTGGTGCGCGGACGCAGTTCCATCGGCGCCTATTTCAAACTTAAGGACAGTGCCCGTAAGCTGGATGTGGCCGTGGCGGTCCTTGAAAGCGAGAACCGTGAGATGCAGCAAGAAATCGAGCGGATTAATTCTTCGAAAAGTTATGCGCGTAAGGTTCTGCGAGACAAATATCACGTGACGGATAGCGACGAGAAAATCATTTTTTTCACCGAATAACAGCGGGGAATTTCCATGGGATTTGTTTCCAAAAGAAGTCTCTTGACGGGACTTGCTGGCCTGATGAGCATGATGGTCATGACCTCCTGCGGACCAGACACCAACTGGACCAAAATCTGGGCCGATGATGACGGCGTGGACAGCCTGCTAGTGCGCGCCCGCGCTGCCTATGACCGGGGGTCTTTTTCGGACGCGGCAAGCCTGGCCGAGAAGGCTTTGAAGGAAGATGGGCAAAATGAAGGCGGGGCCATCATCCTTGGTTACATCAGCTTGGCACAAGGCGGGATGGATTCGTTTTCGTTGCTGAAAAAATTGATCACCCTTGGTGGCAGCGGATCAAATCTGACGGCTGTACCGGAAAAGCTCACGGGCCATTGGGAAGTCGACTTGGATTTGATGTCAGATGCGATTGCGAAGGATGCGGCGACGCCGCAACCAGAAAATACCCAAGCTGCTAAAACAATGGAACGGGAGCAAAAGTTACTGACAGCGACGTCATCTTTGACCTCCACCATGGACACGCTGAAGGATTTGGTTGACCTGACTGATTCAGATAAGTCGACCCTTTCAACGGACTATGTGGATGCAACCAATTATGGAAAAACTTTTTATGCCGACTACCCCTTGGTTAATCCCCAGGCCGTCAACGATACCCTGCGAGGTGCGGTGCCATTGCTGTCTTACCTGAACCGGGTCCCCACCTATCTGTGCGGGTTCATCGAGGATTCTGTCCGCGATGTGGATGATCCCCGCGATAGCACGACCACCTGTCCGACCTCGGCAAGGCGCAGCAGCAAACGCAAGGGCAGCATCCATTTGATCTGGGCTTTCTCCCACATTGGCGAGGCCTTGGCTTTTTACAATATTCTCAATTATTCGTCGGGAGCCAGCGCGACAGCAGGAATTTCAAACCTTCAAGGCCGCGTGACTAAGTACCAGGCGATGACGAGTTTTCCGGATTTAGGCAAAATGGTGGATGCCTCGACCGATTTGATTAATTCGATTGATACGGTATTTCCAAGTGCGGTTTCTGGCTCGATAACGCAGTTGGCAGCGACCCTTTCGGCGATGAATTCGGCGAGTCAGGCGTTTGCAGCAATGAGTTCCAGCACGGTCGAAATTTCTAAGGGGATTTCGACTTCGATGACGGCACTGAAAACGACGGCAGGTTCTATTTCAGGATCTAGTGAAAGTGCGAAACAGCAGGGCGCATTGAAGGGGCAGTTTACTTCGAGCGCCGTCACGGCACTGTCAGTCCAAATTTTAGCCCAGTATCCAACCCCAGGGTCGGCGCCCGCTGATTTGTGTGCGCAGTTCGTGACACTGTCAGCCAATACGCCTGGGGTGACCAAGCCAGCGAGCTGCCCCTAGAAAGGGCCCTCCGGTGCGTTCAGGGTGACGCCGGCGTTAAAACGCTTCGTCTTCGTCGGCCACTCCGCGCCCTGATTTCTTCATGCGCTCAAGTTGTTCCTTGTACTTGACGCTGTGGCGGCACCACGGACGCAGTTCCAAGCGGCGCTTAGGAATGACTTCGCCAGTGCCTTCACAGAAACCGTAATCACCGGTGTCGATCTTGGCGATGGCATGGTCGATTTCGCCCATCAGTTTCCGGTCACGGTCGAGAAGCCTGAGGGTCAGATTTTGTTCTACGGTTGCCGAAGCCAAATCGACTTCGTCGTACATTTCATCTTTTTCCAGCGCGATATTACCGCTGGCAATGGCTGATTTGGCGGCGATTTTGCGTTTTTCGTCATTCAACATGTTGCGAAACACCATCAGCTCTTCTTCGGAGAACAAGTCGGAAGAAGTTCCGGCGCGCTTTGTCGTAGCGGCATCGTCCGAATCTTCGTCGTCGTCTCGGCTCGACACATTCATCGCTTTCATCGGCATTTTGACCGGCATTTTAATCGTCGGTTTAATGATGGTTGGTGTCGGCTTCGGTGCAACAGGAGCGCTTTTCCCGGATGTTGACACCGGTTTGATGCCAGCCTTCGGTGCGGCGGCGACGGGTGCCATTTTTGGCGCGGTCTTGGTTGGAGCAGCTTTCGCCGGAGTTGCTTTCGTTAGAGTTGCTTTCGCGGGAGCAGCTTTCGTTAGCGTTGCTTTTGCGGCAGGTTTGCCGAAGGGCTTGGGCGCGGCTTTGACAGCCGTTTTGGCAATAGGCTTGGACGCGGCTCTGACAGCCGTTTTGGCAATAGGCTTGGACGCGGCTTTGACAGGCGTTTTGGCGGCAGACTTTGCCGCCGGCTTCGCTTTACTCGCGGTGGTTGATTTTCCCGCTGGTTTTTTAGCGGGTGCGACTTTTTTAGAAGTGGTTTTCGATTTGCTTTTGGCCATGCTGCTAGCTTCCTTGCCTGACATCACTTTTTTAATAAGTTCTTTAAACAAGTTTCTGCCCACCGAAGTTTCTGAAGGTGGCAATACCGGCCACCGCGTCCACAATATTAAACCCTTTCAAATCCAGCCGCGCAACGCCCATTACGGGGAAAAAAGCTCGCCTTGGCCGCTGATTCTCCCATTTTCCCCGCCCAGACCCGCATGAAGTTCGGTCAACTCGGCCAGTAAATTCAAAGCCTGGAGAGGCGTCATGCGGTTGATGCGCACCGTTTCAAGGCGCTCCAGAACTGGGTTTGGGACGATTTCTCGGGCTTTTATGGACGCGCCTCCCGCCGCCGCCCGATCCAACATCTGGTGCCTGGCCAGAGTAGCCGGTTCCAAAATGGATTTTTGAGCCCTCGCCAGCACCGCCTCGGGAACGCCGGCCAGCCTTGCAACTTCAATTCCATATGAACTGCCGCTAGCACCAGAAATCAGGCGGTGGGTGAAAATAACCTTGGCCCCCTGTTGAAGGACCTCCGTCTGGACGGGTTTCACACTCGCCAGGTGGGCCGAACTTCCAACGAGTTCGTGGTAGTGGGTCGCAAACAGGGTCCACGACAAGTTGCGCGTGGCGATCTCCTCCAATATGGCTGCGGCAATGGCCAAGCCATCGGTGGTGGAAGTCCCCCGCCCGACTTCATCCAGGATAACGAGGCTATTGGATGTGGCCTCACGCAGAATTTCGGCTGCCTCGGTCATTTCGACCATGAACGTCGACAGCCCGCGGGACAGGTCGTCCGATGCACCAACGCGGGTGAATACGCGGTCAAAAACCGGAAGCTCTGCCGCAGATGCCGGTACGAAAGAGCCGGCCTGATGTAAAATCGCGCAAATAGCAGTCTGGCGCATGATGGTGGACTTGCCGGCCATGTTCGGCCCGGTGATCAAGAGTTGGCGCACACCGGCGGTCATTTCGACATCGTTGGCGACAAAGTTGTGGCGTCCAACGTTGCGTTCCACAACGGGATGGCGGGCGGCCAGCAATTTGATTTTTGCCGTTTGGTTTTCCTGGCCCACGCTAGTGGCTGTGTCTCCGGCTGTGCCAGTGGCTATCTCAGCCGCCAAGGTCACCGGCCGACAATAGTTTTCTTTTAGGGCGAGCCAGGCGAAGGCCTGCCAGACGTCGGCCTCGGCGAGGGCTTCGGCGCAGGAATAAAGGGCGTCGCGGTGTTGGGCGAGGGTTTCCAGAAGGCCGGCATATAATTCTGCCTCGCGGCAGGTGGCGGCATCTTGCGCAGCAAGCAAATCAGTCCCCAGGCGGTCCAGGTCTGGCGTCGCAAAACGCTCGCAATTCACCATGGTTTGGCGCCGAATAAAATGCGCCGGGACTTTGCCGGCGTTGGCACGGGTGATTTCGATCAGCAGCCCAAAAGTCTTATGGGGCTTGATTTTTAGGTTTCCAATGCCGGACTCGCCGCGCAGTTTCTGTTCATAAGCAGCAACTAGATTTTCGCCGCCTTGGGCGAGGGCATTGCACGAATCAAGATTTTTGTTCCAGCCTTCACGAAAGACTCCCGACCCCGAGCCGAGGGTCGCCGGATGTTCAGCCAGGGCCGCCAGCAAAATTTCTAGGACCGCGCCCGTGGCCGCAAGTGGAGTCAAAAGGCTCCGCAAAAGTTCCGCCTTGGCATCGTTGCCAGCGACATCGCGAATTTGGCGCGCTAACACTGCTGAGTTGCCGAGGGTTTGACGGACCATGGCCAGCTCGGACGGATGGGCGGATCGAGCCATGACCCTCGTGGTCAGGCGCGCCAGATCGGACGTCTTGCGCAGGGCGTCGCGCAGGTGTGCGAGGCGGTCATCACCAAGCCCCGCCAAAAATTCCACGACATCAAGCCGCGCACAAAGTTTTTTTTGATGCACCAGAGGCCGGGCGAGGAGTTCACGCAAGCGCCGCGACCCCATCGGCGTCAGCGTCCGGTCTATGGTGCGCGCCAAGCTGCCGTCTTGTTGGCGGCGCAGGGCGGTTTCAAACAACTCGAGGTCGCGCACTGCGGTCGGCCCGAGGATCATGTGGTCGGGATCAAAAAGCGGTTTTACCGTTCGAAAGTGCGAACTCGTCGCATTCAGGTTGCGTAGGCGCTGCAGGGCGGCAGCCAAAACCTCTGCGCCGCCGGCGATTTTTCCGCACGAAAAGCCATCGAGGTTTTCTTGTCCGAGGCAGGATTTCAACAGGTCGCGGGCGAGGCTTGCGTCGCGCAGTGGGGCTTCTGGAAGGGCTTCGAAAAGCACCGGAAAATCATCCATGGACGCCGGAGCCAGGGCCGGCGCGAGAAGGCTTTTGAGGGGCTCGTGTTGAAAGCTCCGCGCCCAGATTTCTTTTGGGCGAAATACCTGGGCCAGCCGGGGGAGTTCCGTCAGTTTCATTTTGCCAAGGCGCAGCTCGCCGGTGGAAAGTTCCACCACCAGGGCAGACCATGATTTTTCGGTCGGGCATTCGTAGGCGGCTAAAATATAGTTAGTGGCAGCAGAGTCCAGGGCCTCAAGCTCGTCGATGCACCCTGGGGTCAAAGTCCGGACAATTCCACGTTCTACCAGGCCCTTGCTCTGGGCGGGGTCTTCCAATTGTTCAGCAATGGCGACCTTGTAGCCCTGCTTTAAAAGCTTGAGCCAGTAGGTTTTAACGCTGTGATACGGAACTCCGCAAAAGGGCATGCGCTCGGCATCACCGCGTTCGCGGCTGGTCAGGACAACGTCCATTTTCGGGGCGACTTCTTCGGCATCCGGGCCAAAGATTTCATAGAAATCACCCATACGGCAAAATAGCACCGCATCCCCGGCCTGCGCCTTGAGGTCGAAGTATTGCCGCAGCATGGGCGTCAGGTTTTGAGGCTCGTTCATAGGGCGAGGTTTTAGCCCAAAAACGACGAAACGCCACCCGGTTTTTCCGCTGGCATCGAAATTATGAGTTTTTTTGGCACTGGCTTAAACTTATGGCACAGTATTGGCTCATGATTTTTTGAACGAATTAAAAAGGAACTCAAAAATGGTGCAGACTTCATTTTTTCGTAAAATCGCAGTGATTTCATTTGCGGCTCTGGCTCTGACTCTGGCAGGGGCATGTTCGAAAGATCAGGCCACGCCAAGCGAGCCAGTGGCTGGTGACGTCAATCAGCCGGCCAGCAGCGACCCGTCGGCCGTTTCTGAGTACCAAATTCAAGGCGAATCGGCTGGACCAACTGAGGCGGCCGTTCCGGCATCCGCAAAAAAGCGCCAAGGGGCTAAAACCTCAAAGGCAAAACAGGTGAAGGCCAACAAAAAAGCGCCCGTCGCTAAAAAGCCTTAATTTTCTTAAAATCATTCCTCTGATCGCAGCGAAGGACAGAAGTCTTCGCTGCGATCAGAATGACGGGGAAATTGCCTTCAAATGTCGAAGTTAATATTGGCGACATTTTTGACAGCGATTCTGACGGCTATGGCAATCGTCGCGCAGCCCCCCATGAGTTTTGCAGCGAGTAGTCCTGCGACGAGTCCTGCAACGAATCCGGCAGCCGTCAAAAGCGGTTTTGTTCCTATTCCCGCCCTCTACTACACCCCAGAGACCGCCGTCGCCGCTGGCGGTTTATTTATTTATTTTTTTCGCAATGATGACGACCCTGCAGATGCCAAGCCGTCTCAAGTAAAACCGCTGGTGATTTTGACGGAGAAAAAACAGCTGATCACGTCGCTGCTGCTGAGCCGGCGATGGAATGGCGGCAAGGATCATGCCTCTATTTTTAGCCGCTATCGGCAATACCCAGATAAGTTTTGGGGGGTTGGCCCGCGAACAACCTCGGCGATGGAGGAAGATTACGCCACCAACATCGTAATGGTGGAGGCGTCTTGGGAACGCGCAACCTCTTTTGGTTGGAGCGTCGGGCCGATTGCGATCCAGAGCGCTTACAAGGTAACAGAAACTGCGGCGGATGGCGTTGTGGCCTCGGGGGTATTAACAGGATCGGACGGCGCACGCTCAGGGGGACTGGGAATGCTGCTTACGAGAGACTCCCGCGACAACCTCTTTGCGCCTATGTCTGGGGCTTTTGATTCGGTGCGGTTCATTCACTATGAGTACATGAATTCCAGCGATCGCCCCTTCAATGAAATCCAAGTGGATGCCCGCCGGTATTTAGACGTCGCGGAAGCGCAGGTTTTTGTTTTGAGGTTATTTGCCCAAGGCCAAATTGGGGACGTTCCGTTTCGTGAGTTGGCCAGTCTTGGTGGGCCGGACCGCATGCGTGGCTACTACGAAGGGCGCTACCGTGACAAGGTGGCTGTGATCGGCGAGGCCGAGTACCGCTTTCCCGTGTGGGGCAGATTTCGTGGCGCCGGATTTGGTTCGGTCGGAAATGTGGCGAAAGACCTGGGGCAGATCTCCAAAACACCAGCAAAATATTCTGTTGGTGGCGGCATTCGTTTTGTTGTCGATGAAAATGAACGGATTGCGATCCGTGTGGACTACGGCAAGACCACAGAATCCGATGGTTTCTACGTTCAACTCAACGAGGCGTTTTGACGGAGGAAAAAAAGAACCCTTCGCTAACCCTCAGGGTGACAGAGCTGAAATCTCAATCGTGATGATAGGGAATGCCCTTGTTAAGGGTCACGGCGCGGTAAACTTGCTCCCACAAAATCAGCCAAGCCAAATCACCCTGAAGGGTTAGTGGCGAAAGCCCCCAGGTGAAATCGGCAGTGTCGCGGATGTCTTGGGAAAGGCCGTGAGCGTCGCCCACAACAAAGCGGACGGATTTGATGCGGGGATCATCGGCCCAGGATTGCAGTTTGGTGGCCAGGTCGCGAGACGCCCAACTCGCGCCTTTTTCGTCAAGGGCTACGGTCAGGATTCCTGGACTTGCTGCGACGGATTTAGAAGTGGTTTTAGAAGTCGTTTTGGATGTGGCCTTGGAGGTTTTTCCCGGCCCACTTTTTTGTTCGACGCACTCAACGTCATAAAACCGTTGGAGGCGGGTTTCATACATTTGGCAAAGGTCCCGAATCCCGGGCAGAACGACCTTGGCTTGTTTGATTAGAATGAGGCGCATGGTTTATCGCCTAAGCGCCTAAGCGCCAGGCAGCGAGATCGCCTTGGCCGTCGGCCATAGGGATTCGAGGGCATAATAATCCCGGTATTCATTCATAAAGACATGAATGATCACAGAGCCGTAATCAATAAGCACCCAACCGCCCGTTTGAAGGCCTTCCACGGCAACTGGATTTCCGCCGCCATTTTGCTTGATATGACCGGTGATGGCATCGGCGATCGCCTTGGTTTGGCGCTCGTTTTCCCCTGAACAAATCATCTGCACGTCGCACATGTCCGATAGGCCGCGCAGGTCAAGAGCGGTCAGGCGGGTGGCCTTTTTATCCAGGGCGGCTTTGGCGGCTTCGATGGCAATGTCGTTCGGTTTCATTGGAATACCTTGAGGATCGTTTGAAGGCAAAAAAAGTCTATACCCGCGTCTCTATAGCCTTGCCTGCGAGCTGTTGCAAACGGGAATGCACACCCGGTGTCAGCCAACCTTGTGGGAGGGCGTCGCCGGATTGGATCATTTCGCGAATTAAGGTGCTCGAGGCCGCTGGAGTGTGGACATTCAGGGCCCAGACTCGCGCCTTTTTGGCGGCTTCCCCTTGGGGCCATTGGATGGCCTCGTTTGCGCGCGGAACAATTATGAGGTCCGCCATTTCGACAATCTGGTCTGGCAGGTGCCAGGAGTCAAAGCCTGCAAACTGATCGCCACCGACCAAGATGGCCAGGCGAGTACCGAAGTGATTTGAGGGGGCGGAGGGTTGCAGGGCTTTCAGCGTATTGAGCGTGTAATTCGGGTGCGAAAGTTGGCCTTCAATATCCAAAACATCGACGAATTCCTCCGCGCATTGGTCAGAAACCATGAGCCGGCAAAGTTCCAGGCGCGCCTCAAAGGTTAGCCAAGGCGTTTTGGCTGTTTGGGTTCCGGTCGGGGGGGGCACGGCGGCTGGAATAATGGCAATCCTTGTGGCCGGAAATTGCGCGATCAGAGCCTTTAGGCAGGCGGCGTGGCCGCTGTGCGGAGGATCAAATGTTCCACCAAAAATGATGAGGGACGGAGACTGTCCCAGTGGCGGTAGCGACTTAGATGTGGGTGTGGACATTGGCTTATTCATGAGTGAGGAGCTTGCCCAGTTCCGGGCGGGGCATCGCTTTTAGGTCGTGGGTTTCTTGTTCCGTGAACTCAATGCGCACGCCGGGAGTATCCAGCCACCTGCGAATCATTTTGCCCGTTTTGGGATCATTCTGCGCCATGAGTGCCAAAATTCCCGGTTTTTCGGAATCCATCTGGGCATTTTTGTATTCCATGATCCGGTCGTACAAAAACCGTTTGAGGTGGTCGAGCCCGGAATTTTCAACAGACGAGATCGCCAAGACCTCAAGCCCTTGTGCCACCAGAGGCGCCGACAGGGTAACGATATTTTGCTCGCGATTTTCTGCGTCGATCAAATCTGTTTTGGTGAGAATCACACAGGCTGGTTTAGCGGCAAGTTCGGGGCTGTAGCGGGTTAATTCCTGGCGCAGCGTTTGGAAGGCATCAACCGGCGCAATTTCCTCATCGTTTACGGCAGTTACCAGATAGGCGATCATTTGAGTCCGTTCAAGATGACGCAAAAAAGCGTGGCCAAGGCCCTTGCCTTCAGCAGCCCCTTCGATCAGACCCGGAACGTCGGCCATGACAAAAGCTTCGCCGGAATAGATGCTGCGGTCTTTGAGCTCAACCACGCCCAGGTTCGGGACCAGAGTGGTGAATGGATAATCGGCAATTTTTGGCTTGGCGGCACTCATGACGCTGAGCAGGGTTGATTTACCGGCGTTTGGAAACCCGGCCAAGCCAATGTCGGCAATCAACTTTAATTCCAAGCGGTAATGCGCCGATTCACCCTTGGCGCCTTCCGTGAATTCCACGGGAGCCTGGTGGGTCGAAGTCAAAAAGCGCTGATTGCCCAAGCCCCTTTCGCCCCCTTTGACGATCACGATCTGCTGCTGGTGGCCAAGGACTTCCCAGATGACTTCTCCCGTGGCGGGATCGAAAATTTGGGTGCCCAGGGGCACCGAGATAACAAGGTCTTCGCCGTTGCCACCGGTTTTGTTGCTGGTTCCGCCGCGTTGGCCGTCTTCAGCGCCATATTGGCGTTTGTAGCGTAGGCCACTCAGGGTGTTGAGCTGGCGGTTGCCGACCAAAACGACATTTCCGCCGTTGCCGCCGTCGCCGCCGTCGCAGCCGAGTTTAGGCATGTTGCGAGCAGTCTTGAAGCTGACCATGCCCGAACCGCCATCACCGGCACTAACGAATATTTCTGTGGAATCAACAAATTTCATGATTTTTTCGCGAAATAAAAAAAAACTACAAGCGCCGCGGAAGCAACACCTGCAGTCTCAAGCTAAAAGAGACGGATTTCGGTTCAGGCCTTGGCCGGATACACGGAAACCTGTTGGCGTTTTTTGCCAAGCCGCTCAAAAGTCACCACACCATCCGCCTTGGCGAACAGCGTGAAGTCCTTGCCGCGACCGACATTTATGCCAGCGTGGAAGGTGCTGCCAACTTGGCGCACGATGATGTTTCCGGAAACGACCTCTTGGCCGCCGTAAACTTTGATTCCGCGGTATTGCGGGTTGGAATCACGACCGTTGCGGCTACTACCGCCTGCTTTTTTATGTGCCATGAAGACTCCTCAACAGCACCTGCTCGTCCAAAAGTACCTCAGGGGTACAGTGGATAGATATCAGGCGCCAGTAATGGTGTTGATTTCGACGACCGTGACGGCGTGTTTGTAGCCGCGGGTACGCTTGTAATTTTTGCGACGCATGTATTTGAAGATGATGACCTTGTCGTTGTGGGTGTGTTCTTTGATCACACCTTCGACGCTGGCACCCTTGACCGTCGGAGCACCGACACCAAGTTTTGCGCCGCCAAGGAGGAGAACCTCGTTGAAGGAAACTTTTTCACCCGGTTGGCCGCCAAGACGGTTTACGCGAATGAGGTCGCCTTTTTGAACTTTAAACTGATGACCGCTCGTTTTGATGACTGCGTACATGTCAGTAACCTTCGATAATCTTTAAGTAATCTTTAGCTAATCTTTAGGTAATCTAGAAAAATCTGTCCAAAATCTTTGAGAAATCCAACTTCTGAAGCCAAAAGTCGTTCCCCAACAGAGCCCCCCTTTATCCCGGTGAGGCTGCCAGTTGTCAACGGAAACATAACTGATCTGGCATTATAATCACTGAGATATTGTCTGCGCTCTTATTATGGATATGAAGTGGAGCTGAACCCATGTGTTTGAATCGACTTCAGCATTTGAACCCTACGGAATCCTTCAGTGGTCCAGGTGCCGAGGACCAATATCCACCCGACCAGCAAATTGAGCCCATTCATCTAGACGCCGACCTGAAGGTTGATGTGGTTGGCCAATGCCTGTCGGGCACCGTGACGGTGACCGCCGCAGCGCGGGCGCCAGGAGCCGAGCGCTTGATTTTAGACGCCGTGGCCTTTCTTGATGTTGTGGTCAAGGATCCCGACGGGCACGAATTATCTTGGCGCTACGACGGGGAAAAGATTCATGTTCGCTGGGCCAAGGGCTTCGCAACCGCCGAAAAGCGTCGCGTCGAAATCGTCTACCGCATTGAAAAACCGGTGACTGGCCTGTTCTTTATGAACCCATCCCCCGCCATGGAAAAGCAGCCCTCGCGCATCCAGCCAACCTATGCGGCGACCGACCATGAAACCGAACGGGCGCGATTCTGGTTGCCCTGTGTCGACTTGCCCCATGTGCGCACAACACTGGATTTCCACCTGACGGCCGAGAAACGTTTTACGATTTTGGCCAATGGGAGTCTGATCAGCGAAAAAGACCACGGCGACAGCACGAAAACAGCCCATTGGCGCTTGGAACAACCTTGTCCAAGTTATTTGATCTGCTTTGCCGTTGGCGATTTCATCAGAGCTGACGACGGCGAGTTTGATGGAATTCCGGTGGCAAGCTTTACGACCGAGCCTCACTCGGTTGCCGACCTGCAGCGTTCTTTTGGGCGCACCAAGGACATGCTGCGCTGGCTTACAACCAAGCTGGATTCCCCCTTCCCGTTTCCAAAGTACTTCCAATTTGCCTTGCCGGCCTTTGGCGGCGCGATGGAAAACATTTCCCTCGTTAGCTGGAGCGATATTTTTGTCGCCGATGAAGCTCATGGACGGGAGTGGTTGTGGTTCATTGATCAAGTGAACATCCACGAGATGGCCCACAGCTTTTTTGGCGATTCGGTGGTCTGCCGCGATTTTGCCCACGCCTGGCTCAAAGAATCCTGGGCAACCTACATGGAACAGTGCTGGCTCGAGGACCGTTACGGTGCCGACGATGCACTCGTTGATTACCATCGCAATGCTCAGGCTTATTTTTCCGAAGCCGATGAAAAATATCGGCGTCCCCTGGTCACCCGCCGCTTTAAGTCGTCCTGGCAAATGTACGATCGCCATTTGTATCCGGGGGGCGCTTGCCGCCTGCACATGCTGCGCGGACTTCTCGGCGACCAGATTTTCTGGGCTGGCGTGCAAGATTATGTAAAAACCTATCGTGGACGGGTCGTTGAAACTGATGATTTCCGGCGCAAACTTGAACACCATTCTGGGCGCTCCCTCGTCAAATTTTTTGACCAATGGATTTTTGGCGGCGGTTATCCCGATCTGAAAGTTTCGTTTGCGTGGGACGAGGCCGCTAAGGCGGGGACCTTTTCCGTCGAACAAAAACAAGACGGCGCCGCGGCAGACAGCACTAGCCCAGGCAAGTCATTTACGTTTGAAACAGATATAGGCTGGTCGGTCGGTGGCGCAGCCCATACACAAGCCATCGCCATTGAACGCAAGTCTCACGATTTTGTTGTGCCCATGCCCCAGCGCCCTGATCAAGTTCGTTTTGATCCGAAGTGCCGCGCGTTGGTCAAACTGGAATTCAATCCTGGCGATGACCTGCTCAAGGCTCAACTTACGGGCGCCAAGGATGTCATTGGCAGAATTCTCGCCGCTGGTGAATTGTTGAAAACCGGACGCGCCGCCAACATCAAGGCAACTGGTGATGCAATGATGTGCGAGCCCCACTGGGGCGTGCGCAGTGAAGTGGCAACGCTCCTTGCCGATTCCAACACAGAGGCCAGCCTTGGCGCCCTCGTGGCTTGGATGACGCTGGAGACTGATCCCAGGGTTCTTCATTCTCTGGCCAACGCCGCGCGCAGCTTTCGCGACGAACGGGTTGCCACCGTGGTCACAACGCGCCTCAAGGAATCCCTGCCCCCACTTTGCCGGGGCGCTTTAATCGAATGCCTCGGAGCCCAACGCGAGCCGGCGTTGATGCCGTCTGTTGAGCGCGAGTTTTTATGCCTAGATCGTCACGGGTTTGTGGAGGCTTCCGTATTTAGAGCTTTGGCTGCGTTTCGCTCTGATGACGCGGCGCATACCTGTCTAAACCGCATCAAATCTGGGGTTGTGTCCTACCGGGCCATGCCAGCGGCACTTCAGGCCATTGCAGCCTTGCATCGCTATGCCGGAAAAACTTTGCAGGCCCAGATTGCAGCGGAACTTGGCAAGATGTTGCGCCATGACCTGCTGACGATCCGTCAGGGGGCCTATCGCAGCATTGGAATTGGTGGTGTCGCCGAGGCGGCAGTGGCGCTTGAAAGTATGCGTCCAGCCCTGCCCTTGCAGGAACGGGTCGAGGTCGACAGGATTCTGGATCAGTTGCGCAGGCCCGACGAATCGAAAGTTCAGACGCTGGAAAAGAAACTTGACGCGATGACCGATAAATTTCGCAAGATCGAATCGGCCGTCCAGAAACTTCAAGAAACAAAGTAACGCTATCAGGAAACAGCCGGCAAAAATTGCCTAGTGGGCACAGATCGCCGTGGCGCGACTGGGAAACCTTTACCCAGCCTGCGTACCTCGTGGCGGGGGCGGGCTATAATCAAGACGTTGCTAAGAATCCGTCCAATGGGGATCCCGACTCAATCCCGACATGGAGCCCGACATGGGTCGACCGCGCAAAGGTAAATCCGGCATTCACTATGAGGTTCACGGGGAAGGCCCCGACCTTGTGATGTTGCGTGGGCTTGGCCGCAACATGAAACACTGGCTTGGTTTTGACCGGTTGGCCGCCAAGCATTTCAAAACCATCACGATCGACGCGCGCGGCCTCGGCCAAACCCAGCGTGGGATGGGCATCACCGATACGATTTACGATCTTGCGGATGACGTGGTGCGCGTTCTCGACGATTTGAAGTGCGACAAGTCACATGTCATGGGCATTTCCTTGGGCGGAATGGTGGCGATGGCCATGGGGCTCAAACATCCCGGGCGAACATCGTCGATGGTGATCGTGAATTCAAGCATTGCCGGCAGTGGGCACCGGCGCTTGAGCGCGGCGGCAAGTCTACTGCTGTTGCGTGCCGTGGCATTGGGGCCAGCGATTTACGGTGATCTGGCGCGATTGCTATTGGGTCCTGAGGCACCGCTGGAATTGCAAAAGAAAGTCGCGAAGGAATGGCTGAAAATCGACCAGACCATGAAAGTCGCGCCTGGGCTTATCTTGAAACAGATTTTGGCAGCGTCTCGATTTCGGGTTCGCGAGGATTTGGGCGGCATTAAAATTCCTAGTCTTGTTCTTTTCGGCAAGGGTGACCAGTTTGTTCCCCACGCCAACAGTCTATTGATTGCAAGTTTAATTCCGGGATCGAAGTTGGTGGGGATTGAAGGGGGCGGGCATGAATTGACCCTCGATCGTCCTGTTCAGGCTTTGGCAGAAATTCGCAAGTTCATCAAGGCATCGGAGGCGAACGCATGATTTCCAGTAATGCGCAAATTCCAACCATGGCGTCAGGGGTGCCGGCGGCTTCATCATCAGACGCGCCAGCTGTTGCGCCTTCCGAGGCACCTTCCGAGGCTTCGTCCTCCAAGGTCACGCAGCGCCCCGCAGAGCGTTCGACCCAGGACAAGCCACGCAAGGAGTTTGAAAATCAAGTTCGAAACGACGATTCTGCCGACTCGGCGCCTGCAAAAAAGAAGTCGCAAACCGATGCCAAAGAAACCGTGCGGACCAAATCCGACGGCGCACAAAAAACCATGACCAACCAGATTTTGCAGCAGCTTGTGAAGCAAAATCCTGACGCCAAGCCGGCAGCCCTGCAGTTCCTCCAGAGCCAGTTGTCTGGAGCGGCCCTTGAAGACCTGCCTCAGTTGATGGCATCCAGTCGCTTCATTGCAAACGCTTTGATGGAGAGTGACCTTAGCGGCTATATGAGCGAAGACGTCAAACCTAGCAATGTCATGCGCGAGCTTGGCTTCAACCCAGACCTCATCACCCAGGCAATGGCCTTGGGGGTGGACGCGTCGGGGTCTGCGCAGCGCGGTCAGGTGCTGGGGGCTCTGGGGGCAGATCCAAAGAGGGTTGAGTCAGGGTTGCTCCGCTTGAAGGGGGCGATCGCTCAAGATGGTATTGCCGGTTACATGCAGCAGTCGTTGGCCATGGCAAAGGCGTCCGGTAAGCAGCCAGATTTTATGGATAGGTTTACAGGCACTGAGACCGAAGAGGCGTCCAGTGACATGGGCGATTTCAAGTCCAAAACGAGCCTCGAAATGCAGGCCCTCATGGCCCAGTCGATGGTGTCGTCAAATAATTGGGGGCTGATGAATCTCGCGCAGCCAGCGGAGGCTAAATTTTTGTCTTTGGCGAGTCCTGCGCCGGCTGTGGCTGTGCAACAGGTGGCAGAACCGGTGGCCGAAGTCAGCTTCGCCCATCAGACCCTTGAACCGACTGCAACGACTGCAACGACTGCAACGACTGCAACGACTGCAACGACTGCAACGAACGATACTATTGAAATGATGCAATTCAAATCCAGCCTCCAGTTGGAGTTTGGAGATAACGTCAAGGTGCTCCATGTTGGCCCAGATGCGTGGGAGCAATTGCCAGTACTGAATTTAGTCAGCGAGGCAGGCAGCCCGACCCAGGCGACGAAATTGTTGAAGCAAATAGCGGCAGAATATTCTGGCGACGTTTTCTCAGAGGGCGGCGAAGCGCAAGAGATCGTGGCGCCTGACACCGTTACGAAAAATTCTGCGCCGCCTGAGTTGGCTTCACTAAAAACCACAGGCCTTGATGTAGCCGGTCCGTCGAAACTAGAACCCCGGCTGTCCCGCGAGAGTTCAAAAGATAAATTCGAGCCCGCAAGAGATTTGGTTTTCGGCGATTCACTACCAGTGAAGTCGACGGAATCGCAGGATGCGCCTTCAACGCAGTCGACAGCGGCAGAGATGGTTTTGGAAAGGCCCTCCGGAATTGAAGGAGGGTTTGCTCGGGAAACCATGAAACCCACCGAGGCCGCTGAGATTTCGGCACCAGACAAGGCCGAGCGCAGCGAGGTCAACGCGCGCCATGCAAGCGACACCTTTCGGAAAATTCAGGACGCCGTGCGCCGCACCTCCGTGAGCAACATCGGCGCCATGCGCCTTGACCTGTCGAGTCCGGAGACGGGTAATCTTGAAATAACCGTGCGCCTCAATCAAAACCGCGAGGTCGACGTGCGCGTCATGGCTGGCTCCGAAGAGCTACGCGAAATGATTACCCGCGAGTTACCGCAGTTAAAGGCATCGCTCGGCGAACAAAATTTGCAGCTTCGTGAATTTGATTCCAGATCTTGGTCCGGACCCAACAGTGGCCCGGCCAATCAGGGCTGGTCGGGCGGCTTTGACGAGAGGCGCGAGGGAAGCCCTCAGTCTGGAAAGCAAAGCCTGGGCCGTGGGCCGTCCATTGAGGCGTTGAATGAGCAGGTGGGCCGCCAGGCGTTGCGGTCATTTCGAATTGTGGATCTCAGCGACCGTACGGTCGGCGGCTCTGGGCGGATTAAAGTCCTCGCTTGAATTGGCTGGTCAAGTTTTTTTGAATTTCGGAATTTATTGAATTTGATTATTGAATCTAAATAGGCGACGGAGAGGGGACACCATGCAGGCTACCTTACAAGACAAAATCAGTCCGTACACGGGCAAGGCCGCCTCGGGGCCCGCGGATTCCAAGGGTCCAGCAAAGGTTGTTTCGGGTGAAGGAGACGCCTCCTTCAAAAATATTCTCATGAGTTCAAACATCGACGCCGCCAGAGACCGTGCAACCAGCAAGGAAGGCGATTTGTCTGGGGCAAAGACCGACGAGGATTTTTATAAGCTCCTCAATGAACGCAATAACCCACAGCGGGGTCCAAAGAACCAGTTGGATAAGGACGATTTTCTAAAACTGTTTATTGCCCAATTGCAAAATCAAGATCCGCTGAAACCTGACGACAGCGCCCAGATGGCCGCCCAGTTGGCGCAGTTTAACGGCCTCGAGCAAATGCTCAACGTCAACAAGACGCTGACAGAAATGCTGAAGGGCCAGAGCAATGGCCGCAATTTCGGCATGCTGGACTACGTCGGGCGTGATGTGACGATAGAGGGCGGGCGGGCGCTGATTTCCAAGGGCAGCCCCGGTCAGGTCAGCTTTAATATCGACCGGCCAATTGCCGGGGCTTCCCTGGAAGTCCGAGATGAAAATGGCGAGATCGTGGCCACGGAAGACCTCGGTCAATTGCGTGAAGGCGAGCAGGATTTGCAATGGAGTGGCCTGGGGAGCAACGGCGAGGGACTTAAAGACGGGGCCTACACGTTTAACATCACGGCCACTGCTGATGAGGGGCAAGCCGTTCCGGTTCCGGTGCAGACGCGTATCAAAGTCACCGGCGTTGATTTGAAAGATCCCGCAGGTGCCTTTATGACGGCGGCCGGCAAAATTTCTGCCAAGGACGTGGTGGCGGTGCGGATGGCGGAAGAAAAAGTTAAGACCGAGGTTAAGGTTGCTGCGGCTGGCGCGGCTGGCGCGGCTGACATGGAAGTATCGGCCTCCGAAGCCAATGACAACGTTGATGGCCAAGTTGGCCTTGATATCCCGGTGGTTTTTGCGACAACTGAAGAAGCTGAATCTGACGCCACGGAGAACCATGATGCGGCCAACTAAAATTTTTCTGCGCTGTGCCACCGCATGCCTCGCTCTGGCCTTGCCCTTGGCTATGGTTTCAGCCTGCTTGGGCAAGCAAACCGTCAGGTCATCTCGTGGGCTGGGCGGTGATGCCAATGGTTCCCCCATTCAAGAATCAATTGGTCCGGTCGATCCCGGAATGAAAGGCGGAGCTGGCGAGGGTGCGTCTTCAGGCGGTGCAGCGCTGATGAAGCCCGATATTTGCAAGGAATTGGACAAGGTCTGCCCGGCGGGCGGCGTGGCAACATTTTGTGAGTTGCGTGAATTTTCAGGAACTATCTTGACGCCGGGGCATCGTCCTTATGCATTTTCGCTGAATGAGTGTCAGGCCCGCAAAGCGGTGTTGTCCGAGGCCTGCAATCGGGGCTGGGACGTCAAGGCTCTAGACGCCATCAAGTGCGCGCCGGATGCGAGTGGACAAAAGTGTCCGGTGGTTCCTGGTATGTGCATCACCTTGTTTGATCCGTCGCGCTGCACCGCGCAAAGGTATGCGGGAAGTGCCACCCCGTCCGAGAGACCCTTAGTCGCCTGGGGCGGAAATAGTTGTGTTGCGCGAACTGAGTTGGCCCGGGAAGCGTGTTCCCGTAATTTGAATCCTGAGTTGCTGCAGGATATTTCTTGCCAGGGCCAGGACCGTTACGCCGGTGATTGTCCGCCCATCCAACCGTCGTGTGATGCGGCCGAGTCAACACCCGCCGCCTGCGAGGTCGACACTAATCCTGGAAATGTGGCCAACGTAAAACTTTCCGCTGATGGCAACGGCAAATGCCAGGCCAGATTCAATTTGAATATGCGCGTCTGTGTGGCCGGGCTGTCGCCAAATGAGGTCTCCAGCCGCGTGTCGTGCCGGACCAAGTGAGATCTCAGGTTAGCGGGCGGGGCAATTCCCTAGAATAAATCGTCTACTCTACTAGACGATTTATTCAATTTATCGTATATTACATAATACGATTCATGAGGGCGCAAAATGCTCGATAACATCATAGAGATCCACGATCTGGTCACCGCAGAGGTTCCGAAGTCCTATTCGCGAGTGAACGTCCTAGACATCGACTGGAATGCTCGCGTTATTGGCCTCACAGGCGGCCGGGGGGTCGGCAAAACAACCCTGTTGCTGCAAAAATACTGGGAAGTTTTTGGCTCGCACGAGCGCTGCCTCTATATTTCCGCCGATCATGTCGAAGTGTCAGCCCTTGGGGTCTACAATATCGGTCGGGAATACTTTAAGCGTGGAGGCGAGGGCCTTATCATTGATGAGGCCCACCGTGCCACCGACTGGGGCGCAGAGATTAAAAGCCTAATTGACACATACCCAAAAAAATCGATTTGGATCAGCGGCAGCTCTTCGTCTGCACTGACAAAAGGGAATGCCGATTTGTCACGACGCGTACTCTGGTACGATTTGCCTGGATTATCATTTCGAGAATATTTGCACCTCACAGGCCAAGGCGACATAGCCGTTATTACGCTAGATGATTTGATCGCCCATCACTCGACCATCGCGCGCGACCTGGCGGCCAAAGGAAATCTACTCAACGCGTTCAGGAACTACCTGAAGTACGGCCATTATCCGTTTTTTATGCAAGGCCTCGAGGGTTATCACCAGCGTTTGCAAAACATCATAGACAAAGTTGTTTCCGAAGATCTCACGAGTCAATTCGCGATCTCCGCGGCAAAGGTCAACACACTCAAAAAGATACTTTGGATCGTTTCCTCCACCGTACCATTCCATTTGAATATCGAAGCATTGAGCAGAAATTTGGGGATTGCAAAAGCCTCGACCTATCATTTCCTCGACTGTCTGGAACATGGCCGTTTGTTACAAACAATTGCCGCTGCTGGAACTGGGATCAAATCTGCCCGCAAACCAGAAAAAGTTTATCTGGAAAATACAAATTTGCTGGCCGCCATCACAGCACCCCATCGAGTTGAACCATCTATAGGCACAGTTCGCGAGACCTTCTTTTGTACCAGCCTTCGTCCCCACCATTCGGTGAAGTCTCTAGGTAATATCGACTTTATCGTTGACGACCAGATCGCTGTCGAAGTTGGTGGCTCCGGCAAGACCGAACGGCAATTTGCGGCAAACCCGGTGCGGGGTGACCTAAAGCGCGTGGTGGCTGTCGACGGCATCGAAGCAAGTTCTGGGCGACGAATTCCACTGCATCTTTTTGGGCTGTTGCGATGAGCCAACTGTAATTCACCAGCGACTTCGTCCCGTACCCCCTAAGCTCTTCCTATCCAAGAGATGTCGCTTGACACGATTTTTGAACGTCAGGCTTCGCCATTAGTACGTTCCTCGATGCATGTTTGAAGTTTTTCTAAAAAATGTGTGCCACGCCAATCCGTGTCGCTCATCGGTGAACTTGAACGGCGCGAAAGCTGCTGGAATCTGTCGAGACTCAAGTGTCTCACTTGGCTCTAATTGCGCCGAAAATCACTCAGGCAAATTCTGAGTTCCTTCTTGATGGTATCAAGCACAAATCAAAAAGAGAGGTGGCACTTCTATTGTTGGACCGAGCCCGCTAGGTCCTGGCTAACATGAGGGGTGGCGGTCGCATGCCGTCGCTGCCCGAAATTTTGGTTAAGGCTCTCGAAGATTTGCTTGATAAACGTGACCCACTTAGGAAGGCGGAAAGGGCAATGGCGCGCTTCGAAAATTCTCCTTCTCCTTCTCCTTCTCCTTCTCCGGCGAAGACGGCCATGGCCGAAGTAGAGACAGAGACCGACGCAGAAGTAGTCTCCGAGCCCGCTTCTCCAGGGAATGGCGGTCAGAGTCCATACAAAAAACCAGCAACCCGTCCAGCAATTCCAGCGGCGATTCGTCACACAGTATGGCTACGCGACCGCGGTCAATGCACGTGGAGGCATTCCGGCGGCAGCCGCTGCCCCGAGCGTTCGATGCTAGAATTAGACCACATTAAAATGTGGTGTCGCGGCGGTAAACATAGCGAGGAAAATTTGACTTTGCGGTGTCGTCGCCACAATCAAGCTGCTGCCGAACAGGAACTCGGCACCGGTTTCATGGCACAGGCGCGCAAGCATGCGAGTGAAGTGGTTGGACCGAAAGAATCTATGTCGGACTGGTCGCCGACCAAACAACGCTATGGGTAGCGCATCGAGATCCCTCGCTACGCTCGGGATAGTTTCTCGCGCTTTCGCGCCAGAAACTAGTTGAGGGGACGAAGTCGCTGATAAATGTCACTGTTGCGATGAGCCAACCTGTCGGAAAAATGCTGTCGTCACCCTGAGCAAACGCGAAGGCCCCTGCTAAGCGGGAAAGACCTCGTAGGCGTCTTGGCTTAAATCCGCCCGGCTCACGGGCGCGTCTTCGAAAATGGCTGTCACTCCAAAGTCTTTTAAGATGCGGTCAAAAAGGGGCTGTTCTTCATGAAGGAGCCAGTCGCGGATGTCGTCGCGCAGCCGCAACCGCAGGGATTTTTTGCCGCTTTGCAACGACAGCCGCATCACCTCACGGATTAAATCGTAGGATTCCGTTTGGGTGCTGCGAATCCTGCCGCGCCCATCACAGCAAGGACACGGTTCCATCAACTGGCGTTCCAGTGATTCGGCCGTGCGTTTTCTGGTCATCTGAACCAGGCCTAGTTCGCTGACGCGCAGAACCGTGCTGCGGGCTTTGTCCTGCTTTAATGCTTCTTGAAGTGTAAGGAAAAGTTTTTCCCGGTCTGCTTCGCGTTCCATGTCGATGAAATCCAGGACAATGAGGCCGCCAATGTTGCGCAGGCGCAGCTGGCGGACGATCTGGGGGACGGCCTCCATGTTGGTCCTAACGATGGTGTCGCGGGCATTGCCGTGGCCAACGAATTTTCCGGTATTCACATCAAACGACGTCAAGGCCTCGGTCTGGTCGATGATCAAATGGCCGCCAGATGGCAAATCAATTTTTCGGCCCAAGGCCCGCCCAATATCCATTTCGATCCCGTAAAGATCAAAGAGCGGAATCTGCGCCGTGTGGAGCTCCAGTTTTTTTGCAGCGCCGGGAGTCGTCGCATTGAGAAATCTCGAGAGCTCGTCAAACCCCTCTTGGTTGTCGATAACAATCTTGCTGACATCCGCTGAATAAAGGTCACGGGTCACTTTGCGAACTAAATCCAAATCTTGGTAAAGCAGGGTCGGCGCAGATTCTCGTGGGGCCCTCAGTTGAATCCTCTGCCAGGTTCTGATTAGAAACCGCAGGTCCTTAGCCAGGCTGCGCTCATCGGCATCCTGGGCCGCAGTCCGGACAATCACACCGACGCCTTTTGGTTTCATCGACTTGACGAGGTTTTTCAGTTGCTGGCGTTTATCGTCATCAGCAATTTTCTTGGAAATTCCGATTTTGGAAGCCCCGGGAACGAGGACTAGATAGCGCCCCGGCAGGGACACATGCATCGTGGCACGGGCCCCCTTGGTGCCGAGGGGCTCCTTGCTGATTTGGACCAGGATCTGCTGGCCCTCGGACAAGATTTTTTCAATAGGCCCGCGATTCACCCGGGCGGGTTTTCCCATGTCCTCCTCTGGCCAATCGCCCTCGGAATCAGCTTCGGAATCAGCTTCGTTGGCGTGAATGATGTCTTCTTTGATCACCTCGCCGGCATAGAGAAATGCGGATCTATCGGCACCAATATCGATGAACGCGGCCTGAATCCCCGGCAGAACCCGGTTGATCCGGGCCTTGTAGATATTGCCGACCATGGCGCGTTCGTGATGGCGTTCAATGTATAGTTCAGCCAGGTCGCCGCGCTCCAAAAGCGCGATGCGTGTTTCGGATTCGTTGGCATTGATGATCAGTTGTTTTTCAAGCATTAAGTTTCGCCTCAAGTAGGTCACAGATCTTTTGCGCGGCACCGGTCCGCGCCGTCACAAAGGCCAGGCTCGCAGGGGGACGTTCACCCGGGGGCGACGCTGCAGGGAGCTCCAGCGTTTTCAGCCACTGGGCCACCGAATCGGCCCCGGCTAGCGCATGCAAAACGCCTTCCCGGTGCATCTGGACCGCCTCAGGGCTGTTACTGAATTTCATGCCAGACCCCAAATTCACTCCGTGCGCCGCCGGTTCAAGGGAGTTGTGAATCTTATTGTGACAGGCACCACCAACCCACGCGGCATCGGCCAGGGAATAAAGCTCTGCCAAAACCCCCATCCGGCTGACGATGAGGAGATCACAGCCTGCGCCGCCAATCTGTTTTAGTAGGGACTGGGCCGTGGCTTGATCTGGATAATGGGGGACGGCGACAATGGCCCACGAGGTCGCAAGTTCTGGATGGTCTCGCCAGGATTTCATCAGCAAGGCGATGTCGGCGGCATAGATGCTGCCGGCGACAAGAATTTTTCGCCCTTTGGCAAACGTGCTGATCTGGCGGCGCAGGTCGTCGCCGACGACGGTTTTTACGGCGCGGTCCATCACGCGGTCGTATTTGGTGTCTCCGGTGGCCATTATTTTTGCGGGGTCAATTGCGAAGTGTTTCGTAAAGAAAGTCCGGCTGGCTTCGTCAACCGTACAAATCTGGGTGAATTGCCTGGCCAAATATCCACGACCGAGATTTTTTAGTTTGGAGTTCGGAGAGCCGGCTGGCCGCCCAGCATCAATCAACAGCATGGGGCGATTTCCGCCGAAAATATTCAGAAATGACGGCCACCATTCGTGACGGATCACCACGGACGCGCAAATTTTGTGGCGAGAATCAAAACGGCGCCACCTCCAGAGCGTGTCGGGGGGGGCCAGGGCGGCTCGGATTTTTTCGCCGCGTGCTCGAATATATTCCAGCCCAGAGCGCGACAAAAAAAGGATCATTGGTTCCAGCCCTAGGCTTTCACTCAGCCGGTCAATGACTGGTCGGGCTTGCTCGAACTCGCCAGCAGAACTGCAAAAAAATAGCAGGTCGCCACGACTCTCCGGGCGGCAGCGAGGCAAGCCCTCAATCGAGTCCGCGCCGTGGGTGCGCCCGGTGATTTGGCGCGCCAGGGAGTTTGTGGCAAAGGCTGGCAATCGGCCAAGGATGATCATCGCCATCGCCATCGTCATTTTCAATGTCATCGCCATCGCCTGAAAAATAATTTCGATGAGAAGCGATGATCCCAGTGCGGCAAATTTTCTCGCGACGCGCGTGCAGCCCGCCGAATTTTTTAGCATCATGACAAAACCTTTTTCAAAGCCAGCCCGGTGCTTCGGGTGTCGATCAAGCGAAAGCAGGCTTGGTCGTCAAATCGGCACGGTGCTTTGCCATGTTTTGAACAAGGGCGGCAGCCAAGGGCAACGGAACAAGCGCGGCTGGTCGGCAGGTGCGGCCCAAATCCAAAGGCTTCGTCCGTCGGACCAAAGAGCGTGAAGGCGGGTTTTCCCAGGGCCTCGGCAATGTGAGCCAGAGAGGAGTCATTGCTCAGAATGGCTCGGCACCCCGCAAGAATGGCCACCGTTTCCGGCAAGGTCGTGTTCCCGGCCAGGTTGAGCACAGGGCCCGGCCAAGGTAGGGCGGTCAAGCGCCGTTCGAGGTCTAGACAGTCGGCATGCTCGCGACTGTCACCTAGCAGGACGATGGCTATGGGTGTCGTGGATGTAGAAGTCAGGGCTGTGGAGTTTACATAGGGGCTATAGACCGGATTTTTTTCGGCCAATAAAATCAGAATCTCTTCAAAAATTGTGACCGGCGCTTTTTTTGTCGGATGCGACGCGCCTGGCGCCACGGCCAACCAGATCTTTGTGGTGGCGTCATTGAGGCGTGGATCTGGCGCAGGTGGAACGAGTTCAGGGCGGGCGTCGGCCACTAATTTGGTTTCCGATGGGCCATCTAATTTCTGCAAAGCCCGGGCCATCGCCTGGGCAGCAAGGCGGTATTGGGGTGCGCCCGATTGCTTTTGGGTGAGGCCCTCGTGCACCGCCAGACTCAAGCGGCTTCGTCCCAACAATCTGGCGGCAAGGACCAAAAGCGAACGGGCCAGATAACGTTTGGATGGCCTGGTGACAACTGCGCCGTGACGCCGCGCCAGACGCCAAGCTAGGCGGCGCGAGCGCAGGTTGCTTTGCAGGTCCACACAAATGTCAATGCGCGGAGGAAGTGCGCCAGATCCCTGATCCAAAACGGAGTCAATCGTATGGCAGACAACATCAGGACAGCATGCGCGGATCAGGCTCAGGGCTGGATCACGCCCAATCCAATGCACTGTAAGGGTCTGATTGCGACGGCGGCCCCACGCACGTGCATAGGCGACGGCAGCCGTGGCAAGCACCACGTCACCGATACTGGATGAGCGGATGATGGCAATTTGCAGGGGTGATATTGTTGAGCTTAATCTATTCAAAATATATTTAAATGGCCTAGAGTTGATAAAAGTTTCTGATTTGATTAAAATTTATTTAAAATCAACTTGCAACCGGTAGAAATATGGCGACCCGTCGAAACCTAAAATCTTTTTTTAGCACGCAACGCCACGTGAACCTGATCTATTTCGTCGACGCCGCCAAGACGAAAACCATCAGGGTCAGTTTGCGTACGGCTTCTATTGTAATGATGGCCTCTGCGGTTGTGGTTATTTGGGCCTTTTTTGCTGGCGCATTGTTACTGAGAATGCAGGCCAAGCAAAGCGATTTGCGAGCCGAATTGAGCACCTCAAGGTCGGTCATTTTCGAATACCAGACCCTGCATGACGGAGTTTTTGAGCAAGCCTATCCCGAGCTTAATGAACGCAGGTATTCTGGCCAAGCCGCCAAGCCAGCCGCCAAGCCAACTGGAGCCGAAGTTGGAATTGGGGGCATCACGGGAGTCATCACCGACACCCCGGAAAAGGCTAAAGTCATCGTCCGCGAGGACCATAAGTCGCCGGTTTCATTATCAAATCCATCGATTGTTCCCCGCGACGGTGGTTTTGAACTGTTTTTTGATCTGCGCAACCGGGAGGCTACATTGAAGGCCGAAGGTTACATCTGGGCCGTCGCAGGATTGGAGAAGCTAGGTGGGGAACGCTTGAATGTCACGATCCCCAAAACCATGACCCTATCGACAACTGGCGAGCCCTTGAATACGGATCAAGGGCAGAGATTTGGAATCCGACGTTATTCCCGCCGTAGTTTTGTGTTTGCCTTGCCCCCCCATTTTGAGGGGCGGGTGCTGACGGTGGACATTGCCTTTGCGGGAAACGGGGACAATTACCGTTCCTCCTACACGATTCCAGTGAACATGCGCTTTAGTCACCTTGCCAGCAGCCAAGCGCTGTCAGCGAAAAAACCTGTCATAACCAAGCCCGTCACCACGCCCGTCACCACGCCCATTGCCGCGCCCACAGCAATCATTAAGCCCGCAGTGGTACCGTCCGCTCCCGAAGCCTCGGAAGCCTCGAAAGCCTCGAAAGCCTCGGAAGAGGAAGGGTGAATTCCGGGGCGACCCGCAAATTTCAATCTATTTGGTCCAAAGGCTTAAAAACACAGGGATAAAAGTGTAGAATTGAATGTCCCAGCGCGGGAAAAATCAATTAGACCCGGTTGCCTTTGTGGAGATTAGTGCCATGGCCTGCCACTCCTCATGTTTCCGAACCTCATGTTTCCGAACCTCATGTTTTCCAGCACGATCATTTTTATTTTCATGCGCCCTTACTGTCGCGATGCTGTCAGGCTGCGCCACCACCGTTTCTGGGCGCCTTGAAGGGCCAGATTTAGGGCCAGATGCGCTACGTGACGCCCGGGTGAACGTCACCCGCCTTGATGCGAGTGCTGCCCCGACCAATGGTGACGCAATGAATCCGGATGAGACGGCATCCATGATTCTTGTTCCCGAAGAAGATGGCTCGTTTGTCAGCACCCATGACCTGCCCAAAGGCAAATACCTAATCGAAGCTCTGGTTCCAGGTTATGAACCTGTATCCCAGAAAATCGATCTGACAAAATCACAGCGCATCAATCTCGTGCTCAAGCCAATCGGACAAGCGCGGACAAAAACATTGGACATAAACAATGATCCTGCTGCCAGCCGCGGTGAAGGCGGAGCGGTTTTGACTCTTCCGCAATTTTGATGCGTGAAACATTTGGAGATCGCGATGCCGAGACATTCCTGGTTTAGCTGTTTGCCTTTGGCCATGACACTTGCGTTGGCTTCAGCCTCTTGCCAGCGCGAAACCATCACGCAAATCAAGGTTGAAGTTCGCACCAATCAGGGAGACCCGGTGCACGAGGCCCAGGTCAGGGTTGGTGGGCGAATCCTCGGATCAACCGATGCCAAAGGAATTCTTGAGGTAAAGCCTGCGATAGTCGATGGCTCGCAAGTTGCAATTGAAATCACCAAGATCAGCGACAGTTATTACTTTGCCCCACACGTCGAAACCTTGGACCTCAGCAAATCGTCGACTCGTCCCGTTGTTGTGAAGGCGGTGATGTATTTCGTGCCCAAACCAAAAACAGTAGAGGCCAACCCACCAAGCCTGACGGCAGCAGCGCAGGCAGCACAGGCAAGGCCGGCACCGACCGAAAGTCCGGCCACTGAAGTTTTGGCAATGGTTACGGCTCCGGTCATAGCTCCTGAAAAAACGGAGCCAGAAAAATTAGCGCCAGAGAAATCTGAGCCCGCCAAGCAAGAGACCCCCAAAGAAGAAAAACCAAGCCCTCCACAAAATGTTCTGGTCACCTTTCACGTTTTCTCTGGCAATGCCGGGCTAGTTGGCGTGCGCATTGGCGCAGTTCCAAGAATGGGCGGCGAAGGGGATCGTGAAGGCCAAATCGAAATTCCAGAAAAACTGCTGTGCACAACGAATCTCAGAGGTCGCTGTGCGGTCAGAATGGAACCGGGAACTGAATGGGAACTGCGCCTGGCAAAATCAGGCTACGTTCCAGAAACCCAAGACCTTCTTATTGATGCGAACAACAAGCTGGTGCGTTTGCAAATGCAAAAAGGTCAGACGATGCAAATCCTCGCCTATGGGCGCGGAGTAACCTCGACCGTCCCGCTTCAAGGCGTGTTGATCTCCATTGATGGCAAGCCAGCAGGGACAACCGACAAGGCTGGACGATTTAGGTTTACGTTCAAAGGGTCGACGGCCGGCAAGCGCGGCATTGGCTCTACCTTGAAAGTAGACATGGCACCACCAAAAGGCTTTCTGCCCGAGTCCTGTGAATCGGAATTCAATACCGACGGCGACATTCATCTCGCACGCCATTTCGTGAGCGGACATCCAAGGCTGCCTGTAGCCGTCGTTGAAGACTCACGCCAAACATCATCGACACTGGACCAGGCAACATCCGTCGCTCTCTTGAAATTGACCGACGCTGCCTTGGACCGGAAAGTGTTCTCGCGGAAAATTATGACCAAAGTAAATCCAGGCCATAAACATCCAGACTTGCGGATCCGCCGGTCATTCTCGCGGCACGCGGGGGGGGCCCTCCTTGAACTGGTGGCAGTCGACGCAAAAGGCATCGTGATGGCTGCGGCCAAAGAAGAAATAAGCGGCGATGCCTCCAAACCCGAGAAGCTGGCTCAAATCCAAACCCAAATCGACAGTGTTGTTGAACGCCTCGTCCGGTCGCTGCCCTTTCAGGGCGTGGTCACCGCAGCTGAACAGGGGCAGATTCGCGTCCTGTTGCCCGGGCAACTGGCTGCGATTGTGAAACCTGGCGACCGGTTTGATGTCTTCGGCGCGCAAATGAATGTCCGGGCACGGAAACAAAATATCGCAAACATTGCCAGTGCCAGGATTCCCGAGTCAGAGATGACCTCGGCGGGCGGCGCCGCATCCAGCGATGCGGGTGCCGAGTTGGCTTTGGTTGTCGATGAGGAGCCTTCAAGAAAAACAATCAGCCGCGGAGACCTTGTGGTCATGCGGGGCATGCCAGCCCAGTCTACCCTTACCCATTCCGTGGCCGCAGAGCCTGAGGCAACCACCGCCAAGCCAGAGGCGAAGGAAGCATCCAAGCCGCCAAGAGCATTGAAGACCTTGTCATCAAAGGATGGAACGTCTTCGATCCTCGTGCGCAGCAGGGCTAGTGATGATCCCCGTCCAGTTCCCCAAGCCAATGTCTATTTCAACGATGTCTGGATCGGCACGAGCAATTCAAATGGGGTTGTGTACCTTCCGCGATCGTTGCTCGGGGCGACGGGAAAGGTTGCCGTGACGAAGGCCGGATGGAATCAAGCAATCCTGGATGCCACCCCGGCCACTGGAAAGCAAATTGAGGTGACAATCGAAGCAGAGGCGACGCGCCTGCGTGTTGATTCTGTCCCTGCGGGGGCCTCAGTATTTCTCGAGGGAAAACTATCCGGCAAGACGCCTCTTGATACCCGCCTTGATGGGGCCGGGGCCTTTGTAAAATTGGAAATCGCTGGACCAGATGGCTATAAAAAATATGCAACCGTTCTTGAGGTCGAGGCTGGAACGCTAGATCTGACGGGATCCCGCGCAGTTCATCTTGAGTCCGACGTGATCACAAATGCCAAAAAAATGGCCGACGCGGGAAAAACTATAGAAGCCATTGCAGTCCTGGAAAAGGTTCCGGAAAATCACACCGACTTTTTGGTCAGTCGCCATATTGCCGGTGAATTGGCCTTGGGAAAGTTGAATGACCCGGCCAAGGCCGAGCAATTTTTTGCCAGCGTTACGGCAGTTCCAGAAGTGCGTGATTTCATCGATAAGCGCTTCATTGGCGCCCATATCAATGAGGGCATGGCGATCCATATGATCGCGGAAAAATCGTCGCGGTCGAATCCAAAGGCTGCCGCCGAAGGCTTTGGCAAGGCGGCAGCCATACTTGATCGGGCTGCAAAATATACCCGGTTTCTTCCCAAAAAGGACTTCAAGCAGTCGGTGCAAAATTTGGAATACTTCCGGGCACTGAGTTTTCACCGGCGCTGGCTCCTCATCAATGATCAATCTGCCCTAGATAATGCCAACCGCGCTTGGCGTGAGTATCTAGACAACGTGATGCCGGCCGATGACCTCGACAAGCAGAGCAAAATTCTGGCCGATAACGCTAGAGTCTATCTGAAACAAACCCAGGCAGGACTTTCCAGCCGATGAGTCTTCAACGCTTAAAAATTGCCATAGCCGCGGCGATCACCGTCAGCAGCATAGCGACGGCCACCGGCTGTACCACCAGTGGACAGGCGTGGGCGCCTCGTGCTTGGGTCGAGAAATATTTCAAGCGGGATCAACGTGACAAACTGGTCGATTTCAAGGCGACAGATGGCGCCTATTTTCCAGCGTTCATTAAGCGCTTTTTTCCTGGGGCGAAGACCTTTGAGCGGCTCTATGCCGATTTGCCAGCGGCACGCCAAGGCGTTCAGATGGTGGAGGTTCGCAAATTGACGGACGGAAATGATTCCCTGAATGAAGCCAATTTAAGTTGGTCTGCAGATGGGGTCTACCTTGGTTTTGAAATCATCGGCGCCGATAACCGCCGGATCCTGTTGAAGGATTTGATGGGGGATTTCGCCAGGGAACTTATGGTCCTGCCAATGTCGGATCGGGGCAGCTTCATCGAGGGTGTTGCTGGCAACGTGTCAGGAAATAGCAGTTCAATGCTGTCGTATAATGCCGGGCTGCGATGGTCGCGTGACAGCAACCGCTTTGCCTTTGTTTCGAATGGCGGCGTTGGGGAATTTAATATTTACGTCGGCAGCGTGGCGGGCGGTGAGAAAACTGTGGCTTCGAGTCGCGCAAAAAATGGTTACGCCTCGTGGAATCCATCCGGAAACGAAATTGCATTTGTCAGTTCACGGAAGGGGACTGCAAAAATTTACGTTGTGGAAGTTGACGAACAAAAAGTGCTGCAGGTTAGCAATTCCGGCGAGCCTGACTTGTTTCCCGAGTGGTACCCGGATGGCAAGAGGATTGTTTTTTCCAGTGGTGACGCCCGCAATCATGATGTGGTCATGACGCGGCGCAAGGCCAGTACCAGCGGAGGTGGCAGCGGCCAAGGCTGGAGCCAGCCCTTCAATATCACCAAAAGCGAGGCCGATGAGCTGCGGCCGACGGTGTCATCCGATGGACGATTTATTGCGTTTTACAGTGCTGTACGCCAAAAAAGCGAAGATTCATTTGATGAGAACACCCATTGGAATATTCATGTCGTGCCGACCGATGCTCGGGGATTTCCCCTATCAGATGAAGCCCTCGCCAATCATCTGGTGGCCAGAGATGTCGTTGTGGACCTAAACACTGGTCCGGCTTGGACTCCAGATGCGCGAAAAGTCATCTTTGTGAAGCGCGATCCATCGTTGTTCAATCCCATTCATGCCTACGACATGTACGAGGGTAAGACCTACTATTTCAGGACCAACACCAAGATGAACCGCGACATCATGATGTCGAAGCTTGGTGTCTTAAGTTTTCGCGCCCAGGTCGGCGCCTGGGACAAGGTTTTCGTTGCGCTGACCAATCAAGGTGTCCAACTCCAAGGACGGGCGTTGCAGCAGTTGCGGCCAGTCTTTTTGCAGAACTAGGGAGCGAGCATGTCCATAATTTTTGGTCTTAGCATTGCAATAACCGCGTTTGCTTTCTCCGGGCAATTACTTGCAGCCGAAAATCGCATGGTTTACGGCGAGACCGGGCGTCTTGAGACTTATGACCCCTATACGGCCCACGAGGCTACGGCTCAACGAATGTCGGATTTGATTTTTGATGGGCTGGTGGATATCGGCCGCAGCGGTGACTATGTGGCCGGCCTGGCAATCAGCTGGGAGGTTTCTAAAACTGGCTCGGAAGTTATTTTCCATTTGCGCAACAACGTTACCTGGCATCCAACGGCAACGTCGGTCAAAGCCTCTGCAAAAGATGTTGGGCCGGCATTCCAAGCTAGTGATGTCGTTGCCACAGTCAAATTTCTGACCCAGGCCCGTTCTGGAATACCAAATTTCGAGCGGTTTTCTGGCATTGCCTCGGCCGAGGAGATCGATCCGTTCACAGTCAAAATTTCTTTGCGCAGGGCGGTCGTCGACCCGCTTCGAATGCTGATGTTTAAAATCCTGCCGGCATCCTCCCTAGCAGCTGTCAAGGCAGGCACGTTATTCAGAGACAGCGCCTTTGCGCAGCATCCAATTGGCACAGGTCCCTATCAATTCATCAAGTCCAACAAGCAGGGCGAGGTTCTCTTGCGGGTCAACCCCGGCTATTTCGGTGGCACTCCCAAAATCGAAACCATCGTAATGAAGAGCTACGCCGATCAAAGTGTCATGGCGCAGTCGTTGATGTTCAGTGCCTTGGATCTTGTCACCTATGTCAGCCCCAGAGACCTTGGTGAAATCATGGCCGACAAGCGCCTGCTGCTGCTCCCCTACGACGCACTGTCTTATAGCTTTGTGGCCCTGAACAATTCCCGGCCGGCCCTAGCTGACCGCAGGGTCCGTCAGGCTCTATCACTTGCGGTCAATCGCAAAGAAATGCTGGAGGCTTTTTTTCAGGGGCGGGGTCGGTTGATTTCCGGACCATTTCCCCCGACATCGTGGGCGTACAACCTGGATGTTCCATCCGTCACATATGATCTGGCGCGTGCCAAACAATTATTCGAAGCGGCAGGACTTACCGACAAAAATGGCGACGGGATTTTAGAGGACGCCAAGGGCGTGCCCTTTCAGTTGACGATGGTGGTGCCGGTGTCCGGAGAAGGCGAGACTCTGAAGAAGATTGTTTTGGGTTTGCAATCTTACTTTGCCAAGGCTGGTATTAAGTTGGATTTGCAATTTCTGGACTGGGTCGCCTGGAAAAAGAAGGTCCTGTTCGAACATGATTATGACATGACCCTGGCATCATGGAGTTTTGACGACGCCAGCAACATCATGAGCCTCTTTCATTCGAGCAGTGCTGGGCCTTGGGGCAACAATTTTGTTCAATTAAAAAACAAAGGTGTTGACGCCCTGTTAACCGAAGCCGACGCAACCAACGATTTCGAGAAAAAAAGAGCTATTTATCGCAAGCTACATGCAGTGATCGCTGATGAGACGCCCTACATTTTCCTTTGGACGTTGACCCATCACGCAGCGTTTCAAGAAAACCTGAGTGGGGTCCGGATCGAGCCCTACTCATTTTTCAAGCATGTCGCTGGATGGAGCATTCAAAAACGCGTTGGCTCGGGAGCCCTTTGATGACGGACGATGTCGAATCAACAGGAGAGGAAAAAAAGAGCGGGGCTGGTGCCGGTCTAGTTGCGGATTACCTCGCGGCCCCGAAGAAAAAACAAAAGACCTTTATTGTGTTGGCATTGGGCGCAAATTTCTCCGGTGAACTTGAGTCCGCTCTTGGGAAATATTTTAAAGAACTGGGCAAGGCCTTCGTCGTCGTGCGACCAGAAACCCCCGAGGAATTAGCCCGACAAGTATCGCGCCACATCCAGCTTATGATCCTCGATGATTCGTTTGCACCCAGAGACCGGTTGTTAAAGCTAGTTCGGTTTATGAAAGAAAAAAAGGCAACAATAGGCCTGCCGGTTTTATTTCTGACCCGCGAACCTAAGGAAATGACAACTGCCTACCGCCAAATCCTTCTCGCCCATCAGGAGAATGACGATTACGTCGATTTGAAGGGAATGACTCCGATCAATCTCATTGCCCGAGTGAAACAAGCGCTTGAGTATAAAAATCGGCGGCGTAGTCGCCGCTTCAAGGTCGCGCTTCCCATTTCGTTTCAGATGTTGGGCAGTGATGCCTGGCGCAAGGGCACCTTGGTCGACATCAGTTTGCATGGGGGCATGATTGCAACTAGTGATTCAACGTTGAGTTTTGATTTGCAATCCCAGGTTCGCCTTCAGATCCCCATTTCCGATGTGCTATCGCCTGCAGAGGGTGAAATTTTCCGACTATCTGCACGGGTGCGTCGTTTGTCCATTACCGGTGCAAGTGCCGGCATGAGTTTTGAGCATGTAACGGAACGACAAATGAGTCTGTTGACGGAGTTTGTCACAAACTTGGCGGCGGCACAGTCGACAGAACGTGACGTTGAAAACTCGATTGTGAAGTCCGTTGATTGATTTTCTTTGCCGCTGAAGTTTGGTTGACCTCGTAGCCTGGACGAATTGAAGGGACTGACTCGGATCAATATTGTTGCTATGCGTTGAAAATACGCGGGATAATCAACACGACGTGTAAAGCGCCCAAAAAAAAGCCCATTAATTTTTGGTCCCAGGCAGACTGGCAAGTCCACTCTTTTGGGTCAAATCTTTCCAAATGCACTGAAGATCAATCTTGCCCACGAGGGAGAGTATCTTGACTATGCGGCGGATCCGAGGCGATTAGAGCAACGGAGTAATCCCAAAAACCGCGATCAAATCGTGTTTATTGACGAGGTCCAGCGCGCGAAAGCTGCGGCGGGGACAAGCCAATTTGTTGCCCGGGCGCATTCATGCCTTCGCAATGGGGCCACTCGTAGCCGCTGAACTCAATTACCAGGCGAATGAAAATGCGTTGATGGCGTTTGGTTCGCTGCCGGGGATATATACCGAGGATAGCGAGAGGGATAAAATTAAAACGCTTTCTTCCTATGCGGCGACTTATCTGAAAGAGGAGATTCAGGCAGAGGCGCTTACAAGAAATATTGAGGGATTTGCGCGATTTCTAAAATTCGCCGCGGTAACGTCCAGCCAATTTTTAGATATTCAAAAACTTGCGATACAGGCTCAGGTGAACCACCAGACTGCACGTCGGTTTTTTGAGATCCTCGAGGACACGTTGATTGTTCATCGATTGGAAGCGTTCGCAAAATCCACGCGCACGCGTTTGGTTCAGCATCCCAGATATTTCTTTTTTGATACCGGAGTACTCAATGGTTTGTTGGGTAACTTCATTGTGAGTGATGACCGCAAGGGAACGCTTTTTGAGACTCTTGTCGTTACCCAGATTTTGCACAGCATCTCTGCGCGCGATGAAATTGGCGTGAGGCTTTCCAGTTATAGAACCGAGCATGGCGCTGAAGTTGATTTAATTATTGAGCGCCCCACCGAGACCATCGCCCTAGAGATCAAAGCCACAAGAAATATTGGCGACTCGGATCTGACGGGGCTCGCAAGTTTCGCGCGCTATTATGGAAAACCCCATCGCGCCATCGTCGCCTATCAGGGGACCGAGCGTTTACACCGCGATGGTATCGAAATCATGCCTTGGCAAGATATGTTGAAGGACTGTGGGTTTTAGGGCGCTGGCGCCCCTGCATGAGTCACGCGAAACGCCCAGGAAATAAAAATGTTTACGATGGTGGCTAGTTATTTTTTTGGTGCAACCGTTATGTAACGGTTGCCCATCTCGTCAAACCACTCTTTGCCTACCTGCTCAAACCCTGTCAAAGAAGTAACGACTGACTCATTTGGCACGGCGTCGCCCCCTTGGAATGTGTCAAGCAATGCGCGAGTTGTGGGCCGATTTGACCGAAGCAAAAATCAATCGAGGGATTTTTCCCAAGCCATAGCGTGGCGGACAATGGTTTCGAGGTTATCGAATTTGGGACGCCATGCCAGCTGGTCCTTGATTTTGCGATTGTCGGCAACCGATGATGAAATGTCGCCGGGGCGGCGCGGAGCCATTTTGACCGGCAGAGGTTTTCCAGTGACGGCCTCAACGGCACGGATGACTTCGAGGACGGAAAAACCGTGGCCGTAGCCGCAGTTGAAGGTCCCAGAGGCGCCGCCTTTAACCAGAAAATTCATCGCCGCAAGGTGAGCCGAAGCCAAGTCCTCGACGTGGATGTAATCCCGCACGCCCGTCCCGTCGGGAGTGTCATAGTCGCTGCCATACACATTCAAGGATTCGCGTTTGCCGCAGGCAACTTCTGCGGCGATTTTTATCAGGTGGGTTGCAGTTTTTGATTTTTGCCCCTGGCGCCCGCCCGGATCGGCTCCGGCAACGTTGAAATAGCGCAAGATTGCGTGGTTCAAACCAGTGGCGGCGGCAATGTCTTTAAGCATCCACTCGGTGATCAGCTTTGAACGCGAATACGGATTTGTTGGCTCCGCCCGGTCGTCCTCGCCGGCTGGAACCGGGGCATTTTCTCCATAAACAGATCCAGTGGAGGAAAAAATAAAGTTCTTCACCCCAGCAGCAACACTTGCCTCAATCAAGGCCAGGCTGTTGGCAACGTTGTTGCTGTAGTACGCCATGGGATGTGCGACCGACTCAGGCACAACGGCCGATGCCGCAAAGTGCATCACAGTCGTGATTTTGTGCTCATTGATTGTTTTAGTGACAAGGTTTTTGTCGGCGCAATTTCCGTGGACGAAGGCCTCGTCGCAAACCAGAAGTTCGCGAAATCCTGTTACCAGAGTATCAATAACCACTGGCCGGTAACCTGCGTCAGACAACTGACGCGCAACGTGGCTGCCAATGTAGCCGCAGCCACCAGAGATCAATACAGCTTCAGTTTTCATGGGCAATGGCTTCTCCGATGAGTTGCTGCATGCGCTTGGTCAATTTCTGGTGCCAGGCTTCGAGGCGTTTTTGGTTAACCTCAGGATCGGCGTCAATCTTGGGCGGGCGCATGGCCTCGCTCAAGTAATGCACCAACTTGACAGGACGCGGAATGATCGTCGGGCCAATTCCGCGCATCAACGGCAGCGGCAAGCGCAGGCGGTCGTAAATCATTTTGGTCAGAAAATTCGGATAGACCTCAAACATGTCGTCAGCCCGCGGGCAAGCGGCAAGGATGATGGGAACTTGAGCCTCCATGGCCATGCGCGCGAATCCCCGACGTTTGCTCCAACGCACTTGATAGCGTTCTTCTGAGGGCCGCAAGGCCTCCTGCATTCCCCCAGGGGCAACGGCGACAATGTTGCCATCGGCCAGAAGTTCCTTGCCGCCATCGTTGCTGCCCTGCACCGAACCAAAGAAATTCATCAAATCCCCAAGATACGGGACTTTCCAGAATGCGCGGTCGACCAGGGGACGCACCAGGCGGCGGGAGTTTTGATAAATGGCGGCAAACAGCAGCATGATGTCATAGGTGGCCAGACTGTGATTGGTGACGATCAAGAACGGACCGGACTTTGGCAGGTTGCGCAGACCCACCACCTGGTGGCGATGATAAGCCTGAAGGGTTCGGACTAGCGGCATCAGCAGCGCAACCCGTTTAGCGACCTCGCCCGTTTTTTCAATGGCAGGTATAACAGCAGGCACGTTGTTGGATTGAGATTGGGCGCTGGCTTTAGATTTCATCCCGTGGCCTTTTTAGATTTCCGGTTCAGATTTCCGGTTCAGATTTTCAACGCCCCAGTGAAGGCAAGCTCCGCCGGCCACGGCCCCGCTGCTCGTTATACGGCACATCTTGAGCGTTTAGCAAGTTCAAGAGCCAATATGGCAGAGCATATTCACCGGTAAACATATGTTCGACTTCGTAATATCGAGCAGCTGCATAACACTTGCTGTCGTCCGGTCTCGCGATACTAACTTGAATAGTACGCTGATCATATTGACGGCCTCATCTGCCGATTCGTACCAGCAGAGGTAGAGGGACAAATTGTGCCAAGCCCGGTCGACTTCTACCGATCCAGTTTTGCGAGGAACGAACCGAGCCGGGTAATCCCTTCGGCTTGCTCAACTCAGCCCTCGTGATGTAACGGGAACGTTACTAACGTTTTCATCTAGTAACGAAGTCTTTACTATCAAGTCTACCTTAGTCAAAGGATCGTTACTAACGACATCGCATCTGTGTAACCGATGCACGATTTCGGATTTCGGATTTCGGATTTCTGGTTCAGATTTCCAACGCCCCAGTGAAGGCAAGCTCCGCCGGTCCAGCCAGTGTATGATTTTCTTCGGCGATTTGAATAAAAAGATCGCCCCCGGGCATGCGAATCATGGTCCAGCCCTCGCTTTCGCCCATGGCGTCTTGGGCTGCAACGGCGGCTGCGACAGCCACGGCCCCGCTGCCACACGCCTGGGTCAGACCAACGCCGCGCTCCCACGGAAGGACCGTCCACGATTGGTCCACTTGGACGCTCACGTTTTTGACCGTGGCAGATTCTTCCGCAAAGTGGACGTTGATGCCATCCCAACCGTCAAGATTTTGAATCGCCTCAGCAAAGGCCGCGAGTCGCATTGCATCAGGCGGCATGCCAAGCAAAACCAAGTGCGGATTTCCAATGACGACTCGGTAAAATGCAAGTTGATCGGCGCGGGGTGACATAAGGGCCAGTTCAAGGGCAGCCCGCAGGCGGTGGCCTGCTCCGATGGCTTCGACCTCGGCCTCGCCCATGCCGACCCCGATAAAACCCTTGGCGCCAAAAACTTTTTGGTCAAAGACCTTGCACCAAAATACTCGACCTTGAATCTGAAGTTCAAAAGCCGGAGGCATGTCACCTGGTGCTGTGCCCGCTGCTTGTAATTTGCGAAGCACGCTGCGGGCGGCGCAGCGCAATCCGTTGCCGCAGTTTTTTGCCAGGCTGCCATCCGAGTTGATGACGATGAGTTCCTCCGGGTAAAGTTCCCGACGGTCTCGCGTCACCAAAATCAACAGGCCGTCGGCGGCGATGCCAGATCCTGTGCGGCTGCAAATTCGCGCCGCCTGGCGCTGCAAACTTGGAATGATAAGATCTTTGTCAGTGCGTTGGATCCACGCCACCACGAAGTCGTTGTTGCAGCCGTGCCATTTTTCAAATTCAAGGTGCATAGCCAGCGTCCTTGCCAGAGTCCTTGGCAGCGTCCTTGGCAGCGTCCTCGTCGGAAAGGACATAGCCGCGACCCCGAACGCTTTTCAAATAACGAGGATTTGTCGGGTCGCTTTCAATGAGGCGGCGCAAACGGACCACGAAATTGTCGACCGTGCGGGTTTCAACATCCTGACTGACACCCCAGACTTTTGCGAGAAGGTGTTGACGGCTTAAAACCTTGTCGGGATTTACAAAAAATTCCCTGAGCATGTCGGCCTCAAGTCGCGTCAAATCCGCAACTCCAGATGGCGAACTGATTTTTAGTTTTTCTGGATCCAGTTGAAACGGTCCCCACGCCAACGGGCCAGCAGCTAAAGACTCTCCTGAATCAAACATGGCGCATCGGGCCAGGGTTCGTTTGACCTTGAGGAGTAGCTCGGCTAGGCGAAAGGGTTTGGTGATGTAATCGTCAGCGCCTAGTGACAGGCCGTGAACCGAATCGGATTCGCTGGCTCGCGCCGTCAAAAAGATAATCCCTGCGTGCTGATTTTTTTCCCGGATCGCAGCCGCGATTTCAAAACCGCTGCGCCCCGGCAAGTTGACATCCAACAAGTACAAGTCAAATGGTTCGATCGATGTGCGGATCAAATTTTCGGCAGCCTCACCGTCCATACAGACTGTGACTTTAAAACCTTCGGCCTTCAGGTTGAGTTCCAGGGTGAACGCCAAATTGGGTTCGTCTTCAACGAGCAAAACGGTGCCGCTTCGCCGGTTGGTTGTCGTGTTGGTGGTCATGTTTTGCGCCCCGCTGCTGACGGCAACTCAATGGTGAAGGTCGAACCTTGATTGATGCCGGGGGATTCAGCCCGGACACGTCCGCCCATAATCCGAGTCATTGAATCAACAATATAAAGCCCAAGCCCAGTGCCGGGAATGGCTTTTTTGACGGCCCGCTTGCCGCGGCGAAAGATCCGAAAGACCTGTTTGATTTCTTTTGGGTCCAAGCCCATTCCCTGATCAATCACCGAAATGAGAATTTTGCTGCCGTTGTGTTGATGTGCCGCCCGGACCAGCACCACGGCATTGGCCGGCGAATATTTAAGGGCATTTTGAATCAGATTTTCAACGACGATGCGCAGGGTCTCACTTGGCACCCAGAGCAGCGCTCCAGGGGTCACATCCACCAGGACCTGCGACTGGCCCGGTGTTTCGATGTTTCCCAGTTTTAAAGCATGACTCGTGATGTCGGTAACGAGGGCCGGGAGCCATTCACTTAAATCAATGGTTTCAGGGCCTTCTGCAAATAAGGTGATCCCTCTGTCCAAGCGTGCTGCAATCAGAATCTGGTCCACAAGGCGCGTCATGCGGGCAATGTCTTGATGGGCTCCGGCCAGCAAACGGTCCCGGATTTGCGGCTCCAAAACCCGGCTGCCCAGGGTTTCCAGCGCCAGTTGGATGCTGGCCAGGGGCGAGCGCACTTCGTGGGTGACACTCGACAGGAAGTTTCTTTGTTGTTTGATGATCGCACTCTGGCGTAGGCCATTCAGGAACCAGACCACCGTCAAAACCAAAATGCCACCCAGGAGGATGCACCCAATCACGAGGATCACGACGGTGGTTCCGCCCTCAATGCTGGCCCATTGGCGGGAGCCGACCAGTTGTTTGATGCGATCTTCCTGCTTTGTGAACCAGACGACCCACAAGACAATCGTGGTCACAGAAAGGATTTGCAGGCCAACAAAGAGCGAAATGGGATGAAATAAAAAACGCAGGCGCGACGCAAGCTTTACCGCCCATCGCCCGGAATGAATGCTGAGTCCGCCAGATTGATTCATTAAAACCCGGCCTTGTAAGTTTCCGTGTGGCGGGCTTTGACTTGAAATATCGCCGTTCCATATTTGGTTGTTCCCGCAGTGATTCGCAGGTGGCCCTCGACCCAAACTGGCTTCCAATCAACCGACGCAGATTCTTCGCCCACCATCTGAACCAAAACCTGCTGATTGGGGGGCGGCGGCGGATAATGGATGCAGGCCTGGGGATCGGGCACCAACAGAAACTCTTTGACCAGTTTCATGTTGTCTTCCAAGGGCACCATGAAGCCCGGCAGGCGGATTAGGCGGCCGTCTAGATTCTTCAATAGTTCCGATGGTTTACCTGTTTTTAGGTCATACTGCGCGAGATCGGGCCATTCAATGGTTTTGACGGCGCCAGAGGCACCTTCGCCGGCAGTCTCTGGAGCCGCCCCGTTGGACAAGTCGGCAGGTTTCGGCTGAGGCGTGGGGTTAGACATCCAGGTATGCAGGAGCATTCCCCCAACCGGGGCAAGTATAAGGGCGACGATCATCATGATTTGAGGCGTTTTCATGGCATTCCAGTCATATCCGGATTGTCAGCCCGTCCACAAGGGCATTGCGGTAGGCGCGCCATGCTGGCAGGGCGGCCATGGCCAGGCCGGTCAGAAACATGACCCCAAGGCGTAGCCACTCTTCGCCAGAAAGTCCCGTCACCGGCAAGGCCAGTCCAAAGTTGGCGGCAATCAGCCCCGTCGCCCCAGCCAATGCGGTGTAGGTCATGGCAATGCTGGTGATCACTGCAATGCCCGTTAACAGACCGGCCTCGACAAGAAGTATGGCGGTGATCATCCAAGGTCGAGCACCGAGGGCACGCAAAATAGCCATCTCCCGGCGGCGTTCGTTAAGGGAATTGTAGAGGGCTATGATCATGCTCAACAGGCCGACCACAATCACCAGCATCGACACGGCTCGCAGAGCCTCTTCGGCATAGGATAGCGTGCTCCATAGTTGGGCCAGGGTCAGGCCGGGCAGGGCTGCGGTCATGGGTTCGGATTCATAGGTTTGGATTTCTCGTTGCAGGGCCAAGGCATCAGTTCGCGATTTGGTGCCGATAAAAAACGCGGTCAGTCCCGGCAGGTGGCTCGTATTTTTAGAATCCTGATGCTCCTGATGCTCCTGATGCTCCTGATGCTCCTGATGCTCCGCGCCATCTGCGTGCATCTCCCCCATGGCGGCCAAAGTGATAAACAAGCTCCGGTCCAAGGGCGTTCCCGTTGATTTTAAAATTCCAGTGATCACAAACGGATGGTCTTCATGTTTAACGAAAGATTCCACCGCCAGTCCGTGGGCGAGAACCAGTTTTGTGCCAACGCTATAACCTAAATCCTGACGGACACGCGCACCGATGACAACCTCGTGGTCGTTTGAAGATTCCCGGCCAGACGCAAACTCCAGGCGACGGTCGCGCTGATAGTGATAATGCAGGAACATGTCGGTGTTGGTGGCGATAACGCGAAAGCCCTTGTGGCTGTCCCCCATGGCGATGGGAATGGTCCAGGCCACAGCTGGATGTCTGCGAAAGTGCTCCCAGGTTTCTGGCGAAGCATTATTCGACGCATTGCCGATGTGAAAAACGCTGTTCAATAAAAGTTGAATTGCACTGCTGCGGGCCCCAGCAATGACATCCGTCTGGCTGATGACACCCGTGAAACCCTCGCGCGCGCCGGTGCGCAATCGCTCGACGATCAAGAGTAGCGACATGCTCAGGGCGATGGCCAATATAGTCAGGGCGCTGGTGACGCGCCGGTTCATGATTGATCGCAAGGCAAGATGAATGATCGTTGGCAATGGTCTACTCCTTAATCGTCGCCGGTCGATGCACGAAATCTGCGGTTGAGCGTGGACAAATCGATGGTCCGATCAAACCTGTGAGCCAGGCTTTGATCGTGGCTGACAAAAATCACGGTGGTTTTTCCGGTGACGTTCATGCCCAACAAAAGGTCCAGAAAACGGTCGCGATGAACCGAGTCCAGCGCGGAAGTTGGTTCATCGCAAATGAGGATCTCAGGATTTCCAATCAAGGCCCGTGCGGCGGCAACTCGTTGCTGCTGGCCGACGCTCAACTCTGTCGCGTTGCGATCCAGTAGGTGATCGATGCCCAGAGTTTCGGCCAGAGATTTAGCTAGATTTATAGCTAGATTTTTCGGGGCAGATTCCCGTGACCCAGATATTTTTCCAAGCCGCCCACGGTTCAATCTCAGGGGCAAAATAATATTTTCTATGACACTCAAATAGGGCAGCAGATTGAACATTTGAAATAAATAACCGATATGTTCGCCCCGGAAACGGTCGCGTTGTGCTGGCGTCATGCCCTGCAAATCACGGCCGAGAAGTTCAATGCTTCCGCGCGGCCCTGTGAGGATTCCTGACATCAATCCAAGCAATGTCGTCTTGCCGCACCCCGATGGTCCATGGACAAAAATCCGTTCTCCGGACGAGATGGCGAGGTGGTCGATGTCGATTACATCCTCGTGGCTGGGATAGGCAAATTTCAAGGCATTGATTGTGATGGACTTGGTCATGGAGCAACCTTCCAGAATGAAGGGTGATTATCACCGATTTTTGGTCTTTGGACAAATTTGCGGCGTGATACGGCCGGGTAAAGGGCTTCAGAAGGCGAAGCGTAGGCCGAAACAACGGAGGGATGCCGTTCCAGTTTTTTTGTATTGATTTTCTTTCTCAGGCTGCAAGAAACGCGTGAAACCCATGAAACCCATGAAACCCATGACGTCCATATTACGCATGAATCCATACGACTGGATCCGCTGGTTCACCCGGATTTCAAAGACCTCGCTTGCCGTTACCGCGATGGCGGCCTTTGGCGCGTCTTATTTGGCATTTTCGTCCCTTGGTATCGGCTTGCGTGACACAGTGGAAATTCGCACGCGGCGCTTTTTTTCAAAAGATTTTCAGGATTTAAATTTTCGTAAACCTGATTCCCGAATCCGGTCTTTTGGGTGGGATGAGCCCTGGCGTAGACGCACTGGGCGGTTGTCACCTGGGGTTGAAGACTGGCGGGAGATTTTTGCGGCCATCCGTTCGCTGGGCGCCACCCAGGTCGTGATTCCCGAGGAGTCCATTTTTTCCAGAGTCAACGCAACCACGCCTGGATTTCTTGATGTTTTTCGCGAGGCTGCGGCAGCGGGCATGAAAGTCTATGCACCACTGAGGTTCGTGGATCCTCGGCCAGGAGTTATTTCTGCTGACCCATTGCTGTTTGGCACACCGGTGGAAAGGTTCATTCAGGATCTGGCCAATTCGAGGCAGGCAACCACCCTTATGGATTTGCAGAAAATCCCGGATATTTCCCACAGAATCTTAGTTGGGCCTTCTCCAGAGTTTGCAGATGTTTTAGCCGGCTATGGTTTGGTGGGCGGCGACTCTGATTTTTTGATGCCAATCGCACGCTGGCGGGAAGACCGATTCGTCGCAGACTTGGCTTTGACGCCCCGCGAGGCTTTATTGGGGGCTTCGATATCTAATGGCAGGGTCATGGTCGGTGTCCGGGAAGTCGCCATTCATAAGGGTCTATTAGCAGCACCAGCCTTGTCACAGCGGGATTTTTTAGCATTTGCACCCGAGTCAATCGACGCCTTGTTGGAGCAGGGAAAGTCAGATGGGCAAACCCAGCATCAGATTCCCCTGCTGGTTATCGTCGGCCCAGCTGACTCACCACTGCTTTCGCGCCTTGCGGTGATCAGCTCGGCAAGCCTTGATGGAATATTTTCTATTCCAGTTTCAAACTGGTCGCCCTTTGCGATTGTCCTGATGGCAGTGATTGGTCTGTTGATCGCAATGATAAACAAGTTGGCTGCGGCAATGATTCTGGGTCTGATCTGGACGGGTCTTTGTTTTGTGGGGGCGTTGTGGACGCAACATTTAACCGGGTTATCTGCGACCTCGGCGGCTCTCGCTGCGCTGATTCCATTTCTTTTTGAGCTGATCAAAAGGTCAGCCCGCCGCGACGCGCGGATGGACAAGATTGGCTTGGACTTGTCGGCCACGCAGATTGCGAAATCAGCCATGGCCCGCCAGGCCCGAATGATTGTCCACGACCTTCGTCGCATCGTGAAACTCAAAGATTCCCAAAATTTGGCTTACCTTGACGGATTTTTGGTTGAATTGACTGCCCTTGAACAGGACCAAAACCTGATAGGCCACAATCCAACACGAAAAAGTTTTTCGGTGCTGGATATTACCGAGGCCTCGCTGGCGGCTTTGCTGCCTTCCTTTGAGGGGCGTGGGGTTGATTTCAAGACCACCTGGGGACATCGCTCCAAGCTGTGTGGTGATCCGGTGGCGATGCGTCGAATCGTCGATAACTTGCTGGACAATGCGGCGGCGGCATCGCCTCGAAGTTCCGTCATTCAAATTCTGACGAGTGAAGGCGCAATTAACAACCCAAACAACGACGATAACTCAACCCCATGTTGTCTGCTGACGGTGAGCAATGTTGCGCCTGATTTTTCCGCCGCCGATTTTTCCGTTTTTGAGGAAGGACGGATCAGGGGCCGTAAGGAATCCCGGGGCCTTGGTCTGGTGATCATTAAGCGCCTGGCCGAATCCATGGGCGGTCTAGTCCGCTATAATCATGTCCCGGCAACCGGCATTCTGACCATAGAGGTTTCCATCCCAGTTGACCGCGGCCTACCGGACATGAATCTGATCATGCGCAGTGGGCCACTCTCAGGACTGCGTGACCAGATGCTTCGCCGCAGGCTTCTTGTTGTGGTTGACGACAGTCCCTTTGTGCGCGACATGTGGGAGCGCCAGTCAAACGATGCCGACATCATTGTATTCGGGACACCCGATGAATTTTTGGTGAACCTTGCGGAAGACGTCGGAATCTTGTCGCGATCTCCCATTCTCGTCACGGATTATCAGTTTGATGGAGGCGGCATGGATGGCGTGGCCCTGGCTCAGCGCGCTCGGTTAGCGGGTGTTCTTGATATTGTCATTTGCAGCGACTGGGATCTTAGTCATCTGGAAAGCGGCGTGGATTTCCCGGTGATCCGTAAACGGGATGTGTCCTTGGCGGGCGTAATGTCTGCGATTCAAAAGCCATCAGCCTGAAGGGCTTCTTCCAGCAACCCCAGTTGTGCAAAGACTTGCTCCAAGTCGATGTCGGGATCCCGGGTGAAAATTCCGCAGTGATACATGTTTTCAATGCCAAGGTGTGAATGACAGTGGATGACCTCGACCCGCAGGCGGGCCTCGTCGATTTCAAACCAAAACTGGCCGCCATGAGGCAACGGTTCCTTGGCGATGAAGCCCAGGCCCCGCCGAGAAACATCCGTTGGCCTGACGGTGAGTAAACGGTCGCCGGACAAGGTCACAATACGCCCAACGGCGCGGCCGGATACCCGAAATCGGCGGGTCTCCACTCGTTTTGACCTGATTCGGAATTGTGTCATTTTATCCCAATGATCCTGATGTTTGCCCGATAAACCAAAACCAACGCCTAGATACTTATCGACCAATCTTGTCGTCACTTTAGGAAAAGTTTCAAAAAAAAATCAGGTTCCCCATCCAATGTGACCCGGAGTGTTCTTAAGCAGCCAGAACTTTGGCGAATGCGTCAGTGACTTGACGAGCCATGGCCAATTCCCGCCGGATCTTTGGCAGAGGCAGAACCTTCCTGTGCCAAAATTGCACCCTGCAGAATTTTGGCCGGAAGAAACTTTCGGGTGAAAAATGTGCAGGGTTCAACGGTACTTGCGCTGGTCTGTCCGTTGGCACGACCCTTGCTCTAGCTAAAAGACTCAGAGACTAGAAATGTTCACTTTGCGAACCACGCGAGAGGTCCCATGGGCTCCCGTTCACGGTCATGGATTCTCCATGTTAAAACCCTGCGCTTTGCGTCCCAAGCTCTGGCGCCGGTGACTGCAATGGTGCTTTGTCTGCAAAGTGCCCCCGCGATCGCAGCCGATTATTCGGAGATTGTCCTGCCCTTTCCCGACACCCGCCCCTACACGGCGAAGTATGACGCAGTCGAAAACACGGTCAGGATCGAAATCCTAAAAACCTCATCGACAGAATTGCAAGCCCTTGAGCGCTACGACGAGGACCTCATTCGCCGCCTTCTGGTCAAAGACAGAGGCGCTGATGGTGTCGAGATCATGATGAAGCTGAAGTCTCGCGATGTCGTCGCAACGGTCAATGATTTCGAGGAGCCATTTCGGCTCGTGGTCGCGATTTTCAAACGGGGATACACCCCAGCACGAACCACAGATGGGTTGCCAGTGACGGGCAATGACCTCAAACCGGCCCTTGCGCAGAATGTGCCTGCCGCGAAACCAACAGAACCGGCCTCTCAGCGCAGAATTTTTCAGCCTGCCCCAAAAAAGTTCGAAAATGCGGCTGACCTGTGCAGCCAGTTGAAACAGGCCAAGCCCGGTCGCGCCGCTTCGTGGGATCGTTTGAGCGATCCCGTTTACCGATTTGACTCCCTTACCGCAAAATCCAAGTACGCCGGCGAAATTCCGGTGGAGGCATGTGCCAAGGCCATGGCATCGACAAAAGGTTTGTCGGACCTCGCCGCGGACCTGTTTGCCAACGGCGAAGAGCTCCGGTCGATGTCCGTCTATCAGCAACTGCTATTCCATGATCCGCTAGCGATTGAACGGGACCCGGCCAGCCTTTGGCGCATGGCGGAGATCCACCTTGGCCAGGGGAATTTATCTTTAGCCGGCGGCTATTACGACACGATCACGAAACGATTTCCAGGCACGCCGTTTCATTCCCTGGCCGCCATGCGTCTGATCGACGTCCACGCCACGGAGGCCGCAATCGCTGGCGAAACTGATATTTTGCCAAAAGTTGCCCCGGCATTGGCAGCACTCGACGTTGCGACGGCCTCCCCAGACTATCGGGCCGGCAAAGTCCTTAGAACATCTTTTTGGCGTAACGCCTCTGCGAAAACTAAATCACCAATTCCCGAACTGGACGAGATGGAGGTCCGTGATCTTGAATCAGCATTTCCTAGTCTGACTCATCCTAGGACAAGATTTTTGACGGCATCCCTCTTGTTGGCCGCCCGCCTAGATAGTCGTCGCAATTGGACGGTGGATGCTGGAAACTTCGCCGCAAATTATTTTCGTGATTACAAAACCGCAGAATTTGATCCGATGCGCGCTGAACTCTTGACGCGCCTGCGCCTTCGTCTGGATGGATTGCTTCAGGAGCAATCGCTGGCAGGGCGTCATGTGGAGGCCGTACAGACTTTTGAATTGTTGCCAAGACCCCTGCAATCGGTCCGCAAAAACCCTAAGACGGCCTGGGCACTTGGCGAGTCATACCGAAGCATTGGTCAGCCCCAAGCCGCCGTTGACTTCTACGATTCGGCTGCCAAGGAAGGCACGGGAGTTGACCGTTTCAAGGCGCAATTCTGGTTGGCCCAAACGGCGTCTGAATCCGTTGAATTATTGACTCGCATCAAATCAGGTCAGACTAAGATCTCTCCCTTCAACCGCCACATGATCGAAGCTGACCGCGCAATGGCGGCCACCTTGGCAGGGCTCAAACCAACAGAGCGCGAACAGTTGTATGCAGCCTTTCGCCAGCCACTGGAGTCATCACTCGGCTTGGCCGCCAAATTGCGCACCCCTGCCAAATTGATTCTGTCGTCATGGAAGGATAATTTCAGCGCCCGCCAAACAACATCGACTGGACCGGCGACTCCGGACCTCAAAAATGAATTCGCGCCATCGGCGGCTTCTGCAAAATTGATTTCCAGTCTTGCCGCGCGATTTTCTGTTCTTGGAATGGAAAAAGAGCGCCGCGCTGCTCTGGATATGTTGCGTGAGATGAAACCATCTCAATTTGGCGATGACAAGGCGGCGCGTAAAGCCTGGATGGACCAGTTGTTGGAGCTGGGCGAGGAATACCGCAAGGACAATGAATACCTAGATGCCGGTCGCATTTTCAGCCTAGTTGCCGCCGAAAGCGAAAATTGGGAGGGACGCGCAGAGACGCTCTACAAAGCCGGCTTGCTGCTCTACCGGGCCGGCCGCAAGGATGAGGCCGTGGCTGCACTTGAGAAGGCTAAGGCTGATGGCAACAATCTTTTTTATGCAAATCTGGCCACCGAAAGGCTGACCCAGATCCAGAAGAAATAGTTTTCAAACAATGTGAGTTCCGCGTGAGTTCCGCGCCGCACAAAATATCGAACGGAGTGATTCGATGAACAACGTAGCCCTTCGTAAAGATCTTGTTTCGCAGGCAGGTTCCAGGCCGGCTGGCCAGCCAGAATCTGCTGCTACCTATGTCGACTATGCGCGGGCTAAGCAAGCAGCCCCCGCGCCCATCGAGTCGTTCATTTGCGATGGTGGTTGGCTTGTTGCCGATCCAGCCATGCGCCGTATCAAAGAAATTGCCGACCAGATTGCAGCCGTTAACCTACCAGTTCTAATCACTGGTGAGTCGGGTTGCGGCAAGGAAACAATTGCCCGGTACATTCATGCCCGGTCAGTATTTTCTGCTGGTCCGTTTGTTGCAGTGAACTGTTCTGCAATCCCGTCAACGATGTTTGAAAGTGAACTTTTTGGTTTCCAAAGGGGAGCCTTCACTGGTGCCATTGCTGACCGGATTGGACTCGTTGAAAGCGCCAACAATGGCACGCTACTCTTGGATGAGGTCACGAATATAGATGCTGGCAATCAGTCAAAATTGCTGCGAGTCATTGAAGAGCGCAAAGTCCGCCGTCTTGGTGGCAACTCCGACGTTTCTCTCAATGGCCGCATCATTGCCACGTCCAACGTCGACCCAATGGCAATGGTTGCCAGGGGTGAATTCAGGCAGGACCTGTACTACCGACTTTATGTCCTTCACATCGAAGTTCCGGCCCTACGCCAACGCCCGGCAGACATTGAGGCGCTCGCGCAACATATTGCTGAAAAAGAATGCATTGCGGCCGGGCGCAGTCCCGTTCGCCTTACTGACGATGCTCGCAAGGCCTTGCGCGCCTACACATGGCCGGGCAACGTTCGTGAGCTGCAGAATGTCATCAAGCGCGCGGTGGTTACTTCTACAACGGACGTCATTCAGGCTGTGGACCTCGGCTTTGAGGGAGTTGGTGGCCTTCAAGACTCCGCAGCCAACGCATGGATTGAAGCCCTTCCCGTCGGACGGACCCTGCAGGCTGTCGAGACTCAGTTCATTTTGCGGACCCTTGAGCATCATCAGGGCAACCGGACTCACGCAGCCAAGACGCTTGGAATCAGCCTTCGCACGTTGCGCAATAAGATCAATGAGTTTTCAGCGGAAGGGATCGACGTGATCGCACCGCTGACAGGGAGGGCAACTTGAGCCAAGCCATTAATAGCTTGTTCGATTTCAATGACAAGGTGCAAGTCGCGGCATTGGGTCACCGGATGCGACGCAGCCAGGTGATCACCAGCAACATTGCCAATGCAGAGACACCGGGATTTCGCGCCCTTGGCTATGACTTTGAAAAGCAGCTGCAAGAAGTGACTGGTGGCAGCGAGGCTATCCCAGTTCGCACCAACAACCCCAAACATTTGCATAACGCTTTCACTCAGGCCGACGGAACGATCAGGCCAGACGTCTTCGTCAGGCCAACAGAATCTGTAGCGCACGATGGCAACACGGTGGACATCGACACGGAAATGGCCCAGTTCTCTGAGAACCAGATTTTGTACCGGGCATCCGTGGAGACTTTGAATCGTAAACTCGGCATGCTCCGGTATGCCATCAGTGGAGGCCGTTGAGCATGAGCACCTTCAAGTCGATGGCGATTAGCTCGTCCGCACTGTCGGCGCAACGCCTGCGCATGAACGTATTAAGCACTAACCTGGCAAATGCCCAAACGACTCGCACGGAAGAGGGCGGAGCCTATCGCCGCCGCGACGTTATTTTTACGGCAAAACCGACGGGCGATCAGTTCGGCGATTACCTTGATGGAACCTACAATGCAAAGCTTGCCAAAGTGCAAGTGACGGGAATCCACCAGGATCAAGGCGCACCGAGACGGGTTCTTGATCCGTCGCACCCAGATGCAGATCTTGATGGCTACGTTGAAATGCCCAACGTTCAAGTGATGAGTGAAATGGTGAACATGATTTCGGCAACGCGCGCCTATGAGGCGAATGCAACCGCATTGAATGAAACCAAGCAAATGGCGATGAAGGCTCTGGAAATTGGTCGTTGATCCGAAATGATGGAGGACTGACATGGCTTCACAAATGTCAATTTCAGCGAAAGCAGCAGAAGACCTGTTCGCGAGGTTCAATGAAATCCGTCGCGAAGGTCCAACGACGGGCATGCCGTCCCCTGTTCAGCAGGACACTCCGGCTTCCACCGGAAAAATGTCTTTTTTTGACCAGTTGCAAGCCCGCGTCTCTGAGGTCAATGAAAGTGCCAAGACAGCAGACAAGATGACCACGGCGGTGGCTACGGGAAAGTCTGAGAATCTGCATGAGGCCATGCTCGCCACATCGACGGCAGAGCTGACCTTCAATCTCATGGTCCAAGTCAGAAATCGTGCCCTTGAAGCGTACCAAGAAGTTATGCGGATGCCTGTCTGACGGAGTGACCAGTGAATAATCTTCGCGATTTCATCATCAAAGTTTGGGCCCAGACGAGCGCGTTCTGGAATGCGCAGTCAATGCCCCGCAAAATGACCGTCGGGGTCATTGCGGCAGCGTTGCTCGCGGTTATGGCCGGGCTTTTGATCACCGGGCGTGAGGATCCGTACGAGTATGTTTTTATCGACCTAAGCGCCGAGGACTCTCAGGCCATCGTGGAACACTTCAAGCGCAATGGGGTCAATGATTTTGTCGTTGATTCCAAGGGTGTTAAGGTCCCCAGAGAGCGCGTACTTAGCCTGCGCCTGCAACTTTCCCAAGAAGGCCTTCCGGCGCATGGCGTAGTCGGCTGGGAAAAATTTGACAAACAAGAGTTTGCCCGAACAGAATTCGAACAGCAGATCAACCGGCTTAGGGCCATTCAAGGTGAACTATCTCGGACCATAATGTCAATTGACGGCATCAACTCGGCGCGCGTGCATATTGTCTTGCCAAAGCAATCGGTGTTTGTGCAGGAGCAAAAAGAACCCACGGCGTCTGTCTACATCAAGAGCAAACGGGGATCTTCCCTTGAAGAAAAGCAAATTCGGGGCATCCAGCATCTTGTTTCCCGGGCGGTAGAGGGCCTTAAGCCCAACAATATTTCCATTATCGATCAGGAGGGAAAGCTCCTGACCAAGATTGAATCCGAGGACTTTGCCACCAAGATGACCAAAGAAATGCTGGCCTATAAGCAGGCCGTCGAACGGGAGATCGAGGAAAAAATTCGTTCCATCGTTGGCAAGGTCGTTGGTCACGACCGCGTGGATGCCAAGGTGGATGCCACCGTGGATTTTACCCAAGAAGAGCAAACCATCTCTGATGTTGACCCTGACAAGACAGCGGTGGTTTCCCGGAACACATCGGGGGAAGCCATGCAAGGGGCTGGGCTAAATCCGACCGGCATTCCGGGAAGCAAGTCCAACGTTCCGGGAGAACAAGAAACCCCGTCCAGTTCGGGAAATTCGTCCTCAAATAAACGTGACTCTGAACTTGTGAACTTTGAAGTCTCCAAGACTGTCAGCAAAAAGCTGATGCCTGTTGGAACCGTTCGGCGCCTTACAGCGGCAGTTCTAGTTGACGGAAAACAAGAGGTTATTGGTGATGGGGTAAAACCGGCATTTGACCCGCGATCAGATGAGGAAATGAAAAAGCTTGAAGAACTAGTCAAGCGCGCCATGGGATTCAAAGACGGTCGCGATGAAGTTCAAGTTTCCAACATGATGTTTCAGCTCGACAATGCACAGCGCCAGGTCATCTCAATGGAGACGCAAGAAAAGCGGGAATATTTCTCGACCATTGCGACTTCAATAGCGGTTGCTGTTTCGTTGATTCTGTTTTTTGCCTTTATAGTACGCCCCTACTTCCGCTGGTTGACTTACGATAATGAACGCAAACACCAGGCCACCGTGATCGAGGAGTACAGGCCCGATCTAGAGCAGTCCATGGTCCAGTCGCTCCACGTTAAAGAAGAAGTGCCTTTTGATAAAATGACGCCTCAAGACCAAATCATGTACGTGGCCAAGAACGATCCCAAGCGGACCGTTGAGGCCATCAGAATGATCCTTACTCCTAACCAGGGGGCTTGATCATCATGGCAACGATGAACACGGATGGTCAAAAACGAGCGGGCCGCTTCATCAAGGCCAATGACCGGTTAATCAAACATGTTGCGGTGGTCGCTTATTCGTTTGAAGAGATCTGCCCGACACCCATGGCCTCATTTGACAATGAGGACTCGACCATCATTCATGCCCGCCTGCACACCGATGCGGATTTGAAGAAAACGGTCTTGGTGCATCCAAAATTTGATCAGGCGTTGAAGTCGCAAGACGGCGACCGGTTTATCATCAAGCCGGTCGATTTTACGCCGGAATGGAGTGACGCCATTTCTCCCTCAACCGGTCGGCGGCGCCGGATAGGACGAGGTGACGACGCCATGGAACTTAGTGACGAGGGCCAGCGCCAGCTTGCAATGATCTTTGGTGAGGGTGATTCGGCGGGCCATGCGAGCCCACAGGATTTTGGGGCATCATCATCCGAGGCTGCGCCATCCACTGCCGCGACATCAGCGGTAGATGGCTGGTCCGAGACCGCTGAGGGTGCGAAAGAGGCTTCGGATACCCCCCGCCAGGAGGTTACCTCGCTCGAGCGCGAGGCAGGATCATTTCGCATCAATCGCGATGAAAAGACGAAAACCACAGCCGTGGGATCAGGTTCCTTCATTCCTCTCGCAACTTCTGGTGGCGAAGGTGAATCGGCAAACACGGTTGAGAAGACGGCGGCCGAAGCCTGGAAAGTCCGTAAGGAGATGGAGGGCGAGATGGCTAAGGCTGTGGCCGAGGCCAAGGATGCTGCCGAACAAGAGGGACGTAAAACCGGACAGGACGCGGGGTTCCAGGAAGGCTATCAGACGGGTTTCAGAACTGGCGAGGAAAAGGGTGAATTAGGCGCGCGTCAGACTGCTAGTCAGTTTTTCGGTCGGGCTACCGAGTTGATCCGGGAGTTTGAGTCCTTGAAAGGTCAGATTCTGGACAATGTTCAGCAGAACTTTTTTGATCTTTGCCAGGCCATGGGCGAGGCGCTTTTGGAGCGCGAATTCGAGATCCGCCCAGATTCATTTGCAACGATCATGCGTAAGGCCGTCTCGGAAACTGTTAAGGGCGACCAGTTCAAAATTCGCGTGAATCCAGAAACGGCTGACGCCATGGCAAAAGCTGGCATCAAGGATCTGGAAACTCACTTGGTTAAGGACCAAAATATTGCTCCGTGGGAATTCCGCCTCGAATCCCAGTTGAGTGTGGTGGATGTCCAGGCAAAAAAGATGGTGAAGAATCTTCTCAGCCAGGCCGATGTCACGTTGTTTGCCAAAGACGATAAGACCGGGAAAGCGAGTTGATGCCAGTGGAAGACAGCGCAAAAAATTCAGTGAATCTGCGGCAATTTTCTCGGGGTGATCTGGCCCGTTCATTTTCCCATATCAACTGGGATCCCCGCGGCAAGGTTTGCGATGTTGTCGGTACCGTCATTGAGGCTTTTTTGCCCGGATCTCAGTTGGGGACGATTGTCTCCATTGCCATTGGTGGCCAACAGGGAGAGGTTTTGGGTGAAGTGGTCGGCTTCCACGGGGATCGTTCTCTGATTTTACCCTACAACAACCTTGGCGGCATTGCTCCTGGTTGCGCCGTGACCGCAATCCACCGTTTTGACAATGTTGTGGTTGGCGATCATCTTATTGGTAAGGTCATTGATCCGATGGCGCAACCGCTCACGGGAAAATTGGGGGTGGCCATTCCGGGGTCATGCGCCACGGTGCCGTTGGATCGAGCGGCGCCTAACCCGATGGAACGAAAGAGGATTGATCGTCACTTGACCCTGGGCATTCGCGCCATGGATGGTCTTTTGACCTTTGGCGAGGGGCAGCGCATTGGCGTCATGTCCGGCTCTGGGGTCGGTAAATCCGTGTTGATGGGCATGATTGCCCGGGGATCGTCTGCCGACATCAACGTGATTGGTTTGATCGGTGAGCGCGGTCGGGAAGTCAGGGAATTTCTTGAGCGCGATTTGGGCCCAGAGGGCCTGGCACGATCTGTGGTGGTGGTGGTGACGGGAGATCAATCTCCCCTCATGCGCCTACGTGGGGCAAAGCTGACGACGGCAATCGCTGAGTATTTTGCCGCTCAAGGTAAACGCGTTCTATTGATGATGGACTCTCTGACCCGCGTGGCCATGGCGCAACGTGAAATTGGTCTAGCTGTCGGTGAACCGCCCACGACCAAGGGCTATCCGCCGTCGACGTTTTCATTGCTGCCAAGACTATTGGAGCGTTGCGGGCCAATGCCAGAAGGCTCAGGAAGTATCAGTGGACTTTATACCGTCCTTGTCGACGGCGATGACTTCAACGACCCGATTCCAGATGCTGCCCGATCAATCCTTGATGGCCACATCAACCTGTCAAGATCCTTGGCGTCCAAGGGCCATTTTCCGGCTATCGATGTCCCGACAAGTGCCAGCCGCGTCATGTTCGACATTGTTTCGAAGGATCATTGGGCGATCGCCAACAAACTGCGGTCGCTGTTGGGTGTTTACGAAGAAAATTACGATTACATTCAGATCGGAACGTATCAGCAGGGAACAAATCCTCAGCTTGATCTGGCCATTCAATTGATGCCGCAGATTGAACGTTTTTTGCGTCAGGATATCGATGAGGTTTCGACCTTTGATGAGGCACTGGTTGCGGTGCGCGGGATTTTGGCTGGCCGAATGTAATTTTGATTTCGTTGCTGAAGATGGAAACGCTGAATGCAGAAGCATCTTAAAAAAATTGCCCGGCTCGTGCCAGTGTTGGACATAAAAAAAACACGGGTAGATGCCGAAGCCGTCGCACTGGCAGCGATTTTGCGCGAGAAGGTCAAGTTGGAATCGGAATTGATGGCCTGGCAGCAAAAGTATTTGAACGGCGTGACGCGATTGAATGCGGAACGCGAGTCGGTAGAACGGCCGATGCTGTTGGCTCTTGAGGCGGCCGTTGATCACGCACGTGAGACTCTATTTGTTTTTTTTCAGAGGCTCAAAGAGGCGGACCTTGCTGAACAGGCCCAAGTGATGCGGGTCAACATTGTCCAGCGTGAACTCAGTGCGGTAGAGAAACTCCAGGAAACCCATCGCGAAAGATTTAAAAAGGAAATTTCTCGCAATGAGCAAAAGGGCCATGACGACATTGCACTCCGTAGATTCTTGAATTCGAGGTAACGAATTATGATTCATGTATTTGAAAAGTCTCGCAGCGGGTTTCCTGCCTGGATCAAATGGGTTGCCGGCGCGAAGGTCGGTCTTCTGGGCGTTTTTTTGGCAGTCCAATCAGGCTATCTTCATTTTGGCGAGGCGGACCTGCATGCTGCGGGCAGCGGTGATCCAGTAGGTGGCGGCAGCGCGCAGGGCGCCGCGCCGGCTGACGCTGGTCGCAAAAGTTTTCTCGATGATTTATTAGAGCTGCCGACCCTTAATCGGGATAAGTTGCAGAAAGAAGACGTGGCCCGCTATCTGTCCATGGCGGACCGCAAAAAAAAGCAAATCGATGAACGAGTCATGCTGCTTGGAAAACGCGAAAAGCAACTTCAGGGTCTTGAACAGTCGATCGACGGCAAGCTGAAACGTCTGGAGGAGGAACGCAAGTTTTTCGCCCAGAATATTCAGCAAGAAAAGGATTTGAAGGGCGAACGCCTCGATAAACTCGTGCAGTTGTACGACAAGATGGAGCCAAAAAAGGCCGCCCCAGTATTCGAAAAGATGGATGACGACCTCGTGGTTGCCATGTTCAAGCGCCTGCGTCAGAAGCAAGTGACGTTGATCCTTGAAACTATGAGTGCCGATAAGTCGGTGAAGTTGAGTGAGTATTTTGGTCGGGTTCGGTCGGGCAAGGAATACGACTTGCTCAAGGAGATGAACTCATCGTTGCGGCAGGAATTTGCTGATTGCAAAGGTCTGCCGAAAGATGATCTTCCCGTTGAAAAGGAATCTGCTAAATCTGCTGCCTTGGGTGCGGTCGATCCGGCCGCAAAACCGGCTGTCGCGCCAGTTGCTGCGCCGGCGTCCGCGCCAGTTACTGCTCCAGCGCCAGTATCCGCGCCAGTTACTGCTCCAGCGCCAGCGCCAGTTGCTGCTCCAGCACCCGCGTCAGGCTCGCCGGGTCTTTGACTGGGACAACATAAAGATAAAAGCTCCAAACAGCCACATCACGGCGCACAGGACCTGACCCATTGAAAAGGGACCAAGGACTGTGCCGAGCTGTGCGTCGGGCTCGCGGAAAAATTCCCCAATGAATCTGAAGCTTGCATAACCAAGGATAAAAGTTGCTGACACCACCCCGGTTTTTGGTTTTCGCGAGTATACGAACAGCGTCAGTGCCAGCAAAAACCAGCCTTCGAGAAACGACTCATAAATTTGTGATGGATGCCGTGCAAGTGGTCCGCCAGTTGGAAATACCATCGCCCAGGGAACATCCGTTACCCGCCCCCACAATTCGCCGTTGATGAAGTTTCCAAGCCTGCCGAAACCGAGGCCGACGGGAATGATCGCAGCAACGTTGTCGGTAACATTCAGGTATTCGATTTTATTGAGGCGGCAAAAAATGAACAGACCTGTGATCAAGCCGACAAAACCACCGTGGAATGACAGTCCACCCTGCCAGATCATGAGCATTTCACTCAAATGATTGCGGTAGTAATCGAAGTTGTAGATGAAGACGTAGGCGATGCGGGCACCGAGGATCATTCCAATCAACGCGTAAACGAGGCTGGTTTCGATCTGTTCGTCGGTCATCTGAAGTCTGCCATTCCGTGCCGCGCGCCGTAGAAATAGAAACGAGGCAACAAGGCCGATGATGTACATCAGGGAATACCACCGCAGTTGAAACCAGCCGATGGTAAAGATTGCAGGGTCAATGTCCGGATATGGCAGCATTTTTTGCCTCTTTTTGTTTCAGGAATTCTACCGGACTCAGGGGGGCGGCCGCAACCGTGAATAATCCGGCTTTCATGGTAAACTAGAAATATCATGAAAACTAAACTCGAGACCGGTCTAAGTCGCCAAGAGCGGTTGCGCCAATAAAGGGTGGATGCCTTTGCATGACAAGCCCGACATGTCTGCCACCCAGTTTGCGCGCATCCTGCGTGAGGCGCGTGCCAATGGTGCGCCGATGGCCGAGGTTATTGAACGCGGCTTGGCCGCAATAAAGCCACGGGCAGCGCAACCCATAATCACGTCGCCGCCATCAGCACCAACAGTTGCTTCGCCATCATCTGCACCTTCGCCCGATGCCCAGCACCGCAAGGTGTTGTCTGCACTGATTAACTCTGGCGCAAGGTGGCCGCAGCTCCAGCCGGTCGCCTGGAACCTTTTCATGCTTGCACCAGCCGATATTTCGGCGGCGCATTTCCTTGAATTATGTGCAATTCACGGCACCCGCCAGGATTTGTTGGATCTAGCCGCGACCTTGCGCGAAGGACGCTTCGCCTATTATTTTCACTTGCACCCGTCGGTCCGCGAGCGCTTGGCCACCATGGCGTGGGGTGCCGGACGTTTTGATTTAGTCGCAGAAACTCTCGTTCGTTCACGGGATGCTGCCCAGTTGTTGCCCGCCGAGCGTCTCGTGATCTTTCTTTTTCTTAGCGGAGGATCTGACCCATCCCCAGCATTCATGTATTTCCGCGCCAACCGGGCCGCAATTCTTGAAGCCTCCAAAATTTCTGAGTCAGGTCAGGAAAATTCCTACGAAGATGTTGTCTTGAAAGCTGCGCGGATTGCACTGGACCTTGGTTTTGACTTCGATGTCCGTGATCTAGTCCGCTTGATTTCGCGCGCAAGCGAGCGCCATCCTGATGCCGTTGCCATGCTCAATGAAACGATAAAAGATACCCCCGCCGCCGCGGCAGATCCCCTGGAAGTCCAAATGTCCGAAGGGACTTGGCAACAACGCTTTGATGTTCTCGACAAGCGCCTAACCGCAGCCCGAAAATCGGCAGGTTCGCGCGATTCAGGACGTGCCCGCCTGAATGAAGTTCTCAAGGGTGTGTTGGGCAATTTTCCGCAGCTGCCAGAAATTTGGGGGCAGTTGTCCGAAATGATTGTCTTGAATCGCGACCTCGCCGGCGTATTGCCAGCGCTTTATGCCTCGCTCCAAACGAACGCACTGACGTTTCATCCGGCGCCGTTGGATGCTGCGCTCTGGCAGGGCCCCCTCAAAGTCGAGGGTGACGCCACGAGATTGCTTGATGCCTGGTGGCATGGGGTTGCCTTGCTTCATCAGTATATTGCTCACGGCAGTGGCCATGAGGAGACCCTTTGGAAGAGTCGCCGCATGATCATGAATGTGTCTGCAGATGCCGACTTTGCCTTGCCATTTCGCTGGAGTGATTTGCTACGGGCCGCGACGCACCATGTTTCCCGGCATGCCTTGGCTGGTGATGGCGAGAAGCGTTCCATGCTGGCGCAATTGACCATTGCCGGCGAATCCGATTCGTTCAGTGCCCACGATATTGAAAGTTATTTGAAAACGAGCTGGCGCACGCCTCTGATCGTTCTCAACGAGCTTGAGCGAATTGCAAACCAAAAAAAATCGCCCGATGTCCGTCGCCTGGCGATTCTCAAAAAGGCGGCAGTCGCTGGTTTGACCAATCATGATCTTGATTCCATCTGGCAGTCGGCCAACGCCACCCAATCAACCGACCTGGCATGGCGCGTGGCGACGGTATTGTCGATGCGTCAGGTGCTTGTTCCCGCGGCGCATCATGCGCTCCAGATATCCGGAGAAAAGCGCGGGTTCTGCCCTTTTTTAGCGTCTCCCTTGTCGACAATCGAGCCTGCAGTTCTGGCAAATCTTGCGCCGCGCGAGGCCAGGTTTTTCCGCGCCTTGTTGCGCATCGGTCCACGCCTGCCGGAGTTGCTCAGCCTCTTTGACAGCCGGGCGCGCATTCTGAAATCCATTTCTTCCCCTGCAGGGTCGATCGAGACCCAGGTCGACGGCGCATTGAAGGCTGTTAAATGGTTGCCGGCGAGCCCCAAACTTTACCGGTTCTCTCACGAACAAGCTGGGTTTGGCGGGGTGGCGTTGCCTCCGTTTGTGCAGGTTGCTCCGGCATCTGCTTGGGGTTTGCTCTATGTGATTTTGGGGCATCGCCTGGGCATCAGTGCCTGGAACTGGCAGGTGACACGCCTGGCTTCATTTGTTTCAGAGATGATTCCCCGAGTGGCTCAAGTCCCTGAATACAAGGCTCAGACCTCGAAGGTTGCGCGGTGGTTGCGAGATCTCTCCGCCGAAGAACGCATTGCCTGGCAAGATTTATCCCAAGAGAGCCGCAACTTCACCGATCAAGAGGCGCAGGTTCTTTTGGGGCAATTGCTGGCACGCCTGACCACGTTGATCCATCCAGATCACAGTCAAGCCTTGCAGTCCTTGCAACAAATGCGGACCGGACTTCCCGTGCTGCGTGATTTTGAGGCGTGGTTGTTGGGGGCCGAATACAGTGCCTGGCGCCAAGATCAAGGCCTTGCTTCCAGAATCATGGTGCCACTGAACTTGCGGCGCCTTGACGTAATAAGTAAATAGCCGCTGGCACTTTCGCGCCAGCGGCTATTAAAAAATAATCTTAAAGTCTGTTCAGAAAGCGTCGGGCAGGATTTGACGGGCGCGATCTGGCGCCTGCTTCATCTCGCGAATGATCGCAATGGCTTGAGCTTGGCGCAAGCGGCCAGATGACATCTGCTCACACAGGTAGCCTTCTGCTGGATCAGTCAGCTCATAGACCGTGCTGTGCTGGGGCCACAGGTTGTCATTTTCATTGCTGCCGCCCATGCACAATGGAATGTGATGGTCGATCTTGAACTGGGTACGTTGCATGTGGCCCGTCGTAAAGCCAAGCTCGCGGTCGTAAGCCACAAAAAGGCGGGCCTTGCGGGAGGTTTCCACGTCGCGTTCACAGTAGGGAACTCTTTCGCTGTAGCGATAAGAATCCGGCTTGCTGCACTTGCTGCCCGGGGTCATTTCGGAATCTGGGGTGGTCGGAAAGCGGGAATCGTTTTGAAAACCAGGCTTGTTATTCGAGGAGATGCTAGCAAGGTAGGCAGCCGATTCACTCGGTGCCTCTCCACATGAGGTCAGAAACGAAGGCAAGATAGAGGCCAGGACTAGGACAGTGCGGGACAAGAACGTACGGGTGCTGAAACAGATCATCTTCGGTCTCCTCATAGAAGGGCATTTGCGGCGCCCTGTAGAAACACCAGCCCAATCGCTGGCTTATATGGGAAAAACAATTCGATTCGCGTCATTTCAAAAACTGGATTCGAAGGCTAACTATGTCACCGGCCGCCGTTCGGCAAGCAAAAAATCACCCAAGTCCCTTGAGAGTTCATTCTAGGACATACCTAACCCCGATTTCCGGGGTTATTCCCAAGCCGACTTCGGGCTTGGTGCCGGCCAATTGCCCAACAAATAGCGTTGCCTGGGCCGACCAGGTGAGCGGGTCGCCCACCATCGTGTACTGCGCTCCCGCTGAGATCCGCGGGTAAAGCCCTTGGGCGTCCATTTGGACTCCGGGGCCAGCCAGGTAAACGATTTTGCCGCGACTTTCATGCCACTTGGGCAGGTTTCCCCAGGTCAGCGAATTAAAGTCGTCGTCAAATAGATGCAGGCGCTCCAGAGTCATTCCAAGGGCTGGGTTGCCACCATAGTCCTTAAAATTTATGCCGAAATTCCAGGCGACAGCACCCTCGCCAATGTATTGGGTGAGGATGCCCATATTGCCAAGGCTGCCCACCCGCCCCCCGATGCTCCAAAGTCTGGGTTCTCGCCCGCGCCGGGCCGATTTTTTTCGTGGGGCCAGAAGGCGCCCGTCGTCGGTCACACCCGATCCGCCAGCGTCTGGTGATTCGAGGGCGCCAGTTGATTCAGGGGCATTAGTTGCTGCTGGGGTGCCTGTTGATTCGCGGTCGTTGCCTATGCCGGGCATTGCATGCGCAGTAGTGCCACAGCCCAACAGGGTCAGCCCTGTCACGAAAAAAACAATCAAACATCCAACACCACGATTTCCAGCGTTCACATTAGCCTGCATCATGGGTGTCCTCGCCCGATTTTCGCCCCAACTAAAACTATACCAGAATCTTTGATAGCCACCAGTTTAAGGCAACGCGACTGGAATTGGTTCGCAATTGAAGCCGAGCCCGTTTTGCGAGATGATATTACCAGGCGTAATTACCGAAAATTTCTTTGCGAACTTTCCCAGGTGGCGTGATCACATGAGATTCCATTCGTTCTTGTCGTTCTTGAGCGCAACGGTTTTGCTGGCGGCATTGGCAACCTCGTGCGGTAAGGGCAGCGATTCCAAGCGCAAAGTCCAAGATGGCGGTAACGTCCTTGATGACAATCGCAATGTGATGGATGGCACAGGATTTTCAGTGGCCTCCAAGGCCGAATTGGACACGACCATCCAGGGATCGAGGGCCCTCGCCGATGCGTCCCTTGGACGAATGTTTGATTTTGATGATGGCGTAATGGCCGCGGCAGCTGGTGGCACGGCAGCTGATATTCAAAACTCCATTTTCTGTGATGGCGAATTTGTTGTGACCGATGAGGCCTGGCATGTTCCGCCTGAGGGCAAGTCTGCAGGGCAGCTCAAGTTAAGATTCGAGGCTGACGTAACGGCATGTGTCGCTAAGCCGCTTGCCATTTTTATGCCCCCAGACAGCATCGCATTGGCCGGTGACGACACCATGATTGTTGACCGCCAGATCGCAGCGTTTACTCTGACATTTGCATGCAGTTCGCGGGACCTTTCCAAGGCGGTTCAGGACCGCAAGGCGAGCAGCGTCATGGCGACCAGTGCCGCATTTTCCTGCCCCGCCAGCGGGCAGTCCAAGCCCATCACAGGCCGCGCCTACCGGTATGCCGGGCGCGTTGACGGGCGGTATGTTGGCCCGCGCAGCGAGGTTCCTGTCCAGCAACGTTTCTGGCGTGGTTATGACGACGGATCTGACGGCAGGCCTTGTTTGTTGAGTCGTGGCAGTACCGCAATAGAGTCGGCTGGTGACCGCTTGGGGGCTTGCCGCCTTTTCGAGCGCTCGGAGTTGCTCAACCTAGTCGATAATTCCAAGGCGGGGCGCCTGCTGAAGGCCGCGGCGTCGGTCCGAACTAAAAATGCCAGCCTCTTCACCGACGGGGACTTAGGCGTCCAGGTGAATGGTTGGGCGGCGTCCACCCGGTTTTCGTCGCAAGATACAAATATTAAATTAATTTTTAATCGGCCCAGCGGCGAATGTGCCGCTTTTCAGCTGCGACCCTCGGCGGTTACCTTTGAGGCGCAGGCTTGTCAATAAACCGCCAAATCTTATGGCATGAATCACAAAAGTGGTCGTTGTCGTGGAATTTGGGGCATTAAGACTTATAGGTCGAACTAGGTTAAACTTTCGAAACGCTCAAATAGCGATTTTTTAAAGGAGAAGCCCCTTGTCAACCGAAGCAAAATGTCCGTTTTCTGCTGGCGCACGCGAACATGCAACCGCAGGTGCCGCAACGAACGCAAGCTGGTGGCCCAATCAACTGAACCTGAAGATTTTGAACCAGCACTCTCCACTGTCCAATCCCATGGCCGAGGGGTTCAATTACGCCGAGGAATTCAAGAGTCTGAATTTGAGTGCCGTGATCAAGGACCTCAACTCCTTGATGACAACATCTCAGGACTGGTGGCCTGCGGACTACGGCCATTATGGGCCATTCTTCATTCGTATGGCGTGGCATAGCGCAGGCACATACCGCATCGCCGATGGACGCGGCGGCGCGGGATCTGGGGCACAACGATTTGCGCCCCTCAACAGTTGGCCGGACAACGGAAATCTGGACAAGTCGCGCCGCTTGCTCTGGCCGATTAAGCAGAAATACGGCCGCAAACTTTCGTGGGCCGACTTGATGATCCTCGCCGGCAATGTGGCATTGGAGTCGATGGGATTCAAAACGTTTGGTTTTGCCGGCGGGCGCGCGGACGTCTGGGAACCAGAAGAAGACATTTACTGGGGACCCGAGGGCAAGTGGCTAGCCGACGAGCGCTACAAAGGCGACCGTCAGCTGGACAATCCACTCGGTGCGGTTCAAATGGGCCTGATCTACGTTAATCCCCAAGGCCCCAATGGTAAGCCGGATCCTATCGCTGCAGCGCGGGACATCCGCGAGACATTTGCGCGCATGGCGATGAATGATGAGGAGACGGTTGCCCTGATCGCGGGCGGACACACGTTTGGCAAGGCCCACGGCGCTGCCGATGCGGACAAATATGTCGGTCCTGAACCTGAGGCTGCTGGCATTGAAGACCAAGGCTTCGGTTGGATCAACTCCTTTGGCAGTGGCAAGGGCGCTCATGCGATCACCAGCGGGTTGGAAGGCGCATGGACCAAGAACCCGGTGAAGTGGGACAACAACTATCTGGAAAACTTGTTTGGCTACGAGTGGGAACTCACCAAGAGTCCTGCCGGGGCTCACCAGTGGACTCCCAAGGACAAATCTGCTGCGGGCACTGTGCCGGATGCTCACGACCCGTCGAAAAAACATGCCCCCATTATGTTTACGACAGACCTTTCTCTGAGATTGGATCCTGCCTACGCGAAGATTTCAAAGCGCTTTCTCGATCATCCCCAGGAGTTGGCGGACGCTTTTGCTAAGGCTTGGTACAAGCTAACGCACCGCGACATGGGGCCTGTTTCGCGTTGCCTTGGTCCCCTTGTTCCTGGGAAGGCGCAGTTGTGGCAAGATCCCATTCCTGCTGTGGATCACACGTTGATTGGGCCGCAGGATTTTATCGACTTGAAGGCTATGATCCTCGCCTCCGGACTTTCCATCCCGCAACTGGTCACGACGGCTTGGGCGTCGGCCGCAACGTTTCGCGGTACCGACAAGCGCGGCGGGGCTAATGGGGCGCGCATTCGCTTGGCGCCGCAAAAGAATTGGGAAATTAATCAACCGGACGAACTGGCCAAGGTCCTTCAGAAGTTTGAGGCGATCCAAAAGGATTTCAACGGCGCGCAGTCCGGTGGAAAAAAAGTTTCGATGGCAGATCTGATTGTTCTGGGTGGCTGCATAGCCGTTGAAGAAGCGGCCAAGAAAGCAGGCCATGCTGTGAAGGTTTCTTTCTCGCCAGGGCGCATGGACGCTTTGCAGGAGCAGACCGATGTGAACTCGTTTGCCGTGCTGGAGCCGACCGCAGACGGGTTTCGCAACTACCTGCGCAAGGGGCAAGAGGGCTCAGCGGCTGAGCTGTTGGTGGACCGGGCTAACCTGCTGACGCTGACCGCCCCCGAAATGACGGTTCTCGTCGGCGGTATGCGCGCCATGAATGCAAACTTCGGCCATTCCAAAAACGGTGTTTTCACTAAGCGGCCCGAAGCCTTAACCAATGATTTCTTCGTGAACCTGCTCGATATGAAAACAAAGTGGCAGAAGTCCGCCACATCTGCGGGCCTGTTGGAGGGGCGCGATCGAGCGACCGGCGAGATTCAGTGGACGGGCACCGTCGTTGATCTGGTCTTCGGTTCGAACTCGCAACTCCGTGCCCTTGCGGAAGTTTATGGGAGTAGCGACGCGCAGCAGGCGTTTGTGCGGGACTTTGTGGCGGCGTGGACCAAGGTGATGAACCTGGATCGCTACGACCTTGGGTAATCCGTTAGGTTTCTTCTATTTGCTTTCTGCAGCGTCGTCGAAGCCGCCGTTCCAGAGTGTCTCCAGAAAGTCAGGGTACGGGATCATGTGAATTCCATTTTCATCGCACCTTTTGATGGGATCGTGACTTACCATGATGCGCATGTTCCACGATGCTTCGATCGCAATGATTTCAAGGCCGCGCTTCATTTTGGCAGTGATATTGACCGTGGATTTAATTTCGATCGCTATGTGGTCATTGATAATTAAATCGACTTCGACACCGTGTTCAGTGCGCCAGAAGCTCAAGTCCCAACGCCGTTGTCGATAAGAACTATACGCCCGGATTTCATACAAAATAAAATGTTCAAAACAAGTGCCGTATATATTTGAGTTTCTGTCGACACTTTTGCTGCCAGAAAGTGTATTTAAGACTCCACAGTCAAACAGGTAGTGTTTTGCTTTGGCGATGGACTTTCTTGATTTTGCGGATTTCCAAGGTTCAAGTTGAAATCCCAAAAGTGTGTCGTCTAAAATAGCGAAATAATCTCGGATCGTATTTGCGGAGAGGCCTACGTCGCTGGCAACGTTTGAGTAATTTAAAACTTCGCCACTGCTGAGTGCGGCAATTTTGAGAAATCTGCTGAACGCTGGTAAATTTCTAACGGCGGCTTCAGCCTGAATTTCATCTTTCAGATAGAGACATCAACATAGTCATAAAGTTCTTCGGCAGGATTCTCAGAAAAATACACGCGTGGCAGACTTCCAAATTGAATGTAGCGATTGAGGTCGAATTTCTGATCTCGATTTAGTTCAAACCACGTTAACGGGTATAATGCAGCTTTTGAGGCTCGTCCTCCGAGCATATTGGCGTTTTGTCTCTTTAGTCGCCGAGCGCTGGAGCCAGTCAGTAGAAAACGAATGTTTGTGGATTCTATGAGGTTGTGCACCTCGTCGAGAAGAATTGGTAGCTTCTGCACTTCATCGATAACCACAATTTCTGGCTTCTCGGCCCGGATCATTTCAATTAATTCAGATGGTCTTTGGCTCAGTGGCAAGAAATATTTAGATTTCAAAAGGTCGATTAAAAAAACCTTGCTGGTCAGTTGTTCCTTGATCAGCGTGGTTTTACCGGTGGCCCTTGGTCCGAATAAAAACAGGGACTTAACTGAAATTCTCGAAGCCAGATTGAAGTCTCGTTTGATTTGAGAGGTCATAATGCTGAAATCCTTAGAAAATTAGAAGTTATGCTTCAGATATTCCAACTCTATGATATTATTAGGTAAAGTCAACCTGCATGTTTGATGCACTGCCGTATTGCGTCACGGGTCGAATTGACTTTTTGGCCATATCTTTGGCGACTTATGCGGTTTCTCTCAATCCAGACCCATTACCCTCGGTGCCTAAATCGGGACCGATGAGGCATATTCAAAGCCAATTAATAATCTTGACCTATTTCGATGGTCATTCTAATAGTATTCGACGTATTTTATTAATAAGGATTCCCTGCCAATGACCCTGCGCCTCAAAGAGGTTGTAATCCCTGCTGGAACGGATGTTCCACCGGATGCCCTGCAGCAAGCTGTCACCAGCATGCTGGGGGTGTCGCAGGCGAACCTTAAGGCCATGACGATCCTTAAAAAATCCCTGGATGCCCGCCGCAAATCGGCCATCGTCTATAAGTATTCCGTCGACGTGGACCTAGAGGACGAAGATCAAATCCTCTCGCGAAATCAGGCGGTTGCCGAGAAATCTCCCGGTATCAATGTTGCCGATCCCCTTGCTGGCTTGGATCATGGTGCGGTGCGCGTGCGTCACAAGCCGGTCATCATTGGATCCGGCCCCGCCGGGATTTTTGCCGCTTTGACCATGGCCCTTGCTGGCCAGCCGTGCATCATTGTCGAACGCGGTGAATCGGTCGAAGGCCGCATGCGCACGGTGAATAAACTGCGGCGCACGGGGACTTTTCAGGGGGAGAGCAACTACTGCTTTGGCGAAGGTGGCGCCGGGACTTTCTCTGACGGCAAACTAACGTGCGGTAAAAACCATCCGTTGATCCGTCATGTGTTCGAGCAGTTTGTCCGCCATGGTGCGCCGGCCGACATCCTTTACGATGCCAAGCCTCACATCGGAACCGACTTTTTGATGCGCGTTGCCTGGAACATGCGCGAGTATTTGAAGTCCCTCGGAACGGAATTTATTTTCGGCCACCGTTTCATTGATTTTTCTGAAGGCGGCAGAACGGCGCGTTGGCTTGTTAAACTTGACGACGGCCGCGAACTTCCCACGGACCATTTCATCATCGCCATTGGGCATTCGGCCCGCGACACCTACCAGATGCTTTTCGATAGGGGCCTGGCCATGGTGCCCAAGCCCTTTGCTATGGGGGCTCGCATTGAACACCCTCAAGAACAAATCAATCGCATCCAGTTTGGATCGTGTTCCCTGCCGGCTGCCGCCGAATACAAACTTGCCGCCCAGGTGGAGAGCACGCCCCACGCCGCAGGTGGCCTCAATCCAACGTCGACCTCGCGCGGCATTTGGACCTTTTGCATGTGTCCCGGCGGTCATTTGATGCCCACCGGCGCTCAGCCTGGCCACCTGGCGATCAACGGAATGAGTTATCACGGCCGCAAAAGTGGTTTTGCCAATGCCGCTGTGGTTGTGAATGTGTTGCGCGAAGATTTTTTCAAGGGTCATACCTTGGACGGCATGCACTATCAGGCTGCCTTGGAGCGCCAGGCATTTACGGCGGGCGGCAGTAATTACAACTCTCCGGCGCAGCGGTTGATTGATTTCATGAAGGGGCGCGCTTCCAAGGGCGCCATCATGTCGACCTACAAGCCTGGCATTACCAATGCGCGCCTGGATCAGATCCTGCCTGATTTTATCGTTAAAGCCCTGCGCGGGGCGATGCACGATTACAACAAGACCATGCGTGGATATCTATCCCCTGAAGCGGTTGTTGTGGGCCTTGAATCAAAAACTTCGGCGCCAGTGTCCATGGTGCGCGACCGCGCGTTGCAATCGGTCAGTCATCCTGGGATTTTTCCTGCCGGTGAGGGTGCTGGGTTTGCAGGCGGTATTGTGAGTGCGGCCCTCGATGGCGTGCGCATTGGCCGTGCAGTGCTTGATGATTCTGCGCGAGATTCGGTTGCCTTGCCAAATTGGATCAACTAGTCGTCTCTTTCTTTAAGGAACGCCGCCATGCCCCCCTCCAACGCCTCAACCAATTCCATACGCGACCCCTTCGAGTGGTTTGATACCTGGTTCAAGGACGGCTTGAATGGTGGCCTCGCCAATGCCGACGCCATGACGCTTTGCACGATCGCCCTTGATGGCAGGCCATCGGCCCGCATTGTTTTGTTAAAGGCTGTCGAAGATGGCAAATTTTGTTTTTTCACGAATTACGAGAGCCGAAAGGCCCGCGAACTTGCCGCCAATCCGTTTGTGACGTTGATCTTCTTTTGGCCGACACTTAACCGTCAAATCCGGGTTGACGGCACTGCCGAGAAACTCCTTCGCGAAAAATCCGAAGCCTATTTTGCGACTCGCCCGCGTGGTAGTCAGGTTGGGGCCTGGGCATCAAAGCAAAGCCGCGAGATTGCCAGTTATGCGGACCTCGAAAGCCGCGTTGCGGAATTCGAAGCCAAATTCAAGGATGCTCCCGTGCCCTGTCCGCCGCATTGGGGCGGTTTTGGTGTGACGCCGACGCGCATTGAATTTTGGACGGGACAACCAAGCCGCTTGCACGAACGCGTGGTTTACGAAAAGGCCAGTACTGGCGACTGGAAAACCAGCCTTCTATCGCCGTAGTGAAGTGTGCTTGCATTTCTTACAATCGCTTTTCTTCAACAAAAACCCCTCCCCTTGCCCATCCTAATCAGGCGCTCCTAAAATCAGTATTATCGGGTATTTACGAGTTATCGCGAAATTTTCTGAGCATCTAACCGATAAGAGAGTTCTCGGAGCATTTACCTCAGTTTTTTATCGGTAATTAAAAACATGCCAGCAAGGATATCGCCCAATGAGAAACGCCAAAAGTGAAAAGACTTCTTTAGTCCGCCTTGGTACAGCGCGTTTCTTCACATCACTTGGTGCAATACTATGGGTTGGTTTGATAATGAGCTGCTCGGACAGTAATTTTGCCGGTGACGGCACTATGAAGAAATCGACCGATGGCGCTCCCAATAAAGGTGACGCGGATATAGCGGTCGCTGGCGACGGCACCGTGACTGAAAAATTCAAGGGCGCTTTAACTGAAAAAGTAGCTGCCGTTGATATTGTTTTTGCCATGGACACCAGCGGTAGCATGGGTTCAGAGAAGACCCGGCTTGAAAAAAACATGGCTACCTTCATCACGACCCTCAAAGAAAAAGCAAAAGCTCTGGACTTCAAGATCATCATGATCGGTAAGAACTTCAAATTCCCTGCGGCCGACGACAAAATTTTATTGGTGAACACCATGGTAAATAGTAATGACGCGCTCAAAGTTCTTAAAGACTATATTAGTAGTGCTGCTGGTACTTCGTCGCTCCGGGCCGAAGCCAACAAGCACATTATCGTTGTGACCGATGACAATGCCCGTGGCACGACCTCTAGTGTTTTCCAATCATTCATCACTGGAAATGCCATGATGAAAGATAAGACTTTTGTCCACGGATTAATTGGTCTTAAAAATGGCTCAAATAACGCCGAGTGCGACATCGCTGCAGTTGGTGCCGAGTACCAAACCCTGGCGGCCGCAACAAAAGGCACTGTATTGGACCTTTGCCAGGAAGACTGGACAGCACTTCTAAATCAACTTGCGGCGGCAATTATCACCAAGGAATCCAAAAAAGAATTTATTCTTACTCATAAGTCAGCCAATTCAGCATCAATAAGCGTTTCGGTAAACGGAGTCACATTGCCATCATCAACCTGGCAGTACGATGCAAAAAATAACTCTCTAACCATCGTCGAAGCTTCCGCGCCAAAGGAAACCGACGAGCTGGTTGTTATTTACAAAAAATAGTCACAAGCAAATTGCAAAAAAACCCGAGAAATTTCCTCGGGGCTTTTGCATGCCTTGCCCCCTGATTAAATTCCAAAGACGTCCTGAAGTCCGTTTTGCCAATGTAGCGCGGATATTTTTCCAAATGATTTGGCTATTTTGTCACAAGACCAGACAGCGCATTTTGCGTCGTGAAATTTTTCGCCGAAATACTCAAGGGCTTCGCAATGAGTTTGTTGCACGAAGTCCGTCGATTTAATCTCGATGAACCAAAGTTTCCCCGTTGGGTGAGAGAGTACAACATCAATTTCGAGGTCGTCATTTTCGCGAATAAATGAAATGTCAAACCGGGATTGATGGTAGTGATTCAACCTGACAATTTCACAAATTACAAAATGCTCAAATCGATTGCCAAAACCCAAAGATCCACGCCCAAAATCGATCGCGAAATCAGCTGTCAACGCGCGCTGGACGCCAATATCAAAAAAATAGAATTTGGGATTGGCACGCTGCCTCTTTCGAAGGGATCGATGAAATGGTTCTAAAAAGAAACCAAGTAACGTTTCCTCAAGGATTTGGAAATAACGTTGAACAGTTTTGGGGTCAACACGTGTGTCGTTTGAGATGTGTGAATAGTTTATGACGGCCCCGTTGGTTTGAGCCGCAACTTGTAAAAAGCGCCGATATGGGACTAAATCCTTAATGAGATGAGCCTCCCAAACCTCTTCTTGAATATACGTATTAGCGTAAGATTTGAGATATTGAATTCTATCATCCGCGTTTTGTAACCCATGGATTTTCGGAAGAGTGCCCCACATCAAGGCATCCTCAAGGCGAAAAGAATCACCGAGTTCAAATGACGTGAAGGGAAATAGATTATAGACAAATGCTCTACCGGCGAGAAGATTTGCGCCACCGTGCTTAAGCTTGCGGGCGCTTGACCCGGTAAGCCCAAATTTGATGCCCCTGTCTTCAATCAGTCGGTGAACCACATCTAATAATTCAGGAATCTTTTGAACTTCGTCGATGAGCACTGCCCAGGCGTTGCATTTTCGCGATTTCGACTTCATCGACGAATTTCGCTGATTTAATTTCGATCGCGAGAGTTTTTTGACCAGGTCGTTCCACAATTAAATTAATTTTGGCGTTTTCCTTAGTCATCAAGAAACTAAGGCGAAAGTCCTTTTTGTAATATTCAGTCAACAGCATGATTTCCAAAATAATGAAATGCTCGAATATCTTTCCAAACTGAAAGTTACCTTCAACTGCGGGAAATGAAATCAGCCCCTCTAAAAACCGTCGAAGACCAAGGTCAAAAAAATAAAACTTCGGTTTTTGCGCCTGCCGTTTGCGGATTGATAGATGAAATGGCTGCAGCGTAAATCCCACATGAGTGTCCTCAAGAATTTGAAAATACCGTTCAATAGCGGTCCCATCGACGCCGCAGTCGCGGCCGATTTTCGCGTAATTGATGATTTGCCCATTACACTGGGCATCGACCTCAAGAAATTTACGAAAAGGGGTCACGTTACGTACGAGTTGTTCGATGAGAATTTCCTCGCGCAGATACGTGTTAACGTACGCACGAAGCGTTTCTTGCGCTTCCTCTCGTGATGAAGCGTTTACGATTTCTGGCAGGCTGCCATACTGAAGGGTCTCTAACAAATCAAAGTCATCTGCCATCTCTGCAAAGGTCAGGGGATACAAATGATATACGAGGGCTCTACCCGCCAGAAGATTTGCGCCACCCTTTTTAACTTTCTGGCGCTCGATCCAGTTAGGGCGAATTTTTGCTTCTTCTTGAAAATAATCTGGTGAATGGTGTCTAGTAGTGCCGGTATTTTTTTAACTTCATCAATAGCACAGAGGTTATTGCGGGCATTGGTCATGGCAATAAAACCCTGAATATTGAGGCTGCGGTCGCCATAAAAAAAGGGAAAGAATCTGTTGGGGCCGTAAATGATGGGTCAAGTTCAAGTTCAAGTTCAAGTTCAAGTTCAAGTTCAAGTCAAGGCATCAACTTTCAGGCTCGGTTTGCAGTGGGGCGCCAGGACAATGTCGGGGTTGGAATTGAATTGAATGACTCTGTTTCTAAATCCAGCGGCACTGGTTCCTCGGATTCTAAGAGCAGAACCCAAGCAATCCGATTAGTCTATGGAACCAAAATTTAAGCGCTGAGATCATCTCTTGATCAACGAATGATCAACGAATGATCTCGGCCATGACCGATTGGTCGTCCTTGGTGCTCCATTTTTTGTCCGGCCCAGCCGAGAAGACGACAAAGGTGTTGGCTTTTACTTTAATGCGCAATTCTGATCCCCAGTAATCTTTCGAGGCGTCACCCTTGCCCTTTTTGCCGATCCCGACGAGTTCTCTGACGGTCGCCTTGAAAATCTTTGGGTCTTCGATTTTCGGCGGATTTTCGTCGATCATCGCCAATTCTATGGCGTGGGCCACAGTTGAAATACGCTGATAATTCACCACCCGTTCGATGCTCGTGACAAATTGCTTCATCTTGTCGGTGACCACGTCCTTTTTTTCATACCCTTTGGCGCCCATGCCGCTCATCAGGGCCAAGGGGAGAAGGCGTTCGATCATGCCGCGCTCCTTTCTGTTTTCTGTGGCGCTGGATCGCCATCCTGACCAACAGTCTTTTGAGATTTCAGGTGGGCTCCGGTCATGTTGCCGAGCAATATTGCAATCACTGCGTTAGAGCTGCATGCGTTCATAAAGTCTTGGCGACCAAGTACAAAAAATGTCGCGTCTTCAGTGCAGATAACCGTTGCAGTGCGTGGCGAATCGTTCATCAAGGCAGTGGTGCCAGCCAGCTGCCCGCGGGATAAATTCTCTGCAAGCACCTGCCCCTTGAGGGTGACCTTCACTGAACCAGAATTGATGAGCAGTGCAAAGTCCGCCTTGGGATCTCCTTCAACAATTAAAACGTCGCCAGCTTTAGATGACTTGGGGGTTACGGCCCGCGCAACGTTCAAGGTTTGTGTCGCCGTCAAATACGACAGCCCGTCAGATTCCCGCAGAAGTTTTACGATGCGCATGATTCGGGTCAGATCCTCTCGCGTTTTTAGGTTTTTTGGAAACATCAAATCAAAGGCAGCTTCAGACACGGAAAGGACCACTCCATGCCCCATTGATTTGACGGTGGCGGTGCGCGCCCCATGCTGAATTATGGCTATTTCGCCGAATGAATCACCGGCGATCAGTAGCTCATGGTGCAAAAGTTGGCCATTTTCATCGCGAACCTCGACCAGAAAATCACCCTCAAGGATGACATAAAAGTCTTGACCCAATTCGCCCTGTTTTACAATGAGTTCACCAGGGATCGTTTGAAGGATTTCGGAGAGCTTGATGGCTTGGGCCATCAGGGCCGTGCTTAAGTCGCTAAATATTGGGATGCCGCTCAAAACACGGATCAGATTTTGGGGCGTCATTTTGTTGGTCAAAGCCAAAAGTGCTTTTGGACGCAAGGCTCTGAGAGGAATTGCGGCCAGATTGAAAACATTTTGAAACGGAATGGCGGCAAGGCGGATCATGCCGCCAACCGAAACGATGGCCAACATGATTAGCCATGCGACCGACGCTGCCGCATTGGCAATGTCGAGGCGAGTGATTTTGTCAGAGGCCAACGTCGATACTTGATTGCCAAGTTCGTACACACTTGAAATCAATATTTCAGAACCGTAAAAGGTCAAAGCCGCCATCCAGGCAATCATCGTGGTGGCGAGGACGCCTTCACCGCCGGCAATCTCGTGATCAAATCGTAAGAGCCCCTTGCGCAGGAAAGACCGCGTGCTTTCCAGCAAATTCGATCGCAGGGTCCAGGCTTCCAAAAAGGCGACCAGTTGGCCGCGTTCAAGGGGGCTGGTTTCACGCAAGCCGACCAAGGCAAAGGCAAAGGCAAAGGTTATCAAAAACGATTCACCTGCAATGCCACCGCCACTGGCAATTGCAGCCAAGCCGCACCCAATCCACGGCAGCGCTAAAAAACTGGCGCGCAGGCGCAGCTCTTCGGTGCGGGTCAACATGTCGACGGCATTCGAGTCGAAATTGGCGATTAGAAAAAACAGGCCGCGCCGTTCGAACTTGATAACGGTTTCAGTGCGCAACGAGGCCGGGAGCGCGCCTTGGGTCATGGCGTTGGCGCAGAGCCCGTAAATGGTCGAGGTGGCAAGGATCGCCAACCAAAGTCCCCCTAGGGTCGCAGCCGGGGTTTCCAAAAGGCGCACGGCGGAGTCGATGCTAAGGGTCGTCCCCATCACAGGATTGATGCAAAGGGTAATCAACGCTGCGCCGATCAGCCATGAAACGGCCGGGTGCCCCGCAATTCTCAGAAAGGTTGTGGTGGTCGTGGAATTTGCCACCGAATCCACGCGGGGACCGGATTTTACCGCGTCCCGGTGTTGCGATGCCAGCATCTCGATGCTTTGCATCAAATCGTGATTGCTGAGGGGTTCAAGGAGTCCGTGTTCGTGGAGCCTCAGAATAAAGTCCACCGTTGGCTCGATGCTTTTATTGCCGCCCTGAGACCCAAATTTCGACTGCAAAACCGCCTGAACCCCATTAGCCCGGAGTTGTTCAAAGAGGAACGCCTCAAGCTTGGTTATGTCCAGACCTGGGCCGCCTGAGGTTGCGCGAATCGCGAAGTATTTGCCTTCGGAGTCTCTGGCCACGACGATGCAGGGGCGCATGTGCGCTGATCCGGCAAGGGACATGGGCCACAGGTTTTGTGGCTGTGGTTGCAGTGCTTTGGCTAAGGCCACGGTTTTACTCCCGATTGATTCAAAAACAAAACGCCACCGTCTTCGTTATCGGTAAACTACAGAAAGACTGGAGAAAAACTATGGCGGCGGCTTTGGTCGGGTGGGGTTTTTAAGGGAAATTTACAATAATTCCGGGAACAAACGCCGACGAGCGCCTAGCACAGTGTTTGCACCAGACGCTCGTTGAGCACGGATTCTAAAATAAAACCTAAAACAAAACCGAAACTAAAACCTTATGCGGCATTGTTTCGTCTCCTCCGTTTTCCGCCCGTTACCATGTGGACGGCGTCGCGCCGGATCAACTCCGACACAGCCTCACCTTCAACAAACACACCGTGGCAAGTTGGACAGACATGCATGTGCGCAGTCTCCAACAACACCGCGATGGTGTCTTCTCCACAAGCGGTGCAATGTCCTACGTGATCGTGCATTTCACGTCGGTGCTCCACCTGCCGCCGCTTCTCTTCCATGTTATGGATGAGCTCGCGGTCGCGCTGGAAAAAGTACACATTCTCATTGTACGTCAGCGGTTTCTTCATAATCCCCAATGCCTCCTTTGGCGAGCTGCCAGAAGCCTTAGTCCAGACGTAGCGGGTGCAAAAAACCCACCCGCCTGGGGCAAGCCGGCGCTCATTACTAAGATCTTCGGAAGCTTTTGGAAAAGCATGAGGAAATAATTATAAAACCAATTAAATCAACTGGTTGTATTATTCTTGAGTTTCGGCCCAAGTCATCAGCCCAAGGGCGATATCTTTGATTTGGGGGGCCGGAATGCTTTTGCCAAGCGCTTCTTCGACGAGGTCCATGAAGCCCTCTGCGCGGTCGCAGTAGTCTTCGAGTTCGATGGATTCATCGATGCGATTTAAGATCGTATCGGGATCAGCAGGTCCAAAAACCTTGCTCCACCAAAGTTCCGGTTGATCCATGACACAATTCTCCTGCAAAAGTTGAGTGGGCAGACTATCTGATCAAATTCGCATTGAATACTTAAATCAATCTAAATTGCATGAAATTATTGGAAGTTTGTAACCGCTGATGCTCACTTTATTGGCAGACCGAGGGGAATTCGCAGGGCTTGCGGTGCCGCCGCAAGTCCTTTGGCCTGCTTTTGAATCAGGATCGGCTGCAAGTCTCGACGCCATTTTAAGTGATTTGTTGCCGCAAAACCCCTCTGGCCCACCGCCATTGCGCGTGGATTTCGCTGTGGGACGTGGCAATTATGAAGTTCGCATCTTTACCGAAGGCGTCCTGCCGGTTCGCAAAAACTCCCTTCACGACCTCTTCAATGTATTGGCCTGGCGGACTTTTCCGCATTCTAAACGCGCCATCAACCGAATCCACATGGAGGCCATGGCCACGGAGCTGCCCGGAAAACGCGGCCCACGCCGTGATTTTTTGACCCTTGTGGATGAGGCTGGTGTCATTGTGCTGGTGGATGATCAAAGTGCTGCCTTTTGGTTGGCGGGCGAAATCAGGCGCATCCGCCAGGGCGATCCGCACGCATATCCAGGGGAAATCAAACGAGTTCTGTCCGCCGCGAATGCGCGCCTGAGCATCTTCGGTCACGCACTATTTGAATCCCTAGTGCTGCGGCCCGAAACCCTGCTCAAAGTCGGCGCTTTTGCTGTGCTCCTAGGCGCAAGCCAGGAAGATTCGCCAGACGCACGGCTGGCGGAGTACCTCGCTTCAAACAGCGCGGGCCTTCATCCTTCTCATTTCCCATCGCTGCGCCTTGATGTCATATTTGATGCCGTGGGGATGCAGGCAGAAAAACAGGCGGTCTCTGATGTTGGACCTATCGAAATTTCAAAGTGAATTGCGGCGGCAAAATCTGTCCACCTGGGACAAATCTTCTGCAACGTGGCGTCCGATTCCCGTCGCCTTGAGTCCGGTTGTCGTCGCTAACAGTGACTGGCAACTTCTAGTCCACGATGCTCGGTTGATCCTTGCTTGTTTTCCGCGTGTATTGTCTTGGATCCAACGTCCTGAAAATCAGGGGCTTTGGCAGCGAATTTTTGGTGGGTTGGACGGCATTGAACGCGAAGCGGCCCGTTGCAGTCCCGATGCCAATTCTGGTTTTGCGACCATGCGCTTTGATTTGTTTTGGCACGGCGATGACTTGAAGGTGATTGAGGCCAATTGCACCATTCCAGCCATGCAGGCTTATAGTGACATGGTTATGAATGCATGGTCGGCTGCTAGTGGCATGGCCGCGCCCATTGGCGGCAACAGCGACGACCTTCTTGATAGTTTGCTGGAGAGTTGGCACCGTGACGGCGGCGGTAATGATGTCCGTACCAAAGGCGATGGTCGCCAAGGTCGGACAGCCCGCCCCCGCGTTGCCATACTGCACCGTGAAGGCGATTCTCAGTTGGCCGAATTGATGTACTTGGAAGACCGCTGGCAAGGCCGTGTCGAGGCCTTTCGGGTGACCCCTGCGCAGTGGGGTCAGCGTCCCGCCGATTTCGTATACCGGCATATATTTGCATCGCGCCTATCGCACCTATCAGGTCATTCGCAATTATTGACTGCCCTGCGTGATGCGCGTCGTCACCGGATTTACAATCCCGTGAGTGCCCACTATGAGGTCAAGGCGTTTTTGGCGATGGTGTCGGTGCTGGCCAGCAACGACAGCCTTTCTGCCGCCGCGGGCCTTTCGCCAGAGCAACGCGCGGCAATCTGCGGGCGCGTGCCTTGGACGCGAGTCATTGCGTCTGCTAAATTCTCCATTGCGCAGATCAGCTCTGAATTTGGTGAATCCGAGGCCGACTTCGTCGGAAATTGCGCCGATTTCGTAATCAAGGGTTCATCGGGATACGGTGGCCATCTAGTTTTTGTTGGCAGTGAATTGGATCAACATGAAAATCAAGTTCGGCTAAAAAATCTTTTGAAGGTTTCTCACACGGTTACACCTGCGCTTTTTTGGCGCTGGATCACCGCAGAATCTTCCGACGTCTGGATTATTCAGCGACGCATGGCCGGGCGGCGCCACAAGAGTCAAGTCATCTTAAGCAGCAAGGCCAGTAACGAGGTCATTCATGGCTACGTTGATGCCTCTGTTTTTTTAAATTCCGGGACACCGCCACTGTGTGGTGGCGGCGTTTCGCGATTCTCAGCCGGCCCCGTGGTCAACATCGGAACCGGCGGCGGACTTGCGCCATTGATCATCGAAAATAAAAAAACCATTGTCGAATATTCCACAAACGAGACAGCAATTGCAAAGGCGCCTCATGGCTAAATTATATTTCCGTTACGGTGCAGTCGGCAGCGCAAAGACCCTTAATCTACTGGCGGTGGCCCACAACTACCGGCAACAAGAAAAAAGAATTCTGATTCTCAAGCCAGCCTTGGATACCAGATTTGGCGCTAATCGAGTTCGTTCGCGGGCCGGCCTAGAACAAGAGGCTGATATTGTGTTGGCGGCCGGTGAGCGAATCAACGAATCGCTCCTGGGCGGGATTGACTGCTTGCTCGTGGACGAATGCCAGTTTCTTGATCCCCAGGCGATTGAACAGTTACGGCGTATCACCACAGATTTTAACGTCCCCGTTATTTGCTACGGTCTGCGCACGGACTTTCGCAGGCGGCTATTCCCCGGAAGTCTAAGGCTTCTTGAACTTGCCGATGCCATCGAGGAAGTGAAGACGACTTGTGCTTTTTGCAACAAAAAGGCGGTCTATAATCTGAAAATGGTCGGGGGCCGCGCCGTTGGCGGCGCAAGTTCAAACGACCCTGATGATTTGGAAAACCCGGAGTCTGTGGTGGATCTTGGCTGCGAGGAAAAATATTTGCCCACCTGCGCGGGATGTTACGATGCGAAAATCGCAGGGTCTGCAGGAAAATGACTTTGCCCGAGAACATTTCACTGCCCATCGATGCATGTTTGGCGCAGGTCAAAGAAAATCTTTCTTCTGCAAACACCCTCATCATCAAGGCGACTCCTGGCAGCGGAAAAACAACCCGCGTCCCGCCAGCCCTCATGGATTGCATTCAACCGGGATTGCAAATCATCGTTTTGGAACCGCGGCGCCTTGCTGCGCGTCTGGCAGCACAGCGCGTGGCCTTTGAATGCGGAGAACCTTGCGGTAAAACCATCGGTTATCATATTCGTTTTGAACATGAGGCCACATCCGCAACGCGTGTTCTATTCATGACCGAGGGGATGCTGCTACGTTACCTGATCGCCGATCCGAAACTGTCCCGAGCTGGTGTCGTTATTCTTGACGAATTTCACGAACGCCACATGCACACAGATGTTGCCCTTGCGGCAGTGCGCCAGTTGCAGGCGGGCCTGCGTCCTGACCTGAAATTAGTAGTCATGTCGGCAACGCTTGATGTTGAAAAACTGGCGGAGGCTCTGGGCCACCCTCCTGTGGTGACCACGGCCGCAGAGAATTATCCGTTGACGGTTATCCATGAGGTCAGTGCCACCCAGTCGGAATCGGTGGAGATGTTTTCTGGGCGCATCTACGAGCGCATCACCGCTGCAATTTCAAGCGGACGCAAAGCTCTCGCCGCAATGGGTGTTGTTCCTGGTCACGTTTTGATTTTTTTGCCGGGTGCCCCCGAGATCGACCGCTGTGCCGACCAGTTGGCGAGCATCGCTGGTTTTTCAAGTGACCTGATTTGCAAGTTGCATGGGTCCTTGCCACCACAAGAACAGCGCAGAGTTTTTGAAATTTCCCAACGTTCAAAAATAATCCTCGCGACCAATATTGCCGAGAGTTCGCTGACAATTGAAGGCGTAAACATCGTTGTCGATGCCGGGCTGGCGAAAATTCCGTCGTTTTCAAATTGGGCTGGTTTGCCGACGTTGAAACTTCAACGCGTCAGCCAGGCGTCATGCATACAGCGTGCGGGTCGTGCGGCGCGACGCGGGCCTGGGGTGGTGCTCCGCTTGTACTCAGAATTTGATTTTCGCAGTCGCGCTGCTTTTGAAATTCCGGAAATCATGCGCCTTGATTTGAGTCAAACCTTGCTAGAAGTTGCCTGTGTAGTCGATGTGCCGGGACCAAAGCCCGTTTTGAATATCGTCAGGGACTTGCCCTGGGTGGATCCGCCGGAAGCGGTCCGTTTTGCAGGCAGCGCAACTTTGTTGCGGGCCTTGGGTGCTCTGGATCAAGCAGGCCATTTGACCGAAATTGGAAGGGAGATGGCAAAATACCCGCTGCATCCTCGCCTCGCCAGGATTGTTCATGAGGGTAAACGGTTGAAGGCCCTGGGCGCGGCCGTGACGTTTGCCGCCCGAGTCAGTGAGGGAGCCCAGGCGGGAAGGGCGTCTGCCTTTGCGCAGATTGCCCGCATTGCTGGGGAAAAAAATCTTGAGCCAGTTGATCTGACAGCAACAGGCAGGGCATCTGAGCTAATCACGAAATTGATTCTGGCGGGCTATGCGGACCGTGTGGGTCGGTTGGAGCCTAGCGGAGGCGACGGGATCTACCGGCTCGTCGATGGGCGAACCGTATCATTGAAAACATACGAAAAAAAATACCAAAAAAAATCTGAACACAAATCTGAACACAAATCTGACCAAAAATCCCACGCCAAATCTGTGGCAAACTCTGAATGGATTTGCCTCATTGATGCCGACGTCAGCGCCACGGATCCCTCGCGGATTCAGGCACGCGATTGGATGCCGATTGAAATGTCTGCGGATTTTTCGGAACTTCAGGCTGTAGAATCTCTGTGGAAACAATCCCAGGAGGTCGATTGGGACACCGGTCAAAGTGGTGCCGGGGGACGTGTTCGGGCATTCAGTCGATCTAGGTTTGGCGCTTTAATTTTGAGGGAGGCCTCCGCCCCAGTGGACCCGGAACTTGGCGAAGCACGCCTGCGCGAAGAATTGCGCAAGGCCTGGCCCCGGCCATTTGATGGCGACAGCGACTTGCAACGCTGGCAGCAGCGCCTTCTTGTTTACTCTGAGGCCATGAGGGAGAAGTTGCTGCTGGATTTTTCGGGGGGCGATTTTGAATTTCTTTTGGACTCGATGGTTGAGGGCAAAATGTCGTTTGCCGAAGTGACGCAGCAGACTATCAACGACTATGTAGAAGGGCTTCTTGGCTATGCTGATGCCGCCAAAATCAATGCCGCCTGCCCGGACCAACTAAAACTCGCCTCTGGCCGCCTGGCGCAAGTCCAATACCGCGCTGGCCAGCCACCGTGGGTCGAGGGCAAGATGCAGGAATTTTTTGGAACGCGGGATTTACCGCGTTTGGTCAATGACCGCGTTCCGATGGTTGTTCATTTGCTGGCGCCGAATAATCGCCCCGTCCAAGTGACCAGTGATCTTGCTGGATTTTGGAAAAATCATTACCAGATTTTGCGTCGCGAATTGTCACGGGATTATCCGCGCCATTTCTGGCCGGACGATCCCATGACGGCCGAGGCCAAGATTCATTTAAAGCAGCGCCGTAATGTCTGATTTGATCGACTCAGGGGTGTCGGTCGAAGCGTAGCGTTTGACGACCTCGCCGTTTTTGTTCACTAGGAATTTGGTGAAATTCCATTTGATGCCTTCCGTGCCCAGTAGGCCTGGCTTGGCCTCTTTCAAAAAAGCATAAAGCGGATGCGTGCCGGCGCCGTTGACGTCGACCTTGGCGAACATCGGAAAGGTAACTTTGTAGGTTAGGGAGCAGAATTTTTGAATGTCTTTTTCGGATCCAGGTTCCTGTTCGCCAAATTGGTTGCAGGGAAAGCCGAGGACAACCAGGCCTTTTTTGTGCAGATCTTTATAGAGGTGTTCAAGGCCCGTATACTGAGTCGTGAAGCCGCACTTGCTGGCCACGTTGACGATCAGCATGACGTGATCCTTCCAGTGGGCTAGGGTGGTTTCTTCGCCCGCGATTGTTTTTACGGGAATGTCGTAAATAGATTTGGCGGGTGAATTTGTTTTGGATGTGGACATGGCGCGCGCCTCCTTAGGTGTTTGTAAGTGATATTCTTGATCTAGAAACATAGATGGGCAAGGAGTTTTAGGTTGAGGACTCTGATTTCTGCACTGCTATTGTCGTGGGTCAAGGTTCTGGCCAACCTGTTCTATCGCTTTGAATCCGGCTGGATTGGCGGCAAAATCAAGCCGGACCGCGTCCGCGATGTCAGGCTCGTCATCGTCTTGAATCATACCAGCCTCTTTGAACCGATCTATTTGGGCGGCCTGCCATGGTCATTTGTTTGGGCGCTGGCCAAAGGCGCGACGTTTCCGGCGGCGGACATCACCTTTAACCGGCCAATTCTTGGAAAATTCTTTCGTTTCTTGGCGCCCAGCGTGGTTTCAATCACCCGCAACCGGGACGACACGTGGACCGAATTTTTAACCACGTGCAGTCCTGAATCGGTGATCATGATTGCACCGGAAGGACGGATGAAACGTCATGACGGACTCGACAAAAATGGTCAGCCGATGACGGTGCGCGGCGGCGTGGCCGATATCCTTGCCGGGATGACTTGGGATGGACTGATTCTTCTGGTCTATAGCGGCGGCCTGCATCACATCCATGCGCCAGGTCAGAGGTTTCCGCGTCTGTTCCAGTTGGCGAGGAGCAATTTTGAGGCCATTGATTTGCAAGAATATCGCAAATCCATGTCACTGCCGTTGGCGGGCCCTGGTTTGGGTTTCGCACGCAGTGATGATGACGCTTATCGTGCATACAAAAAGCGTGTTGTTGGTGATTTGGAGCAGCGCCGCGACCTCCATTGTCCCGCCTCCGGGGCGAAGCAAACCTCATTCAAGTCATTATGGGGCCACGGCAGGTAGATAAAACTACCGCCGTTCAGCGGGCTTTGGCCGCTCTGCCCGCGACGACACCGCGCCATTACGCCACATCCGATGCTGTCTTCAGGAGCGACTGGAGTTGGATTGAGCGTCAATGGCAGGAAGCAATTCAACTTGGATCAAACGCTGTTTTAGTTTTGGATGATTACCTGATTTTCGGCGGATATCCGGGCGCGAACATGTCGTTGGACGGCAACCATAGTTTTTGAAAGAGTACGCTTCAGCGGATCTTCCGAGGACCGAGGCGATGGAGATTGGTTCCTGGATTCACGAAAAAGTACAACGTCCCCAGGCTGGTCTACTTCGAGGCGCATCCGGACATGGATGCAGCGCGCCAACGCGAGCGTCAGCTCAAAGGCTTGAACCGGGCGAAGAAGGACGTCCTCGTCACCTCTCTGAACCCTGAGCGTCGAGATCCCTCGCCAAGAATCCGGCCGATTTTTTGGAAATCTCGCCGTGATCAGCGGTTACCACTTCAAAAAGTGGGCAAAATTTACCGCTAATACATAACAAAATCATTAAGTTCACGTTTTAGTATGATAATTAGTGATAAAATTCACGTTTTTATGCAATAAAAAGTGTTAACCAACACGTTTTATGTTACTTGATTAGGACCTTGATTCACAATTTCGACTTTTGTCGGGGGATTTCAATGCTTCGCTCTAAATACCTCCCCGTTATGCTCGAATGGTCTCGCGCCCCGAAATCAAAACCGTTGCTCCTTTGGGGGGCTCGACAAGTTGGCAAAACGACACTTATGAAAGAGTTTGCAGCCATTCATTATCCGGATCATGTTTACCTTAATTTTGAATCTGACCGACAACTGCATTCCTTATTTACGGCATCGTTAGATCCTGAGCGCATACTGCGCAACCTGAGCATCTATCTTGATCGGCCTATACAGCCTGAAACTACCCTAATGATTTTTGATGAAATTCAAGACTGTGACGATGCGCTCAATAGTTTGAAATATTTTGCCGAGTCCGAAACGCGCTTTCATGTCATGGCGGCAGGGTCGTTGCTTGGAGTAAAACACAGTAAAAAAGGCTTCCCGGTGGGCCAAGTTGAGTTTTTGGATGTTCATCCACTATGTTTTTTGGAATTTTTGGAAATGTTGGGGCACAAGGCCTTGGCCGACTATCTCAAGGGGCTTAAGAATCCTGAGCTGATTCCACAGGCGATTCACGAAAAGCTCCTCGAGAAAACGAAGGAATATATGTGGCTAGGCGGTATGCCCGAGGTTGTTGCCAGTTATGCGACCCAGCCCAACAATTTTGCAAAGCTGCGCGGCATCCAACAGCAAATTATCCGAACGTATCAGCTTGATTTCGCCAAATATGCCCCTGCAGAACAGGTCGCTAAGATTGGTGAGATGTTCGCGCAGATTCCACTACAGATATCGAAAGAAAACCGAAAGTTTAAGGTCTCTGGGATTTCAAAAAACGCACGGATGCGCGAATATAGCGCGGCTTTGCAGTGGTTAATCGATGCAGGAATGATTCACAAAGTGACGAACATTTCGCATATAGCTATTCCCATAGCGGCGCATTCTGATCGTGATGTGTTCAAACTTTTTTTGCTGGATACAGGCCTACTTGGTGCGCTGCTAGACGTACCCATCAAGACCATCCTCGATCAAACCGAAATGTTTACCAGTTACAAAGGTGCCCTTACCGAAAGTTTTGTCGCTCAACAATTGTTTGCCGCTGATATTGTGGATATTTATTATTGGACTGCCGACAATTCTGCAGAGGTAGATTTTGTCATCCAGAATCAAGAGCGGGTATACCCACTAGAAGTGAAATCAGGCGTTAGTGTTCGATCCACAAGTCTGATGAAATTTGGTGAACGCTACCAGCTCGATTTTCTCTCTCGGTGCACCGCCCATAATTTTCGTCGAGATGGTCGGATTGTCAATTATCCGCTGTATTGTGCGCAGTATTTCCCAGAATGGACCGCTGATTTATTCAACTCACACCAAAAGCTTTAAATGTACTCTTTCGATGCCGCCGTCTGCGTATTTCGTTGGCGGCAAGGGCTGATTTGTCATCGTAGGTATTCAGAAACGCTTCCAACATCTCACGCCCCTATTTTCTCCTCGCCGCACTGGTGGAATCTGGCCTTGGCCATTTTTAGTCAAAATATGGAATGGGTTTTTTGATCGGGCAGCACAGTCGATCCCGGCAAGACTTTCCGTGCGGAAAGTCCGCAGGGGACCGTGTGGATTATTGATCGCTTACAATAAATGGACACTACGCGATTTAGAATATGTAGCGCAGTGTGGCCAAATTGAGCGTCAACGTCTTTCGTGAAGACTTGTCTTTGCTGGACTCAGGAAGCGTCGTCTTCCCAGTTGATATTAGGTAACTTAAACCACCGACGTAGTTGAATTGTGAGGTGATCGGGACGACGAAGTCCGCAGTAAGAATATGACTCAGAGTCGATTCTGCCGTTTCCGAGACCGTATCGACATTGGTTCGCTCATTAGTTGTTGTGCTAGTCGTTTTGTTGGTTGCTTGGGTAAGCATATACTGAAGTTCGCAAATGGAGGTGTCGCCAACATCTAGATGATAGTTAACAAAGGGAGACAGGATTTGCATTTTAGTTTTTTCAACAGATAAGTTTTTCTTGTCGTCTTCAGTGGACTGACGGATACCAATGAAAAGTCCCGCCTCCAGTTCCTTAGTGGCAAAGTAGCTGATCCCGACGGGAAGCCCTGAGATGAAAACGGCGAATTGGGGGTATACATAAATGCTCCACTTATTCCAGCGGGCGCGCAGCCAAAAAAGAGGAGGAGTTGTGGCCAATTCAGTCTTCTTGATTTGCTCGCTTTCTCCGGCCTCTGGAGTAGAGGTCTCGTCCTCTTGCTCCCAACGGAATATTGGTTGGTGAATGGTAAAAACCGCGGACCCTCGAGAATTGTCTTCCCGCGAAGACGGAGGCGCTACCGCGACCGCCGGAGGTCTGGCGACCTTAGGGGCGGCCAATATCTGGGTCGGCACGGACGAAAGTAAAACCGCCGTGATTCCTGCTTTAAGAAGAAGCCCCTTATGAATAGTCATCACGATAACGCTCCCCGCAGTCAGGTTCATTAAAAACTTGCTTCATTGAAAAGATGGCAGACATCACCATATTTCAGTTTCCTACGACCCTAGTTCAATTGGCTCATTGACTGAAGGGGGGATGAGGGCACTAAGGCCCCCTGTCAGGGAAGTTGCCGCATAGAAAAATAGAATATTCATGGGGACAATCTAGCGGTCGTGTTGGACTAGAAAATCAATTTCGGCACTAGACTGCCTTTGTTCTCGCTTCCAGTAGTAGAGCTCCGGAGGACGCTCGGCACCAGCTATGGTAGCGATATGCTGCGCCACAAATTGCTCCGCAAGGGGGCATTCCCAGATGGTAACATCAGCAAAGAGAGTGGAGCGTGGCAAAACGCCGAGTCCATAACAATCAGTTTTACCAACAAGATGGATTTGGAGGCAGCTGCGTTTCGATGAAGGCCAACGTCGGCACAGAGGCCCCTGGTGAAGCCGGGACATCAGCAGCTCCCGCAGCTTCCCCTAAAAAGACCGGTAAAAACAAGATGTGATTTGTGGTGCGGCGACGTACCCCTACTAGAATTTTGTCCCTATTTTTTGGCAAGACGCTCGATGGCGTGTCCGGGGCTGCCCATGATGTGATAGCCGCAGTCGACGTGCAGCGTCTCGCCCGTCACTGAAGATGCCAAGTCGCTCAATAGAAGTGCCGTGCTCTTGCCGACATCGTCGTTGGTGATGTTGCGGCCAAGGGGCGCAATGGCGGCGTTCATTCCCAACATGGTTGAGAAATCTCCGACGGCCGATGCAGCCAAGGTCTTCACCGGGCCGGCACTCAGGGCGTTAACGCGAATGTTTTTTGGCCCCAAATCATGAGCGACATAGCGGACCGAGGCCTCTAGGGCTGCCTTGCAGACACCCATCATGTTGTAGCCGGCCAAAACTTTTTCGGCGCCAAAGTAAGTCATGGTCACCATGCTGCCACCGTTGGGCATTAGTTCACTGGCTGCGCGGGCGGTGGCGATGAAGCTGTAAACGCTGATGTCCATGGCGGTCAAAAAACCGGCACGGGAAGCCGCAACCGTTGGGCAGCGAATGTCTTCAACCGGGGCAAACGCCACGGAATGAACAAAAAAATCAATTGAACCAAAAACCTCGGCGACTCTATTAAAAAAAGCAGCGATGTCGTCGTTGGAAGACACGTCACACGGGGCCACGAGTTTTGTGTTGAGGCCATCGGTTACCTGGCGAACGCGTTTTTCGTTGCGGTCGCGGCCGGCTTGGTCTGGCAAGTGGGAGAATGCCAGCTCGGCGCCCTGAACGCTCAAAAAATGGCCGACACCAGTCGCCAGTGAGCGTTCGTTGGCGACCCCCATGATGACGCCTTTTTTGCCGGAAAATAATTTGGTTTCGTTCATCATGTGAAATCTCCTGCGGGTGTCTTCGTGGTAACGCCAGCGAGAATACCGTAGGATGTGGGTTGGACTCAACTGGTGAACGAGGATTGACCATTGGACCCTCAGGGACTTGCCATCAATGCAGTGAAAACGGGCCTTGTGGCCAATCTGGCCTTGGTCCTGATCAAGCTTGCCGCGGGAATCCTTGGGCATTCCTATGCCCTTGTGGCCGACGCGGTGGAATCTTCCCTGGATGTCTTTTCGTCGATTGTAGTCTGGGCCGGTGTCAAAATCTCCCACCGCCCCGCCAGCGAGGACTATCCCTACGGATTTGGTAAGGCCGACTCTCTGGCCTCGGCGATCGTATCGATCATGCTGCTAGGGGCTAGTGTGGGGATTGCCGTAGCGGCGATTTACGAAATTTTAACTCCGCATCACCTACCCTCGCCGTTTACGTTGGCAGTAATTCCTGGCGTGATTTTGGTCAAAGAAATTCTTTTCCGGCGCATGCTCCATATCGGTGAACAGACGGGCAGCGGCGCCGTCAGTGCCGATGCCTGGCACCACCGCAGCGATGCCATCACTTCTGGCGCGGCTTTTATCGGCATCGGAATTGCCCTTTGGGGAGGGCCCGGTTGGGAGGCGGCGGATGATTGGGCGGCATTGATTGCAGCCGGGATCATCGCCAGAAATGGATGTATCTTATTGCGCGGTGTGGTGAATGATTTGATGGACCGGATGCCTGCGGCCGTTTTTGTTGCAGAAGTGGACTCGGCTGCAAAATCCGTTGCGGGCGTGCTTGCCACAGAAAAAATGGCAGTCCGGCGCCATGGCGCCCAGTATTTCATTGATTTGCATGTGCAGGCGCATCCTTTGTTGACGCTGCATGATGCGCACATTCTGGGTGGCAAGGTAAAGGGGGCGATCCGTGTAAAGGTTCCACGGGTGGCGAATGTATTGATTCACATGGAACCATTTGAGGGCTGAATTAAAATGCTTTGGACAACATGGATTTCTTTTGGGGGGATTTTGGGAATGACAGGTGTCGCAGCGGGGGCGTTCGGTGCCCATGCGCTCAAAACCCGCCTCCAGCCAGATATGCTCGCTGTTTTTGAAACGGCGGCGCGCTACCAGATGTATCACGCCATGGCGATTGTCTGCCTTGGCCTGCTGTCGAGCCGGATTGACCAGTCGCTTTTGCAGGTCTCTGGATTTTCTTTGCTTGGGGGGACGTTGTTATTTTCCGGCAGTCTTTATGCGCTGGTCTTGACGGGTAATCGCAGCCTTGGTGCCATCACTCCGATTGGTGGGGCGTTGCTGATTTTTGGTTGGTTGATGCTGTCGGTGGTCGCCATGCGGGCTTCGTTTGGGCAATGAATATCAGGGAAAACAACCAAGATTCTGACGAATCCGCCCTTTCCAAACTGGGCTACACCCAGGAGCTATACCGAGGGTTCTCGGGGTTTTCCAATTTCGCCCTTTCATTTTCGATCATTTGCATCCTTGCCGGGGGCATTACTTCTTTTCATCTGGGATTTTGTGCCGTGGGGCCGGCGGCGATTGGCATCGGCTGGCCGGTGGCGGTGCTTTTTTCGCTTTGTGTGGCGGCCACCATGGCACAAATTGCTTCTGCGTTTCCGACTGCAGGGGGGCTTTATCATTGGTCATCCCTTTTGGGAGGTCGGGCCATGGGCTGGTTTACCGCTTGGTTTAACCTTGCGGGCTTGGTGACCGTTCTTGCAGCGATCAATGTTGGGACTTGGCGTTTTGTGGTTAGCGGCCTTTTCGACGGTTACGATCCTGGTGGGTTTACTCAGATTTTGGCTGTTTCCCTGATCACCCTTTCTCAGGTTTTCCTAAACTTGTTGGGAACCCGCTATGTCGGTCCCCTCACCTCGTTTAGTGGCTGGTGGATTCTTGGGGTTTCGGTTTTGCTGGTGTGTGCCCTTTTAACTTTTGGGGCTCCGGGTAATCTCAGCCGCCTTTTTGAATTTCAAAACCTCAGCGGACTTCCTGCGTTGGATGAGTCGCAAGGGATAAACCCCGTTTGGCCCAGCACCCAGTCGATGGCATGGTTGTTTCTTTTGGCCCTTCTTTTGCCGGCCTATACCATCTCGGGTTTCGATGCCTCGGCCCATGCCGCGGAGGAAACCAGAAATGCTGCCCTCAGCGTACCGCGAGGAATTATGCAGTCCGTATTGGTGTCGGGCATTGCTGGGTGGATCCTGTTGGGTGTGGCGGTGTTGGTGATCGATGACAACCACCAAATCGCCGCTCAGGGAGAGCGGGCATTTGTCGCGATTCTTGGACAAAACCTTCCTTCTTGGCTGGAAAGCGCTGCTTATGTTGCAATCCTCATCGCCCAATACCTTTGTGGCATGGCAACCATCACCTCGGCGTCGCGCATGGTGTTTGCTTTTGCTCGGGATGGTGGAATGCCCGGATCGGAGTGGTTGCGCCAGGTTCGAGCAGGATCTCAAGTCCCCGCCAATGCGGTATGGACGGTTGCCCTGGCCTCGGTCTTGTTCACTGTTTATGCCAATGTCTATGCAACCATAACGGCGGCCTGCACGATTTTTTTGTATTTGTCGTACGTGCTGCCGACCTTTTTTGGTCTACGGGCCCAAGGCCGCAGTTGGACCGTCATGGGGCCATGGCAATTGGGAATCTGGTTCAAGCCACTCGCCACTGTGAGCATTGTGGGTAGCCTTGGTTTGTTGGTGATTGGCACCCAACCACCATCGGAAAAGGCGGGCTATGTGGTCATGGCTTTCACATTTGTTCTTGTTTTAGGGTGGTTCATATCCGCAAAGAAAAATTTCCGCGGCCCACCAGTTGACCTAAAAACTCTTAACCAAAAGCCTCAAAATTCATATTTGAAATCATTGGGTTAAGGATTTAAGGTTAATTATGTCTAAAAACAACGGTGTTTTCGTGCATAAAATGTTGTAACTCCAGTTTAACTATGATTACGGGCACTTATGTACATTTATAGAGATGTTGAGCAAATTCTACCGAGACGACCTGAAGTGGAATTCAAGCCGGGGGGAGTGGTCGCCATCCAGGCATCGTTTTGGCAATGATTTGCGGCAGCGTGCTGATGAGCAACAGCGCCGCAACGGCGGCCAGCGTGGGGATGGGATATCCCTTGAGGGCGCGGTCATAGTGGGCGGCAATGATGTTGCCCAGAGATGCCCGGGGTTCCTGAATACCAAGGCCCAAATATCCGAGGGTGGCCTCCACGGCCAAGCTGGTCTGGAGGGATAAGCAAAAAAGTTGCAGGGCTGACGCGCTCCAGCCTTGAGTCATGCCAAGGCGGACAGCGCAGCGGCGCGCGGACCCCCCCATGGCATGATGGGCCTCCCAATAGCCGAGGTGGCGGTCGCGTTCCCAGCAATTGATCATGTGATCAAAGGCAGCCGCGGTTGCCGCAATTCCAAGCACGAGTAGGACGAATTCAAAACGGTGATGGCCACCCGCCAGAACCAACACGGCGAAGGCCAATAAGCCTGCTGGCAGACTCCGGATGGTTGCGGTTGCTGTGATCATGGGGACGGGAAACTGGCGTGGCAGCCAAAGCAAAAAGACCAGCGCCGCGATCAGAAAGCCGCCCGTGACGGTGGCCATCACCGGCAGGCTTGCGTCTACAATGGCGGTGCCAATGCGACCCAGTAAATCCCGCCCAAGGTAGTCGGTTCCCAGCCAATGGGCGGCACTGGGCGGCAGGTAGGCTCCGCCGAGATCGATCTGGGAAATGGCGTCTGAATTCATGGTCATAGGCTATCACCATTCACACTAAGAACTACAAACTTCCTCTTACGACTTAAACGTAACCGGTGAGTTTTTTGCCGAGATTTTTGTTGGCGAAATAAATCGCCAGGTTGATCAGCCCGTAAGCAATGAAAAGCACTGCGATGGATTTGGCGGCGGATCCGATGTCGCGTGTTTTGGCATATTCCCACGACCAGAATCCGAGGCCGGGAGCATTGAAAATCGACTCAATGATGACGAGTTCCGAAAAGACAAGGGGCAGACAATCTGATGCCGATTGCAGCAAAACTCTAGTTCCGATCATCGGTGCCAGGCGGCGCTGGACATTTTTTCCAAAGGCCTGCTCAACCCGCACAAATGGTTTGCTGTACCAATAGGCCCATTCACTGCGGCTGAGGGCGACGACGCGCCAAAGAAGCCCGCTGCCGATGAAAAGCAGAAAGGCCGGGGCGATTGCCGCAACAACGATTTCTGCTGTGTCCGTGAATTCAAATACGGGAAAAATCAAATTGACGCGGGCCGTGGCCCACGCCGCAAAAATGGCAATTGGCGCAAGGGCAAGGGACGGAACTATGATTGGCACATTGCTGCGAGGCGCAGAGCCATCACGTTTGGTCAGAGCGGTGGATTTGATCGAACTGGCCTGGTTACAAAAGAACATTCCAGCCACGGTGGCGCTCAAGGTAAATATAGCCAGCCATGCCAAAATCAAGGCCGTCGTCAGACCGCCGTCAAAATTAAAGCTCTCGGCGTTAAAGATTTCAGTGAGCTCAATCATTTTGTTCCAGCGAAAACTTGAGTGGCATGAACGGCGCGGTGCCACCCAGCAAAATGAAGGTCGCGTTCGGCGGAATGCTGGGGCTGAAAAACACGGTCCGAAATGCGCGCTTGTTCAAGCTGGTGGATGTTGCGGTAAATACCGACGCCTAAAGCCGCGAACATCGCTGCCCCAAAGGCAGTGGTTTCCAGATTGCGGGGACGGTCCACCTGTGTGCCGGTGTAGTCAGCCTGCATTTGCATGAGCAAGTTGTTGGCGGAGGCCCCGCCGTCGGCGCGAACGACATCCACCGGCATGCCCAAGTCCTGAGCCATGGCCGTCAAAAGGTCGCTGACTTGAAAGGCGATGCTTTCAAGGGCGGCTCGCACGAGTTGGGCGGTGGTTGTTCCCCGGGTAAGTCCAAAGAACGCCCCGCGCGCCTGGGCGTCCCACCAGGGTGCGCCGAGGCCGACCATGGCCGGAACAAAATAAATGCTGGGGGCTGCCGTGGCGTTTTGCGAGAAAGCCTCCGAGGCCGCGGCACTCGGAATGAATTTTAATTGATCGCGCAGAAATTGCATCGCAGCCCCGGCGACAAAGGCCGATCCTTCGAGGGCATACGTCAATTTGCCGTCGAGACACCAAGCCACCGTGGTCAACATTCCAGCGGTTGAGATTTTGGGTTGGTCGCCGGTATTCATTAGGAGAAAGGCCCCCGTGCCGTAGGTGCACTTGGCCTGTCCCGGGGTAAAGCAGGCCTGTCCGGCCAAGGCGGCTTGCTGGTCGCCCAAAATGCCAGAGATGGGAATGTTGTCTGGTAGAAAGTCTAGATTTTTGGTTTTTCCGAAAACCCCCGCGCTGTTTTTGATTTCCGGCAGGCAATCGCGCGAGGGAATCTTGAATTCATCAAGAAGGCCATCATCCCACGCGCCGCTGTGGAGGTTGAACAGCATCGTGCGCGAGGCGTTGCTTGGCTCGGTGGCGTAGGCGGCGCCATTGGTCAGGCGGTGCAGTAAATAAGTGTCAATGGTGCCGAAGGCAAGGGTTTCGGATTTGGCGGCGGACTTCACGGCTTCGTTGTTTTCTAGCAACCACTCCATTTTTGATGCCGAAAAATACGGATCTAGTACCAGGCCGGTTTTTTTGCGAATTTCGGATTCGAGGCCCCTTTTACGCCGCGCGTCACAAGCCGGGGCGGTCCGTCGGCATTGCCAAACAATTGCGGGGGCAAGGGGCGCGCCCGATTTGCGGTCAAAGGCGACAACGGTTTCTCGTTGATTGCTGATGCCGATGGCGGTGATTTTTGCGGCATCAAAGTCCCGTTCGGTCGCCGCGGCGGCACGCAGAGCGTTTTGACAGGCCTCCCGCATTGACGACCAGATTTCAGCGGCATCGTGTTCGACCCAGCCCTCTTTGGGATAATGCTGCGGAAAATCAACGGTGGATCTGCCGATCAGAACCGGATTGGCCGGGTTCCCAATATTGATGACAAGAACGGTAGATCCCGTTGTTCCTTGGTCTAATCCCAATACGTATGCGGCCATGGCGTTTGAGCCTCAATTTTTACGATTTTGCTTAGTTGCCCGTTAAGTCAGAGTCCTGTCGAGCGTAGCGAAGAATCGGCGCCCCGTCACCCTGAGGGTCAGCGAAGGCGTCTATCTTGCGGAAGGCGGTGGTAATTCACACAGGGTTTTGCGACAACCAATGTCAGCCTTTTGTTATTCCTCTTGAGGAGTTCGCAATTGCGTATCGTGTTCATGGGATCGCCGCAGGAAGTTGTCTCGCCGCTGGAAACGTTGCTGGCAGCTGGCCCGGATTTTAACGTGGTTGCCGTTGTCAGCCAACCGCCTCGCCCCGTCGGCCGTTCGGGAAAGCTGCAAGATCCCCCGTTGGCAGAATTTGCCAAGTTACGCGGACTTTTGACCCTGCAACCCGAATCAGCCCGAGATCCAGACTTTTTGGAGCAACTGCGCGGCCTTGATGTCGACGTTATTGTGACCGCCGCCTACGGACAAATCCTGTCGCCAAAATTCCTTGGGATTCCCAAACGAGCGACCGTCAATATTCACCCGTCGATGCTGCCCAAATACCGGGGCGCAACACCTGTTCCAGCGGCGATTTTGTCAGGCGAAATTAAATCAGGCGTTTCGATTCTGTTTACAGTGAAGGCTCTCGATGCCGGTGCCGTGATTTGCGCCGAGGAGTCCGCCATCGCCCTCGATGAGACCGCGGGGGCCATGACGCAGCGCTTGTTTGAGCTTGGTGGTCTTTTGCTGGTCAAGGCTCTGGAAAAGTTGCGCGACCCAAATTTTTCTGGTCAACCCCAGGACGATCGCTTGGCGACGCATTGCCGCAAGATTGAAAAAACCGACGGTGCGATGGATTGGACACTGCCGGCGCATACCAATTTTAATCGATACCGGGCTTTTCAGCCTTGGCCTGGGTCTTACACATTTTTTAACGGCAAGCGCGTGAGCCTGCTTGAAGTTAGCGGTTCGCAGTCCACGGTTGTTTCCTCGGTTGCTTTCTCGCTTGCTTCCGCGGTTGCTTCCACGGTCGGATCATTTTCCTTTTCGAAGCCGGACAAAGCTATTTTAGTGCGTTCAGGTTCTGACGTGCTCCTTGTGAAGAAACTTCAAACCGAAGGCGGCAAACCGGTGGATGCGGCAGCTTTTTGGAATGGAATTAAGGACCGGACAGACTGCCGGTTTTTGGCGGGGGCATAGATGAGCAAGGGCGTAAATCCAGACAAACTTGATGCCGCACGGCTCCAATGGGCCGCGATGCGCAAAGACTACGCCGCGTTGGGGGGCGACCTTGGCAACGCCCTCGTGTACGCAATGGATGGTGCTGGGAAAATGGTCCGGCCCAAAATCTGCCTGATTTCGGCGTCAGCAGTTTTGCCGCGGTGGGCAGAAAATGATTCGGATGTTCCTGTTTGGCGAAAAGACCTGATCCTTGCCGCCGCCACGGCAGTGGAAATGGTTCACGATTACAGCCTGATCCATGACGACCTACCTTGCATGGACGACGACGACCTGCGGCGTGGAAGGCCGACCCTGCATAAAGTTTTTGGTGAAGCGACGGCCTTACTGGCTGGTGACGCCTTGTTGACGGATGCTTTTTCTGTGATCGCCGCAGTGGGCGTTCCAGACGATCATGCGGCGGACTCACTTGCTTGCGTGCGCGAACTGGCCATGGCTGCTGGCGGGCGCGGGATGGTGCTTGGTCAGGCCCTTGATCTCGCCAACACCCTCGGTAAATTCCCAGATACGGCCTCCGCAATCAATCATTTGCGGCAAGTCCACCACCTTAAAACCGGAACCTTGCTTGGCGCGGCCTGTGCCATGGGCGCCGCCGCAGCCGGTGGGTCCAAAGAGGTGGTCACTGCCTTTCGATTAGCCGGGACACAAATCGGTATCGCCTTCCAGGTGATGGACGACCTCCTGGATGACTCGCCTAACATGGGGAAAACTCAGGGTAAAGATGGGGTTGGCGGCAAGCATACCTATCTCAACCTGCTGGGCCAGGCCGCAGGTCTGGAACTCGTTAAGGGCTTGACCGCAGGGGCGTTGCAAGGTTTGAATGAAGTCGGCGTCTTGACTCCGGATTTTGAGGCATTCGCCGCCAGCCTGTGCCAAAGGAAATTTTAGAATGACCATCGCTGCTTTATCACCGGAAAATGGTTGGAAAATCACCGGCGAAAATTTTGAATATAAGATCCTGCAATTTCGCGAACGCCAAGCTGGCATAGGCCTGGTGTTTGATCCGGAATCTAAGAGTTATAATTACAATGCCTATTGCATCGAGACGAAGCTTCTCACCGAGCTGTTCTCGTGCGAATATGAGTTCCTTGATGACGCGTTAGAAGTGGTCAACAACGAATTCGGGACGTGGGAAATTGTCGACCTCTCCGCTAAATCAGGATGTGGCAGCTGTGCGGCCAAGGGCCAATAGAGCTTGCGGACTTTGGTCAGGTGTCCTCCTTGCTTCGTGGACTGTTTTGGCCTTTAGTGGTCTGATCTCTGCTGCGGCACTCGCCGCGAAACCCAACAAAAAAACCAAATCATCGCGCCAGAAATCCTGTCAGGTTTGGACCGTCTCCCCCGCCGGCAAGTTGGTGGATTCCCTGCCGGCATTGGATTCATTGGCTGCACCGGAAGAGACGGCGGGTTTTGACCAGATGGTCGAATCCGTAGCAACGGCCATGCGCAAGGGCGACAGCGAGTCCCTCGCCGCCTTGTTTCATCCGCGATTGGATATGACGGCTCCCGTCATCGCCAGTCAGCTGGCAGAGATTCGGTCACGATATGTGGAGCCGGTTGAAATCTCGCCCTTAAAGCTGCTGTGGCTCGATACGGTGGATGGCGATCCCGGTGCAATCCCTTGTGACTATGACGGCATTACGCTCAATCCACTTTATGGGTATTCCCATCAGGCATCTTTTTTATTTCAGGCCTCGGGTCAACTCGACATCGCCCGCATCATGATCGCCCTTGTCCCCGTGCCGCCGCGAACTGGCAATGACACTGGAAACTCCCAGGCCAATCGCAAAACCACCCCCACATGGAAGATCGGGTCCTTTCATTCCCAGCAATGGACCCATGGCGCCAAAGACCCACTTGCCTGGATTGAAACTGCCCGAATGACCCTTAAACAAAAACATCCCTACGCTGCATGGGTGCAATTTGATGTGGCGGAAAAACTTTTGCGCGCCAACAGCATTGCCTCCTACTCGGCCCACGATGCAGTAGTTGCCGAGCGTGACGCGATCATGCCGCTCAATTCATGGCTGACAGAAACGCGGAAGCACTCCGGAGGTCTCGCTCTTGAGGACGCCGTGTCGTTGCTGGTTCCACGTGGTGCCGGAGTCCTGTTTAAACTGCGCCTCGTCAAAGAACTTTCTACTGTCGAGATCCAGACCCACTGCAAGGCGGTCGTCAATAGTTTGACGCAAAACCATCTCGCCGAAGGGTTGTCCGGGATTCGCTGTGCCTACTACCGTCCCGGTGAATCGCTGGCGAAAGACAGCGTCACAGGTGGACTTTTTATTCCCTTTTGAATTCGCGCCAATTTAATGCGTTTGTTACGCTGGCTTAATTCCGCCGCCATCCAATCATCCTCAGCTATTTCAGGGTAAAATGACTTATAGGCCACAACCTGATTGCTTGGACCAGGAAGGACGGGGCACGGATGACGAAGCTGACTGCGGCTCGGAAGCTGCAGAAACTTCACGAGTCGCTATACCGGCGCGCACATGCCGATGCGAATGCATTGGGCGCAGCCCCCGCCGGTAAACTGCTGCGCTACGCCCAGGACTTTGAACGAAGCCTGCCGGCATCATTTACGCGAATCGAAAATTCCGAAATGATCGAGACGATTCTACGCCGCAGGATTATCCTTTTTGGCGACTTTCATACGTTCAAGCAAACGCAACGAGCACTGCTGCGCCTTTTGCGCGATATTCTGGCGGTAACGCCACGCCCAAAAATTGTTCTGGCATTAGAACTACTCAAATGCCGTTACCAGCGCCAGCTTGAGTCCTTCATGTCTGGCGAGATCTCGGAGGAAGAATTTCTCCAAGCGGTCAACTACAGTCGTGAATGGGGATTTCCTTGGCACCACTACAAGCCGCTGATTGAACTTGCGCGCGACCACATGATTCCAGTGGTATGCGTCAACAGCGATCATCCAGGTCCGCGCAGTCTAGAAATGCGTGATGGGACGTGTGCGCGTTTGCTCGCCAATGCCAGCGAGGAGTACCCGGATCACATCGTGTTCTGCTTGATTGGCGAATACCATCTGGCCGACAACCACCTTCCTGCAACGCTGTGGAATGAGCTGGCACGACGGGACTCCGATGCGGCAACCCCGCTGATGCGTATCCTATGCAATGTCGATCGTTATTACTTTGATCTCGACGGGTCGGGAAAACCACTCGGGTCAACGGAAGTCTTGCGCTTGAAGCGCGACTTTTACTGCATCCTGAATTCTCCGCCTTGGATGAAATGGCAGTCCTTTGCCCTTTGGGAAGAAATGCGCACTGGTTTTCCTGGTTCAATTGAACATGCCGATTCGGGTGCGGATGCCGATGACGATCACGGCGATGACGATGCGTTCGATTTGGATTTCCAGTTTCTCGGGCTTGCAAAGACCCTGTCTTCATTTCTTGGTTTGGATCTCACCAAAAGGGATCTCGTTAAATTTCATTCGCAGTTTTCACCGACCGCTGAGTTTGCAACCGAGGCCTTAATCTCCGCAGGATATTCCAAACGCGAGGTGGCGGTGATGGTGGAATCCGCCGCCCTCGAAGGCTACTATTTTGACTGTAAATCTAGAACCCTTCTGATCACCACCGTGTCCATAAACAACCTTGCCGAGGCCGCCGGCCAGTATCTTTTAGCCCTGGGGTCCGGATTTGTTGAGGGAGCTGGATCAGAGGCAGAACGCTTTTCCAAGAATGCCCTAAAGCGTGCTGCCGGAATAATCGGCTCGAAAATTTTAAATCCCCGGCGCAAAACCAAAGACCACGCCTTTCACATCAACTACTTGGAGCAAACAGTTCGGCGCAGGTTGCTGGGCTATGCGCGCATCCGCCGCCAAGTTAGTCGCGCAGTTCTATTAGCCCTGGGGACTTATGACAGCCTTATCAGCGCATGGGAATCGAGTCGCCCGTCACAGGATGTGACGGTGCTTTTGAAAACAGAAAACCTTTCCCGCGGAGAAGTCAGCGCGGATTTTGGACGCGTCCTGGGTGCCGGGCTCTATGCCGGTGTCATGCGCAACCGGGTGCCGGCGGATTGGATCAAAAGCTTGTTCAGGTACAAAATTACAGAGGATCGCCCGGCGTCAGTGTTTATTGGTGACCTGGTCAGAATTGTAAACATGCTGCTCGTGACGGGAAAATCTGGGCGTCGCGAGGCCGCTGAAACTAATCGATTGCAGAAATTTCCAGCGGCGTCTTGATTTTATCGCTGTGTCCAGTGGCGATAAGTGCCACTTGGACCATTCGATTGATGGTTAGATCCAGAGAATCCGCAATGCCGGTGGCGCTGGTCAATGCATCCGTCGCCTCATCGAATGTCGATTGAATTTGATTGATCTCAGATCCACGGATTTTTCCGGAATCTGCACTGCTTTTGATCAGTTTATCAAGCGCGATTTGATAATCACGTGCCTCCGCAGAAAGGTTCTTGAAGCGACCGTCCAATTGGGTTTGATGGGTTGCAACGGCTTCGGCTTGGGCGGCTAAAAAGCCATTATTGGCTTCGATTTGGCGGCGCGTCGCCTCCATTGCATGACTCATCGTCGCAGTCAGTCTGACGAGATCCGCAAGTTGATTGGAAATAGCTGCAGTCTCCTGGCTGATATTTTCTAGGGACTCTGCCTCGATCGGGCGGTCTTTTATTAGTCCAGCATTCATTGCGGTGATCCGGGCATTATCAGAAATTTCTTCTAGCCTGCGGTTCAAGGTGACGAATTCTGAACAAACCGCATCAAGGGTCTCGGGAGTCTTGATGGAGGCCTTGTTGGTCTCTTGGACCATTGGGCCAGAGGCCCCGCTTTGCATCCTGATGAGGCTTTCCGAGAGAGACGTCAGCAGCATCTTCAAGTGCAAACCATCTCTGTTGGCAATGGCCTCGTTAATGCCGCCAAATGAAAGCGTGTTGAACATGCCCAGACAGCGGGAAAGGCTGTTTTTTATTTGGCCGAGGTCCGAGCGAAATTCCCCCAAAGAAGCCTGCTGAGTCTGAATCCACTGGTCCCTTTGCCGAAGGCTTTCCACGGCCTCCCGGTTCGCCTGTCGCTGGGAATCGGCAGTCACAGTTGGAATGGCGTCGGGATCGCGCTGAATGGCAGCCTGCCGGCGAAATTCAATGCGTTCACGGATGAGTTCATCATTGCGCTTCTTTGTTTCGCGGAGTTCTGCTTCGAGTGCTTGAGATCGCATGGACTCGACTTGGAGGCGGCTTTGCAGCATCGACCCCCCGGCCAATTCGTTTATTTCAGGTGACACTTGAACCGTTTTTTGCACCTGGGTTTGCTCTTGCGCCAATTTCAGCCGCCGCCTCATTGAGGTCATCGATAAAAAGGCGACAAGGATCGCAGCGCACCCTGACGCTGTGCTGAGAAAAAGTGGCGCATCCACCCAAGGTCCGATGATTGCGGCAATGGCAATGGCCAGAAATACGATAAAGCTCGACACTGTGTGGACTCCGTCTTGAAAGGGCCTACTTCCAGATTTTCTCAAATTCCGTGGCATTGGGATCCAGGCGCGCCTTGGCAAACATGAACTCTGGGCTGCGAGGGTCACCCTTGCTGACAATCAATTGCCAAAGTTTTTTTGCCGCTGCTGGCGTGGGCGAGGATTTTTTTTGGACCAGGCTTTCGGACACCGACCAGACGTGGGTCATGGTTTCTGGGCTGGTATTCCAGTCTTTCCGCGACAAATAGCGCTTGGCAAGTGCCCCAGGATTTCGTGCCATGAGGTTGAATTCCATGTCTAGAAGGCTCGCCGCACAGGATGGGTCGTCCTCCAACAGGTCGGGCATATATTCTTCGATCGCCGTCGTGACGCGCTGCTCAAGCCGCACTTTTTTTCTGATCTTGTCAGGTAGAGAAGACGCCTTTGTCAGCAAGGGCAGCTGCGCCTCGCAGATGATGGCTTCATCAGCGACTGCCCAATGGTCGTAAAGCGGCAGGATCCAAGGCAGGCTTGCTTGATCTGTGTTTGATTCAACGACGCGCGTCACCAGTTGATCGGCTTCTGGTGTGCGAGGAATTTTCCATTTGCGCAGGGCCAGAGCCGGCGTCATTTTCCCCATTTGCCTTAGGTCTCTCGTCTCGGCCAAAACGGCCGCAGCCCGCAGGACATCAACGTCAGTTGACTTTTCGGTGACGGCGGACTTAAAAAATTCTTTGGCGAGGGCCGGTTTTCCGATGTCACTGTAGGCGCGAAATAATTCAGCCGCGATTTTCGGAGGGACCCCTTTGGGGAACAGACGCTTGCGGTTTTCCTGAAAAAACGCGACGGCGCCGTAGTCGTCATTGTTGGTGAAAAAAGTTTCTATCGTTTTTGCTTGGGTTTCTCTGACGGGCTCGACAAGGTCTTTTAGAAATCTTGACTCGGGATAGGCCTTTGCAAAGGCTCGTACCTTGTTGAGCATTTCGGTCGTGCGCTCCCTGGCAGCAAAGGATGCCGTGTGGCACGCCCAGGCGAGTTCTTTCGCTTGTGGCGGCAGGTCTGGGTCATTGCGCAGTTTGTCCAGGTCGTCGCGCGCATGGTCAACATTATTGCCCTGGTAAAAAGGCAGTTCAAGGCAGGCCAGGCGGACTTGGGCGACCTTCGCAGCAGGGGTTCCCCGAAAATTGCGGTCCAACTTGAAATACGCAAGTTTCGCCTTCTCAGTATCTTTTAGCGCCAGGTGAATGTCGGCAAATCGCAGGCTAGCCCATGCTGCTGTGGCCACCGACGGAGGATTTTTTTCGGCGCGAAAGGAAACGCCCTCTAGGGCATTGTGCAAAAATAATTGCGCTTCTTTAAAACGCTTTAGCCAAAATAAAGATTCAGCCCGCATGATGAGTTGGGCGGGGCTGATCTGGCGCAGCGTCTCATCGGCCTTGGCTCCAAGCTCATAGGCTTCTTCTGCAAGTTCATAATTGTTTAAATTGAAATAGATGTCTCCGGCGCGGTGCATGATCGCCGCCGCCTCGGCGTGGTTGTAGTCCTGGCGCAGTGCTTGGTCCATTTCCTGAACGGCTTCCAGGAAGGTTCCGTTTTTGATGTAGTTCTCGGCGTTGATTCGCCGAAAAGACATCCGGTAATCAGACCTGCCCGTGGAACGTAAGAAATCCAGCCCCATCTCGGCCACTGCAAATGACGCGGCAAAACGGTCGTAGCGAAAATAGATGGCGGCAAGGTTGTAGAGGCCCTTGGGGGTCACTTGATCTACCAGTGGGTCGGGCACATCTTTTTTTAGGTTGAAGGCCCAGCTTAAAAATGTGGCGGCGTTGCTGAAATCGCCTTTGACCTTGGGGTCGTCATAGGACACCCGCCTGTTCGCCATTTGGGCAAAGCCTTCCTTCATAAAGACATAGGCCAAAAAATAATCGTTGCGGCGATGAAAGGCGTGTTCTTTGCCATAACGGGCCTTGGCAGAAAGCAGGCTTTTGCGCGCCGACTCCAGATCTCCCTCTAGATAGGCCTGGCGTGCTCGGTTGAAGTGTTGAACTGCGCGTCCGTCGCCGTCGGTGCGGGGGAGTTCGGTGATAAGATTGGTCAGGTCGGATTCAAACGGAAACTCCGCCTTGGGCAGTTCCAGTGGGTAGCGCCAGAAGAGTTCACTGGAAACGTCTCGCTCGGGTTCCTTCGGGGTAAAGTCGGCGACAAAACGGAAGTCGCGGATCAATTGTGCGACGGATTGTGGTTTGCTGGGTGCGGGCTTGGCGTGTGCGGGCTTGGCATGGGCCGGCTTGGCATGGGCGGAAGAAGCCCCAGGCAGCAACGCCGATGCGAAGATTAAAACTGAGGCAATGAGACGAGCCACGGGCGCCGCTCCTGTCACAAGTTGATCAAGACTTTTCTCTTTAATTCTAACACGCTGGAGGCAATCTGCTCCAGAGACTCGAGGACGATGACGCTGTCGCCATTGAGAAAGCGCAGCACGGTGTCGGGCACGGACTCGGCGTATTTGACCGTTTCCAGATTAATGAGGATTGGGCTGTTGTCGATTTTCGTCAGCTTGATCATTGGTTTACCTCTCATACAATTTCTGTTAAACCCATTACATCATGGATTTACACTCAATAACCAGTGCAGCAAAAGATCAACGCGTCAAATTTGAACGCGTCTGGGGGTTTCTTTGACGTCGTCAAGAAGACGCAACGCCTCGAAGATCTAGCAATCCAAATAGAGGTCACACCTGACTTCTGGAACCGTCCGGAGCTTTCGGCACCGGTGCTCAAAGAAAAAAAACTTCTCGAAATCAGCCTGGGCACCGCCAACCGCCTTAAACGTTACATTGATGACCTTGATGCTGCCATTGAATTGGCGGGTGACGGCGACGACGATTACCTTGCCGAGGCCAAAAGCCTGCTGGGGATTCTGGTCGCGGACCTCACGTCGGTGGAGGCCCAAAGCCTGCTCAGTGGGGAGCTTGATACCAATGCCGCGATTGTTTCCATCAATGCAGGCGCCGGTGGAACAGAGTCCTGCGACTGGGCCCAAATGCTGTTCCGGATGTATTTGCGCTACGCCGAACGCAAGGGCTGGAAAACAGAAATTTACGACTCGCTGTCTGGGGATACTGCTGGGATCCGCAATGCGACCTTCGAGGTCCAAGGGGACTTCGCCTATGGGCTGTTGAAGTGCGAAAGCGGTGTCCATCGCCTGGTCCGCATCAGTCCTTATGATTCCAATGCCCGCCGCCACACTAGTTTTGCTTCCATTTTTGTCACGGCAGTCGTTGACGACTCCATTGTCATTGATATCAATCCGGCCGATTTGCGCGTCGATACCTACCGCTCTAGTGGCGCTGGTGGTCAGCACGTCAACAAGACGGACTCGGCCATCCGAATCACCCACATTCCGACCAATACCGTGGTGACCTGTCAAACTCAAAGGTCCCAGCATCAAAACCGTGATCAGGCCATGAAACTCTTGCGCAGTGCCCTTTACGACCGGGAGCTTGCTGAGCGTCGCAAGGCCCAAGATGCCTTGGAAGCCACCAAGAGCGACATTTCCTTTGGTCATCAGATCCGTAGTTACGTCTTGCATCCGTATCAGCTCGTTAAAGATCACCGGACTGAATTTGAATCCCACACGCCATCAGAAGTTCTGGACGGCGACCTCGATTCCTTCATCAACCGGTTTCTGGAAGAGTCTTTCAAGCAAAGCCAACTTTCAGGCAAATAGAGCTTTTACCAAAATTCCCTTGGCCTTTTTTCGCGTAGTGCCAGGGCAATTGCGGGCAATTACGCGCGGAATACCTTAAAATGAAAACTGGGGACTCTCATCGCAATGGGAGGGTCCAACTAAGGCAAATTCGCCGCATCAAAGGGGTAACCATGAACGGCAAGCGATTGATGGACGTCATCAACAGCGCAGACTTCGACCGCCAGTACGCGGAATTGAACTGGAACGGGACGTTCGAGGAATACCTGGACATGGTCATCGAAAGGCCTGCCATTGCTCGGACTGCATTCAGGCGCTTGTATGACATGATTGCCAGCTACGGATCCTACAACTACACCGAATACAAAAAGCAAATCACTCACTTCAAGTTTTTCGATGATCCAGTTGATCATGGTCGCGACGCGATCTTCGGCCTGGATGTTCAGTTGATGAAACTGGTCAACGTGTTGAAGGCCGCAGCCTTTCGTTATGGCCCAGAAAAACGTGTTTTGCTGCTACACGGTCCAGTGGGATCATCGAAATCCACGATTGCCAGACTTTTGAAAAAAGGTGTGGAATCCTATTCGAAAACTCCGGAAGGCCCGCTTTACACCTACTCATGGACGAACCTTCGTGAAATTCTGCGCATGGATGAAACGATGCCGTGCCCCATTCACGAGGAGCCGTTGCATCTTGTTCCGCCAGAGCGGCGCGAGACCGTGCTCAAGTCGATCAATGAGGGGCGTGACCACGGTGAGGCCGTGCACATTGAAGGCGACGTCTGTCCTGCGTGCCGCTATGTGTTTAGGGAATTGATGAACCACTACCGCGGCAACTGGGAAATGATGATCAAGAATCACATCCAGATCAAGCGCCTAATTTTGTCAGAGCGCGACCGGATTGGTATCGGCACCTTTCAGCCAAAAGACGAAAAGAATCAGGACTCGACTGAGCTCACTGGTGACATCAATTACCGGAAAATCGCTGAGTACGGCTCGGACTCTGATCCGCGGGCGTTTAATTTTGACGGCGAATTCAACGTTGCCAATCGTGGCATCATTGAATTTATCGAGGTCCTAAAACTCGACGTTGCGTTCCTTTATGACCTGCTGACAGCCAGCCAGGAACACAAGATCAAACCCAAAAAGTTTGCACAGACTGACATTGACGAAGTGATCCTCGGCCATACGAACGAGCCAGAATACCGCAAGCTTCAGAGTAATGAATTCATGGAGGCATTGCGCGACCGGACCGTGAAGATTGATATTCCGTACATCACGAAGCTCAGCGAAGAGATCAAGATTTACGAGAAGGACTTCAATGCCCACTCGGTGCCACATATCCACATTGCGCCCCATACCCTAGAAATGGCGGCGATGTGGGGGATTTTGACCCGACTTGAGGAGCCCAAGAAGGCCAATCTGACGATCATGCAGAAGATGAAATTGTATAATGGCAAGACCATGGCGCAATTCACCGAAGACAACATCAAGGAGTTACGCAAAGAGGCCATTCGGGAAGGGATGGATGGCATCAGTCCGCGTTACATTCAGGACAAGATTTCCCAGTCTCTGGTTCTGGACAAGGGCGAGGGCTGCATTAATCCATTTATTGTTTTGAATGAACTTGATTCAGGTCTGAAGACCCACTCACTCATCAATGATGAGGAGCAGCGCAAGCGTTACCGGGAAATTCTGGCGGAGGTGCGTCGTGAGTATGAAGACATCGTCAAGCACGAGGTCCAGCGCGCTGTATCGGCCGATGAAGGCGCCATTCAGAAACTTTGCGGAAACTATATCGATAATCTGAAGGCTTACGTTCAGCGCGAGAATGTTCGCAATCCGTTCACGGGTGCTGACGAAGAGCCAGATGAGCGTCTTTTGCGGTCGATCGAAGAGAAAATCGATATCGCCGAAAGCCGCAAGGATGATTTTCGGCGTGAGCTGATGAATTATATCGGAGCCTTGGCAATCGAGGGCAAGTCCTTTGATTTCCGTACCAACGAGCGCCTTCATAAGGCCCTTGAACTTAAATTGTTCGAGGACCAAAAGGACACCATCAAGCTGACGACGTTGGTTTCTAATGTGGTTGACCGTGAGACCCAGGCCAAGATCGATATCGTGAAAAACCGTTTGATCAAGAATTACGGCTACTGCGAAATTTGTGCAAACGATGCCCTGGGCTTCGTGGCCAGTATTTTTGCTCGTGGTGATATCGTGAAAAGTGACAAGGAGAAGCACTAATGAAGATGGAGTCGGACCTCAACCGATTCCGCAAAATTGTTCGTGGCAAGATCAAGCAGGAACTCCGCAGATTCATTTCAAACGGAGACTTGCTTGCGCGACAGGGGAAGAAGGTTGTTACCATCCCCTTGCCACGGATTGAGATCCCTCATTTTCAATTTGGGACGCAAGAACAGGGCGGAGTCGGCCAGGGCAAGGGTGAAGTCGGCGATGCCGTGCAGCCGGGTCAGGGCGAGCCCGGTGAGGGCGAGGCAGGGAATCAGGAAGGGCAGCATAGCCTCGAAGTGGACGTTTCCCTGCAGGAATTGGCCCAGATTCTTGGCGAAGAACTTCAATTGCCCAATATCGAGAACAAGGGCAAGAAAAACATCAAGGACCGCCAGTACAAGTACACAGGAATCTTGCGCCAGGGTCCAGAGTCCCTCCGGCACTTCAAGAAGACGTACAAGGAAGCCCTGAAGCGCTCCATTTCATCTGGTAAATATAATCCGGATAATCCGATGATTATCCCAATCAAGGAAGACAAGCGTTACCGGTCCTACAAAGTTGTGAACCTGCCGGTTGCGAATGCCGCCATCATCTACATGATGGATGTTTCTGGATCGATGGGAGACGAACAAAAGGAGATTGTCCGGCTCACTAGCTTTTGGCTCGATACATGGTTGCAGACGCAGTACGAAGGCCTCGAGCGTCGCTACATCATCCATGACGCAACCGCCCGCGAGGTCAATCAGGATACCTTTTACCGGACCAAGGAGTCGGGGGGGACTTTGATCAGTTCTGCCTACCGCTTGGCAGCAAAGATGATCACCGACGAATTTCCCCCAAGCGAATGGAATATTTACCTGTTTCATTTTTCGGATGGTGACAACTGGTCAGGGAATGACACAGCGGAATGCATGAAAATCCTGGATGGGGACCTGCTCCCAGTCTCGAACTTGTTTTGCTACGGACAGGTGGAGTCCCGTTATGGTTCAGGTCAGTTTTTAAGAGACCTACAAAAGCATTTTGGCGAGAAAAGTGAACGTGTGACAATCGCCCAGATCAAGGACCGCGATGCCATCATTGATGCCATCAAGGTTTTTCTGGGTAAGGGCAAGTGACATGGAGTTCAAAACCCAGTTAACCAATGAATTGCGGGACGTCGCGGCAAATCTGGCGGATGTTGCCAGGGCAGCCGGGCTCGATTTTTTTCCGACCATATTTGAACTGATTGACTACCAGCAACTGAACGAGATTGCTGCCTACGGTGGATTTCCAACCAGATACCCTCACTGGCGTTTTGGAATGGAATACGACCGGCTTTCCAAGAGCTATACTTACGGATTGTCCACGATCTACGAAATGGTGATCAACACCAATCCTTGTTATGCATACCTGCTGCGCGCAAATAGTTTGGCCTTTCAAAAAACGGTGATGGCGCATGTTTACGCCCACTGCGATTTTTTCAAAAACAATTACTGGTTCCACAAGACCAACCGCAAAATGTTAGATCAGATGGCCAATCATGCCAGCTACATCCGGTCGTTGATTGATGATGTTGGACACGATGAGGTGGAGTCGTTCATTGACCTGTGCCTGTCTATTGAAAATCTAATTGATATTCACGCCCCATTTCGGGCAACAGTAAAAAAGCCTGATCTTGATGCTGAGCCGTCTCGGCCAAAACCCGTCTCCAAGATTAAGGCCAAGTCCTACATGGACCGTTATGTGAATCCCAAGGAGTTTCTCGATGCCCAAGCCAGAAAGCAGGTTGAGGCTTCTGAGAAGCAGCGTTCTTTTCCCGAAAATCCAGAGCGTGATGTGCTCAAATTTTTGATCGACAATGCGCCCATGGAAAGATGGCAAAAGCGGGTCCTCGAGATTATTCGCGAAGAGTCCTATTACTTTGCCCCGCAAGGCCAAACGAAGATCATGAACGAAGGCTGGGCAACCTACTGGCACAGTGAAATGATGACGAAACTCGCGCCACTCACCGAGAGCGAAATCATCGATTATTGCGAGCAGTACGCCGGAATTGTGGCGTCGCAACCTGGCCAACTTAATCCCTATAAGCTAGGCGTCGAATTGCTCCGCCACGTCGAAAGGCGCTGGGACAAGGGGCGCTTTGGCAAGGACTATATGGACTGCGATGATCCCAGAAAACGCGCGTCTTGGGATACCAAAGCAATGCTTGGACGCGCAAAACTATTTGAAATCCGAAAGATTCATAACGACATCACGTTCATTGACGAGTTTCTTGACGAAGATTTTTGTCATGAGACCAAGATGTTCATTTATGAGTACGATCGCCGCAGCGGTCAGCATGTGATTTCCGGGCGAGATTTTGCCGACATCAAGCGGCGCCTTCTTCAGCAACTGACAAATTTTGGTCAACCGGTGATTCTGGTTAAAGACGCCAATTTCAAAAATCGGGGAGAACTACTGTTGCTTCATCAGCACGAGGGTATGGACCTCAAGCATGATTTTGCTTTGGAGACGTTGCGGAATATTTTTAAGATATGGCGCAGGCCGGTGCATATTGAAACGATCGTTGAGGAATCAAATCGCCGGGTGACGTTTGATGGGACCAATCACCAGGTGGAAAAATTTTGAGTCGTTTCTGACATTTGATGGGAGCTGAAAAATGACGAAACATTTAATGGCCAAAATTTTTCTGTGGACGACTTGTCTGGTGACAGCTGTCTATATCGCTGCAGGAGTTTCCTTGGCAGCGGTGGACATGCCACGCTTGGAGCGGGCCGTGGTCTTCAGTCCCGACTTTTCACCTTCTATCGTATCCAACCCCCGTTTGTCAGCCTTCCAAGCCAACGTCAAAGGTTCTTTTCCCGATGCCGTAAAATCTTCCGGCAGGTTTCGGGTGATTGATGCTGAACTGGCGCGCAGTGCCAGAACCGATGAGAAGGTCAGAAATGAATTGATTGAACAGTTTGAAGTTGATGGATTTGTCTCCCTTGAGGTTCTTGACCGTACCGACACCATTGATTTTGTCGCTCGCCTCGTGGGGCGAAAGTTGGAAATCTTGTTGCAAGAGGCTGAGTCAATTGATGCTGCCGGAATCGACTCGGCGGGAGCCGATGGCGTTAAAAGGGTTATCGAAGGGCTGGTTTTCCGCCTGTTCAACCGGGTGCCTTATGATGCCAAGGTTTTGTCCATGCAGGGCCGCTTTATTGTGGTTTCCGGGGGGGCAGAGCAAGGGGTGGAAGTTGGCGACGACATCGCAATTTCCCGCGTGTCGGTGACCTCGCGCCATCCGGCAACGGGAGCCTGGAACAAGTTTTCCGTGGAGGAGCTCGGCCGCGGCAAGGTGGCAGAGGTCAAGGGCCGGACGTCGATTGCGCGTTTGACTGACCAGATCAAGCCGGGCGCCATTCGCGTGGGGGATGGAGTTAAGTTGGTCCGGATTGCCTCCCGCGCAAGGTTCGCGCGGGAAACCACCACACCGGAATATGGCGCTGGGGTTCTCGGATCTGGAACCCGTCCCATCCCGGTGATACCGATGGCAGTGACTGAGAATTTGCCAGCAAGTCCGTCAGGGAATCCGTCAGCTGTTACGCCGGCATCGGCCGCCGCGGTGGTTGAACCAGCGCCAGCCGCTTCACCCGCGCCAGCCTCTGAGGAAGAGGGTGGAATCGGTGGCGGGCGGCAGGACACATTTTTCGGCAAGGTCGCTGCCGGGATTTTTTCCGAGGGCGAACTCGGAATCGGGCTTCGTTCCTGGTCTGTTGCGGGTCCTGTTTCTGCATCGACGGCTGCGCCTTATACGCTAGTCAACAACCTCAGTTTGCGTGGCACCAGACGTCTGAGCGCCGAGGCGTTTGGGGACATGGAAGCCGATTTTTCTTTTGGTTCAAGCATGAACGGAAGTTTTACCGGCTATGACCTTCGCGGTAACGGCTATTTGGAGTATCCGGGCGGCAAGGAATTCAGTGGCAGTTCTTTTCAGTTAAACCGTTGGCGTTACGGCGGTGTTGGGCGACTCGTTGGCTTAAATGTTTCCGGTGAAACCTTTGGCGGCCTAGACGCATTTTTTCTAGGCGGATTTATCGGTGGCCGGGGCGATTTAAATGTTGGCGATACGACCCGCAAGGTGGGAGTGCAGGGGGATTTGTTCCTCTATCCGCTGACGGTCGGTAGTTTCGGTTACAAGGCCGTGAAACAGTCCATTGTTTCGTCGCTGGGTACGGCCATCGAGTTGAAGCTGTTTCGTCCGGCAGACACCAAGGGCGCTGCGGAATACGGGCTGACCTGGCAATATGAATCCCATTCTTTTGAGCTGGGTAATAACAAATCCGCAGCCTACGAGTCGTCGCGGTTTTATTTGGGGATCCGCTCCGAGCTATAACGAGAAGGGCACTTTCAGTGCGCGCTTTCGCGCCAGCGACTGGCTAATACAAAGCCAAACGGTTGCTTTGGCCCGCTGGTAAAGCCCCGGTGGAATTCTTGGCCGTCGAACACCAGTACATTAGGTTTATCCCAGGAATCCATGCACAGGATCAGTGACTGATTGCTTGGATTAACTGGATTTTCCAGATTGTTCCGATTTCCGGCGGCCACTCCAATATCAATCGGCACCGCCCACGGCATATGAAAATGCCCAAACAATAAATGATCCGCATTTTGAGCCACGGCAAATTTTCTGGCGTCGCCAAGTATCGCCGCATCATCCAAGGTTCGGTAGGGATCTTGTGAACGTGAAACTTTCGCATGGCGCAAAGCATAGGCATCCAAGGCTGCGCCGGGAACTGCCGAGATTGCGCTCAAAAACACGCGTGATTTGATTGCCCTGCGAAACGCCAGGTAGGCGCGTGGGGCCTGAAACAAATCACCGTGGGTCATCAGGATTTTTTTGCCAGACTCTGATTGCCAAATTTTACCGGGGTTGGCATTGCTTTCACTGATGACCTCAACGCCCCGCCAGCCCATGCCAGCCATATTGAATTCGTGGTTGCCCTCGATGAAAATAACGCGAGTTCCGCCAGCAGCCAGGGCTTCCAAACGTTGGCTGATTGGCGCAAATTTTTTTTGAAAGTAACGGGTGTTGCCAAGGCAGAAGTCGAAGATGTCGCCGATCAGGGCAAAACACTCAACCCGAGCAGCGGCACAGGCATCGATGACTTCAATCAGAACTTGTCCGCGTACATCCGTTGGACGCTCCAGGTGGATATCCGACACGGCAACAAATTCGGCTTTGGTAAACATGCAAAAATCCCTGAATTGGTTCCTGTCTCGTCGGGCTCAGCGATTAAAGAATCGGACCGGGATCCCAGTCGGGACCGGCGTAGACTCCAGAGTCGCGTGGCGATGCCGAATACTATGCCATGACCTTTATCAGAAAATTGTTTGGCGAACCACGTCCGAGCGCCGCGGCCCTGACACTGGCAGCGCCGTCAGCCGTGGCCCTGGCAGCGCCGTCAGCCGTGGCCCTGGCATCGCCGTCAGCCGTGGCCCTGTCCCTACTCCTGGCCCTGGCATCGCCGTCAGCAAAGGCCGGCCCATTTTCTAATCAACGAAATTTATTGCCAGGCCCTCGCGCGGCAGCCCTGGGCGGTGCCTTTGTCGCCATTGCTGACGACCCCTCCGCGGTCTATTGGAACCCGGCCGGTTACAGCCTGATGGAACAGGCCGAGGTTTCTATCTCGGGGATTGGCTTTATTCAATCTTCTACATCTTTTGATCAGACGCTGAGCGACGAGCCCTTTGTCGAACGCGCCGAGTCGCTGTCCCCCGGTTTTTTTGGGGCCAGCCTGCGCAGCGGTCGCCTGGGGCTAGGGTACGGATTTGCGGCGCTTGACGAGCGCAACGTCAATCAAAACGATTCGTTTCTGGGCGTGGATTTGGTGACTGGTGAATCGGTCGACTACTACCGGACCTACCAGGAGGCCTCGACACTGTCGTCGGCTGGATTGGGAATCTCCTACCTTCTGACCGACTGGTTATCGGTCGGAATTTCAAGCGCCTACTACCGCCGGCAATCTGCGGTATCGAACTTTCAAATTGTTTCGGAAACATCCGGCGCCTTCACCACACATAATCTTAAATACGAAACATTGAATGAAGGCCTCCTGGGTACCGCGGGGGCTATCTTGGTTGCCGGAAAATTTCGCGCCGGAATCAGTTACCGGTATCCATATGCGTTGGCCAATAACACCACCGTTTCAGATTACACGGCAGAAAGTCCGGGGTCTTCGGGCTTGCCGGGCAGCGAAAATGAACTCACCTCGTTCGAAGGAAAATCTAGGGAAATGGACGAACCAGGAATCCGGACCTATCAAATGGGTGTCGCCTGGGGGGAGGCCGGCAGTTTGCTCGTCGCCGCCGATTTAATCCAGCATCTGGTTGGCGCCAGCGAGAAATCCCGCGGTCTGGAGACGGTCAATAATTATTCGGTTGGCCTTGAGGCCGGCGCAGGAGGCTGGATTTTCCGGGGCGGCCTATTTTCGAATGCCAGCCTTTATCCGGCCCCCAAGGACGATTTGTCCAACCAAGCGACGGCCATCGACTTTTATGGGTACTCATGGGGCGTGGCTTTTTCACAAAAAATCCGAGAGTTTTCAGTTACTTACGTTAAACAGAGCGGATCTGGGTCGGGACAATTGGTGGCCGATTCCTATTCCATCCAGAAAGTGGAAGGGGCGCTGGCAAACCTGCTTTTATCCTCAAGGGTCTTTTTCTGAGGTCTACTTTGCATTGCGCCTTGCCAAAACTCCCCGATTTTGATTCCCTTTCTGGCACCGAATGGCGGGAAACACCGCCAGAAGACCACATTGAGGAGTTGCAAGAATGTCTGCTTCCGTAGAGGAAAAAGTTAAGCAAATCGTCGTGAGCCAACTGGGTGTTGAAGAGTCCGCTGTGACCACTAACGCCAAGTTTATCGAGGACCTGGGTGCCGATTCTCTCGATATCGTTGAACTCGTCATGGCGATGGAAGAAGCCTTTGGCGTGGATATCCCAGATGAAGAGGCTGAAAATATTCGTACCGTGAATGACGCCATCGCCTTCATTAAGAAGACCGAAGAGGCATAAATCGTCCTGACGAATTTTTGAGGGGGGTATCAATTGGCCGTTCAGCCTGATGCCCCCGTTTTTTTCCCTGCATTTTGCAAAGGAAACTCCCCATGATTATCGGATTGGCGGCGGACCATGCGGGTAAGGAACTCAAGGAAGCCCTGACTGAGCTGGTGAAGGCCTTGGGGCATGAACCTGTCGATTACGGCGTCGCCTTGGACAATGAGCAATCAGTCGACTACCCGGATTATGCCGCGATGTTGGCGCAAGACCTCATCAGCGGAAAGATTGAGGCCGGAGTAGCGGTGTGTGGCAGCGGAATCGGAATGTCGATTGCCGCAAATAAATTCCCCGGCATTCGCGCTGCGGTTGTGTGGGACGAATACAGCGCCAGAATGTCCCGCGCCCACAATGATGCCAATATGCTGTGCCTTGGATCCCGGTCGCTGAATGTGCACCGTGCGGCAGACTTTCTGAAAATCTGGCTAGAGACCGGGTTTGACGGGGGGCGCCATAAAATGCGTCGTGATAAAATCCGTGAGATCGAAAAGAAGAATTTCAAAATTCGCATCGAAGACTGATAAAGGGAGAAATCGATGACCCACCGCGAATCACCCTGGTCCATTCTGCAACATTCAGATGCTGAAGTTTTCAATCTGATCCAAGAAGAGTTGGGGCGCCAACGTCACGGCATTGAACTGATCGCCTCTGAAAATTTTGCGTCACCCGCCGTCTTGTCGGCCGCCGCTAATCCCTTGACCAACAAGTATGCAGAGGGCATTCCCGGCAAGCGCTATTACGGTGGCTGCGAGGTCGTTGATCAGGTGGAGTCTCTGGCAATCAGCCGCGCCTGCGAACTTTTTGGCGCGCGCCATGCCAACGTCCAGCCTCACTCGGGGGCGCAGGCCAATGCCGCGGTTTATCTGGCCTTGCTCAAACCGGGCGAAAAAATTCTCGGCCTTGACCTGGCTCACGGTGGTCACCTGACCCACGGGAGCAAGGTTAATTTTTCCGGAATTCTCTACGACTCCTACATCTACGGTGTCGATCCGGTCAGTGAGACGATCAACTACGAGGCGGTTCGGGAAAAAGCCCTCGAAGTCCGTCCCAAGATGATTTTGGCCGGTGCCAGCGCTTATTCACGAATCCTTGATTTTGCCCGGTTTCGCGCCATTGCCGATGAAGTCGGCGCCTACCTTTTTGTGGACATGGCACACATCGCTGGCCTGGTGGCTACTGGATTGCATCCGAGCCCGATTCCCCACGCCCATGTTGTAACCACAACAACCCACAAGACCTTGCGCGGTCCGCGCGGGGGATTAATCCTGACCAACGATGATGAGTTGGCCGTCAAGTTGAACAAGGCCGTCTTTCCAGGGATTCAAGGCGGACCGCTGGAACACATCATTGCCGCCAAGGCGGTGTGTTTTCGCGAGGCCCTCCGGCCGGAATTCAAGGTCTATCAGCAACAGGTTGTGGCCAATGCCGCAGCACTGGCCAAGGCCATGGTGCAATTGGATTTCAAGATCGTGTCGGGCGGAACGGACAATCACCTATTTCTGATCGATTTGTCCTCGCTGGCTGTGAGTGGCAAACAACTCGAAGAGGCCCTTGGAAAGGCCGCCATCACGGTCAACAAGAACACTGTCCCCAATGAAAAACGTTCGCCTTTTGTCACCAGCGGCATTCGCATGGGAACTCCCGCGGTGACGACGCGTGGAATGGGTTTGGATGAAATGGAAATGATTGCTCGGTACACCAGGACTGCGTTTGAGCATTTCAAAAACGATGAAAAACTGGCAATGCTGCGCCGCGAAGTGACGGACATGGCCAATCGCTTTCCGCTCTACAAAATCTGGAATTGAGGTTTCTGTGAAGTGCCCGCAATGTGCGTTCGAAGATACCAAGGTTTTGGAAAGCCGCCTTTCCCACGAGGGGCGTAGTGTCCGCAGGCGGCGCTCGTGCATCCAATGCAATCACCGTTTCACGACTTACGAAAAAGAAGAAGATTTCAGTTTCCAGATCGTCAAAAAAGACGGTCGCATTGAGCCTTATCTGCGGCCCAAGGCGACCACGTCGCTGCAAATCGCTTGCAGCAAACGCCCGATCTCGATGGAGCAGATTGAGGAGATGCTGGATCGTATCGAGCGCGCCATTCAGGAATTGGGTGAGCGCACGGTGTCCAGCCAAAAGCTGGGTGACATGATCATGGAGAAACTTCACGACAAAGATAAAGTCGCATATGTGCGTTTTGCATCCGTATATAAAGACTTCAAAGATCCGGATGAATTTCTTGCGGAATTGAAAGGCCTCAACTGAATGTTTACCGGGTTGGTTGAAAGAACGGGAACGTTGATTGAGGTGGTGCAACCAGGCGGCACGGCGCCATGCTGTTTTTGGATTGAAGTCGGAGCCGGCTTTGATGCAGCCGATGGCGACAGCATCGCCGTCAACGGCTGCTGCTTGACAGTCGTCGGGCGCAGAAACCATCAGTATGCGTTTGATGTCACCAGTGAAACTATGGCCTGCACTTCCTTTGGCCGCCATGGTGCCCAAGGGTCAACCGTGAATCTGGAGCGGGCGCTCAAAGTGGGCGACCGCTTGGGCGGCCATCTTGTCTCTGGCCACGTTGATGGCACGGGGCGCGTTCAATTGATTGAAAGCGCCACTACGGGGTGGGTCCTGCGGGTCCATTTAGAAAAATCCATGTCTCGTTTTGTGATTTCCAAAGGATCTATTTGCATCGATGGCGTCAGCCTGACTGTGAATACCGTTGTGGATCAAATCGATCCAGCGGATCAAACGCCTGGGACCGTTGTGGAAGTCATGATCATCCCTGCAACCCTGCGAATTACCAATCTCTCTCAACGTAAGGTTGGTGATTACGTAAACATCGAACTCGACATGATGGCCAAATTTGCGGCCCGTCAAGTTGAAGTCCAAACCATAACTTGAATCACGGAAAATGCTGGGCAATTCGTGCCCATCGCAACTCATGATTCTCCATTGCTAGGCTTGAAGGTGCGGTAATTTTTTTGCCGTACTTTACACGCCTCAGACTTCGGGGGAATCATGGTCTTGAATATTAGTGCGCGTCGTCGTCTTGGTTTTATTTCCATTTGTGTGGCAGGCGCCGTTGCTGGTTGCGGCGCATCCAGCAAGATCGCTACAGCAGGCGCCAAGGGCCTTGGCCACAGTGCCGGAGGGCGCAATGTGGCCGTGCTAATGGGCTCGCCCAACGGCCTGCCGGGAGTCCCTACGGACATCCGTGAACTGGATGTGTTGTTTCGCAACACCCAGATCGATCTCGGGTTTGATGAGGTCGTGAAGGATGACACGGCAACCACGGCCGAGATCTTTGCCGACACTGCAGAGGCAGCTTCCGATGCCGACTCACTTTTTTGGTATTTCTCTGGTCATGGCAATACCGGCATCATGCTGGCCGAGGACCGTTCCTTTAGCTTTGCGGAAGTCGCCAGTGCCGTCATGGCTGCGCGCAACAACCGTCCCCTTGAGCGCCTCGTGGTCATGATCGACTCCTGCTATAGCGGCTCGTTTGTTGATGGGCGCACGCCGATCATTCCATCGGCCAAAGTAATCAGCGGTCCCGAGACCGTTCGCAGCAAGTGTGTTCCGATGTCTGGGGCGATGACAAATTCTATGACCACTAGTGAAGATGCCATGGCAGAAATCGGCAAATATCAGGGTACTTTGTTTACCCAGGCCTTTGTCATGGCCTCTTCAACCAAGAATGAAACCTCGGCCGACTTGGGCGAGGAGCGTGGCGGGGCCTTTACCTGGGCCTTGCGTGGGGTCATTGACCAAGCCAGCGTTTCCAACCGAGAAGCAACGATTTTGCAAATTTCCGAAAGAACTCGGGGGGATACCGAAGATGTTGGTGGCCACACGCCAGTTTGGCGGGCATTTCCATCCGCTCAAATCCTGGCAGAGAAGTTCTTCCTTTACGAGTAATCAGCCAGACCTGTAGAACGGCTCCCATGACGAGTGAAACGCAAGAAAAAGCAATATCCAGAGTTTTGCACGCGATCGACGCGATCCGTTCAGGGCAAATGGTAATTATGGTGGATGACGAAGACCGTGAGAACGAGGGCGACCTCGTTTTCGCGGCCGAACACGTCTCTGCTGAAAAAATCAATTTTATGGTCCGCGAGGCACGTGGTCTGGTCTGCCTTTCGATGTCGCCGGCAGCGATTGACCGCCTGAAGTTGCCGATGATGAGCGATCTGGGCAAGCCTGGTTCATCGCGATCGACAGCATTCACGGTGTCGATTGAGGCCCGTCACGGGGTTTCTACCGGCATCAGTGCGGCAGACCGTGCCCAGACCATTCGCGTGGCGATGGACGACAAGTCAACATCGGACGATATCGTTGTGCCGGGGCACGTGTTTCCGTTGAAGGCCAAACAGGGCGGCGTTTTGGAGCGCTCGGGCCACACCGAAGGGTCTGTAGATCTGGCGCGCCTTGCTGGGATGAAGCCGTCGGCAGTGATTTGCGAAATCATGAAAGACGATGGGACCATGGCGCGGATGCCGGACCTGGAAGTGTTCTCAAAACGTCACAATATGCCGTTGGTTTCGATTGCTGACCTGATTGAATTTCGCTTGCTGCGTGATTCTCTGGTGGAGCAGCTGGCCAAGGAGCCGGTGCAGACGCCGGCAGGAATATTTGAAGCCATTTGTTTTCAAAGCCTTGTCGACGGCGCGCAGCATGTGGCCCTCGTCAAGGGCGGACCATTTACGGCCGATCAAGTGGTGGATGTGCGCGTGCACCGCCAGCGTCCGCTGATCGACGTGTTTAGCAGCGGCACGTCGGGAAGGCGCCTCGTTGACTATGGGCTGCAATTGCTCAAGTCGTCCGAGTGTGGGGTTGTTCTGTATTTGTCGCATCCGGGCGGCTCACATGCCTTTGTCGAGGATACGGTCGACATGCGTTTGCCGCCGGATGGCGCTGTGCCCGCGGCCTCTGCAGTGCCTCCCGCCGCGTCGAACAAGTGGCAGCCGATGGACCCACGGTTGTATGGAATTGGCGCTCAAATATTGCGCCACTTGGGGGTCCGGCAAATGCGGATTCACGTTTCAACCCCACGTTCCCTGAAGGGGCTTGCGGGATTCGGACTTGAAATAGCAGAAGTCGCAGTGATTCCTGGTTGATTGATTTTTGGTGAATGCCTTTTCGTAAAAAGTTTTGGTTCGGGGGAGTTTATGGAAAAAAAGATCCTGATCGTCGTCGCCCGGTTCAACGATATGATCACGCGCTCGCTTTTGGTCGGCGCCACCGACTGTTTGCGTGACAGCGGGGTCAAAGACTCCCACGTGGTGGTGGTCTGGGTACCAGGTAGTTTCGAAATTCCTGTTGTGGCTGCCAAGGCGGCGCGCAGTGGCAAGTATTCAGCTGTGATTTGTTTGGGGGCGGTCATCCGCGGAGAAACCCCCCATTTTGATTTCGTGGCCGGCCAGGCTGCCAGCGGTGTCATGAACATCGCCCTGGAGACGGGCATTCCGGTCATATTTGGTGTTCTGACCACGGACACCATCGAGCAGGCATTGGCGCGTAGCGGCATCAAGGGTGGCAACAAGGGGCGCGATTCGGCCCAGGCGGCCCTAGAAATGATCAAAGTTCTTGGGCAATTTGACACAAAAGTCGATGGCAAATTATGAGCGAAAACCGCAACACAGTCGCCCGTGATTTTGCCCTGCAGTTCCTCTACCAGTGCGAGGCTGAGAAGGTCTATTATTTCAGCCCCTCGCACTTTGAAACCTTTTCGTCAAACTTCAACGTTCCCACCAATTCAATGACTATGATGCGTGATCTGGTCCGGGCAACCCTCGATAAACGCAACGACAATGATCCGCTTATTGAGGCTTTTACCAAAAATTGGAAGCTTACCCGCTTGTCAGTGACGGATCGGGCGGTATTACGAATGGCCCTCGCTGAATTGCAAGTATTTGATACGCCGGTTAAGGTAATATTGAATGAAGCAGTTGAATTGGCGAAGCGCTATGGCAATGAGCAGTCCGGCGCATTCGTCAATGGTGTCCTCGATGGCATCATTAAATCCGGCAAGGCCGGGGGAGACGGGAATGAACGTCAATCCGTCAGCGGAGAAAGCAAGAAGCAGTGAGCTAGGAATTATTCCTGGCCCTTCTGGTTCTGTGGCCGACGCCCACAGTGATTCCAAAATATTGAATTCAAGAGATTCAACATTTGAGAACGTCCAAATCAACATCAGATCTTCTGATGCCAGGGTCATTGCCCATAATGACGATCCAAAGTTGGGCATTCCAGATCGACGCATGATCAGCTTTCACATCTCGTCGGGCGTCTCGGTCAAAGATTGTCCGTTCTGGATTGGCATCGCCGGACGCGGTGAAATTCACGCGCCATCCCTATTGAATCATATTGCCATGGAAGACTTGTTCAGCGAGGCCGCTATTCGCGGAATTTGTGACAAGGAATCCGTCATGCTGACCGACACGCTGACGCAGCCCGCTCGTTATGTTTTTTTGATGCCTCGTCCTGGCAATGATTTTCGCGAAACCAGTGCCTGGATTACATCCCTTGTTGCAACCGTGCGCGCGTGGTCGCCTGATTCAGTTGGATTTTATTTGGCGCCAGAGATCATTGTGGCGCACGACTCCCATGACATTCTTGCCCAGGTTTTTCGCGAGCTGATTGCCACCATGCCGGGAACGACTGCATTTCACCTGCTCGTCGGTAGGCACAGTTTTAATGGCGTATTGAATACGGCGCTCCGCTTGAAATCTGAGCTCGAAGGCGACGACCTCAACGTATTTGTTTACCATTGAAATCAGGGCATCCCTTGTTTCGCATAATCTATTTCCGCTTACTTCCCCACAGCCTGATTTTTGTTGTTTTGCTGTGGTCCATTTCCCGTTGCCTTTACTCTCTCGATGACGGCACGTTGGCCACCGATTTCCCTGGTGTTTGGGGGGATTGGTCGCTTCACGTCGCCCACTCATGGTGGTTTGCAGAACAACCATTCTCTAAATGGTTCGACGCTAGAATTCTTCGTTTTGATTCAGTTTTTTCTTATCCTCCATTGATCAATTTTATGTCGGGGATGTTGTTGCGCGCAGGATTTGGCCTGCAATCTGCCATGTTGTTGCCGTGCCTCATGTTTGCAATTCTTTTGTCACTCTGCTTGCCGGTGTTATTTCGGCGGGCCGGGGCCGGGCCTTGGACAGCCGGCGCATTGGCCGTAGTTTTTATTTTGGCGGGGGGAACCCGGACGATTACTAGGCTTGTTTTGTGGGATTTTGCGCAGCCGATGTTCGAAGGAATCAACACTGGCACACTTTCGCAGGTTTGGATGACTCCCCTGTTTTCGTTGCTGTTACCCCAGCGAACTTTGCTGGCGGGCCTTTCTCTTGGGTGCGCTGCATTGTTGGTGGCCATGGACCTGAAACGCCGTACGGCCGTCTCCGGTCTTCGTTCCGGGCCTTTGGCCCTGACTTTAGTCATGGCCTGTTTGTTGCCTTTGCTGCTCCTGGCCCATGTTCATTCTTGGTTGGTGGTGATGCTCGTCATTGGCGTGATAATGCTGTTGGATTTCGTTCGGTCGCCTTCCGTAAAAAAAGATATTTTGCGCCACTGGGTTACTGTCGTCGGTCCGGGCCTCGTGATCTCCATGTTTTTGATTTGGGCGACCATGCCCGCGATCTCAAACAAGGCATCTGGCATCGACTGGGCAGGGTTTTGGCGGGGGTCAGAAACGGGGCAGTCCCTGCTTTTCTTTTGGATCGTGAACTGGAACGTGGTTATTCCACTGATGTTGGTTGCGGCTGCGGTGTCGCGCGAAATCAGAAGTGATCCATTTTTTTTGAGCGGCGCGATCATTTTTATTGCCATGAACCTGGTGAAGTTGCAGCCGTGGGCCTGGGACAACAGCAAGTTGCTGGTCTGGGCCTTACTTCTGTTTGGCATTTCTCTGGTGCGCTTTTTTTCTCTTCACAAATTTCGCTCCATGTCATGGCTGGCTGCTGTCATTGTCTGCATCGATGGCCTTGTTGGATTGGGCAGCCAGATGCAGTCCCCTGCGCACCGCCTCACCCTCTGGTCGTCGGGTGAGCAAGCCATTGCGGCATGGGCGCGTCAAACCCTGCCCCGAGATGCCGTTATTTTGTCGCCCTCGCACCTGGATCACAGATACTGGTCCTATGCCCTTACCGGCCGCACCAACGTTCAGGCTTATGGCGGCTGGAATTGGACTCATGGATTTGCGGTTGAGCCCCTGCAATCGCGAGTCTCGATCATGCTGGGGGATCCTTCCGTAAATCTGGCGTCCATGAAGGGAATGGGCGTGACCCATGTCGCGGTCCCGGAAAATGTCAGCCCAATCAAAATCGGATTCGACGGCCTGAATCGTGACTTTAAGTTGCTTGGTTCATTTGAAAATCAGGCACTTTTTGCCGTTCCCTAAATTTTTTCGATCAAATTCATATCCACCCGGATTTATTAAGTAAACCAGCGAAAATTTAAATCCACGCTCATGAATTGCGGCGTCCTGCGAATCATTTTTACTAAACCTCCGTGCCTGGGGCTCCGAAGACCAGACAGGACTAAAGCTGTTTGCAGCTTAGTTCTGGGCTAATGACAGCCCGCACAAGGAGGCGTGCAATGAAGATCAATGGATCAGGGTCGCCGATGGCCGGAATGCAACCAGGTGGACCTCTAGGCCCAGGGCCGGGAGCAGCCGGTGGCGTCGACATGGGGATCGTCGACAAAATCATGGCGGGCGATAAGGCTGCCATGGACAACCTGGGGGGCAAGCGCGAAGCCCTGGCCCAGGAAAAAAACGGTTATTCGGCCGTAACGACAGCCCTCGGTGATCTTGCCACTCAGTTGGGTGGGATGAGTGCCCCCGAAAAATTTCAGCGCCTTAAAGTCGAGTCGTCCCACCCAGAGGTGGTCGGTGCAGAGCTTTTGGAATCAGGCAAAAATTTAAAACCAGGCCAATTCAATTTCGAGGTCAAGGAACTGGCGGGTTCGGCAAAGTTTCTGGAGCAGGGATTTTCCAACGCCAATGAATCGGCGGTAGGCTTTGGCTTCATGGCGATTGAGCGCGGGGGTGGACAGGCAGATTTGGATGTCACCTTGGAACCAGGATCTACCCTGAAAGATGCCGCCGACAAGATCAATGCCGCCGGGGGCGGAGTCCAGGCGTCTATCATCAACACCGGCATTGGCGACGAGCCGTTCAAACTGCTCGTACGCAGCGAAAAGACCGGCGAATCAGCCAATATCAAAATCGATCCAGATACCACATTTCTTGATTTCAAGGAGTTAGGCAAAGGGAAAAATCTAGCGATGAAATTCGAGGACGTTGATATTGCCCGCGAGGAGAATAGTTTTTCTGACCTGATCGACGGCGTGAAGCTGACGGCAAAAAAAGCCATGCCAGGAACCAACGTCAGCCTCAATATCAGCCACGATGTCGATGCGACATCGGCGGGGGTCAAGGACTTCGTTACAAAGTACAATAATGTGTATTCCGCGATGTCCGATCAGGCGACGGCAAAAGATGGAGAACGCCCATCGTTGGGGGCGGCATCCTCCATGCGCCAGGCGATGCGTTCCATTCAGTCCGAGGTGAGTGGCGGCAAGGTGGCACCAGGTGCCGGTGGCATGTCACTGGCGGAGGTCGGGATCATGACCAACGCCAAAACGGGAAAGCTAGAGATCGACGAAGAAAAGTTGAAAAAAGCGATCGCGGGAAATTACGATGGCGTGACAAAAGTTTTTGCCACGACAGAGGACGGGCCCGGACTTGCAGAGAAATTAAGCAACGCCGTCAAGGGGCTGCAGGATCGGCAAAGCGGCGTGATCTCACTGAGGCAAAAAACGCTGGATCAACAGATTCAGCGTCAGGACCAAAATATCGAACGCCAACAGCGCATGGTCGACCAAAAGCAACAGCGCCTGCAAAAATCTTTCGCCGACCTCAATGGCAAGATGCAAATGATGCAGTCCCAAGGGGATCAAATGGCGGCGAGGATGAATGGCTGAGCGACGCAACAGAGCTGACGTCGTCACGGCAACGACTGCGATTGAGTGCGTTGTCGCCCTGTTTTGCGCGCGATGCGAGACGGCTGGCGAGGCAATCGCGGCCAAAGACTGGGCGCGATTTGATGAGTATTTTGAGCTGCAGCGGATGGCTTGGGCGAATTTGGATGCTATGATTGCTAAGTTTGAGGCCGAATACGCTGCCGGAGCCCTTTCAAATCGAGTCGAGAGTCAATTCCAGAATCAGTTCCAAAATTCGTTCAAAAATCAGTCTATGCTAAGATTGTGGGTAGCCCCCTGTCACAAGGCATCGGAAGTCCTGGGGGGTAAGATTGCAGAGGCCCTGTCGGAAATTGAGGCTCAGGGCAGGACGGCAGGAAAATTAAAGATCCATTTGAGTGCGTTTCAATCCGCGTCGGGTGAATTTGCTTCCCGTGAGGCCGGACGATTTCTCAAGAGCGCCTGACAGGAGTCTCTGTGCTCATCAAAGTCATTGACCCTTCGGCTGCGAAGGAATCAGAGGTAACGGACGAACGCCTTTACCGTGTCCGAGAAATATTTACGCGCCGCGACGTGATCGGCCAGGGGCTCGCCCTGGGAATCAGTGCTGTCGCTGCCACGGTGCTCTCTCCGGCGGCATTTGCGGAAAAAGTATTGGCCGGGAAAACTTTTGTCGGGCAAGTCCACGACGGTAAGATTTTCGATAAGGTTGCTAAGGGCAAGAACGACACCAACGAAAAACTCACGCCCTTCAACGACGTAACCACTTACAACAATTACTATGAATTTGGCACCGATAAGGGTGATCCCGCGCAAAACTCTAGCCAACTTAAAACTCGTCCGTGGAAAATCGCCGTCGAGGGAGCTGTGAAAAAGCCAGCCCTATACGACATTGATGACTTCATGAAACCCTACAAACTTGAAGAACGCATCTATCGCCTGCGCTGTGTCGAGGCATGGTCCATGGTGATTCCGTGGATCGGATTTCCTTTGGCAGACCTCATCAAAACCGTTAAGCCGACCTCAAAAGCAAAATACATCGAGTTTGTAACCTTGCTCGACAGGCAGCAGATGCCCGGCCAAAATTCCAGCATTCTCAATTGGCCATATACAGAAGCCCTGCGCATGGATGAGGCCATGCATCCCTTGGCCTTCATCGCAGTTGGGCTTTATGGGGACGCCTTGCCCAATCAAAATGGTGCGCCCATGCGTCTGGTGATCCCGTGGAAATACGGATTTAAAAGTATCAAAGCCATTTCAAAAATTCGCTTTAGCGAGACCAAGCCCAAAACAACATGGAACGATATTCTGCCTGATGAGTATGGCTTTTATGCCAACGTCAATCCCGAGGTAGATCACCCGCGATGGACTCAGGCAAAGGAGCGCCGCATTGGCGAACTTTTCAAACGCAAGACACTGATGTTCAACGGCTATAGTCAGGTGGCCGGATTATATGCAGGCATGAACCTTCGAAAGGATTTCTAGTGTTGTCCGTCAAGGCACGCTTGGATCTGGAAAAATCTGCTCTGTTTATCTTGATGACGATTCCGCTACTGATAACGACATTTCTTTTTTTCACCAACGGCCTAGGAGCCAACCCGGTTGAGGCTGCCACCCATCGTACCGGCATTTGGGCGCTGCGCCTGCTGATTCTCTCACTTGCCGTGACGCCGGCGCGGATTTTTTTTGGCTGGCGCCGGCCTATTATATTTCGACGCATGATCGGGCTATTTTCTTTCGCATACGCGCTCGTGCACTTCAGCATTTATTTGCTTTTTGATCAGGAACTAGATTTTTCGCAAACCGCCGCGGATGTCGCCAAGCGACCCTACATCACCGTTGGATTTTCAGCGTTGATGTTGATGGTGCCGTTGGCGGTTACGTCGAATTCGTGGATGCTAAAAAAGATGGGCGCAAAACTCTGGCGTAAACTCCATCAATTAACCTACGTAATTGCAATTCTCGTCACGATTCATTTTCTGTGGTTGGTTAAACTCGACAAGCGTGAGCCCGCCATCTACGCCGGCATTATCGCGTTGCTGCTGGGTGTGCGCATTTTTGAGAAATTGAAAACTGCGAAATCTATTAAGGTGCCGTCATCGCCTTGAAGGCAATGACAGCGTCGTTCATCACAGCTCCGGAAAGGGACCAGTCCCGCGCGAATTCAGACTTGTTGATATTTAGGTCCAAGGCGGGAACATAGAGCGTTTCATTCTGGTCGCTGAAAACAGGCAAGTTTGACGGCCAAGCAAGGATGTCTGGATTTCTTGGTAGGACCTTCGCCGTGATCGCTCGGATCAATTCGGCGACCCCAGTTTGGCCGACAGGTTCATGGACGGTCATGAAGTCTGGCGTATTTTTGGGATTCAGCTCACCCAGGGCCGACTCAACAAGGCCGCCGGTAAGGAGCAGGGCAATATGAGATTGGCGGCGCGCGGCGGAATCAGAACCGGTGTCGGAGCCGCTGTTGGCGCCTTGTGTGGTTGTTCCGTGTTTTCCTGGCTCAAGATTGCCGTGATCGCTGGCGATGATTAAGATCGTGTTTTGCCAAAAGTCTTGAGCCTTGGCCCCCGCGACAAACCTTGCGATTGCTTGATCAGTATAAGCAGTGGTGCGCCACATCTTGATGTTTGGCGTTCCATCTTGATTTTCGGGAGCCTCGATTTTCTTGACGGCATCCGAGGCATCGTCCGGCAGATCCCACGGAATATGATTGCTGACGGTTAAAATAAAGGGGGCAATGAAATCAATTTTGTTTCCCAATGGCTGGTTGCGCGCGCCTGCGATTTCAGTCACGGCCCGGTCAGCTAATATCAAATCACTAAGCCCCCAACTGCCCCGTGGGATTTCCGCGGGATAGTCAGTGCTTGAAATTGGCGATGAAACGCCGTGGCGTCGCCAGAAACTGACTTGATTATCGAATTTTCCGTCGCCGTTGTGCACCCAAATGGGCAGGCCTCCGTTGGCTTTGACCTCATCGGGAATGCACGTGGCGTTTTGAATTCGTGAAGACCCGCGCATCAGTGAGGAGAACAATCCGGAGGGTTGGCCGCACCACAGGGCTTCTTGGCCGGCGCAGGTGACGGTGCCACTGCTCCAGGCTTCTGTGAAGAGTAGGCCGTTTTTACTTAGGGCGTCGAACGCAGGGGTCAAGGTCTGGGGCAAGGTTTGTGTCAAGGTTGAAGCGGCGGACGGCGGTGATTCCTTGCGGAAAACCCCAATCTCAGTCGGACGAAACGTTTCAAGGGCCAAGACAGCGATCACCGGGCGCTTGCCTTTGGCGATTTGGTTTTGAAACGCGGCGTGCAATTTTTGGCGTAGGCGAGTCCGTGGTGATTCGGGAGCGATGGCCAAACGCATTTGGGCGAATCTTGCGACTTCACCCGTGGTCGGTAGAGGAATCAATGTTTGATGGCTGAGGTCGACAACAATTTTTTCGATGGGGTTGAAGTGCAGGGGGCCGGGAATAAACCACTGGACCCGGTAACGAATTTGTAGGGCATGGATTGCAATGGCGGTGATGATCAGCACTGGTATCGCAGGTTTAATCCGCAAGTTGCTGGCTAGAAGCGCTAAAAGTGCACCGGCAATATTGGCGATGACCAAAGGAGACCACGCTGTGGCGGAGGTGCTGGCCTTGATAAACTCTAGGTCGGCAAGATAGCGCAGGTGAAAAGCCATAATCGGGACGCGGTAAAATTCGACGTAACTTTGGTGCAAGGCAACCAAGGTCGAAAGGACGAGGCATCCACCGGCGGCGATCCAGGTTGCGGCCCGAGGAGAACACAGGGCAGCGGGAATGGCCCACATCATCGCAATGAGGGTTGCCACCCAAAGGTCACTGGCGGCACCAACAAGGAGGCTTTGGGCCAGGTGGAGCGCGCCGAGATCGAAAAATTCCCGGGAAATAATGCCGAAGGCCGTCAGGCGGTGGCACAGGAACAGCACCAGGCAAAAGATGAAGACCCGGCAAAACCAGACGCCAGCGGCGTTAATTTTGCTTGGCAGGAAAAAGTTCATTGAGGGATTGTGTCAAAAATAAAGTCAAAAAGACATGGTGCAGAAAACGTGACTTCCATCGAAACCCTCTTCTCCAGTTTCTCCGCCGACCAGAGGGAAAGGCCCTCGTCCAAGGCAACATCTTGCCCTATCTCGTTGTGCGAGATGCCATTTTATGCGTCAACTATCCTCAAAAACACAGCTCTTTCAAATGGCCTTACTGCCATGGGAATATTTCCTGGAGTCCCGCCATCCAATGAACGATGCGAACACCTTCAATAACATAGGGTTTTTCGGTATTGCAAAAGACAAAAGCCTGTGTCCCCTTAGGAAGAGATTGCTGTAATCGCGACAATTTCCGAATATCTGTGATATCGGGATTTTCCGCCGACTTTATTTCGATTGCGTAAAGACTTTTTCCACGTTTGACCACGAGATCAATTTCGGAATCATCCGCTGACCTGAAATACATAAGTTTCGCGCCAGCTTCTGATTGATCGTTGAGCTTAATAGCTTCGACGATCACGAGATGCTCAAAGAGATTCCCAAACTCATATGTGCTCGCTGAAATCTTTTCGTCAAGCATTCCTGATGCAGCTCGTGCTACGCCGAGGTCAAACCAAAAAAATTTGGGATGCGTTGCTTGCTGCTTGCGTATGGAAAGGTCAAAAGCAGGTAAATAAAATCCTACCAAAGTATCACTTAATATTTGAAAATAGCGTTGGCTTGTTTTCGGATCTAGACCACACTGACGCCCTACTTTGGCGGCATTTAAAATTTTACCGTTTGTGGCAGCGGCCACTTCAATAAATTGTCGAAATGGCTCCATATTTCGAACAATCTGTTCGGCTTGAATTTCTTCACGCAAATATGTGTTTACATAAGAGTTAAGAAATCGACGGCGCTCGAGCAAATTGTCTTTCAACTGAAAGCTTTCGGGCAATAGTCCAAATGTCATCGCGTCTATAGGATCAAAATCATGCCCAAGTTCTGTAAATGAAAATGGGTGCATCCTAAATTCAGACGCACGACCGGCCAACAGATTTGCGGCACCTCGTTTCAGCTTGCGTGCACTGGATCCAGTTAAGGCGAATCTCAAACCAAAATCTGCAATACCTTTATGCACGGCATCTAGAATGCGCGGTATTCGTTGGACCTCGTCAATAACAATCCATTTTGACTCTTGGATAGCCTTGGGTTGAGCGTTCCACTCCTCCAATAAGCGCTCAGGACGCGCCGCCAGACGCCGTTCTACGTCTGATTCGAGTAGATTTACATAGAAGCAATTTATCTCTCGAAAATGCTCACGAAGGAGTGTTGACTTCCCAACCCCACGTGGCCCTAGAAGAAAAAAACTACGTGATTTTGATAATTTATAGTTTCTCTGGATCATATGCCAATAATATACCTTATTTTTGGCACTAATGCCAGTGCCTCCGAATTCACGCCTCCGTCAAAAAGTGGTGGAGGTTCTTAAGTGCGAATGTGGGAGAGGAGAGCCGGCAGGCGGTGTGACGGGTTGGGAAATGCGTTTCTTTTGCCTACTAATCTCTAAGCATTGATTCTCCGTTTAAGGTTCAACCAAGCTGGCTAAAAAAGGCGAGAATGTAAATAATTTGTGTAAACCGGCCACGCAGGTTTGGTGGCGAGAGGCGGGATCGAACCGCCGACCTGTGGGTTATGAATCCACCGCTCTAACCATCTGAGCTACCTCGCCAGACCACTTGCGGTGCAGCGGACGCAACATCGCAAAGGGGTGGATTATGGCTAGGAGGTCAAAAAGTCAAGGGACATTCAAGCGGCGTCAGTGCGAACCTCCGCCGGATAACCGGCGTAATGTTTTCGTCTGTTCTGGCTAGTAATCGCGCTGCCATAACAGTAGCCTTGGGGGCAGAATTTTATCGCCGGAGGTTTATCGTGAGTCACACAGTAATCGTTTATGCAGGTCGTACCCCGGTTGGCAAGCTGAGTGGCGCGTTTTCCAGTTTGTCGGCTTCGCGTCTTGGCGCAGCCCTGGTCAAAGATGCCCTTGCCAAAACCATGATTGACCCAGCAAAGGTCGATGAAATCATTATGGGCAATGTCCTGACTGCCGGAGTTGGCCAAGCCCCCGCGCGTCAGGCGGCGATTTACGGCGGATTGCCCAAGTCCGTTTGCGCGACCACCATCAACCGCGTTTGCGGCAGCGGACTGAAGGCCGTCATGATGGCTGATCAGGCTATTCGCCTTGGCGATGCCAAAGTGATTTTTGCTGGCGGCCAGGAAAACATGACTCAAGCTCCCCATTTGTTGATGAATTCCCGGGCCGGCTACAAGTTCGGTGCCGTTGAGGCCAAGGACCACATGCAGTGGGACGGCCTGTGGGATCCCTATGGCAATGTGGCCATGGGAAATTGCGGCGAGCTGTGCGCCAAGGAATACAAGTTCTCCCGCGAGGATCAGGACAAGTTCGCTTTGGAAAGTTATGCGCGGGCCCGTAATGCCTGGGAAAGCGGCCATTTCAAAAATGAGGTGGTTGCCATCGAAGTCCCGGGACGCAAAGGCCCCGTCATGGTGGAAAGGGATGAGGAGCCCTTTGCTGCTGAGCTGACCAAGCTTCCTGAGCTGCGCCCGGCTTTTGATAAGGCCGGTACAATTACGGCAGGAAATGCCTCGTCCATTAACGATGGCGCTGCTCTGGTGGTTGCTTGCAGTGATGAAAAAGCCAAGGAACTCAACTTGAAGCCCTTGGTCCGGATCATAGCCCAGGCATCCCATGCGCAGGATCCATCATGGTTCACCACGGCTCCCGTCGAATGCATCCGCAAGGTTTTGCACAAGGCCAAAATGTCAGTCAGTGACATTGACCTGTTTGAGATCAACGAAGCATTTGCCGTCGTGCCCATGGCGGCCATGCGTGACCTTGAAATCCCCCATGACAAGGTCAACATTCATGGCGGCGCGGTGGCCATCGGCCATCCAATCGGTGCCAGTGGAACCCGGGTGCTGGTCACCTTGATCCACGCGCTGCGTGCTGCGGGCAAACGCCGCGGCCTGGCGACTTTGTGTATTGGGGGTGGCGAGGCCAGTGCGGTGATCGTCGAGGTTGTTTAATCCGAGGAATGACGGGGCTTTGCCTTAGAATGACGGGCAGCCCCCCTAAATGTGACAAATAATTGTCCTGGGCCCGCGGGGCCCGAACTGCAAATCAAATGAGCTTCCCGGCTCAATAAATCCCCCCTTCTTCCGATAGATATCGAAGAAGGGGGGATTTTTTTGACCATCATTAAAAAAGAAGCAAACCAATCTCCCGGCGCGTCTTCTGCGACCTCTCCTGCGACCTCTCCTGCGGCGTCTCCCAATCGGGACATCGCAGAAACCCTTATGGACGTCCGCGTCAAGATCACCGTCGAAATCGGACGAACCCGCTTGCCGCTTGCGGATATTTTGAAATTAAAATCCGGGGAGATGCTCGCCTTAAACGGCGGAGCTAATGACCCACTAAAAATTTTTGTGAACGACAGGCTTTTTGCTTACGGAGAAGCCGTGATCGTCAACGGGAAGGTTGGAGTTCGCGTCACCGAGGTCATTGCCCGAAGCAAATCTGCTCAAGACGATGTCAAGCGTTCGGCGTGATGTAGACCTTGCCCTTGCTGGCGGACTTCAAAAGATCAGGCAGTTTTGTTGCCATCTCTTCAAGCTTCACATGACCCTGGGCAACGCTTTTCAAATCTGTGCCGAGCAATTTAGTTGCAGCCCTCATGCGCATGGCAATCTTGATCAGGCCCAGCGGGCTGCGATCCTTGAATTCATTGGCCAGCCAAAAACCCTGCACCGTTTGCCCGCGGAAAATCAAATCTCCAGGGTTCAAGGCGCTGCCCTCACCAGAAAGAACTCCATAGACATTAATATGACTGCCCTGGGGCATGCACTCAGCCAAGGTCCCCGTCATGCTGCCGGCAACAGCGTCAGCGGCCCAGGTCGCGTTGAGATCTTTAGCCATTGCTTTCAATGTTTCCGTGAAGTTTGCCGCGCTGCTGTCGAGAACGTAGCGGGCCCCCTGCCCTTTCAACTCATCGACAAGACCCTGACGATGCACAATATTGATAAGAGGAAAATTGTGGCCCTCAGCCAACCGCATGATCATGCGGCCCAGTTGCGAGGCCGCCGCGGTTTGGATCATGGCCCGGTGGCAGCCCTTTACAACTGGTCGGATTAGAGCAACTGCAGACAACGGATTCACGAGGGCTGACGCCGCTGATTCATCGCTGATATGACCGGGCATGACCATGGTTTCGGCAGCCTTCAAAACCACATATTGAGCCCAAAACCCGTTTCCGGCCTGGACGCTACCGGCAACCCTTTTGCCAAGAAGGCGGTCTGCCATGAGGCCGCCACCGGAAGCCACCACCGTGCCGCATCCTTCAAAGCCTGGAGTTACAGGCAATTTTTGACGGGTGCCATAAAGACCTGAACAGTACAGGACATCCGAAGGGTTGACGGGTGAACTGATGACCTTGACGAGGACTTCGCCGCGTTTTGGTTTTGGCGTCGGAATTTCTGTGACGCGAAGGCCTGCAGGACTGGAAAAAGTTTCAAGGATAGCAGCGCGCATTGGTTTAGGCCTTTGATCGAGAGGTTTAGGTTTTCTTTGGCTTAAAACGAAGTTTTTTTTCCGTCAATTTCAACGACCGGTAGTCGATGGTGCCAAAAACTTGCATGCTTTTCGCAAGATTTCCGGCCTTGGCAATTGCCGCTTTCGAGGCATTGGCTAGATTCTGAATTCGCTTTTTAGACACATCACTGGTCTTGGGTGTTTCGATTTCGATTTTGGCCCCGGTCTTGATGGCTTCCTTGACGCGCTTTTTGAAACCACCAATTTTTGAGGACAAGCGGTCGTCAAGCGCATTCAAATCATCAAGCTTGAGGCCCGCGATAGTTTTTTCAGCGGATTCCAGATCACCCTTGCGGGCAAGCGCCAACGCCAAATTGTAGGCCACAGACGTAGCAAAAGAGTTCTGGTTATCACTAGAGCCATTCGGGGCTGCAATCAGTGCCTCGCGGTAAAGGGCGATGCCTTTGTCGTGATCGCCCTGCCATGCCATGGCCACGGCGCGGTTGTTCAGATGGGAGACGATGTTCATCAAATCATTGAGTTCAGCCATGATGGCCGCGGCCTCTTCGGAATCACCCTTTTCCAAGGCGACCATGGCATGAGTCTCAATCACTTTCGGATTTAAAGCGTCAATTTTAGCGGCGTCTCCTGCGACTTCAGTGGCCTTGTCGATATCACCGCGGTGCATTTCCACGGTTGCAAGTTCTGTGAGGCGATCAATGTTGATCGGAACTATCTTGTTTGCCTTGTAGAACCAAGTGGCTGAACTGTCGAAGTCGCCAAGGGCGAAGGTAATCTTACCTAGAAGATTAAAGAAATAGGCGCCACGCGCGCCCATGGCAGCCGAAATTTGGACTTCCGCGTAGGCTTCTTCGAGTTTGCCCTCGGCCATCAAGATTTCGGCAGCAACCATTTTTTTCTCAGAACCAGGAACCAGCATTTCAGCGATCGAAACGTCCCAAAGTTTTTTTGCCTCGACAACGTCATTTTTGCGTAGAAGACCCCGTACCTTGCGGATGACACCCTTGAATGACGAGGGAAGATTTTCTTCTTTGACTGCAATCCGGATGTTGGCGTCCAACGATTCGAGGGAAAGGGGTTTTTGCAGGAGCACCGCAGATCCAAGCTCTTCCAAGAGTCCTTTGTCCTGTGGTCCTAGCTGGGCGCTGGAGATGATCACCGGCACACCGTGGATACCCTGCTGGCGCATGCGCTGCAGCAGGGCCATAGCGGAGAGTTTCGGTAATTTCCATTCGCAAATCAGAAGTGTATTGGCGCTTTGGGTTTTCAGGTACTCCCAGGCCGCCAGGCCATCTTCAAATTCCAGAACTTCCTGAATGCCCATGCCTTCAAGTGCGGATCGCAAGTGTTTGCGGGCTGCAGCATCTGGATCCACAATCATGCATCTGGAAAGGCCAAAGGCGCTCAACACCGATGAACTTGATGACCCCAATGACTTGATCTCTTCGTCATTGAAAATGGGAGTTCCGTCGAGCTCCACTAATTCGCCGGCTCGCGGGATGAGATTCTTGTCGGCCCAAAAAGCCCTGGTCGCAAATTTTCTGGCGGAGTCGACTTGATTGTTTAGAACCATGGCATCGGCGTAATTAAACAAAAATTCCGAGTTGTCAGGTCTCAATTCAACCATGGAGCCAGTGAGTTTAAGTAGGCTCTCGTAGGAGTCCGAAATCTTGAGAAATAATCTTGTGTAGACCAGAGAAATGAGATCGGTTTCGAATTTGAGCCGTCCAGCAAGATCGAAAAGCGCAATGATTTCCTCGTGGATCGCGTTCCCTAAAGAGAATTTCTCGGCGGTATGCCAGGACAGCACTCCGTTTTCAATGGCATACGGAATGGCGTAGGCTTCATCTTGGCTCGTGATCAGTGACCAGGCAAGGGCTTGTAACTGGGGCGTGTCGTTGATCAGCCGACCCAGCTGCAGGGCATTGAACTTTTCATCAGCAAATAATGCGGTCAGTACCCAGGCTGGAGGCGGACTGGTATGTGCGGCGTCATTCAAAAGTTGGGCCACCTCAGGAATGTCCGAGACGCCGGTGATGGCCGTGAACCCAAGGTCTTTCAGTATGTTGACGATCTGCCCACGGATGGAACTCGACGGGTGGGCAACAATGATACCGCCGTCTTTCGAAACGATTAGTTTTTTGAGTTTTGCTTGGGAAGCCATCAGGGTCCTTTTGCACTGGAAATATACGGGTTCGGAGAGATTGGACAAAAACCTCACCCCGGATTGTGCCATTCCTAGACCCTTACGACAATGGCTTCAATGAGATCTCTTCGGCGTGTTTTTTTTTCGAACCTGTGCTAGGTTTTCAAGTCATGATGCAAGATGAATTAACATCCAGTGATCGAGATCATTTGTGGTGGCTTGAACGCTCCCGCGTGCCACTTAATATTGGCATGCACGTTGATCTTGGCTGCGGCGCCGGCGGGCTAGGGCGGGCTTTGGTCGATCGCGGCGTCCGGACTTCTATTGGTGTGGACATTGTCGACCGTGATTTTAAGGGCGGGCTCAACCCCGACACCAATGCCGGATACAAGTTTTTGAAGTTGGATTTGAACTGCGCGGAATGGCCCGAGCACATCCGGGCAGCTGCTGGTGGTGTGCGCGTGGATATGGTCACGGCGTTTGATTTTTTGGAACACGTGGAAAGTCCCTGGACTACTTTGAAATCCATCGGACGGATTCTGAACCCGGGCGGGCGTCTAGTCCTGACAACCCCCAATGTGATGTCGTGGGAGAGAATCCTTAAACCAAGTTTGTGGTCAGGTGCCCAGGATGAGCAACACAAGATTTTGCTTCAGCCGTATTCATTGCGCTTTCTTCTTGAGCGCGCAGGCTACAGGCTGGAACTTTTGAAATCGCCACTTCGCAAGCTGGGGCCCATCGGCTGGCATTTGCCGATTGGTGGCCAAATGATTGCGGTCGCCCGCTTGGTCTGAGACTGAGACTGAGACCAGCAATCATACCCTTCAGTTTCAACGGCGTAGTCAGCCAAAGATTTAATGGCCTCATCATCGTTGTCATCGATCCGGCTTAAATTTTCTGCGACGCGCCTTCAAACTTGCCAATTAAATGCCGAAAGGATTTCACTTGCGTGTAGTGTGCCATTCTCGCCTTTTTCCCTCACGGCAGAACTGACGCGACTAATGACGCAGGCCAACACGAACATGTCGATCATGATGTCGGCAAGGCGACGGGTCGCAAATTGCTTTTCAATGAGGTTTTTGCTGTGTTTGCGCAAAATCCTGTTGACTGCACCCGCAAGGCCAGCTGTCAACTGTTCATAAGTCTCGGTGTGGGCTTTTATCGACAGGTGAATCCCGCTAAATTTGTCGTGGCTGATGCGGCGATCATTTCACCCTTTAAGTCCCACTCGCAGAAGTCTTTTTCATGACCGGAAAGGGAACGATCAGGTCCTCTAAAATTTTTCCCATACACAAAGATCGCATGAAGCTGGGGTTCTTTTTATCGATTTTGGTCATGTGTCTGGTTCCCTTGATCGTTTTCAAATATCTTAATTGGGTAACCCAGCCTTTGGCATAAGGTTTGGGAGCTGTGATAATAATTTAGGCAATCTCCCCCTCTGTCAGGGAAGTTGCTGCAACGGGGGCCATCATGGACAATTCCAGTGAGCTGAACTTAAAAAACCCACTGATCGAAGCAGCCTCGCGTGGCCCTGGCCAATTGCCCGCCTATTCACGTATCGCCCCGGACCACGTTGTTCCTGCCGTGAAATGGCTGGTGCAGCAGACGGAAGTCCGAATGGCTGCTTTGGTGAAAAATCTTGAAGGGACCTCGAATTCCCTCGAATCGAAATCCTGGGAAGCGATTATGGTGCCATTGGAGGCCGTGGGCGCCACGATCAACTCAGCGTGGTCCCCCGTCACTCATTTGTTTGGTGTGTTTAATTCACCGGAACTTCGCAAGGCCTACGACGAAGCGCTGCCAATCATGGTCGACCTCGATTTGCGTCTTGGCCAAAACACAGCAGTTTATCAGGGGCTTAAATCCTGGCGTGGCGATGCTGCTGCGTGGAGCAAGCTGAGCAAGCTGCAACAGCGGATAATCGACAAGCGACTTCTTGCCGCCGAGCAATCCGGCGTGGATCTGACGGGGGCGGCGCGCCAAAGGTTCAATGAGGTTGAAAAACAGTTGTCGCAGCTGGCAACGAAATTTTCCAATCAGCTTCTTGATGCGACCAAAGATTATGCGATGAATTTGTTGAACCAGTCCGATGTTGATGGATTGCCTGATCATGTCCTAGAACTTGCTGCCCATGAATACGCCCGACGCAACAAGGCCGCCGATAAAGACCCGTCCGAGGCCAATTTAAAAATCGATTTGAAAGCCGGGCCATGGGCCATCACCATGGATGGTCCGAGTTTTATTCCTTTTATGGAATTCAGCAAACGTCCTGATTTGCGCGAGAAGTTGTACTTGGCCAGCATCAAGCGCGCGTCCTTTGGCGAACGCGACAACACGCCTTTGATCCACGACCTTTTGCGCTTGCGCCGTGAAAAGGCGAATTTGCTTGGATTCAAAACTTTTGCGGCATTGAGCCTGTCCAGCAAAATGGCGGCTTCGGTCAGCGAAGTCCGGGAACTTCTTGAAAAAATTCTTGGTGCCGCACAGCCAGCGGCGCGTCGTGACTTGGAGGAGATAAAGGCCTTTCGCGCAGCCCATGCTGGTCTTGATGGCAAGCCAATGGCAGAGCTTTGTCATTGGGATATTGCCTTTTGGGCGGAGCGCGTGAAGGAAGCCAGGTATCAGTATTCGGAAGAAGAACTACGCCCTTACTTTCCCTTGGAGAGAGCACTGGATGGCCTGTTTAGTCTGGTAAAGAAGCTCTTTGGTGTCGATGTCCGGCCTGGGGATGGCGAGGCACATATATGGCATGCCGACGTTCGCTTTTTCAAAATTTACGACGACGTTGGGAAACACATCGCATCATTTTTCCTGGATCCTTATTCGCGCCCTCAAAACAAGAAGGGCGGAGCGTGGATGGCCGGGTGCCTCGACCGCTGGCAGTCCCCCACGGGCCTGCAAATTCCTGTGGCCCATCTGGTATGTAATGGAACGCCCCCCGTCGGCGAGACGCCGGGGCTGATGACTTTTGATCAGGTTCGGACTCTCTTTCATGAATTTGGTCACGGCCTGCACCACATGCTGAGCGAGGTGCCACATTCCGAGGCAGCCGGAATCAACAATGTTGAATGGGATGCCGTGGAACTTCCGAGTCAATTTATGGAAAATTGGCTGTATCACGTTCCGACCTTGAAGGGGTTGGCGCGTCACTACCAATCTGGCGCCGTCCTGCCAGAGCATTACATCGAGAAAATCATGGCGTCGCGGACGTACCGTTCAGGGTCGATGGCGATACGGCAATTACAGTTTGCTTTAGCGGACTTGGAGCTTCACGAGGAGTTTGATCCGGCTGGAAATGTGAGCCCCTTTGAAGTTCAAAACCGGCATATGGCCCGTGCCGGTGTCATGGCGCCGCATCCGGAAAACAAGTTTCTCTGTTCGTTCAGTCATATTTTCGCGGGCGGCTATTCTGCCGGATATTATAGTTATAAATGGGCCGAGGTTTTGAGTGCCGACGCATTTGCAGCCTTCGAGGAGGCTGGCCTTGATAACGAAGCATCGGTTGCTGCTGTCGGTCAAAAATTCCGCAAAGTGATTTTGGCTCAGGGTGGCAGCCGCCATCCGATGGAACTTTTTATCGAGTTCCGCGGTCGCAAACCTGAGCCGCAGGCGCTGCTGCGCCACGAGGGTTGGCTATGAGCGTTGTTGTTGCGCCTTCTATGATCAGCTCGCTTTCCGACATTCGTCTGGTCACCTTTGACGTCTTCGGCACGCTGATCGACTGGCGTGTGCCGGTGGAGGCGATATTTCCGGGGAAGTTCCTTCAATTTGCGCGAGCCTCGGAATTGTATCAAATGCAGCCAGGGTCAGCGTCGCTGACATATTCGTCATTATTGAAATCAGTCGGTAACGAATTAAATCCAGTGTTTGACGCAGACCAATTGGAACGCTTCGCGGCCGGTTTCGGGGCAGCGCCAGCGTTTGCCGATGCGCGGGCACTGCTTGATTTGCGCCTGCTGACCCAAGTCGGCTGCATATCAAATTCAGATTTGTTCCATCAGCAGGATGTTCAACGAACCCTTGGCATGCCCTGGGATCTCTGTTTGACCGTGGATGCCATGAGGTCATGGAAACCCGATGACAGGGCCTGGGATTTTGCGTTGCATCATGTGACTAAAAATCTTGGCTTCGAAAAATCCCAGTGGCTGCATGTCAGTGCCTTTTCAAATTTTGACCTGGAGCCTTGTCGCCGGCGCGCAATTCAAACCTGTTTTCTGCCGCGGCCGGGCAGCGGATCGGCGCGCGACGCTGAAATGACTGGTCCCAGTCTGGTGGTTTCGGATTTGTTTGATCTTGTGTCACGCCTGCAACTTGCTAAGGATGGTCCTTGGCGTTACCGCGTCATGGCGACCTGCGCCGATGAAGATATCGTCCAAAATTTTGTGCGATGGATGCGCTATGAACATGGTGCGGATCTTTTGAAGATTACGGGATGCAGTGAATTTCGTGTCTTCCAAGTTGGCCCATGCGAAGTACACTGTGAATATATTTTCGCAACACACAAGGCTCTCGACCGATACCTTGGCGGGGCTGCGCAAGAGCTTCGTGCCAAAGGTCGCGAACAATTCAGTGAGGCAGAGATTTCTTTTCAGCGCGATGAAACCCGGCTCGTTTGTCAGGGTGTGGCGCGCAAGAAGCGCGATTTTATCTAACGAAGTTCAGAGTCATTTTTTAAAAACTTCCATGCACCAACCCCAGCAAAAATGAGCAGTAGCGGCGGAATTAGATAAGCCCGTTGAGCGCCGAGTTGATCGAAGACGGCTCCAAGGACAAGGTGCGACAGGGCCAAGGCCAATTGCATCGTTGTCAATATGACCACTGTCAGGCGTTGCCAAGAGTGGTTGTAGATGACGCTGACACGGGCCAGCATCATAGGAAAGAATGGACCGATAATTCCAGCGGCAGGGAACAGAAAAATCAAGGCGCCGTTAGCCTCGCCCGGCTGGGAAAATAGGCTCGCGCCGATCATGGATACTGCAGCGATGATCAATGGCACATAAATAAACGGCTTGTGAAATTTTTCTCGAACTAGAATCACGACAGCAAGTCTTGCCATGGAAAATACGGCAAAAAATCCGGCAGAAGTTTGATTTGCATTTTCGTAGGTCAGGCCGAAGTGGGCCATCAGAAATGACGGCATCCACATCGACGTCAAGACTTCGCCAGTCACATAGGCCAAAAATATTGCGACGATAAACCATTCGGCGCGGGAAATATTGTGCCACATGCTTTCGGCCTTGGGGGCGGGGGGCAGACCAGAAATATTGTCAGATCCTGATTTGGGCATATGGCTGGAATGGGCCGAGTCCATACGGATTGTCCAAAATAGAGGAGCGGCGAGAAGTGGCAGTGGAATAGCGATAATCCAGGGCCAAGGCCAATGGCGATTGATTGCAAAGGCGGCAACGGCGGGTGCAAGGAGCGAGCCCACGCCGAACATCAAATGAAGTCCCGCCATCATTTTGGCGCGATGTGCGGATCGGGCGTCTAAACTGGCGTCGCTTGCAAGAGACTTTCCGGTGTCGCTCGACATGACGAGGAGCAAATTTGAAATCGTACCCATGGATGCAATGGCCCCGCCAAGAGGAATCGCCATGAGTCCAAGGCTTATGATTCCGTTTACCTGCGTGGCAAGAACCATGGCGACCATGGTCAATCCGACCGCAAACAGGATTAGGCCGCGCACGCCGGCGCGTCGTTCGACGGTGAGAAGTCTGGTGTTAAAAAAAGCCCCGGCGAGTCCTGCCACACTGAGCATCATTCCGCCGACAAGGGCATAACCGAGGTTCAGTTGCTCGTGAATAAGGGGAATCAAACTTCCGCGTAGGTTATCGATGAAGGCCGAAGTCAACATCAAAAGAAAGGCTGAAATCGCGAGAACTCGGCGGCGTTGGTTCATTTGCTTATGGCCGCAACCGAGTAATTGAGGTTCAGCCCGCAGGCCAAGGCAATGGCCACGGCATCTGTGGCATCGAAGGGCAGTTTACCCCGGTCAAATCCGAGTAGGGCCGTAACAGCGCGGCAGACATCCTCTTTAGACGCTGCGCCCGCACAGGCAATTGTCCGTTTGACTTCAGCGGGAGTGATTTCAAAAACGCTCAGTCCGTGGCGCCGCACCGCTGCAACAATCGCGCCCCGAGCTTCGCCGAGTTTAAGGGCCGATGAGGCATTCACCCCGTAGAATGCCTTTTCAATGGCGCAGTGGGTTGGCGAGAGTTCTGCCGTTAGGCCGTGGACGGCATCATGAATATGCCCAAGGCGCTCTGGCATCGACAGATCGACATTGGTCTTAATCACCCCGGCGTCGACCACGACAAAATCTCGGGGCATCCTTGGCTTGGCGACCTTGGCGCGCAGAATCGCGAAACCGACCACGCGCGAGCCCGGGTCTATCCCAATAATCACTGGAAAATCAGGTGATTGTGATGATTTTTGGGGGGCCTTCACGCCTGGGGAATTCCCGTGGACAAGTGGTCTGGTCAGTGGTTCCGAACGCTGTTATGTGGAAACTATAGATCAATATGGGGAATTGTGAAAACAAGGAGTCGCTAGGGAAATTTTTCGAAAAAATATTTAGCTAGCCGCCGCCGCTTTCGCACCGGAGCCAAACCTATAATAGACTTCCACGGATACGCTTCATGACGTCAGAAATCCCGAAAATTGCCCCCAGTCATGCCCCTCATTCCCAATATCCAATGTCCCGGCCACGCCGTCTGCGGCGCAGCCCATTTGTGCGCAATCTCGTCCGCGAGCATGCTCTAGGCGTCAACGATTTGATCTATCCGGTGTTCGTGGTGGAGTCCCAGGCAGAAGAGTGCGAGATTCCAGCGATGCCCGGCATCCGGCGCTGGAGTGCCGATAACCTCGTCCGGCATTTGGCGGGCGCGGTGGAACTTGGTATCCCGGCGGTAGCGATTTTTCCGGTGATCGACCCGTCGCTGAAAACTCCAGATGGACGCGAGGCGTTCAATCCCAACGGCCTTGTCCCCCGGACTCTCGTTCGCCTCAAAAAAGAATTTTCTCAACTGGGTTTGATTTCCGACGTAGCCCTTGATCCGTATACAAGCCATGGACAAGACGGCATTTGCGATGACACCGGATACATCCTCAACGATGTAACAGTGGATGCCTTGGCCCGTCAGAGTCTGGTCCATGCCGAGGCTGGCGCCGATATCGTTGCACCATCTGACATGATGGATGGGCGCGTCGGGGTGATTCGACGCGCTTTGGAGGAGCGCGGTTTCAGCGAGACGATGATTTTGTCCTATGCGGCCAAATATGCTTCGGCATTTTACGCGCCCTTTCGCGAAGCCGTGGGTTCGGCGAAGGCTTTGGCTCATGCCGACAAGAAGACCTATCAGATGGATCCCGCCAATTCCTCGGAGGCGCTTCGTGAGATTGCCCTGGATATCGCTGAGGGCGCCGACATGGTGATGGTCAAGCCCGGCCTTCCTTACTTGGATATCATCTGCCGTGCGAAAGACCGTTTTGATGTTCCCATATTCGCTTATAACGTCAGTGGTGAGTACGCGATGATCAAGGCGGCAGCCCAGGCAGGCTTTATTGATGAAAAGGCCTGCGTGCTGGAGGCACTTTTGGCATTCAAGCGCGCCGGTGCCGACGCAATTCTGACCTACCATGCTTTGGACGCTGCGCGTTGGATGCGCCAGGGGTTAGTGTGATGGACGACAAATCAAAATTCGAAAAAGCAGCAACGCTCCTTGGACACGTCATCAAAACTGAGTCGATTGATGTGTTTTTGGTGGCGGGCAGCGGCTTTCGTGATGCCCTGCCCAAGTTGGAAAATCCGGTCAGAATCAAAATGAGTGAAATCCCGCACTTTCCGGCTCCCGCAGTGGCTGGCCATGGGGCGGAGTTGATTTTCGGCAGGCACAATGATCAGACCGTTTTAATCGCGACCGGACGCGTACACATGTACGAGGGTTACAGTGCCAATGACGTTGTTTTTGCGACGCGTTTGGTCCGTCACCTTGGATGCAGGGCTGTGATTTTGACGAATGCCGCAGGCAGCGTCGATGCGCGTTACCAGCCGGGGACTTTGCTGGCGATCTGCGATCAGTTGAACCTAACCGGACAGAATTGCGAGGCGACATCTCCGGGCCACGCCTCAACCTTTACCGACATGACCGACGCCTATGACCGGGTGTGGCGCCAGAAGGTCACCGCCGCGACCGGAATTCCTGAAGGCATCTATGCCGGAGTTGTTGGGCCCAGTTATGAGACTCCAGCCGAGGCCCGCATGATTGCCGTCCTTGGCGCAAATGTGGTGGGGATGAGTACGGTGCAAGAAACCATTGCCGCCAGAACCCTTGGCATGAAGGTTTTCGGACTGTCATTGATCACCAACATGTCGGGCGGGATCGGTGGCGAGGCGATCTCCGGTGGCGACAGCTCTGGTGGCACCAACCACGCGGAGGTCCTTGAGGCCGGCAGAAAAATGGCCGGAAAAATAACCTCTGCCTTGGAAGCAGCCTTACTTTCATTCAAGGCAAAGTGCACAGCCAGTCGTGGGCCGAGGCAACCGTGATGGTTTGCGAGCCATTGCGGATCATTCGATTGATGCCAGATTCATTCACGAGCTGAATCGCAGGCACTTTAAGAACGTCTTGAAATTTAACGAGAGACTTTGAGATATTAGGATCAGAAAGTTTACATTCAATCAAAAGTTTTGGCGTCTGTTTCTCGGTGATCAAAAAGTCACACTCTTCTTTATCTTTACTTCGGACATAGCGTAGATCAAAACGCCCGAAACCTCTTTCCGTCCAATTTTTGACCGCGCGTGCTAGCTCTAGAGCCACCATATTCTCGAAACGAGAGGCGGGGTCCTCAATCTGCGCGTAGTCGTACAAGTAAAGCTTTTGTTCCTTGGTGATGGCGCGAGAAATTTTTTTCGCATACGGGGCCACACGAAATATCAGGAAAAACCTCTCAAGGGTTTCTAGCCAAGCCTTGGCCGTATCAAATGAAACCTCAATATCCCGGGCTAAGTTGTTGATGGATAAGGGACTACCAACACGGGCAGGGAGCAGGTCCACCATAGCCTCTACCGAGTCGATTTTAATGATTCCGGATAAATCCCTCACATCTTCTCGGATTAACTGATTCCTATACGTGTCACTCCATACCCGATAAATCTCGCGGTTAGCGGATAGATAGGGGGTTGGAAAGCCAGAATATGCTTCGAGGCGCTTCCATATTTCTAATGTGGAGGATGATGATTTAACGGAACAGGGGTTGCGCCAGAATTCTTCGAAACGGCAAGAAACTTGAGCGAGTTCCGCAAGGGTGAAGGGCCAGACATGGACTAGAAAATACCGGCCTGCGAGGGAGTCCCCTCCTTTACGAAAAAGGTCAAGGCGTCCGCTTCCTGTGCCTATAAATTTAAAGTCGCCATGGCTACGGTCGTATACCCCTTTCAGATAATTTTTCCATTGGTTGAGTTTGTGAATCTCGTCAAATAAAACGAGCGGCTTTTTTGATGATTTTCGATCCAAAACTTCGTAAAAATAGGGATTTTCCCGGAGCTTTTTGCGATCGGTAATAATATCCCAATTGAAATAAAGCGATGATTCAAACCCTTCAGCGATCATCTTGGCGAGTGTGGTTTTGCCGCACTGACGAGGGCCTGCGATAAACAGCATCTGTTCCATGCCCAGAAAGGGCGCGATAGTGGACTGATAAAGTAGCCGTTTTTCCATATACTGCCATTTTCCGATCGCGGTCGGAAAAAGTCAAGTTTTTTTCCGAACGCGGTCGGAAAAAGTCGGTAGTTTGCCGGGATGCCAATGTTGCATCCCGGCTGAATCAATCAGCGGTTAAAGCGCAGGCAGGCTTCGACCATCGTGCGCAGACCGTAGGCCGACCCACCGCTGCTCGGAAATCCCGTGGCCTTGGTGTTCCAACCGGTGCCGGCAATGTCCAGGTGGACCCATTTGCGGTCGCCAACGAACTCTTTAAGGAACATGGCACCCATGATGCTGCCCGCCTTAACGTTTGGCTTGGCAATGTTGTTTAAGTCGGCGTGGTCGCCCTTGGTTTCCTTGTCGAGTTCCGGCCACATCGGCAGCTGCCACATCGGCTCACCAGCAGCCTTCGAAGCGCCCAGAACAAAATCAGCGGCATCCTGATCATTAGTCATCAGGCCCGCTCCCGCCGTGCCAAGGGCCATCAAAACAGCACCCGTCAAAGTGGCAATGTCGATCATGAGTTCGGGCGTATAGGTGCTGGCTGCATAGTGCAGCAAATCTGCCAAAACAAGGCGACCTTCGGCGTCCGTATTCTGGACTTCAATCGTCTTGCCATTCATGGCCACAACAATGTCGCCCGGCTTGGTCGCCGTGCCCGAAGGCATATTCTCTGTGGCGCCAATGATGCAGACGACTTTCGTCGGCGGCTTCTTGTAGCCAAGGAACATCGCGCTGCCTAGGACCGCGGCCCCGCCCGACATGTCGTATTTCATTTCTTCCATGCCGCCCGAAGGCTTGATGCTGATGCCGCCCGAGTCAAACGTGAGGCCCTTGCCAATCAGAGCCACGGTTCGTTTATTGTCTACGCCGTCGATTTCCAGGGTGATCAGGCGCGGCTCAATTCCGCCACCGTTGGACACACTGACAAAAGAACCCATGCCCATGGCAATCATTTCTTCTTTGTTGCGCAGGGTGCATTTGATGCCGGCTTCCTTGGCAACGTCGCTGGCGATATCTCCAAAGCGAACGGGATCCAGCCAGTTCGCCGGTGCGTCTTGCAGCATCCGCGTAAAGGCAATCGACTTGCACAAGTGGCGCGTGGTTTCTAAATCCTGCGCATTCGGGAGCGTTCCGATGAAGGCAATCTTGCCTGGAAGTTTCGAGCCACTGCTGGCACTGCCGTCAACCTTGCCGGTTTTGACATCCTTCTTTTTGCCCTTAAATCCAGACGCCGTATAAAAGGAATAGGTCACGCCCTCGAAAATATCGACGGGGCTGAAGGTGCGCGATGCACAGATGGCAAGCGTCTCGCAGCGCATGTCCTTCAAAACTTTTGCGGCGTCGATGCCAAAGGCGCGGGCGCGCTGCTTTTCACTGGTTTTCGTTTTCACCGGGACAACCATCAAGACTGCATGTCCGTCGACAATCACGTGAAGATTTCCGGAGGTGGCTTTCCAGCCAAGGGCCTTGCCGGCGGCGACCAATTTGCCTTTGAAATCAGCGTTCAAGTCAGGGGCATCGATGTCCCAATTGTCGGAGGCATCATCGCCATTGGCCACGGCAACAATATGGTGGGCGCCAGAGATAGGCCCCTGATTTGAGGTGAATTCAACCTTGGACAGCCAGGTGTAAACTTCAGGTAGAAAATTTTTCCAGGACTCGTTTTGGAAGCCAGTATTCAACATTTGGAGGAACCCTCGTCAACGGGGAGAGATTGAATCATTCAAGGCAGGACTATACTGACGAAATTCTCTGGCAGGCAAGAGGCCATTTCTATATAAAAACAGCAGAGTTTTTCGTTTAGTTTGCCGCAATTTTTGGAGGCCCCTACCATGAGTGCTATTTCCCACGTCCATGCCCGCGAAATTCTGGATTCTCGTGGTAACCCCACCATTGAAGTTGAGGTCGGCACCGAAAGTGGTTTTTTTGGGCGAGCGGCTGTCCCTTCGGGTGCGTCCACCGGGGAGCACGAGGCCTATGAGCTGCGGGACGGCGATAAAAACCGTTACCTCGGCAAGGGCGTTCAAAAGGCTGTCCGGAACGTCCAGGATCTCATCGCCCCGAAATTGATCGGAATGGATGTCTCCGCCCAAGCCGAAATCGACGCAGTCTTGATTGCCGCCGACGGCACCGACAACAAGTCCCAGCTTGGCGCCAACGCCATTTTAGGGGCATCCGTGGCCTGCGCCAAAGCCGCAGCCGAGATGGCCAGCCTGCCCCTTTACCGCTACATTGGCGGAGCCCGCGCCGTGCGCATGCCGGTTCCCTTGATGAACATTATCAATGGCGGCGCCCACGCCGACAACAATGTCGACATCCAGGAATTTATGGTGGTCCCCGTCGGTATGACCTCCTTTCGCGAGGCCCTGCGTTGCGGGACGGAGGTTTTTCATTCGCTGCGCAAGGTTCTTAAGTCGAAGGGCCTTAATACCGGTGTTGGCGACGAGGGGGGGTTTGCCCCTGACTTGAAGTCCAACCGCGAAGCCCTGGACGTAATCATGCAGGCGATTGAAGGTGCCGGTTACAAGCCAGGGACGGAAGTGGCTCTGGCCCTCGACGTGGCGGCGTCCAGTTTTTTCAAGTCCGGAAAATACGACCTGGCAGGCGAAGGCAAAAAACTTGATCGCGACGGCATGATCGCCTACCTCGCCGATCTCGCCGAGTCCTATCCGATCGTGAGCATCGAGGACGGCCTCGACGAAAACGATTGGGAGGGCTTTATCGCTCTGACGAAACAAATTGGATCGCGCGTGCAAATCGTCGGCGACGATCTTTTTGTCACCAACCCCAAACGCCTGCGGGACGGCATTCAGCGCCATGCGGCCAATGCAATCCTTGTGAAGCTAAATCAAGTCGGTACATTAACGGAAACCCTAGAAGCCGTAGACATGGCTCGTGCCAACGGCTTTGGGGCGATTATCTCCCACCGTTCTGGCGAAACTGAAGACACGACCATTGCCGATCTCGCGGTCGCAACGAATTGCGGTCAAATCAAAACGGGTTCGGCATCCCGCACCGATAGGATTTGCAAGTACAATCAACTGCTGCGCATTGAAGAAGAACTTGGTGCCACTGCCACCTACTGGTGGGGCAAATTGCCTCGTGCCTAAAGGTCTTGCGCCTAAAGGTCTTGCGCCTAAAGGTCTTGCGCCTAAAGCCTCAAGGCAGATTTTTGTCCTTTGCTTGACCTCAAGTTTATTTCTTGCGGCTTGGCGTTGTCCCCTTGGCGCCCTACCTCTAATCGCTCGGGGCACTGGGGAGGACGTCAAGTCTTTTGCTGCGGGCTTTTCGCTGGACACGACTCAAACCACTGCAGATCTGGATTTTATGACATCGTCGCCGCATCCGTTGGGTTCTTCGCGGCAGTGGGACGTCGCCAAGTTTCTCGCACGCCGCATTGAGCAATCCGGCGCACGGGCTGAGGTCCAGGAATTCAAGGCTGATATTCCGAATGCCGCCGCGCTTTCAATGCCAGCACCTTTGACGCGGACTGTGACGGGCCGAAATATTTATGCTTGGCCAACCACTGCAAAGCCAGCCACTTCCTGCGTGGTCTTGTTGGCGTCTCATTACGACACGAAAATTGTCGAAGGCATTTCATATGTTGGCGCCAACGACAGTGGATCGTCGTCGGTTGGGTTGCTGCAACTTTTGCGGCATGTTCAAAATGCGAAAGATTCAACAACGCTCAACGGACTAAAGTGCCGCATTGGTTTTGTCTGGTTTGATGGCGAGGAGTCCACCCTTGCCAATTGGAGTGACGGCGAGACGAGCTTTCCGCAAAAAATTGTCGACCACACTTGGGGCAGTCGTTACGCCGCATCCCAGTCCCGGACACAAGAGATTGCGGCTCTGGTTTTGTTCGATATGATCGGTTCGCCGGAACTTCGTTTGACGCGGGATTCCAACTCATCCGCACCATTGATGGGGTTGTTGGAGGAGTCCATTCGCGCGCTTGGATATCCCGCCGATCTTTTGTCAGCGGTGGCGGTCCCGGTGGAGGATGATCACATTCCATTCCTCGACCTTGGCATTCCAGCCATCAATATCATCGACTTTAATGACCTTTCTGTCTGGCACCGCCCCGGCGATGACGCTGGCCGGATTAACCCAAAAAGCATTGAAAAAGCCTTGCGTATCGGGGTCTTGGTGGCCTTGGCGGCCGCCCGGGATCCTCAAGCAATCCGCTAATTTGCCGAAATCAAAAGGGAACAATCAGGCTAGGGGACTTTTTTTCCCTGCGCGGAGGACTGCACTCGTGAGTCAAATTAAAAAAATTGATCCGAAAAACACCGAGACAATAAATTTCGGTGCATTGAAGATCGTCATCGAACGAGATGCCACCTCAGTCACCTACACCTTCGATGGTGACGTCGATGAAAATTTCCGGCACGCAGAAGTTCCGCGATTCGGAGCCAACCAGATCAATTTTGTTTTGGAGCGGGTGAATAATTTCAACTCTGTCGGAATCAGGGAGTGGGTTTATCTGATCCGCGATTTAAGTGCCCTCGGCAGCCTTTGTTTCAAACGCTGCTCGGTGACCATGGTCGATCAGATCAATATGGTTCCCGATTCCCTCGGTAACGGCGTGGTGGAATCTTTCTATGCCCCCTATGCCTGTGACGAGCACGGTGAAACGAGTCGCCTCATTGTCACCAAGGACCACGCGAAGGGAATCGAGGGGAACATTGCCCCCGAGATGACCTGTGAGCATTGCAATGAAAAACTAGTGTTTGATGCCCTAGAAGACGCCTATTTCATGTTCGTTGTCGGTAATATTTCGAAAGCATCATGAGGCATGACCTTCCCATGGGCATGGATCCAGTAACATCGTCATTGTTTGAATCGCTGGCGGATCATGCCGGGATGCTTGAGGCTGATCAATTGCGCTTGCATGCAATCGCCAAGGCATTTGTTGCCTCAAAATCTGAATCCGCCCAGGTACAAGAGTTATGGGAATTGGCGGGTCGAATGGCCGTCGATATTTCGGCCATTCGCAGCATGGTCACCGCGGTGCAGCAGCGGCCCTCGACGGAACTCGTTCGGCGCCTGTCGGATGTCGCCGCCCGCAGGTCATCTGAGTCCGGCCTGGGTTACACGCTAAAAACGGATTTTTCCAGTTTTGAGCTGGATCATGATCAGATGGAGGGGATTGCTTTAGCCATTGCGGCGGCAGTCCACTCAGTTGCAGTTACGGCGGGCACGGCGGGCACGGCGGGCATGGCGGTCATAGTGGTCGAAGGGCGCAAGGATTCAGGATTATTTCGGGCAACCATCACGGCAGAATCCATAGTTTCTCTAGATGACGTAGATCTTGATGGGATTGCACAGCCATTTGCAGCACTTAAGGGCTCGGTTTTTGTGCGGCCAGGAAATATTCAGGCTCTGGTCTGTGAGGTTCCTGGATCCCTGCGCTCCATGAAGGGAATTGTGGTGAGGGCGGGCCGGGAAAATTATGCCCTTCCCGTTCACAGCATTGTGGAGACGATGCGCCTTGATCCACTCCACATTCAAGTCATTGGCGGCCAAGAATTTTTGAATTTCCGTTCGACCAGTTTGCCCCTGGTGCCCCTCGTATCTTTGTTGGGGGACGCAGGAGGTTACGACTCAGGCCATGACTCAGGCCGTCAAAACGATGCGGGCTCGCCACGCTACGCCCTAGTCGTGTCTGTTGCTGGCAAACGCTTTGGTCTGGTTGTCGATCAATTGATTCAGCATCGCGATCTTGTTTTGCGAAATCTCGGCGGCAGCCTGGCGGCTCGTCCGGAAATTATTGGCGGCGCCGTAGATGCCGACGGCAAGATCATCATGGTGCTCAATCCCCGTTACGTCGATCAAAGTGCGTTGAAGCCGGCAGCTTGATCACGACTTGATCGTGACTAAATCGCGTGTCTTTTACATTCGCTTGATAAACGCGACCATGGCTCCAGGGAATGGCGCTCAAAGTCCATAAAAGTGCCCGCGAGAGCAGCCTGTTCGTCAATAATTTCATAAGCATTGATTAATGCGGAAATACAGGCTGACAATTCAAACAAGAAACCAAGGATAAAAAACCAGACGTGCTTTCACGTCAATCTTTGGTAACCCGCCATACAAAACAATCCCAAAAGGAAGGCTATGATCTTGAATAAACTTTACCAATACCGGAACATCGCTTGAATCGATTTGAGATGAAGCTTTCACCTCCATAGGAATAAGGCGCTTGCCAATACGGAAAATAAAATCAATCTCGCCGCCCTGAAATCGCACTGATTTTCCATTTAGAACATAGGCTTTGTAGTAGTCTATATGTGTCTTCATCGGCAAAAGCATCGCAATGTGATGAAGCCTGGCGTGGCATACCGCCTCGATACGGTGTCCAGCAGATTCTGCATCTATGGTCATGGTTCCTTGCAAGTAGCTAACTATGCCGGGATCACAATAGTTGTACACAGTGAGGTACGACCGGTGATCCAAATCGGAGAACCAAGGGTGTTTTGCGTGAAGGTAACCATGGGCCAATAAATTGTTGATGGCCTCCACAATGGGACGACGCTGTGTTACACGTGATCTTTGCATAATGCCTTGGTAGGTAAATTCTTGACCGTGTGTCCCGGCAAGGGATTCCGCAACAATACTGGACAAGTTTGCTGTGTCCCTAAGAATGGGTTCGAATCCTCGTTCAAAAACCTTTTTCACTTCTTGGAGAGCGCCAAGAACCGTGGGGCATTGCCAGGCAAGCGGCAGGCCGCCTTTAACAAGAAAAGTGGCCATTCGCGCTGAAATATCTTGACTGATAGTTAAAGGGGGGAGCTCTTGCGTCTCTGGTAGTTTGGTGCGCGTCGTAAGGAGCCCTTGAAAGAAAGTCTCCCAATGGTTCCAGGAATCGTCGGATAATAGCTGCTCGCCAACAAGAATTTCTGGAAACGAAAAAGGCTGCATTTCGAAGAGACCTGCGCGGCGCTGGATTCTTTTTGTAGCTTTGGTCTTAATAAATTCAGGATTTGATCCAGAGATAATAAAGGATACGTGTCCTTTATCATACGCAATCTTCACGGCATCAAAGATGGCTTCCTCTTTTTGAACTTCATCGACGAATACCAGGGCCTTCTTATTGGTTCGAGCTTTAATGTAATCGAGAATATAAGATCCTGACTGGATCACCGCGCTACGAAATACGGTTTCATCTCCTGTGAACGAAAAACAATCGAATTCATCACGTAGGTCGTCGATGAGATGCCCTATCATGGTCGTCTTACCGCAGCCAACAATCCCAGGTATAAGGGCGCCTTCGCGGGCTTTGCCACGAAAATGACGGAGCAAAGCAGGTTCGAGATTGCGTTGGAAGTACATATCAAACCTCTTTTAAATCAGGTTGTTACGTACATTTTAGCAAATCTATCTCATATTGGGAAGAAAATACATGTTTTTCTCTCACATGTTCATAACAATTGACTAATGCGGTCATACAGGTTGGTTTTAAGCTTGGCGAATCGTTGTCTATCTGCAGCGATGTTGCCACACCGAGCGCATCACGCTTGCCGATAACGTGTGGCCGCCGGCGCCAGTTCGACGAACACCGGTTGGCCATGTGCAATGAGGTCTTCTTTCTGCCAGATACCTAGCTTGGCCACGATCAGTACCAGCATGGTGGTGAGTACGATCCCCGTCTGCGTCTTGCGTGTTGTGCCCGGCACTGTTGTCACAACGATGGGCGTCTCGCCTACGTTGCTTATGCGCGCAGCTAACCGACTACGCCCGCTGCTGATGCAGAAGGCTAGTGCCAGCAGAACTGCACCCAGCGTAGTCATGAACCAGCACAGTGCAAGGAGGATCGATGCCGATTGCAGTGCCGTGATTTCCCAACTTGAGTCACTCCTCGGCCAAGTTCCCGCAAAGCGCGTTGAAGCCGGCAGCATAATCAGTTTATAGTCCTAGAGCTTCAATACCCTTCTGCCATGGGAGTATCGATAGACCACCCGCTTTTCGCGCAATTGATTCGCGGCAAATGCAGATCGCGTCAAACTCCGGAAATTCGCTACTTAGATCTCGCAACGAGCGAAGGTGTTCGTCTCGTACATCTGTCGAGGACTTTATTTCGACCAAGCATGTGCGTTGTCCTGGACGCTCGACCACCAGATCTACTTCGAGACCGCCCTGAGTCGCCAAATACGAAAAACGATAATCTTTACGGAGATAATCGTTGAGACGATATATCTCTAAAATAATGAATTGTTCAAAAAGAGGACCAATCATTTGTCCTGTTGTTGGAGGAACTGTGAGCATTTGTTCCAAAGCTCGCTGCACACCGATATCAAAAAAATAAAATTTACTGGATTTCAATTGCTGCTTGCGCAGTGAACGAGCAAATGGCGGTAAGAAAAATCCAAGCCACGTGTCTTCAAGAATTTCAAAGTAGGTTTTTACAGTGGTCCAATCAATCTTAAGATCTTTGGCGATTGAATTGAAATTGATTATTTTTCCATTCATCTGTGCCGCAATGGGCAAAAATTTTCGAAATGCCTCAGTATTTCGAACAAGCTGTTCTTGCAGAATTTCTTCTTTCAAATAGATATTAACGTATGCTTTCAAGAATTCTGATTTTTCTTCTGGCGTATCCAGCTGAAAAATCTTCGGCAGAGTTCCCCAAGACAGGGCTGATACCAAATCAAATTTTGGACCAATCTCACGATGAGTTAACGGGTATAAGTGGTTTAAAAACGCGCGACCTGCGAGCAGGTTTGCGCCGCCTCGTTTAAGCTTGCGAGCACTCGATCCAGTAAGAGCAAATTTGATTTTGCGCTTTTCGATTTCCAAATGGACAACATCAAGAAGCTTTGGTGCTTTTTGAACTTCATCGATGACAACCCACTCTGGCGGCGGCGATCTCTGGGAAATTTGCTCGGATAGCCTCGAAGGCGATGCTATGTAGAGCGACTCAGTTTCAGGGTCGAGAAGATCAATCCAAAGCGTTGAGGGATCCTGAAATTCGCTTTTTAAAAGAAAGCTTTTGCCCGTCCCTCTTGCGCCAAAGAGAAAAAAGCTATTTGATTTCAGTAATTTAGGTAGCCTTTTGTACATACCCTGAAATTCTATTCGAATTTCAGGGCGTATGCAAGCCAAGTCATATCCCGAGCGCAGCGAAGGATCTGGGCGGCAGCCTGGCGGTTCGTCCCGAAATCAGGGCGGTCAATTTAGGTGAAAACGTGCAGTGCTTGAATTTTCGACAATCTCAGGGAGCCATAATTTCGAGAAGACCCTTCTGCCAATGAAGGCAGCGTACTCCGTCGATGACCTCGGTATGCTCACACTGGGACAGGTAGTAGATCTTTTTAGCGGCACAATCACGCGCCGCTTTGGCTAGCTTTCTGACTTCCGTTTCGTCAACGCTAGTGCGACTTTTGATTTCAATTGCGATCAGTTCATGACCCCGTCCCTTACGAAGAATCAGGTCAATTTCAGTCTCACTATTGTGGGTCGACAAGTAGGACATCTGGTAATTTTTTCCAGAATAATGACTCGTGCGCACGAATTCATTTACGACAAACTCCTCGAATAAATCCCCGAAGTACGACGTCCCAGGGGCGGGGGGGTATATGAGCGTGTCTTCGAGGGATCGTCGGACGCCGCAGTCGAACCAATAGAATTTGGGAGCAACGCGTTGCGCTTTGCGAACAGAGACATGATACGCGGGAAGACGAAATCCCATATGGGTTTCCTCAAGGATATCAAAATAGGTCATTACGGTTTTTGGATCGGCGCCAACTTCTTTGGCGATTTTCGTATGATTGATGATTTTGGTGCTCATTTGCGCGGATACTTGCAAAAAATCTCGAAAGGGTTCAAGCCGGCGGACCACCTGCTCCTGGATGATCTCCTCCTTCACGTAAGTAGACGCGTAGCTTTCGAGGTATTTTTGTTTGTCGCTGTTTGAGGTTAACGACAAAAGTTTCGGTAAAGTTCCGTAGGTGAGTGCGTCAGTCAGGGAGAAATTGTCCCCGAGCTCGACGGAGGTGAGTGGGAAAAGGTAGTAGACAAACGCGCGCCCAGCCAGGAGGTTCGCGCCACCGCGTTTTAGTTTTCGCGCCGATGAGCCAGTCAACGCGAATTTCACGGAGTCAGACTCAATCATTTTATGGACGAGGTTTAATAAGCTGGGGACACGTTGAACCTCATCTAAGACCACCCACTGACATTTGGGGGTTTTTGCGAGGAATTCGCTACGCAAAGATTCTGGTTTTTTCCCAAGGCGTCGCACCAGCGAATCCTCAAGGAGGTCATATTTTAGCGCGTCAATGCTCCCGAATAGTTCGGATAGCAGCTTTGTCTTGCCGGTCCCACGGGCGCCAAACAAGAAAAAACTATTTGATAACGATATGTTAAGTAATCTATGGACCATACTCCATAATTCTACAGGAAATACGGAGTAAAGTCCACGTGTCTGGCAAAAATTAATATGCTGCAATCAACAATCAACCCATCGACACCTTGATGGGTTCCGATCACCCAGAATCGCAACGCGGTAATAGGCGAAGTTGCGAAAGCCTCGCGCTGCTGACTTGATCGCGACTTGATCGCGGCCCAGGGACTTTACGGTGCGTGATCGCCATTGTACCCTTGTGCAATCGAAATTAAGCAGCCGCCAGATGTCCGTAACCAGTGAGGATTCAAGCCATGGCCCAATCATGCATCCGCCGCGTTGTCTTCAATCAAAAGGGCGGAGTCGGAAAAACCTCCGTCACCTGCAACCTCGCTGCCTCCTTCGCCGCCGCCGGTAAAAAAACCCTTGTGATTGATTTGGATGCCCAAGCCAACTCCAGTCATTACCTTTTGTGTGAGGGGGCCGTCGGCGGAAAGACGGTGACGGATTTTTTTGAATCGACTCTTTTGACTCTTGGGGCAACCCTCAAGATTTTCGGGCAGCCCCTTGCTGATTGCCTTTACCGGACTGACTTTCCGAATCTTTGGGTTCTTCCGGCTGATGCACGCCTGGCCGAGATTCAGCCCAAGTTGGAGTCTCGTTACAAGATTTTTAAATTGTCCCAGGCTCTAGACAGCCTCATTGAGAGTCAAAAGTTTGACGCCGTCTTCATCGACACGCCGCCCTCCCTCAACTTCTATAGTATGAGCGCCCTCATGGCCTCAGACCGGGTTCTCGTTCCATTCGATTGCGACGCCTTCAGTGCCTCGGCCGTCGAGCAGGTTGGCGAGATTGTCAAGGAAGTCGCCATGGACCACAGGCCAAGCCTTGTCATTGAAGGCATCATCATCAATCACTTTCAAGCCCAGGCAAATCACCACAAGGGAGCTATCGAGGCCATCGCCCGCCTTGGCTATCCCCTTTTGACACCTTATTTATCGCCGTCTGTGGTCATGCGCGAAAGCCACGCAGCCCGCGTGCCTCTAGTTTTTTACAAGCCGTCGCACAAACTCGCGGTCGAATTCACTCAACTTGCCGCGCAACTGCGTTTATCTAAAACGACCAAACGATCCCCTGCCGCGGCGGCGAAACCAAGACAAAAGTCGTGCGCCGGGAAACCCACGGAGTCCTTACCAAGGTAGAGCTTGTGTGTGCTACGCTATTGTCTAGTGATTTTCAATTTTTTGCCCTCGCGAGGAATAACATGACCAAATCTGGCAAGCGCCCGACTATATGGAAGCAGCTTGGCGCAGCTGTCTGCATCACCGGTATGGCCGGTGCTGCAGTCTCTGCCCAGGCTTTTGCCCAGGCGACGGAAGATGCCGCACCAGCAGCAGCTTCGACATCCGAACGTCCCGCACCCTATGCAATGTCACCAGAATCCAGCACGCTACCGGTCAACGTCATGCGCGCACGTATTCCCTACGTCTCGGCGACGTCCTCGGGTAATGCGTACTACATCGATGGAAAAAAGATCGACGGCGGCCTCTCGGCAAATATTGTTGCCACTGGTTTGGCCCTTGAATACGGCTTTAGCGAGAAGCTGACCTTTGGAATGTTGGTCCCCTTCGTGTCCAAAAATGAACTTGGCATGAATGCGAACAACTTCAAAAATCAGCGCGGCTACTTCAACAGCAAACGTAATTTCTACGAAGCAGCCAGCGCCCTCATGATCAAGCAGGGCATCTGTAGCGACAATGACGGATGTTTTGGCATGATCGAACAGGGTTATGCCTTTCCATACGACTTGAGCGTGCAACTGACCACTGGCGAACCTCTGACGGTCAAGGCCGGTGTGCCACTTAACCAAGGCGTTCACCATTTGGTCGCAAACGCTGCCAAGCCGGTCTCTGGTGAGACGGGTATGGGAGATATTGATCTTGGTCTGAAATACCGCTGGTTCAACAACGAAACAATGGGCCACGCAATTGGCTTGGTTGTCCACGTTCCAACGGGCAAGTATGAAGACGTGACCCTGTCCCAGCGGGCTACGGGCCGCGGCATCATGGAACTCGCCGTTCGTTCCAGCTTTGACTATAAACTCAGCGATGACTTCATTGCGGGCTGGCAGCACTCGATCGACTATGCCGTTGGCAAAGGCAAGATCAAGCGCACGAAGCTTCTCGCCAACACGGAACTCAGCGACATTGATTCAACGGCAGCTGAAGGCAGCTTTGCCGACGGCTTTGCCAACAACAATGAGTTCGAGCGTCCCGGTATCCGTTCCAGTGGTTTTGTCGATGTCAAAACGAGCTTTGCGCGCTTCTCTCCGATGATGAACTCGCTGGGTGGGAAAGTTCGCTACGGCTATGACTTTGATACGGCGGTTCGCGTTGAAGACATGGAAGATGCGGTCTCCAACGGCTTTCGCGGCGCGACCGAGCGCTCTAGCATGCAAACCCTTGGCCTTGGTCTGGTGTTTGACGGTTTCCAATTGGAAAATCGGATTCCAGTTCGTGTGACGTGGGATATCGATGCTCCGATTGCTGGTGCTAACAAGGCAGTGGCTGCAGTGCGTAACGCAGTGGTGACCGAGTTGTTCTACAAATTCTAAATCTGGCTTTAACGAAATAACTGCATTCTCATAAGAATGAGGTACCAACCATGAGATTCGATATGAAATTAATGTCTCGCTTAAGCGCTGTCACGGCTGCGGTTCTTTTGACCCAAAGTTGCGGCAAGGCTGTATCCAACGAAAATATTCCCAAGGCCGCCGATGAGCTGACCACAGATGACATCGATGATGCTGGCGTCCTAGCTCGCCAAGCCAAGTGGGACGAGATGGCAACCGCCCTTGGAATCGGCAACAACAAGGCCGAGACATCGGCTGCGTTGCTGACGCAACTTGGGACTCCGTCGACCTATTTGACCAGCAACACGGCAGCCCTTCCTGCTCTGATGACGACCCTGGTCACGCAGTACGCGGCCAAGGCCAATTTGGCTCGCTGCGCTGCCATTGATTCCGTGACCGAGTGGAAGGCAGCCTCCGATGCGACTGGTGCTGCCGTTGCCGCCAAAGTTTATTTGATGAAGTACAAGCTCCAGACCAACTCAGCGGGCGCCGCTGAGGATATTGTTCGCTCCGGCTTGCTGGTGGTTCCGGATGCCGGCACTCAGACCTCGCGCCTGGTGGCCTATGGTCACGGCGGCGACTCTGGCTTGGCCTATCCTGATTTGGCGGCTAACTGGGGCGCGCTCCAGGCCAGTAACATGATCGTGGCCCCGGCCTTCCCAGGGGAAGCGGTCTGTAATGCGAGCACTGGTTCCAACAAGGCCTGTGACGAGAGTGGCAATTATGCGGAGGCCGCTGGCACCGCAGTGCCCTATGACAATGATGCTGATGATTTGCTTGGCATGTATGACTGTGTGATCCGCGCCTACGCCGGCAGCAATGCGGCGCCGTTTAACTTAACCGCAGCAACCGGTTACGCAACGCGCCTCAAGCCAAACGGTGGCGGCGCCGCTTCTGCTCTGCCTCAATCCGTTCTCGCCGGTGCATCGCGCGGCGGTCTGGTATCCTTGATCGCTGCCGGTCGCATGGGAGCGCACTTGAGCGCTGGTGCCGGAACTGGGGCACTCGGCGCGTCGTACGGAAACCCTTCGTTTTTTAGTTGTGCCGTGAATTTCGCCGGCCCTGTTGGACCGACCGTGGGAAAGGCGCGGATTTATTTTGAACTGCTCGTCAAAGGAACGCTGGAGAACTCGGCCTTCATTAATCTGCCGGGGCTACGTCAGTTGAAGGACCTGTTCAGTGATTACATCGCAGGCACTGTGACGGCTGAAGCGGCAAAAATGCGCGCGGTTCAGCGTGACGTGACATTGACCTCGCCGTTGATCCTTGGCGCCCTGCAAAATTGGAAGAGTTACGTAGGCGCGACGCTGGCACCGACAACCAAGGCGAATCGTGGGCGTTTGCTCTATCTCCACGGTGACGTCGATGCGGTGGTTCCGGTGACCGACACGCAGCTTTCCTATAACGTTATGGCCGGCCTGACCGCCATTCAGATCGGTTACCACACGGATGGGAACGCTGGGACCGTCGTGACGGCCCCTGGTCTGAACCTGACGTCGCGCATCTTCACGGGTGGCGGGCACTTTGACACCGCTTTCTTCAGTGGTGCTACCAGTACCTATCCAGCCAGCTACATTAGTACCGCAGCCATTGACACGCTGAGTGACACGACCCTCGGCGGCTTTGGTGCAGCTGGCTTCATGAATAAGACCAGCTACCTCAGCGCCACACCTTCCAGTGTGTTGACTGATTGGCTCGCGGATCAGTGCGGCACCATGTAAGCGAATGGGAACTGCGCCACATGATGGTGGCGTGAGATGAACCATGGATGGTTCAACAGTTGAATCGAGAGAGGCGCGGTCCGAATCCGCGCCTTTTTCTTTTGGTGCGGCCAGCAAGTACCTTTGATGTATTTTTAGATCAATTATAACGACATGTTAGGCGGCTGCGAGCTTACTCTGCTAAACTTTTCGGATGTCCATCCGAAAAAACCAATATCGAAACCGTCACCGGCACCGGCACTGATGCCGTCAGGACAATTCTATCCAAGGAGAGCAGCAAAAATGAAAAAACCGTGGCTGAAGAATTACGAGGCAGGGGTTCCGGAGACGATCGACCCAAATCGCTATAGCTCCATCCTGCAAGTCTTCGACGAGTCTTTTAAAAGCTACGAGTCCCTACCGGCATTCACCAACATGGGAACGACCATCACCTATGGTGAATTGCGTGAACAGGGGTTGAAATTTGCCGACTACCTGCAAAATGAATTGAAGCTGAAGCGCGGCGACCGCGTCGCCATAATGATGCCAAATATTTTGCAGTATCCCGTGGCCATCGTCGGCGCCCTGCATGCCGGATGCGTTGTGGTGAATTTTAATCCTCTCTACACGCCCCGTGAACTTGAATTTCAATTGAAAGATTCCGGAGCCACGACCCTCGTTATTTTTGAAAATGCGATGGCAACCCTGGAAAAAGTGATCGCCAACACAGCGGTCAAAAATGTGATCACCACCCAGATTGGTGACAGTTTGAATTTCCCTAAAAATTTAATCGTCAATTTCGTCATAAAAAAAGTCAAAAAAATGGTCCCTGCGTGGAACGTGTCAGGGACAACTTCTTTCAATGATGCCCTGGCCAAAGGCAACCTGAAGCGCTTTAAGATGCCAAAGATGTCCCACAAGGACCTGGCTTTTTTACAGTACACGGGTGGAACGACTGGCGTGTCCAAGGGCGCTGAATTGACTCATGGCAACATCGTGGCCAACATGATGCAAGCCTTTGTCTGGATCAAAGGCCAGTTGCGTCCGGGCGAGGAGATCATCATCACGCCGCTGCCGCTCTACCATATCTTTTCTTTGACGGCGAACTTCCTGATTTTCTCTTCTCTCGGCGGGCTCAATGTCCTGATAACCAATCCCCGCGACGTGCCCGCATTTGTGAAAGAACTTAAAAAGTGGAAATTCACGGCGATCACCGGCGTGAACAGTCTTTTTAATCTCCTGCTTAACGACGAAGCCACCAAGACGGTTGATTTCAGCAATCTGCGCATGACCCTTGGCGGCGGCATGGCGGTGCAAAGGCCCGTGGCAGAGCGTTGGTCGGCATTGACGAAATGTCCAATCATCGAAGCCTACGGTCTGACGGAAACCGCGCCCGCGGCCTGCGTGAATCCAATGACCAACACTGAATTTAACGGCTATATCGGCCTGCCGATTTCATCGACGGAAATCGCGATCCACAACGACGACAACCAAGAGTGCAAGTATGGCGAAATAGGCGAGATTTGTATTCGTGGCCCACAGGTGATGCGTGGCTACTGGAATCGCCCTGATGAAACCGCTAAGGTCATGACCGACGACGGATTTTTTAAGTCGGGTGATTTGGGCTACATGAATGCGGAAGGTTATGTGAAAATCGTTGACCGCAAAAAGGATATGATTCTGGTTTCCGGGTTCAACGTCTATCCAAACGAAGTGGAAGAGGTGATGATCACCAATCCAAAAATTTCCGAGTGCGCGGCTATCGGAGTTCCGAATGAGCACTCGGGGGAAGTCGTAAAACTCTTTGTTGTTAAAAGGGACCCCACCCTGACGGAGGCTGAAATTCTAGCCTTCGCCAAGGCCAATCTGACTGGCTACAAATGCCCTAAACACATTGAATTCAAGACGGAACTGCCGAAGTCCAATGTCGGAAAAATCCTGCGCAAAGAGCTGCGCGTACCGGTTGCTGAATTGGCCGGCGGTCCTGTCTACGTCTCGGGAAAGCGTAATGCCGCCTAAGAAACGCTGAAAAATAACGGGGCCCAAGTGGCCCCCGTTATGTGCCTATCCACTCTTTGGTTTCAACTCTTTGGTTTCACCAGCAATCAAAACATTTTGTTTCGTACCGCTTTCACACCTTCCAAAAGTTGCGCCATCGCGCACCAGCTGGCTTTTGAGTTTATACGAATCATCGTCCTGCCAATAAAATGTTTTTTATTGGGATGCAACGAGTCCAACTGTAATTCATCAGCGATATCGTCCCGTACCCCCTAAGCTCTTCCTATCCAAATCAATGGGCCTCAGGCATCTGCAAGATTATCGCCTTGGGCTCCTCAGTCGCTCTTCAGCCGCCGCAAGGTGGCTGAGTTGATGTGTTGTACCGAATGGTCGGTGACCAGGCGGGCACAGAAAATCAAGAAAAATCAGTGAGCCTTGGCCCGCGGGAATTAAGCACAGGAATTATCAGATGCCGGCCGCCAATCGCATCGACGACGGCAAACGTAATCAAATGCTGAATCTGGCTCGCCGCCAGCGCTTAATCGTCGAGATGTCGCTTGACACGATTTTTGACCTTCAGGCTTCGCCATTAGTGCGTTCTTCGATGCATGTTTGAAGTTTTTCAAAAAATTTGCGCCACACCAATCCGTGTCAATATTGACTGCCCTGGCGGGAATCTTTTTGACGGCATGGCCAACACGAAAAATTATTCGTATAAAAACTGATGCTATGTTTTCCCTAAGAAACAAAGGGGTGAAACATGTACGACGTCCGCCAAGAACTTCTGGAAATTGTGGAAGAAACAAAACAACTGCACACCCGCGAGCGAAGTATAACCTTGGAATCCGTGTCGCTCATCGGGGAACTTGAACGGCGCAATGCTGCCGTTAACTTATCGATGACCTCGGCACAATTTGCGGTCCACATCGGACTGACGCCGAGTCAATATTGGAAACGTGCCCAAGCGGCACGGCTGATTCGGTTTCATCCTGAAGCGCAAAAGCTGCTGGAATCCGGCGAGACGCAGGTATCTCACTTG